>NZ_JBLUPZ010000002.1:0-777591 GCF_048068255.1 Pseudomonas sp. NY15374
TCTCGCATGGCCACTTGTGATGCTGATAATCTTGGCGACTATCAGTCCGTACTCACAAGCACCCACACGAATTGCTTGATTCGATTTGTTAAAGAGCGTTTGGTTAAGAGCCTTTCGTCTCAACCGAGGCGCGCATTCTACGCTTTCCTCATTGGCTGTCAAGCGTTTATTTTGAAGTTTTTTCCGAGAAACTCGTTTAGCTTCAAACACTTGACTCGCTGCGATCTCTCGTAGCGGGAGGCGAATCATACAGCACTCGAAGATGCTGTCAACTGCCTTTTTCACCGCTGCCGATCAGGTGATCGAAGCACTTCACACCTCACCGAACTCGCTTAACTCGTTGATTAGCAAGAAGTTTTGCGTTCCGTTTGCTGCGGAAGTGGGGCGCATTATAAGGGGATCTGAGAGGGCGTCAACCTTTTATTTCATAAAATCTTAATCGAAATGAAGGGCTTAGCCCGCGCATTGCTCAAGAGCAGTTGCACCTGCCACTGGGATTTGCGCACTATATTGCGCAGCTCGCCCCTTCTACTTATTTAGGACTGCCCCACCCAAATGAACACCCAGCCCCGCAGCCTGGCCGCCACGCTGTTCCCTATCGGCCTGCTGTTGATTGCCATGGCTTCCATCCAGTCTGGAGCGTCACTGGCCAAGAGCATGTTTCCAGTTGTCGGCGCTCAGGGCACCACAACGCTGCGCCTGATCTTCGCCAGCATCATCATGCTTGCATTGCTACGCCCGTGGCGCGCCAGGTTCAATGCCAGCACCCTGCGCAGCGTCATCATCTATGGGCTGGCCCTGGGCGGCATGAATTTCCTTTTCTATATGTCGTTGCGCACCGTTCCGCTGGGCATCGCCGTGGCGCTGGAGTTTACCGGCCCGCTGGCGGTAGCGATCTTCGCTTCGCGCCGCGCCCTGGACTTTCTCTGGATCGCGCTCGCCATCGTCGGCCTGCTACTGCTCATCCCGACAGGGCAGACGGGGGCCTCCCTCGACCTGACCGGCGCGGCCTACGCCTTGGGTGCCGGCGTCTGCTGGGCGCTCTACATTTTATATGGCCAGCGAGCAGGCGCGGAAAACGGTATCCAGACCGCGGCATTGGGCGTATTGATCGCGGCGCTGTTCGTGGCTCCCATCGGTATCGCCCACGCCGGTAGTGCCTTGCTCACTCCAGCACTGATTCCGGTCGCACTTGCCGTGGCGATCCTGTCTACCGCCCTCCCCTACAGCCTGGAAATGGTCGCACTGACACGAATGCCCGCGCGAACCTTCGGCACACTGATGAGTATCGAACCCGCATTCGGTGCACTGTCGGGGCTTCTATTCCTTGGAGAGGTTCTCAGCTTGACCCAGTGGTTGGCGATCCTGGCAATCATTACCGCCTCGGTCGGGGCCACACTGTCGATGCGCAAGGAAAGCAGCCCTCCCGTAGCGGCTGACTGATTTGAGAAATAGTTTCATTTGAACAGCTTCAGCCTTGTACCCGCCTATAAGGCTGTTTAAGCTGTCACAGCATCATCACCTTCAGACGATCTACTGAGCCGGGCACGGAAGCAGGGGAGTTTCAGGCAGAACGCAGTCATCACTACAAGGGCGGACAATGCTCACCGCCCAGATAAGGACAGGAATGAAACGTATTTTTCTCATCCTGGCCATCTTGGCCATTGCTGGGTGTGCCGCTACAGCCAAGACCGAGGTGAAGCGAGGGAAGAAGGGCTTGCACATCAACTGCTCCGGGCTTTCATCATCTTGGGACAAGTGCTACGCCAATGCGCAAGCGTCATGCGGCAGCAAAGGCTACAAGGTAATCGCGCGCTCCAGCGACAGCGACGAAGAGCCGGGCGACTACGTGTTCGGAATCAACCCAGCCGGCTATACCAGCCGCAGCATGATCGTCATCTGCAAATAAACGAAAGGGCAGCCTCAGGCTGCCCTTTCTCGTTCCAGTCGATCAGACCGGCTGCGTACGCAGTCTCAACCAGGCCAGTGCGTCGCCTTGCAACAGGGGCGCTAATCGCTCATACACGGTCTGGTGATAACGGTTGAGCCATTGGCGCTCCGAAACATCGAGCAACTCGGGCAGCAAGCATCGGGTGTCGATCGGGCAAAGCGTCAGGGTTTCAAAGGCCAGGAAGTCGCCAAAAGCGCTGTTGCCCACCTCCCGATTAACCACCAGATTCTCGATACGCACGCCCCAGGCTCCAGGTCTGTAGGTGCCCGGCTCGATCGAACTGATCATCCCGGCCTGCATGGCTGTCTGCGGCGTAGTTGCCGCCTGATAGGCAATGACCTGCGGCCCCTCGTGCACATTCATGAAGTAGCCTACGCCATGCCCAGTGCCATGGCCGTAGTCGACTTGATCGGCCCAGATAGGCGCCCGGGCGATGGCATCGAGCAGCGGCGAAAGAATGCCCCGCGGGAAAGTCGCCCGCGACAACGCGATCACTCCCTTGAGCACCCGCGTGCAGTCCTTCTTCTGCTCCAGGCTGGGTGTACCAATCGGCACCATCCGGGTAATGTCGGTAGTTCCGCCCAGGTACTGGCCGCCCGAATCGATCAGCAGCAGGCCGTTACCCTCGATCACCGCATGCGACTGTTCGGTGGCGCGGTAATGGGGCATCGCGCCATTGGCATTGAAGGCCGCGATGGTCGAGAAGCTCAGCGAGACGAAGTCAGGGCGCCGCGCACGTGCCGCGCTCAGCTGTTCATCGACCGTCAGTTCGGTGATGGTCTCGCGCCCAAGATTGGCCTCGAACCAGGCGAAGAACTCGCACAAGGCTGCACCGTCCTGCTCCATCACCTGACGAATATGAACCAGGTCCGCCTCGCCCTTGCGCGACTTGCTCAGCGTAGTCGGATTGATGCCCTCGACCAACGCGACCCGCTCGTCGAGCTTGTCCAGCAGGCCCTGGGTGACACGCGCCGGATCGACCAGCAGGCGGGTGCCGCCAACGAGGCTCGCAAGTGCATGGCCAACTTCCGCGTAGTCACGCACCTGGATACCGTCGGCCGCCAGTACTTGACGCAGATGAGTATTGATCTTGTCCTGACCGACAAAGAGCGTGGCTTGATCACGACCGATCAAGGCGAAGGAAACGAACACCGGGTTGTACGAAACATCACTACCGCGCAGGTTGAACAGCCAGGCGATGTCGTCCAGAGTTGCGATGAAATGCCAGTCGGCGCCCTTGCTATCCAGGGCCTGACGCAACTCACCGAGTTTCTGCGCACGACTGACAGTCGCATGGGGGGGCAGGTGCTGATAGACGGGGTTGCCAGGCAAGGCCGGACGATCGCCCCAGACCTCACCCAGCAGGTCTCGGTCAGTCAGCAGTCTTACATTGCGAGCGCTCAGGCGCTCTCCCAATTGACGGGCAAAGGCCAGCGCCATGACCGCACCATCAACCGCCACGGCACCGCCGCTGGCAACCTGCTCACCCAGCCAATCCAATGCCCCCGGCTGACCTGGCAGTAGCTTCATCAGCTCGATGCCACTGCCCGCCAATTCCTTCTCTGCCTGCTCCCAATAGCGGCTGTCGACCCACAGCCCGGCGAATTCCGCGGCCACTACCAGCGTGCCGACCGAGCCCTGGAAGCCAGACAGCCATTGGCGCCCTTGCCAATGGCCGGGCAAGTACTCGGAAAGGTGCGGATCGGCAGAGGGCACCAACAGGGCATCGACACCCTCCCTGGCCATGACATCGCGCACACGCGCCAGGCGTGCCGGTATGGATTCCTTAAGGGGGTTCAGACTGCTCATGCGCTCTCCTGCGATCACATCTTGGACGGTTCCAGGTCGGGATAATGGAACAGGCTGCGAACGCCCGCAATCGGATCGCCCACAAAGAGCCTGCGATAGATTGGAGCGCCTCGGCCGCCAGTCCAACGGGCTGAACTTTCGAGCTGTCTGGAATTTCACAGTTCGTACAGCCCCAGCGGATGAGATCGCACATGGCCCACCCCCACGAGTCGAAAATCGCCGTCGTACTCCTCGACACCCGCGAACGCACCCCGGACCATGAATATGCCACTCACCAGAAGCTCGCCGAGATCCTGGCGCAATTGCTTGGCATACCCGTCTTCAACCCTGGACCACCGGCCGGCCAGGCCTACCACTATTATTACCTGCCCACGGAAACCTTGATCGGCCAGCAACAGGGCATCCGCTGCGAACAGGACCTGTTCGGCGGCCTGGTAAGCCATCCCTACATGGCGACCAAAGCCATTTCCCACCCACTACCCGCCAATGCAGTCTTTCCGCCGGGCTGGACTGACGCCTTCGCGCAACAGGCCAGCGGTGCCCTGTTGCGCGGCTACACGGTCTTTTCCAAGGACGACGCTCGACGAGCAGCCGACTTGCTATTGCGCAGCGGCCCCGTTCGGGTCAAACCCGTATTGGCCCGTGCCGGTCGCGGCCAGCAGGTAATCGATACCCTTGACGCACTTGCCCCCTTGCTCGCGACCTTGGACGACAAGGCACTTGGCCTTTGGGGACTGGTGCTGGAGGAAGACCTGCATGAAGTAGAAACCTTCAGTGTTGGCCAAGTGCGTGTCGCTGGCCTCACCTGCAGCTACTACGGTACCCAGCAACTCACCCAGGATCATCAGGGCCAACAGGTCTACGGTGGCTCAGATCTGATGGTAGTACGCGGCGACTACCAGGCGCTGCTGCAGCGCCCGCTGGAAGATTATCTGCGCCTGGCTATCAATCAGGCCATGACCTACGAGCAAGCGGCGGAGCGACACTTCCCAGGTTTCATCGCCTCACGCCGCAACTACGACATCGCCCGTGGCCTCGACGCACGTGGCCACCTGCGCAGCGGCGTCCTGGAGCAATCGTGGCGCCAGGGCGGCGCCAGCAGCGCAGAGCTCCTTGCCGTGCGCGCCTTCGCCGACGATCCGACGCTGCAGCAGGTACGCGCATCCACCCACGAGGTGTTCGGCACGCCTGAACTTCCGGCCGACGCCACACTTTTCTATGAGGGGGACGACAGTGAACTCGGACAATTCTGCAAATTTGCACGGATTCGCGAGCATGGCCATTCAGAGTGAACAGGTCGAGCTACAGGTCGAGGGCGAAAGTATCGCCGGTACTTTGGTCAGTCCTGGCAGCAAGATGCCCGGCATTCTCTTCGTCCACGGCTGGGGCGGCAGCCAGCAGCGAGACCTGGCCCGCGCCCGACAGATTACCGGGTTGGGTTGCGTGTGCATGACCTTCGACTTGCGCGGACACGAAAAGACCGAAAGCCAGCGATTGACGGTGACCCGTGAGCAGAACCTCACCGACCTGCTGGCCGCCTACGATCGGCTGGCCTCGCACCCTGCCGTCGATCCCGGCGCCATTGCGCTGATTGGCAGCAGCTATGGCGGTTATCTGGCCACCCTGCTGACCGCATATAGACCCGTGAAATGGCTGGCGATGCGGGTACCTGCATTGTACTGGGACGATGAATGGGACACTCCAAAGCAAGCACTCGACCGCCAGCGCCTGAATCACTATCGCCAACGCATTCTGGGGCCGGCCGACAATCGTGCCTTGGCCGCCTGCGCCGAGTTCGCTGGCGATGTCCTGCTGGTGGAGTCCGAGCACGATGACTATGTGCCGCACAACACCCTGATGAGCTATCGCTCCGCGTTCGTCGGCGCCCATTCACTGACCCACCGCATCGTCGACGGGGCCGACCATGCACTGTCCAGCGAGGAAAGCCAGAAAGCCTACAGTTCGATCCTGGGTACATGGATCGGAGAAATGGTCATCGGCGCACGCCTAGACCGCTACCCGCACTACGCTCCCTGGTACGCCTGAGGCTCACCGACCTCGCAATGCAAGCCGCCGTCGGTGCCTCGCACCAGGCTGCGCAAGGTCTGGTAGGCCGTGAAATTGACACCGCGCGCCTGGTGACGCTGCAACAGGTCGAGGAACGGCTCCTCGACGAAACAGGGCGCGGCAGCCGCCCACTCCTGGCGCGATTGCCACCGCAGGTATTGCAACACCCGACTGCCATCGACACTGGCCTGAATGCTGACGCCCAGCAGACCATCGCAACGGCTGGCGATCTCCTCCGCCCGCAGGACCAACGCCTCGGCCAGGGCCTGTTGCCGAATCGCCGGCACTTCGTACTCGATCATCTGGGTAAACCATAGGGAATGAGGGGTGGCCACCATGAACAGTCTCCTTGCTCGGGGTACTTGCAGCGTGATGGCGAGCAGGGTAAAACCTCGAGTTAAGTCAAGGTCAAGGAATATTTCGACATGCCCAGCAAGGACGTGACGGCGCCGGAACGCCTGCTCAGCGTAGGCCAGTTGGCAGCGCGCAGCGGCGTCGCGGTGACCGCGCTGCACTTCTATGAAAGCAAGGGACTGATCCACAGCACCCGCAACAACGGCAACCAGCGCCGCTTCGAGCGAGCCATGCTACGCCGGGTGGCAGTGATAAAGATGGCGCAGCGCCTGGGAGTACCGCTGGCGCAAGTCGCCGAAGCGCTCGATACCCTGCCCAAAGGGCACACGCCGACCGCTGAAGACTGGCAGCGTTTTTCCGCACGATGGCGAGAAGACCTGACCCAGCGCATCGAAGAATTGATGATGCTGCGCGACCAGTTGGATGGCTGCATTGGCTGCGGCTGCATGTCGTTGAAGGAATGTCCGCTGCGCAACCATCGCGATCGCCTCGCCGACGAAGGCCCTGGGCCTCACCCGCCAGGCCCAGACGCTCAGGCAACCACGGCGAAACGTCGCCGGTAGTCACTGGGTGTCAGGCCGGTGACGCGCTGGAACACCTTACGAAAGGCACTGGGGTCCTGATAGCCCACGCCCCAGGCAATCTGGTCGACGCTGCGCCGGGTGAACTCCAGCAGGCGGCAGGCACGTCCTACCCGGACCTGCTGGCAGTATTGGGTAGGACGCAATCCGGTCGCCGCGCGAAAACGCCGCAGAAACGTACGCTCTTCGAGCCCGGCACATCCAGCCATGTTTGCCAGATTGGCCTCTCGCGCACCACTCCCCTGCAGCCAGTGCTGCACCTTCAGCACGGCTTCATTGCCGTGATCCAGCCTCGGTGTGAACAACGCACCGGGCAGCGGGGTCGGCACCGGATCGACCGCCAGGTAGCGGGCGGTCTCGCGCGCCAGGGTGGTACCCAGGAAACGCTCAAGCAGACGCAGCCCGAGCTCGGTCCAGGCCATCAGCCCGGCCGACGTCATGATGTCGCCATCGTCCAGTACCGCTACGCTGGCATCGGCGCGTACTTGCGGGTAGCGCTCGGCCAAGGTCTGGGCGTAATTCCAGTGGGTACTCGCCGAACGCCCGTCCAGCAGGCCACTGGCAGCAATGAAGAACACGCCGATGCACACCGAAGCGAGCACAGTGCCGCGTGCATGCCACTGGCACAAGTGCGCGCGGTGTCGCTCAAGCAGCGCAGGTGCAGGTGCCGGGCCAAGGCTGGGCGGCACCACCAGCACCTTGAGGTCATGGCGCGCGCCCGGCAGGCTGTCGTACACCTCGCAGAGTTCACCGGCCTGATCGAGTTGCCAGTGGCTGATACGGATCGGCAGCAGCTTCCCATCACCGAGTTCACAGGCGACCTGATTGGCGACCGTGAACAGGTCGGTCAGCCCATGTACAGCGGCACGCTGCGCATCGGGATAGACCAGCACACCGATTTCCAAGCCTGCACCCATGTCAGTTTTTGCCCTCATTGTGTCGATCGCGCCAATCCCCATGTCGGTCGTTCAAGCCTATAACTATCGCTACACCACGACCACGCCCAAGGAGGCGCGCAACATGAGCAAGCAGGCCCTGATTCTCATCGATATCCAGAACGATTACTTCCCCGGTGGCAAATGGACCCTCGACGGCGCCGATGCGGCGGCCGACAACGCCGCCCGCCTGCTCGCCGCTGCCCGCGAGCGCGGCGACCTGGTCGTGCATGTGCGCCACGAGTTCGAATCAGCCGATGCGCCGTTTTTTGCCCCTGGCTCGCCAGGCGCCGAGATCCACGCCAAGGTACTGCCGATCAGCAGCGAGCCGGTGGTGCTCAAGCATCAAGTCAACGCGTTTCGCGACACCGAGCTCAAATCGCTCCTCGACAAGCATGAGGTAAAAAACCTGACCATCGTCGGCGCCATGAGCCACATGTGCATCGATTCGGCAACCCGCGCTGCCGCAGACTTCGGCTACCAGGTCTCGGTGGCGCACGACGCCTGCGCCACGCTGGCCCTGGAGTTCAATGGACAGACGGTGCCCGCATCGCACGTGCACGACTCGGCCATGGCGGCGCTAGCTTTCGCCTTTGCCGCCGTCGAGAGTACCGATACGTTGCTGGCCAAGTAGGCTGGGTGGATCAGATCACCACATTGCGCACGAATCGCGTGGGCTGGTGGCCGTCGTTGCGGTACGCGTAGCGGCAGTCGCTGGGGAAGATGTGGAACTCCCCAGCGCGCAGGCGCAGTTCACCGCTTTCGATCAGCAGCGTCAGACAGCCCTCGGTCACATAGATCTGCTCGCTCCAACCCTCGGCATCAGCCTCACTGGCATAGTGCTCGCCCGGTGCCAGGGTCCACTCCCAGAGCTCGACCTCGCGCCGCGCGGGGCTACTACCCAGCAGTACCGCGCGGCTGTCCGGCTGCTCACCGGCCCAGGCCAGCTCATTGATGCGTGCAGGATCGCGTTGCTCGGGCGCCTGGATCAGCGTACTGAACGCCACACCCAGCGCTTCGGCGATCAGGTCGAGGGTGGTGAGGCTGACGTTCTTCTCGCCTGCCTCGATGGCAACCAGCATGCGCCGACTGACACCAGAGCTTTCGGCCAAGGCGGTCTGGCTCAGCCCCCTGTCGTTACGCAGGCGGCGGATGTTCTGACTGACGTGCTGCAGCACCGAAGCGCGGTGCGAGGAATCTTTGTGCACTATATTGCTCACTGGTAGGGATTGCGCAGTATACTGCCCACTTTGCGGCGATTGTGCGCCGCCCCTTCCGAGTGCGCAAGACCATGACCCACACCAGCAGCAGCCCGCGGCCGTCCGTATCCTTTCGCCTGAGCAAAGCCGAATGGGTGCTGGTGTTCATCACCATGCTCTGGGGCGGCACCTTCCTGATCGTGCACAACGTCATGAGCGTGAGCGGACCGATGTTCTTCGTCGGCCTGCGATTCGCGGCAGCGGCACTGTTCGTCGGGCTGGTATCGGCGCGAGCGCTGTCGGGCCTGACGTTCACCGAACTCAAGGCCGGCGTACTGATCGGTGTATCGATCATGCTCGGCTACGGCTTGCAGACCATGGGCCTGCAAACCATCAGCAGCAGCCAGTCGGCCTTCATCACGGCCCTCTACGTACCCTTCGTGCCGCTGCTGCAATGGTTGGTGCTGGGACGCCGGCCCGGCCTGATGCCAAGCATCGGTATCTGCCTGGCCTTTGTCGGGCTGATGCTGTTGGCCGGCCCTGAGGGTGGTGCGCTGAATTTCAGCGAAGGCGAAATCGTGACCTTGGTCAGCGCCGTGGCCATCGCCGGCGAGATCATCCTGATCAGCCGTTATGCCGGAAAGGTCGATGTGCGCCGGGTCACCGTGGTGCAACTGGCAACTGCCTCGGCACTATCATTCCTGATGATCGTTCCGACCCAGGAGCGCATCCCGGATTTCTCCTGGCTGCTGTTGGCCAGCGCCCTTGGCCTGGGCGCCATGAGCGCGGTAATCCAGGTGGCGATGAACTGGGCGCAGAAATCTGTCTCGCCAACCCGTGCCACGCTGATCTATGCCGGCGAACCGGTCTGGGCCGGCATCGTTGGTCGTATCGCAGGGGACCGCTTGCCAGGCGTGGCGCTTATTGGTGGCCTGCTGATCGTGATCGCCGTGGTCGTCAGCGAACTGAAGATTCGCCGCGATCGCGATCCCCTTCCAGAGCCGCAAGGCCTGACGCCAAGCGAAAGCGAGACAGGGCGTTGAACTCCTGATCAGCGGCTATGCTCTGAAAAAAACTGTTATAAAAAAACAGCTTGTCACAGCGCTTTTGTAGGATTCTGCCACAGCTTGCGTGTTGGTGATCACCAGCGTGGCACGTATGATCCATGGCAAACCTCCGTAGATTAGAACGCTATGTCTTTGATAGTGCTATTGCTTCTGCCCTTCATCGGCAGTTGCCTGGCAGCCGTGCTGCCGCACAATGCGCGTAACGCCGAGTCCATTCTCGCCGGGCTCGTGGCCTTGGTCGGCACTGTCCAGGTAGCGCTGCTGTACCCGCAGATCGCCCATGGCGGCGTGATCCGCGAAGAATTCCTCTGGCTGCCCAGCCTCGGGCTCAACTTCGTGCTGCGCATGGATGGCTTCGCCTGGCTGTTCTCGTTGCTGGTGCTGGGCATCGGCACATTGGTGTCGCTGTATGCGCGCTACTACATGTCACCCCAAGACCCCGTGCCACGATTCTTTGCCTTCTTCCTGGCATTCATGGGCGCAATGCTCGGGCTGGTGATTTCCGGCAACCTGATTCAGCTGGTGTTCTTCTGGGAGCTGACCAGCCTGTTCTCCTTCCTCCTCATCGGCTACTGGCACCACCGCAGCGATGCCCGCCGCGGCGCTTACATGGCGCTGATGGTCACGGGTGCAGGTGGTTTGTGCCTGCTGGTCGGCGCCTTGCTGCTGGGCCATGTGGTCGGCAGCTATGACCTGGACAAGGTCCTGGCCGCTGGCGAAACCGTCCGCCAGCACGCGCTCTATCCTGTGTTGCTGCCGCTGATCCTGATTGGCGCCCTTAGCAAGAGCGCGCAGTTCCCCTTCCAGTTCTGGCTACCGCATGCCATGGCTGCCCCCACGCCGGTCTCGGCCTATCTGCATTCGGCGACCATGGTCAAGGCCGGGGTGTTCCTGCTGGCACGCCTATGGCCAACGCTGTCGGGCACCGAGGAGTGGTTCTGGATCGTCGGCGGGGCAGGCGCCTGTACCCTCCTGCTGGGGGCCTTCGCGGCGATGTTCCAGAATGACCTCAAGGGGCTGCTGGCCTATTCGACCATCAGCCACCTGGGCCTGATCACCCTGCTGCTGGGCCTGAACAGCCCGCTGGCCGCTGTCGCGGCAGTGTTCCACATCCTCAACCACGCCACCTTCAAGGCCTCGCTGTTCATGGCCGCCGGCATCATCGACCATGAAAGCGGCACCCGCGACATTCGCCGTCTCAGCGGCCTGATACGCCTGGTACCCTATACCGCCACCCTGGCCATGGTCGCCAGTGCGTCCATGGCCGGCGTACCTCTGATGAACGGCTTCCTCTCCAAGGAAATGTTCTTCGCCGAAACCGTATTCATCAGCTCCAGCGCCTGGGTCGAGGCCGCCTTGCCGGTGATCGCCACCCTTGCAGGCACGTTCAGCGTTGCCTACGCCCTGCGTTTCACGGTCGACGTGTTCTTTGGCCCGACCGCCCAGGACCTTCCGCATACCCCCCACGAACCCCCGCGCTGGATGCGCGCGCCGGTCGAACTGCTGGTCCTGACCTGCCTGGTAGTCGGCATCTTCCCTGCCCAGTCGGTGGGCCCGCTGCTCGCCGCCGCAGCGTTGCCGGTGGTGGGCGGCACCCTGCCGGAATACAGCCTGGCCATCTGGCATGGCTGGAACGCCCCCCTGATCATGAGCCTGATCGCCATGTGCGGCGGCGTGGTGCTCTACCTGTTGCTGCGCAAACAGTTGCGCCTGGGCCGCTTCCCCTACCCGCCACTGATCGAACGCTTCAATGGCAAGCGGCTGTTCGAGCACGGACTGGTACGTCTGATGCTGCTGGCCCGGCACCTCGAAGGACTGTTGACCAGCCGCCGTCTGCAGACCCAGCTGTTCATGCTGGTGGTCGCCGCCTTCCTCGCCGGCCTCACCCCCATGCTGTACAGCGGCATCAGCTGGGGGGACCGCCCCAAGATTCCGGGGTCCGGCGTATTCGTCGCCATGTGGCTGATTGCAATTGCCTGTGCCATCGGCGCAGCCTGGCAGGCCAAATACCACCGTCTGGCTGCGCTGATCATGGTCAGCGTCTGCGGCCTGATGACGTGCATCACCTTCGTCTGGTTCTCTGCCCCTGACCTTGCACTCACGCAACTGGTGGTCGAAGTCGTCACCACAGTGTTGATCCTGCTGGGCCTGCGCTGGCTGCCGCGCCGAATCGAAGGCGTCTCTCCCCTGCCAGGCAGCCAGGAGCGTGCACGCTTGCGACGCCTGCGCGACCTGCTGCTGGCAGTGCTGGTCGGCGGCGGTATGGCCCTGCTGTCGTACGCCATGTTGACCCGTCCTACACCCAACGACATCTCATCGTTCTACCTGAGCCGTGCACTCCCCGAGGGTGGCGGTACCAATGTGGTCAACGTGATGCTGGTGGACTTCCGCGGCTTCGATACATTGGGTGAAATCACTGTACTGGTCGCCGTGGCGCTGACGGTCTTCGCCCTGCTGCGCCGCTTCCGCCCACCGAAAGAGAGCATGCAGCTGCCGACGCAACAGCGCCAGCTGGCGCCAGACGTGATCACCGACCTGGTCAACCCACGGCATGTCACCGATACCGCGCTGGGCTTCATGATGGTGCCTGCGGTGCTGGTACGCCTGCTGCTGCCGATCGCCCTGCTGGTCTCGATGTACCTGTTCATGCGCGGCCACAACCAACCAGGCGGCGGCTTCGTCGCCGGGCTGGTGATGTCGGTGGCGTTCATCCTCCAGTACATGGTCGCAGGCACTCAGTGGGTCGAGGCCCAGATGAGCCTGCGGCCGCTGCGCTGGATGGGCACCGGCCTGCTGTGCGCCACGCTTACCGGCATAGGTGCCATGTTGCTGGGTTATCCGTTCCTCACCACCCACACTGCGCACCTGCATCTGCCGTTGCTCGGTGACATCCATGTCGCCAGCGCCTTGTTCTTCGATATCGGCGTGTACACCGTGGTTGTCGGCTCCACGCTCTTGATCCTGACCGCCCTGGCACACCAATCGGTGCGTGCCTATCGCCCGGGCCATCCGAAATCCAGCCAGACAGGAGCCGCCTGATGGAAGAAGTCATCGCAGTCGCCATCGGCGTACTGGCCGCCTCCGGAGTCTGGCTGGTACTGCGCCCACGGACCTACCAGGTCATCATGGGCCTGTGCCTGCTCTCCTACGGCGTCAATTTGTTCATCTTCAGCATGGGCAGCCTGTTCATCGGCAAGGAGCCGATCATCAAGGAGGGCGTCCCACAGGACCTGCTGAACTACACCGACCCACTACCCCAGGCGCTGGTGTTGACCGCCATCGTCATCAGCTTCGCCATGACCGCCCTGTTCCTGGTGGTCCTGCTGGCCTCGCGCGGCCTGACCGGCACCGACCATGTCGATGGCCGGGAGCGTGAGGAATGAGCTGGATGAATCAACTGATTGTCGCCCCGATCCTGCTACCGCTGGTAACCGCTGCGATCATGCTGCTGATCGGTGAAAAGCACCGCCAGTTCAAGGCCCGCCTGAACCTGCTGTCGAGCATGATCGGCTTGGGCGTCGCCGTGACGCTGTTGATGTGGGTACGCGGCCAGGGTCAGGCCGAGTCCATTGGTGTCTACCTGCCAGGCAACTGGCCGGCGCCGTTCGGTATCGTGCTGGTACTCGATCACCTTTCCGCACTGCTGCTTACCCTGACCGGTGTAATCGGCGTCAGCGCCCTGCTGTTCGCCCGCGCCCGCTGGGACGGCGCCGGCGCCAGCTTCCACGCGCTGTTCCAGATTCAGCTGATGGGCCTTTACGGCGCGTTCCTGACCGCCGATCTCTTCAACCTGTTCGTGTTCTTCGAAGTGCTGCTGGCGGCGTCCTATGGCCTGCTGCTGCACGGTTCGGGACGCGCGCGGGTCAGGGCCGGGCTGCACTACATCGCCATCAACCTGTTCGCCTCTTCGCTGTTCCTGGTTGGCGCCGCCATGCTCTATGGCGTGACGGGCACGCTGAACATGGCCGACCTGGCGCTGAAGATCCCGTTGGTCGCAGAAGCCGATCGAGGCTTGCTGCACGCCGGAGCGGCGATCCTGGCCATGGCGTTCCTGGTCAAGGCCGGGGTCTGGCCGCTGAACTTCTGGCTGGTGCCGGCCTACTCCTCGGCCAGCGCACCGGTCGCAGCCCTGTTCGCCATCATGACCAAGGTCGGTCTGTATGCAGTGCTGCGGCTGTGGACACTTTTGTTCTCGGGCCAGGCAGGCGCTTCGGCGAATTTCGGTGGGGAATGGCTGGTGTATGGCGGCCTCGTCACCCTCGCGGTGGCTGCCGTCTCGATTCTCGCCGCACAGCGCCTGGAGCGTCTCGCCGCGCTGAGCATTTTGGTCTCGGCTGGCACCTTGCTGGCCTCGGTCGGCTTCGGTCAGGCGGCCCTCACCGGCGCTGCACTGTTCTACCTCACCAGCTCCACCCTGGCCTTGTGCGCCTTGTTCCTGCTGGCAGAACTTATCGAGCGTTCGCGCTCGGCCAACGAAGTGCCCCTGGACGACGAAGAGGACGCCATCCCGCCGCCGCTCGAATCCCTGCATCCACCCAAGGGCATCAACCTCGACGACGAACAGAAGGCAGTGATCGGTCAGATCATCCCCTGGACCATGGCATTCCTCGGCTTGAGCTTCATCGCCTGCGCCCTGCTGATCATTGGCATGCCGCCGCTGTCCGGCTTCATCGGCAAGCTCAACCTGATCAGCGCCCTGTTCAACCCGCAAGGCCTGGGCATGGCGGCCGAGCAGCCTCTGTCAGCCGCCGGCTGGTGCCTGGTAGCCCTGTTGCTGCTATCGGGCATGGCATCGTTGATCGCCTTTGGCCGGGTGGGCATCCAGCGCTTCTGGAAGCCTGAGGAGAGGCCCTCGCCATTGCTGCGTCGCTATGAATGCATACCGATCGTGGTACTGCTGGGGCTGTGTATCGTCCTCAGCATCCAGGCCGAGCCGCTGCTGCGCTACACCCAGGACACCGCCGCCGGCCTGCAGGCACCCGACGCCTATATTCAGGCGGTCCTGTCAACCCGCCCCGTGCCTGGGCCGACCACCATGACGCAGGTGCAACCATGAACCGGCTGTTCCCCGCCCCGCTGCTGTCGCTGGCGCTGTTCGTGCTGTGGCTGGTGCTGAACCTTTCCGTCAGCCCAGGCAATCTGCTGCTTGGCGCCGCCCTCGGCATCCTCGCACCCGTGCTCATGGCACCATTGCGCCCGCAGCATGCCCATATCCGCCGCCCGCTGGTGATTGCTCGCTTGATCGGCCGTGTGGGCCTGGATGTGATCCTCTCGAACCTGCAAGTTGCCCGGGGCGTGCTGCGAGCCGGCGGCCATCCACCGCGCTCTGCCTTCGTGCACATCCCCCTGTCACTGCGCGACGCCCATGGCCTGGCCGCCCTGTCGATGATCACCACGGTGGTACCCGGCACGGTCTGGTCGGAGCTGGCCCTGGATCGCAGCATCCTGCTGCTGCATGTGTTCGACCTGGACGACGAAGCCACCTTCATCGAACACTTCAAGCACACCTACGAACGCCCGCTGATGGAGATCTTCGAATGACAGGCCTGCTCGCCAACGCCATTCTCGCCAGCCTGTTCATCTTCATCATCGCCATGGCCCTGGCGCTGGTCAGGGTGTTCCGCGGCCCTTCGGCGCAGGACCGGGTCCTGGCGCTGGACTACTTGTACATCCTGGCCATGCTGATGATGCTGGTGCTAGGCATCCGCTATGCCAGTGATACCTATTTCGAAGGCGCGATGCTGATCGCCCTGTTCGGCTTCGTCGGCTCCTTTGCCCTGGCCAAGTTCCTGCTGCGCGGGGAGGTGATCGAATGATGCAGACCGTCGAACTCCCGTTCTGGCTGGAGCTGGCCACGGCCGCGCTCCTGCTGATCGGCAGCCTGTTCGCCTTGATCGGCGCAATCGGGTTGGTGCGCCTGAAGGACTACTTCCAGCGCATGCATCCGCCTGCACTGGCCTCGACTATTGGCGCGTGGTGCGTCAGCCTCGCCTCGATCCTGTACTTCTCCGGTCTCAAGCAAGGGCCAGTGCTGCATGCCTGGCTGATACCGATCCTGCTGTCGATTACCGTACCGGTCACGACGCTTCTGCTCGCGCGGGCCGCCTTGTTCCGCAAACGCATGTCGGGAGAACAGGTGCCGGATGAGGTCAGCAGCGGTGGCGATCGGGGCAACTGAGCGCCCGCTGAAGCCGCCTGGCAAATGCTGTCAGTGCTGGGTAAGGCGCTGCAGCTCGCGCCGAACCATGGCCACATAAGGAGGCGGGCCGAGCCGATAGAGCTCCCCCGCCACCCAGGCCAGCCAACCATCCTTCAACTGTGCTCGATGGGCAATCAGGCGCTCGGCGTCCAGGATTGCTTGCGCCTTGTGGCGCTGGTGAAACTCGGCGCGCCCCGCAGGCAGCTCATCGTCGCCACTCATTCACTGGCCTTGAAGGTGGTCAGCTCGCCCTTGCGCCATTTGGCGACCTTGCCGGTCACCGCCTTGAGCAGTTTGCCCAGGCCTTCCGCCACCTGGGACTGGGCAGCGAACACGAGCATCACGCCCTGCCCGTCACGGAAGACAATGCCATCGCCCTCGGGTACCGAGACGAACGCATAGTCACCCACGCCATAGACGTTGAACTTGATGTCGCGAAAGCGCAGCTCGAGCTTGCCACCCTCGCGGCTCGGCAGGACCGCGGCCCGGAAGTGATCCCCGACCTTCAGTTCCAGACGTTGCTTGTCATCGACGACCATCGCGTTGTCGGTATCGATCTCGGCCATGTACAGGCCATCGGGGTTCTGCTCGGTGACGTAGATGAAACGGCCCTGAAAAAGCTTGACCAACTTGGCCCGCAAATCGCCCAGGGCGAACAGGGCGTGGGTATCCAGAGTACTGACTGCCAATGAAGTGATCCTCGAACCGGTTGTTTCCCGCCGCCACACGAAGTCGTGAAAGCGTGACGCGGCGGCCATTTCAAAGCGAAGTCTGAAAGGTTAGTGACATGATGCGTGAAACGTCTGCGGGGCTCGTCGATACGGCAGGCAGGATCTTTTACCCTCGCACGCCAGCCAAAACCCCAAGAGAACGCTCAGCATAGATCCCACAGGGGGAACAATATTGTCTGACAACAATGCCGCCAGAAAAGATGCAATAGATAGAGCCAGGCCCCTCGGCAGAATGGGTCCGGTATTCATCCATGCATTACAGGGGAAAGAATATGCACGAAAACACCGAAATCCGTCGAGAGGTCTCGAACATTTCTTACATCCGACCTGTGCGCAACATCGCGCGTTTCGTGGTCATTCCCGCCGGCGTCGCGTTCTTCCACATCACCGAGCGTGCCACTGGCCGAGTCATGGGCTTTCGCCGCAGCCACCTGGCAGCCTGCGAACTGGCGCTAAGCCTGGATATCTAAGCCGCCTATCCCTTCGCCAGTTGCTGCAGCCAGGCAGCCTGACACTCCAGCGCTTCAGCCCGGCTGGCGAAGGCAGTACCGCGACGCTCGCCATCGACCAACACTACCCAGCATGCCCGCTGTCCCTGTGCCTGCAGCATCGCAGGTACACCAGAGCCTATCATCACTGCCACATTGACCCGGGATTGCATGACCCTCTCCACTTAATTAGCAAGCTAACTACATGGATAGGATACGACCCGCCAAGGCCGGGAAAAAGCGCTTGCCGGTAGAGCTGTATTGCATCAATCGCAACAAATCGAAATGCTTTCTGCTCCTGCGGAAACGCGAAAGGCCCCACGGATTGCTCCGCAGGGCCTTGCGCCGAGTGTGTCCGGTCAGATCTGCCGCTGATGGCGGTCGAGCTGCTCGTGACGCTCCTGGGCTTCGATGCAGTATTTGGTGGTCGGGCTGATCAGCAAGCGTTGCAGACCGATCGGCTCGCCGCTGTCGTCGCACCAGCCAAAGCTCTCGTCAGCGATACGGCCCAGGGCCATCTCCAGCTGCGGCAGCAGGCGCTGGTCGCGCTCGATGGCGTTGACCAGCCAATGACGCTCTTCCTCGACCGAAGCCACATCGGCCGGGTCAGAGGGCGTATCCAGGCTTTCGATGGTGGCGCGGCTCAGCTCGATGCGCTCATGGGTCTCGACTTTCATCGCTTGCAGCAGCGCGGTGAAGAACCCGAGCTGATCGGCATTCATGTAGTCATCGGCCGACATGGCCAGCAACTGTTCCTTGGTCATCGATTTCTCTATGAAAAAATGTGCATTTGGGCGATTCGGGTGCCGCCGGGGATGGCTCGCAGGCAGCGGAATTCTTCAAGCGCCAATCGGCACTCTTTTACAGGGGGCGGCAGTCTAAGGTGCCCGGCCCCGTGGGGCAACAGAAATGACAGAGGAATCTGCCGAATCGGACGGATTGCCCCGGGATCGTAACCGGTGATGGACACCGGCACGGAGAGCGGCGCAGGCCCAATAACGTAGCTCGGTCTCGTTGAACGACGCAAAGCAGTACGTTCTCACGAACTGAAACAGCGGGGCAGCGCCCTGGCGCTGCCCCTCAACCTCAACGGTCCTTGAACTGCGCCTCGCGCTTGGCGATGAACGCTGCCATGCCTTCCTTCTGATCTTCCGTGGAAAACGCCGCGTGGAACACGCGACGTTCGAAACGCACACCCTCGCTCAGGCTCACCTCGAAAGCACGATTGACGCTTTCCTTGACCATCATGCTCACCGGAATCGACTTGCTGGCGATGGTCGCCGCCACCTTCAGCGCCTCTTCCAGCAGCTCGGCCTGGGGCACCACGCGCGCCACCAGCCCTGCCCGCTCGGCCTCCTCTGCGCCCATCAGGCGGCCAGTCAGGCACAGTTCCATGGCCTTGGCCTTGCCCACGGCACGGGTCAGGCGCTGGGTGCCGCCCATACCCGGCAGCACGCCGAGGTTGATTTCCGGCTGGCCGAACCTGGCGTTGTCAGCGGCGAGAATGAAGTCGCACATCATCGCCAGTTCGCAGCCGCCGCCCAGGGCGAACCCCGACACCGCGGCGATGATCGGTTTGCGCCGATTGGCGATGCGGTCGGCGTCGCTGAACAGGTCGTCAACGTAGATCTGCGGATACTTGAGCTCGGCCATCTCCTTGATGTCGGCACCTGCGGCGAAGGCCTTGGCAGAGCCAGTCAGGACCACGCAACCGATGTTCGGATCACGCTCGAGCTGGTCCAGGGCCTGATTGATCTCGGCCACGATCTGCGCGTTCAAGGCATTGAGCGCCTGGGGACGGTTGAGGGTGATCAGGCCGACCTTGCCGTGGGTGTCCAGCAGGATTGTTTCGAATGCCATGCAAGCTGCTCCTTCAAAGATTGCGCGCAATGACCATGCGCTGAATGTCACTGGTGCCTTCGTAGATCTGGCAAACCCGCACATCGCGATAGATGCGCTCCAGCGGGAAGTCCTTCAGATAGCCATATCCGCCGAGCGTCTGCAAGGCATCCGAACAGACCTTTTCGGCCATTTCCGAGGCGAAAAGCTTGGCCATCGACGCCTCCACCAGCGCCGGGCGCCCGGCATCGCGCAGGGCGGCGGCATGCAGCACCATCTGCCTGGCCACGGCGATGCGCGTGGCCATGTCGGCCAGACGGAAAGCCACGGCCTGGTGCTCGACCAGCGCCTTGCCGAAGCTCTGGCGCTCCTTGGCGTAGTCGCGCGCGACCTCGAACGCCGCACGGGCCATGCCGACGGCCTGCGAAGCGATGCCGATACGTCCGCCCTCGAGGTTGGCCAGAGCGATCTTGTAGCCCTGCCCCTCTTCGCCCAGGCGATTGTCCACCGGCACCCGCACGTCATCGAAAACGATCTGGCAGGTGTCGGAGGCGTGCTGCCCAAGCTTTTCTTCAACCCGCACCACCTGATAGCCCGGCGAGTCGGTGGGCACGATGAACGCACTGATCCCACGCTTGCCCGCTTCAGGATCGGTGACAGCGAAGACGATCACCACGCCGGCGCTCTGACCGGATGTGATGAACTGCTTGCTGCCATTAAGCACATAGTGATCGCCATCCAGACGCGCACGCGTTTTCAGGCTGCTGGCGTCGGAGCCCGCCTGAGGCTCGGTGAGGGCGAAGGCGCCGATCATCGCACCGCTGGCCAGCGGCACCAGGTAACGCTGTTTCTGCTGCTCGGTTCCGAACTTCAGGATCGGCACGCAGCCCACCGAGTTATGCACGCTCATGATGGTCGAACAGGCGCCGTCGCCGGCGGCGATTTCTTCCAGGGCCATGGCGTAGGCGACATAACCGGTATCGCTGCCACCATACTGCTCCGGCACCAGCATCCCGAACAGGCCAAGCCCGGCCATCTCGTCGATGGCTTCACGCGGGAAGCGATGCTCCTTGTCCCACTGCTCGGCGAACGGTTTGAGGCGCTCCTGAGCGAAGTCCTTTACCGCATCGGCGATCTGTTGTTGCTCGTCAGTTACCAGCATGGTTCACCTCAGTACAGGCATTCGACCGCGATCGCCGTGGCTTCGCCGCCGCCGATGCAGATGGCCGCGATACCGCGGCGCAGGTTGTTCTGGCGCAGCGCCGAAAGCAGCGTCACCAGGATGCGCGCACCGGAAGCGCCAATCGGGTGGCCCAGGGCACAGGCGCCGCCATGAATGTTGACCTTGTCATGGGGCAGGTCCAGGTGCTTCATGGCGGCCAGGGTGACGACGGCAAAGGCTTCGTTGATCTCGAACAGGTCCACCTGGGCAAGATCCCAGCCAGTACGTTTGATCAGCTTGTCGATGGCGCCGATCGGTGCGGTCGGGAACAGCGCAGGCGTATCGGCGAAGGCTGCGTGACCGTGGATCACCGCCAGCGGCTTGAGACCACGCTTGTCGGCTTCACTGCGGCGCATGAGTACCAGGGCCGCGGCGCCGTCGGAGATAGAGCTGGAGTTGGCGGCCGTCACCGTGCCGCCCTCGCGAAATGCCGGCTTGAGCTGGGGGATCTTGTCCAGCCGCGCCTTGGGCGGCTGTTCGTCGTCCATGACGAGCCGTTTCTCCTTGCCCTCGGTGACCTCCACCGGCACGATCTCGGCGCTGAAGCGGCCATTCTTGATCGCGTCCTGGGCACGGGTCAGCGACGCAATGGCGAAGTTATCCTGGGCCTCGCGACTGAAGGCCCCGGCCTGGGCGCAATCTTCAGCGAAGGTGCCCATCAGGCGACCTTTGTCGTAGGCATCCTCGAGGCCATCCATGAACATGTGGTCGATGATCCTGCCATGCCCCATGCGATAGCCGCCGCGGGCCTTGTCCAGCAAATACGGGGCATTGGTCATGCTCTCCATGCCACCCGCCACCACCACATCGGCACTGCCGGCCAGCAACAGGTCATGGGCCATGATCGCCGCCTGCATGCCAGAGCCGCACATCTTGTTCAGGGTGGTGCAAGTGGTGTGCTTGCCCAGGCCCGCCCCGAGGGCGGCCTGGCGCGCCGGCGCCTGGCCAAGCCCGGCGGGCAATACGCAACCGAACAACACCTGCTCGACGCTGGCGGCATCGATGCCGGCACGCTCGACTGCGGCGCGGATCGCTGCGCTGCCCAGCTGCGGTGCAGTGAGGCTTTTCAGGTCGCCCTGCAGGCCACCCATGGGCGTGCGCACGGCACTGACGATGACGATCGGATCATTGACGAGGCTCATGAGCTCTTCTCCTTACTTGGCAGCCATGCGCAGTGCACCGTCGAGGCGGATCACCTCGCCGTTGAGCATGCTGTTCTCGATGATGTGGCGGGCCAGCGCCGCATATTCCTGCGGGCGGCCGAGACGTGGTGGGAATGGCACCCCGGCGGCGAGCGAATCACGCACTTCCTGGGTCATCCCGGCCATCATCGGCGTCTCGAAAATGCCGGGAGCGATGGTCATCACGCGGATACCGAAGCGCGCCAGTTCACGGGCGGTCGGCAGTGTCAGGCTGGCAATCGCGCCCTTGGAGGCGGCATAGGCCGCCTGGCCGATCTGCCCGTCATAGGCAGCGATAGAGGCGGTATTGATGATCACACCCCGCTCACCGCCCTCGTCCGCAGGGCCTTCGGCCATGGCCGCTGCGGCCAGGCGCAGCATGTTGAAGCTGCCAATCAGGTTGACATTGATCACCTTGGCAAAGCTTGCCAGGCCATGCGGCCCCTGTTTGCCCAGGACCTTCTCGGCGCCGACGATCCCCGCGCAATTGACCAACCCGTGCAGGCCATCGAAGGCGCTGACGGCCGCCTCGACCGCTGCCTGGGCGGCCGGCTCGCTGCTGATGTCGGCCACTGCGAAGCGGGCGTTGTCACCCAGCTCCCGCGCCTTGGCTTCGACCGCCTCGGCGTTGAGGTCGACCAGCATCACACGGGCGCCGGCCTCGACCAGCATTTGCGCGGTAGCGGCGCCCAGCCCGGAGGCGGCGCCGGTGACAATGAAACTTTTGCGTTGAACGTTCATGGAGGTCTTCCTTCAGGCGCCAGCAGGGTTGGCCTGCGCAGCGCGTTGCTTGGCGATTTCCTGATTGCGCAGGATGAAGCGTTGCAGCTTGCCGCTCGGGGTCTTGGGCAGCTCGCCGACGAATTCGATTTCACGCGGGTAAGCGTGGGCGTACAGGCGCTGGCGCACATGTTGGCGCAGAGCCTCTTCCAGTTCAGGGCTGGCGCTATGGCCTGCAGCCAGCACCACGAAAGCCTTGATCAGCTCGGTACGCTGGGGGTCAGGCTTGCCCACCACCGCCGCCTCGATCACCGCCGGGTGTTCGATCAGCGCGCTCTCCACATCGAAAGGACCGACGCGGTAGCCGGAGGTAGTGATCACATCGTCGCTGCGGCCGACGAAGCTGATGCTGCCATCGGTGTTGAGCTCGACGGTGTCGCCGGAAAGGTAGTATTTGCCGATGAACGCCTTGGTGGGGACGCCGTGGTAGCCGCCGAACCAGCACAGCGGCGACTGCTCGCGGTCGACTGCCAGTATCCCCGGCTGACCGGCAGGCAGCTCGTTGCCAGCTTCGTCCAGCACCACGATGCGATGCCCGGGGATAGCGAAGCCCGCCGAGCCCAAGTGTACCGGGTGCGCCAGGCCATGGTGGTTGCACAGCACCATGCCCAGCTCGGTCTGGCCATAGTGGTCGTGGATGGTCACGTTCAAGGCGTCGGCGAACCAGCGGATCACTTCGGGATTGAGCGGCTCACCGGCGCTGCTGACCACCCGCAGACGCCCCTTGATCGGTGCCGAGAACGCCTCACCGGCTGCGATCAGCAAGCGATAGGCGGTGGGTGAGCCGGCCAGGTTGCTGATGCCCAGCTTGTCGATGATCCGTGCACAGCTCTCGACGCTGAACGGACCATCGTAGAACGTGGTGGCGTGCCCCAGCGCCAGGGGGCCGGTAACCGCGTAGTACAGGCCATAGGCCCAGCCCGGATCGGCCAGGTTCCAGAAGGTATCGTCAGGGCGCAGGTCGATGGCATCGCGCATGTAGCCCTGGAAGGCGACGATCGCACGCAGCGGGACCTCGAGTGGTTTTGCCGGCCCTGTGGTGCCGGACGTGAACATCAACAGGAAGGGGTCGTCGCCGCTGCGCATTACCGGCTCGCAGTGATCGCTTGCCGCCTCCAACGCCTGCTGGAAATCCAGCTCGTGCGCCGCAGCACCGACCGTGATGATCGCCGGGCAGCCGCTGACATCTTCCAGCTTGGCGCGGTTGTTGCGATCAGTGACCACCACCCGGGCCTGGGACTGCTCCAGACGGTGCTCGATGGCCTTGGGACCGAACGCGGTGAACAACGGCTGGTATACCGCCCCCAGTCGCCAGGTGGCGAGAATCGTCACCAGCAGTTCGACGGTACGTGGCATCAGGCCGGCGACCCGGTCCCCAGGCCCCACGCCCTGATCCTTCAGGACATTGCCCATGCGAGCCGACATGGCCTGCAGCTGCTCGAAACTGTAGCGCGCGCCGTTACCTTCCTGGTCTTCACAGATCAGCGCAGGCAGGTTGCGGCCGACATGCCGGTCGCAGCACTCGACACAGGCGTTAAGTGCTTGCAGGTTGCCATGCAAGGCGTTTGCGGCAACCCGGTCATATTCGAATGCTCGCGCGGCCTCTGCGTAATCACGCATCGTCGGACTCCTGATTTCTTGTTGTTGGAGTTGAACCCTAGGTCCGACGATAGTCGCGCCGCCAGCGCTTGTGGACAATGGCAAAAGCGCTCATCAGGCATGATCGGTTTGGCCACTGTAGCCTCAGCGCCCTGAGCGTTCAGCCAAGCCCCCGCTCCCGGCCAATCAGCATTTGCCGGGTCAGTTCACGTATCATCTCGAGCTCCTCGACGTCCCGCCGACTCTCCAGCGCCTCGATCTCCAGGGCCAGATTCTCGGCCGAAATCTGGTCGGCCCTGGCCTGCAGCGCTGCCAATCGTGTCTGATGGTCTGTTTCGACGCGCTCGAAGACCGCATCATGGCGCTCAAGCATATAGCGCCGCCAGAACGCCTGCCGGCTCAGGCTTTCACCCAGGGCTTCGATCGACTCCGCGGCCCTCACCGCCACCAGCGCTTCCTGGAGCTGGCTGTCAGTCACCTCGGCCGCCGAGGCATAGTCCATGAACCGCGAAGTGAACGGTAGGCTCAGGCGCTCCCTCAGGCTCACTCGGTAGTACAAGCGCACTGCAAGCTGGTCGACACTGTCGCCGGCTTCGATCCGGCGACGGATGTCGGCACGAGCGAACGCGTCCAACTGGTCCAGGCGGAAGAGCCCCTGACCGAGTGTGATCAGCTCACTGCCCCGCTCATGCAAGGTGTTGGCATCGGCACGCGCAATCGCGGCGCAGCGCTGCAAATCACTGAAACGGTCACTGACCGCGTTCAAGCAGGTCAGGTTGTCGTCGGCCAGCGCGTAAATCCGGTTGCGCAGGTCAGTGTCGGCGCTGATGGCATTGAGCACCGACCATACGCGCGTCGACAGCACCGCTGGCACCTGAGCATGGTCCTGCGTGAGCGTCAGCCACCCCAGCAACTGGAAGAACCCATCGCTGTCCGGCATCGCCTGCAGCGTGTCCCATTGGAACAGCCGCGCGTTGTACAAGGCCTCATCGCCTCTGTCCAACCACCAGGTGCGCACCACGTCGACATTCTGCCGGGCCAGTCGCTCGGGAAGGTGCAAGTGCTCCTGGATCACGTCGAGAGCATAGAGCCCTCGCAGCTCAACGCTCGACAAAAGATTGCCTTCGACCATGAAACCGCGGCGGAAGACATTCGGCATCTGGAGGATGGCCGCTGGCACGACACGAATCTGGTTGTCGCGCAGGTCGGCGCGCTCGAGAAATCCGCACTGCTCCAAACCGTCCGGCCAGGCACCCAATCGGCAATGGCGCACACTGATTTCGCGCAGTTGCGGAAGGTGATTGAAGCGCAAGATCAACGCTCCTAACGGATTGTGGCTCAGGTCCAGCTCGCTCAGATGTTGCAGGCCCGTCAGCACCTGGACACCTGCTTCATCCAGGCGAATGTCGTTACGCGCCAGTCGCAGACGACGCAGCTCGACCAGGTGAACGATACCTCGTGGCAAGGCCAGCAGATGATTGCCGCTCAGGTTCAGCTCCCTCAAAGCGCTGAAACAACGCAGGAAATCGGTCGGCACATGATTGAGCGAGGTGTCGCTGATCACCAGCGTGGTAACGTTGGCGAACGTCGTCGGGTGGGCGAACTCGGGCAAGGTCTGCAGTTGTACGCCACTGATCACCAGGGTCTGCTGCCCGTCCTGAAGGCGCCAGGCCTGGCGCATGCGCTCGGCAGCCTGGACGCGGGCAGCGTGGCTACGGCCGCCAAGCCCGGCGCTGAGCCAACCCGTGAGTGCCCCCTCCAGTCGCTCGTAATCGCGTTCAAGCTCGGCCAGCCGCCGGTACACGGACCCAGGCGCTTGCTGCATCTGACTCAGTCGCGCCTCGAGTTGCGCGGGTAAAAGATCAGGATAGATCGCGCGCAGACGGTCCAGTAGCGACTGCCAGGACGAGCCAGGCTGCCCGCGTCCACTGAGCGGATACCCAACACGCCCATCAGCCATGCGCCGTCCAGGGTTGAACCAGGATTGGCGCGGGGTCCAGCCCAGCAGACTTACACGCTCACTGCGTGTGCTCGGTAGTTGCGCACGCAACGCCGTACGCAGCAGCAGACCTGCATGCATACCTGCAAGCCCCAGTGAGGTCCGTACCTCGACCGGTAGTGCGTCGACCAGCGCCTGTGCCATAGACAACGCGGGCTCACCCTGCTTCCGACCGCCATGGTCGTAGCGTTGGAACTGGCAATCCTTATGCACCAGTGTGACTTGCGAGCCAGTGTCGGCAACAGGCCCGACGGCCTTGACCACCCGTCCATCAAGGGCTCCTTCACGCAACACCAGGCGCAACGTCTGCGGCCACCCGGGTAGCCGTGCTGCCAGCGCCAGAACCAGTTCGGCACCTTCGTCGCTGTATACATTGTCCAGGTAAAGCGACTCGCAGGCGCGGTTCAAGCGAGCCAGTTGCAGCAGTGACCGGGCGTCGTTCGCCACCGCCAGCGGTACGCGTGATTCAACCTCGGCGATCGTGCGCAGACGGCTCGACACCTGGGCGGCTGCCTGCACGGCATACCGTGCAGGCAACCCGGGAAAGTCACGCTGCAACAGCGCACACAGCGGGTCTGCAGGCGGGTTTTCGGTCACCAGATACTGGAAAAGATCGCGGCGCAGCACCGGCTCCTGCGCCAGCAAGGCAACACGCAGCGCGGCACTGTCCGCCTTGTGCGAGCCTAGCAACGCCAGGCACCACGCCTCGATACGTGCATCGTCCACAGGTAGCTGGTCCTCGGCCAACGCCTTGAAGAACGCCGATACCTGTCGGTCCGCATCGAAGCGCCGCAACGTCTCGCGCAGGTTGGCCGGAACCTCACGGCTGTCCACCAGCAAGCCACGCAACTCTTCGACATCGATGTCCGCCATGTCGAGAACGGCCAAGGCATCGGTGCGGGTCAACGCCGGGTCCAGGGGCCATAGGCTCTGCAGCATCCGAGCCTCGTCCGACCACTCCAGCGGTCGCTCCAGGCGCAGCCGCCAGCCACGCTCGCCGACGGTTTCCAGCGCAGGACCGTAGGCAGCCACACGACGCGGGTGACGCACGCGCCAGCCACCTTGAGCCGACGGTTGGTGCACGGCAAAGAAACGCTTGCCAACCCGCAGCCAGCGCGAGTCGGCAGTGCGATAGAGCCCGTCATCCTGCAAGCGCGGCTGTAGCGGCTCGGTAACATAAGTATCCAGCGCGCTTGACCAAAGACGCGTGCCAACGCCTTGCACGTCGACAGGCTCCAGACCATCAACATAGCTGCTGCGGGCGAACCCCCGTGCAACCACCGCAGCCCCTCCAGCCACCGCCGCCGTGACCGCAACGGTCTCGGCCACACCGAGCAGATGCTCAAGGGCTTCATGTTGATGACCACGGGTCCAGTCCGCAGCCCCTTCGAACACCTGCGAGAGCGTCTGCTCCACCAACTGGCCAAACAAAATCGCACCGATCGCAGGAATGAACAGCCCTGCCAGATTGGCCAAGCCAAGCCCGATCGACTGCCACGTCTGCAGGCGTGACTGGGTCGCAGCATGATCCGCGTCAGCGGTCGGCACCAGCACGTACCGTGCGTCGGACTTCACCCGCTGCACCTGCTGCGCCACCAGCTCCGCGAACAACTCGCCCTGCACTGTCTTGCCTTCGATCTGTAGATCCGGGCTGGCATCGGCCAGACGTTTGCCCAGTGTCTGCAGGAACGTCGGCCGCTGTTCAAGCGCAACCAGACCACTGAAGAACTCAAGGTAAGCCTTGTCCTCAAGCGCGGTGACCATAGCCGCACTCAGGTCTTCCCACGAGTCATAACGCCGCAGAGCAAGCTGCGGGTCACTGGGCAGGTACAGGATGACACCCTTGCTCACACCTGCAGCGTCGCGCAGCGCGATGGTCAGGCCATCAGTGATACTGCAACCCAGCACCGTCAGCATGCCGGAATAGCCTCGCAACAGCGTCTCATGCTGCTCGGGCACACCTTGGACGATATCCTGCAAAGCAATCTGCTCAAGCGCCGATATCTCTCCCTTGAGCGCTGCGATCTCGATCACAAGGCTCAGGCTCGAGCGCTTGTCCTCGGCCAGCAGCGCGCAGTTCGATGCACTGAAAACCTGCGCTAGCTGGGCCTGGTAAAGGCTGCCGACGTTTTTCTTGCGACAGTCGCGTGCCAGATCGTTCGCCGGACCTGACAACACAACATCAGCCCCCGGATGCACCAGCCCACTGCCCTCGAGTGCGGCGTCGTCGGCGTGAAAGTTCTGCATCAGTCGCAGCAACCCTGGCTGTCGCACGTAACCCGGTCGATAGAACGGCCAATGCACTCCCGGAACCAGGCCGAACTCGCGCCTGACATCCAGCCACTGCAACTGATCGAGCTTACAGTCCTTGGGCAACCGGTCGCCGAGCAGCGCTGTGAATTGCTCAAGTACGAAGGTGTGCAGCGGGATCAGGTCGAGCGTTGCCGCACGCACCTTGTCCTGGCTGGCCCGGCTGCTCTTGAAGCGATCGCGCAGACGGTTGATCTGGGCAGGTGAGGCACGCTTGAGCCATTCGGGCAACCCGGTGCGGATAAAGTCATCGACTGCATCGGCAACACTGGGCTTACCGACGGTCGAGGGAGGGATAGATGTCATGGGAGAGGCTCCTTTCGCAAATCGCGTCATGCACTCTCGCTGGACCGTCCGGGCCATGGCAGGAGGAATGAACTCCCGTCATGGGCTGCGAATGATCGGATTAGCGACCTGCGCCCAGCTCATCGCTGGCCTCGGCTTCACGTACACAGGCATCACTCGGCATTCAGCCGGAGTTCTTGTCTTGTACCTGCGTGCCACCCAATACGAAGGCCCGATACCCCCCTGGGTTGCAGCCAAACCACTTGCGAAACGCGCGATAGAACGAACTGGCGTCGGCAAACCCCAGGCGTTCGGCGATATCGCTCATCGGCAGCGAACCCTCGCTCAGCCAGTCGATCGCCAGCTGTCGGCGTACGCTATCCTTGAGCCCCTGGTAGGTCTGCCCTTCCTCTGCCAAGCGACGGCGCAAGGTCGATAACGACAGGCACAGGTCGCGGGCCAGACGTTCGGCGTCGGGCCACTGGCCGGGGTCAAGCTTCCCCAGGATGCGACGCACACGTCGGGCGAGGCTGTCTGGATCTCGGTATTTGACCAGGATGTTGCCCGGAGCCTCGGCGAGAAACTTCTGCAACTCCTCGGGCGTGCGCCTGAGGGGCAGGTCAAGGCAATCGGCGGCGATGATCATGCGCGTACGCGGGCGTTCGAACTGCAGGTTCTCGGAGAACATCACCCGGTAATCGTCACAAAACGGCGGCTCGGCACAACGCAGGTCAATGGCGAGGATGGGAATGCGTCGGCCCGCCAGCCAGCAGGCGACGCCATGGACAATCATCCAGAACGTAAAATAGGTGAAGGCACGCCTGGGCTCATCGCGCGGTTCGTTGATGGTGATCTCGGCCAGGCTCTGCTGGCGCACCAGCCCGGGCTGCAGGTCTTCGAGCATCAACGAGAGAAACCCCAACGCAGTCTCCAACCCTGCGCCAAGCGTGGGCTGCGCCATGCTTGCCTGGCACATGAACGAGAGGCTGCCGCTACGCAGACCGCGCGGGTCCATCGCGAAGAATTCGTCGTTGCATCGACGTGCCAGCAAGCGCCAGAGACGCGCGTAGGCATCGGCACCAACGCGCGCATCAGCTTGCTCGAAGCTGCGTTCATCGATTCCCGCCCGCCGCAGCAGCGCTGCGTCAGCCTTGCCCTGCGGGCAGGTCTGCAGCAGCGCTTCGCGCACCAATTGCATGGAAATCGTATCTTTCTCGCTCATCGGCTATCCAGATTGCCCAATGCAGGCCATCTTAGGGCCATGACGAAAAAAGGCCAGCTCCTGAACAATTCATGGACCGGGTCTGCTGACCCTCACTCGGTCTGACGTGCCAGTGCCTGGCGGGTCAGCTCGAGTGCCTTGGCATCTACTGCCGACTCGCACTCCGCAACGATCGCTCTGCCCTGAGCGTCGTACTCGGCATCCGTGAGGCTGTGACGACGGGCATACACAGCCTCCATTCGCGTTACGAACGGTTCGCGTATCAACCCGAAGGCTGCTTCGTGCGATCTTTGCAAACGATCAAGCCAAAAGCTTCTATGGCTGATGTCAACCGCCAGCGCATCACTGGCCTCTGCCTCGAGCACGGCGGCCTGCGCCGCCTGAAGATCTTGCCGACTCACCCCGGCGATGGTCTCGAACTGCATCGTACGCGGTTGGCCTGGCAAGTCGAGGGCTTGCGCCAACCCTACCCTGTAGGCCAGGCTCACCTCCACCTCATCGACGCCTCGCCCACCGGCGCGGCGCTGCCTGACGTCCTCTCGGGCGTAGGCTTCCACTTGGTCGAGACGGAAGAACCTCCGTGCCAGGTCCAGCAATTGCGTCTCGGCCTCGTCCGCTGAGCCGCTCTCGACCGCAGTACTGAGCATCTTGACTTCCAGCAGGCCGAAGGTCGAAATCACACTGTCCACGCAGGTGCGTGGCTCGCTCGCAAGCGCAAACAACTGTTCACGCACAGCCGTATTCCGTTCGACCATGTCGAACATGGCCCATACCCTGGCCTCCAGGTGCGCCCGCGCCAAGCGAAAATCGCTGGTGTCCGCCAGTGCGTGAATCAAGCCAAAGAAATCGGCGCTTCCCGGTTCCGCCTGCAGGCGGTCCCATTGCGCGGCGCGGGTGACCCGGGACGCATCGTCGAGCCGCTCCAGCCAGCGCGTGCCATCGTGTACGTCGCTCTCGGCCTCGTTCTCGGCCTCGCTCTCAGACGTCCAGCTCGGGTCGATCCACAGGTCACGGTACTGCTCGGGTAGCGGATTCCCCACCAGCGCGAGCCTTCGCCGCCACTGCCCAGCCCGGTTGCGCAGGCTCAGCGGCAAGGCGGTGATTTGGTTGTCGCGCAGATCGACATAGTCCAGGGAGACCCCCAGTGCCAGATGTCGCGGGACCTCGGTCAGACCAACATTGCGCAGACCCAACTGACGCAGACGCGGCATTTGATCCAGCGCCAGCCCGAACATCCCGAGCGGGTTTTCGCTCAAGTCCAGCATACGCAGTTGGCGCATCTGCCCGAGTAAGGCAAGGCCTGCTGCATCGATTTGGAGCTCGTTTCGCGAAAGCGTCAGCTCACGTAGATGCGGCAATGCAGAAAGCGCCTGGGGGACTACGGCCAACCTGTTACTGTCCAGATTCAGGGTCAGCAAACTGCCAAATGGCTGTAGAAAGCCCGTGGGAAGATCGCGCAGTTGCATGTGCGACAGGGTCATCTCACTGACGTGACTGAACCCCTCATGCCCGGAGAGATCCGGCAGCTCGGCCGCATCCAGACCGGACAGTACCAGCACCATACCAGGGTCGCCGTTGCTATGCGCCCTGCCAGCCAATCCTTGAAAACGCCAGCAGCGACGGATTTCATCAGCCACCTGACGTCGCTGTCGACGCGTCGCTACACCGTCTTCATCCTCGGCCCAGCTCTGCAGGTCACGGTCAAGTTGCGCATAGATTTGCTCCTGCGCGAGCAAGGCCGTGAAGGAAGACCCCGGCTGCTCATCGAGAACCTGAAGATAGCTCTCTAGTTGCCTTTCGCTGAACCCTGGATAGAGGCTGCGCACCCGATCCTCCAGCGTGCGTTCGGCCGCATGACTGCCGCGCCCACCACGGCCACTCATCAAATAGCCGAAACGCCTGTCCGGAAGGCGGACCGGTGGGCGGAACGTCGGCTTGGGCGGCTGAACATTCAGCAGTTCGAGCACCTGGGTCCGGCTGTTCGGTAGACCGCGCCGGAGGTCGGCACGCATTGCTTCGAAGGCTGCCTGGCCTGTCCATCCCAGCCGCTGGCGGTCTGCCTCGGGCAGATAGTGCCACAAGCACTCCAGCAGCCCACCCGCGCCCTCGGTTTCGACGAGCAGACGCCTGCCATCCTCGAACACGTGCATCTGCCCTGCGCGCCATACCAGTACCTTGGGCTTACCCCCTGTATCAGCCGGGTACAAGCTTGTGATGAGCCGTCCGTCGACAGTGCCTTGGCGTACCTCGAAGTTGATTTCGCGGGGCCAGGCCGGCTCCCTGCGCAGCAACGCGAAGACCAGGCTCGGCAGCTCTTGCTGGTAGGCGTTGTTGAGGTACAACCCTTGCAATAATCGGCAAATCCGCGCCTCGTGCAACGCCAGACGCGCGCGCTCCGCCAATGCCAGGTCCAAACGTCCGCTGCTTCGCAAGCGCTGTTGCTGGACGGGGCTTACACGATCAAGCAGATCGGCGGCATACACATCAGGCAAGCCGGGGAAATCACGCTGTATCAAGGCAGTGTCCGTGCGCCCGCCCGGCTGCTCAGTCAAATGTGCCATGAGCTCCTCACGCAACATGGCAGCGTCATCAAGCATGGCTTGTACACGAGCCTGAGACGTCATTTGCTCAAGCTTGAGGCGATTGCTGCAAAAACGCATCAAGTCCACCTCAGCAGTTTGCGGGCTATGATGCAACGCGAGAAAGAACTGGTCGATTCTTCCATCAGCGGCGAACCGGTTGAGGGTGTCACGCAGCCCAGCAGGAAGCGCTCGTTGCTCGGCGACGAGGCGGCGCAAGGTCGAGTGGTCAATATCGGCGATCGACAAAATCGACTTGATCCGCTGCTCATCGAATTCGGAGGCCAGCGGCCACAAGTGTCCGAGCAAAGACGACTCGCCCTGCCATTCCTGCGGGCGCTGCCAGGCCAGGCGCCAACCGTATTCACCGTTCCATTGCAACGCTGGAGCAAAGCCCGACTTGCCGTCGCCTCGTTGCAGCCGCCATTGAGCTGCAGCGATATCACGACGAACGCCGTGAAGGTGGCCTTGATGCAACCACCAACGCTCGCCGCCATGTCGGTACAGGCCATCGGGGCCACGTTGCGCGTGCTGCGGCACATTCCTGGCGCGGTAAGGTGCCAGCTCATGGGACCACAATCGTCCTGTACCTTGCCGTGGCTCGACAGGAGCCAATTCCTGAACGAAACCGCTACGTTGGAAACCTCGGGCTACCGCCGCCCCACCAGCAGCCCCCAAGGCATTGACAGCAACCACTTCGGCGACGCCAAGCATGTGTTCCACGGCTTCATGTTGATGGCCGCGCGACCAGTCGACAGCGCCCTCGTAGACCTCGTCAAGCACCTGCACCACCGTTGCCGCGAGAAACAACTGACCCAGCCCTGGCACGAACAGCGATGCCGCTTGTAGCAAGTTCATGCCGACGGACTCGAGTGCCAGCAACCGTTGCCACTTGACCTTGTCATCGACGTCCGCCACTGGCACCAGCAGGTACCGGGCATCATCCTTGATCTGCTTCACCTGCAACTCAGCGAGCTCGGCGAACAGGGCTTTGCCACAGACCCTGCCGAGGACCTCCAGGTCAGGCACCGCATCGCTCAGACGCTTTTTCAACATGGCCTGGAAGCCGATGCGACTGTCGAGGGCAATCAGCGCGAGCAAGGCTTCATGCTCGTGCGGGGTCGCGAGCATCGTGACCAGATGAGTAACGACGCCGTTCAAGTCGGCAAATCGCTGCAGTGGTCGATGAGGCAGAAAAAGCAATATGCCCGCGCTATCGGAAGGTCCCGATGCATGCGCATGCTCCGACAGCTCTATGAGCAAGGCGCCCAATACTGCATGACCCAGCAGATAAAGGTGCTTCACCTTCACACTCGGGAGCGTCGGATTCACTGTCGACACGCTTCCCAGGAGGGGCTCCAGCGCCGCCAGCTCGGCCGCCTCGATGCGACCCTGCACAACCGCAAGCTGAGCCGCCAGCGCCAGGCGCCTGGCTTTCTCCTCGGCCAGCAATGCGGTGACCGAATCATCCAGTACCTGCTCAAGATGCGTTTGGTAATGCGCGCCAGCATCAACTTGGCGACACACCTGTGCCAACCGGGCGGTATCCACGAGCAGCTTTTCGCTGGTCAGAGACGCATGGGGTCCGGCCTTGATCAGACCAGTGCGGTGGTCAAAGTTAAGCCCCGATACGAAGTTCTGCATCAGGTGGTTCATCGCAGGTTCAAAGGTGAAATGATTGACCAGCGTCTCTCCACCTAAAAGGCTGTAATTGTCCCACCGCTGGCGCCATAAGCTATTGCGCAAGTCCAACCGGACCTTCAGCGTGTTTTCCATTGCCGTATTCAGGAGGCTACAGGCGAAGTCTTGGGGAGCCTTCAGCGCCTTGAACGCCGCCTGAAGACGTGCTTCCACCGCACGGTGCTCGTCGAATCGGCGTCGCAAGGTCGTGATTTGCTCGGCCGAAGCGGCATGCAGCCAGACAGGCAGGTTGTCCACGATGAAGCTGTCAGTGTGATCGAGTTTGAGGGTGGTCATAGGAGTTTCCTGGAAGATAACCAGGACTACTCTTGCCAATCACCTCAGCGGGGCACAGCCGGAACTGTTCCCGTCCTCTTCGGACATACTGGCCAACCCCAGGAACGCCTGGATCAAGCGCAACGGGCGACGCCGCTCCAGGCAGCCGATCATGTGCCGGTTGAGCAGCCCTGCGCCCGCCATGGGGCGCGCCACTACCCGTGGATCATGCGCTACCTCCGCCGAAGAGACGATCCCGATGCCAAGCTGCGCGGCCACCGCTTCGGTTACCGCCTCGCGACTGTCCAGCTCCAACACCACTCGGGGTTGCACATGGACCGCAGCGCAGGCCCGGTCGAAGGTCTGCCGGGTGATCGAACTGGGCTCACGCAGCACCATGACCTGCTTGTCCAGAGCCCTCAGCGCCAGCTCCCCAGGCTCTGCGGCCCACGGGTGACCGACCGGCAACAAAGCGCACAGGTGCGACTCGCCCAAACTCTGCAGATACAGGCCCTTGCGCGGTTCCACCTCGGTCAGCACCGCCACATCGGCGTGCTCGGACAGCAGCGCCGCCAAGGTCTCCTGGGCATTGCCCAGGCGCAGGTTGACGGTGATGCCAGGGTAGCGTGCGCGCAGCAGCGCCAGCATCGGCATGACCCGGTGCGGTCCGTCTGCTGCGACCTCCAGACGCCCGGTCAGCAGCTGACGGTTCGCTTCGAGCATCGCCTGGGCCTCTTCGGCCAGCCCGAACATGGCCCGGGTAATGGCCGCCAGACGCGTGCCCTCCTCGGTCAGCTCGACACGCCGCGCAGTGCGGCGCAGCAGGGTGATCTGGTAATGCTCCTCGAGCGCCTTGACGTGTCCGGTCACTGCCGGCTGGCTGATGAACAGGCGCGCCGCGGCACGGGTGAAGCTGCCCTCGCGGGCGACGGCATCGAAGGCACGGAGTTGAAAGAGGTTCATTTATCGGCCTGACTTATGGTTGGCATAACGACAAACAATTTGATTGATGGATGGGCGAATTGCAACCTAGCCCCGTCGTTTCTGCCCACTGCCCCCGAGGAAGTCCCGCAATGACCAGCGCCCCGATTCTGCTGACCCCCGGCCCACTGACCACTTCGATCCGCACCCGCCAGGCCATGCTGGTGGACTGGGGTTCATGGGATCGTGATTTCAATCAGCTGACCGCCAGCGTCTGCGAACAATTGCTGGCGATTCTCGACGCCAGCGCCAGCCACCACTGCGTGCCCCTGCAAGGCAGCGGCACCTTCGCCGTGGAAGCGGCCATCGGCACCCTCGTGCCGCGTGATGGCAAGGTCCTGGTGTTGATCAACGGTGCGTACGGCCAGCGCCTGGCAAAGATTTGCAAGGTGCTGGGCCGCAATTACAGCACCTTCGAAACCGCCGAGGATCAACCGACCACCGCCGCCGATGTCGACCGCCTGCTCGCCGCCGACCCGGCCGTGACCCACGTCGCACTGATCCACTGTGAAACCAGCACCGGTATTCTCAACCCGCTCGCCCAAATCGCCCAGGTCGTCAAGAACCACGGCAGACGCTTGATCATCGATGCCATGAGTTCGTTCGGCGCCCTGCCCATCGATGCGCGTGAGGTGCCGTTCGAAGCCCTGATCGCCGCCTCCGGCAAATGCCTGGAAGGTGTGCCTGGGATGGGCTTCGTGTTCGCCGAGAAAAATGCCCTGGCCGCTGCCGAAGGCAACGCCCACTCACTGGCCATGGACCTTCACGACCAGCACACCTATATGGCCAAGACTGGCCAGTGGCGCTTCACCCCGCCTACCCACGTGGTCGCGGCACTACACGAAGCACTGCAACAGTACGCTGAAGAAGGCGGTCTGCCAGCGCGGCACCAACGCTACGCCAACAACTGCCGGACCCTGCTCGACGGCATGGCCAGAATCGGCCTGCGCAGCTTCCTGCCTACCGACATCCAGGCGCCGATCATCGTCACCTTCCACGCACCCACGGACGCCCGCTACCAGTTCAAGGACTTCTACGAGCGGGTCAAGGCCAAGGGTTTCATTCTCTATCCAGGCAAGCTGACCCAGGTCGAAACCTTCCGCGTCGGCTGCATCGGTGTGGTCGGTTCGGCAGGCATGCAGGCCGCCGTCGATGCCGTGGCCCAGGTGCTGCGAGAAATGGAAGTGCTGGATATCTGACCTCTTTGCCCACCCCATTGATGGAAATCGTGCACATGAACTACAGCAACCCCACCCAACTGCAAGCCGCCATTCTCGATTGGGCCGGTACCGTGGTCGACTTCGGCTCCTTCGCCCCGACCCAGATCTTCGTCGAAGCCTTTGCCGAGTTCGATGTCGCGGTGTCCATCGAGGAGGCCCGCGGCCCGATGGGCATGGGCAAATGGGACCATATCCGCACCCTGTGCGATGTGCCGGAAATCGCCGAGCGTTACCGCAAGGTGTTTGGCCGTACCCCGACCGACAACGACGTCACGGCCATCTACGAGCGTTTCATGCCTCTGCAGATCGAGAAGATCGCCGTGCATTCCGCACTGATTCCCGGTGCACTGGATACCCTCACTGGGCTGCGCAAGGACGGCCTGAAGATCGGCTCGTGCTCGGGCTATCCGAAAGTGGTGATGGACAAGGTGGTAGCGCTGGCAGCACGCAATGGCTATGTCGCCGACCACGTGGTGGCAACCGACGAAACGCCCAATGGTCGCCCATGGCCGGCCCAGGCTCTGGCCAACGTGATTGCCCTGGGCATCGACGATGTCGCCGCATGCGTGAAGGTGGACGATACCGTGCCGGGCATACTGGAAGGTCGTCGTGCAGGGATGTGGACCGTGGCGCTGGTGTGCTCGGGCAATGCCCTGGGGCTGACCTGGGAGCAATACCAGGCGCTGGGTGCCGAAAGACTGGAGGAGGAACGCAAGCGGATCCATGCGCTGTTCGAGGGCTCGCGACCGCATTACTTGATCGACACCATCAACGAGCTGCCGGAGGTGGTTGCCGATATCAATCGGCGACTGGCCAAGGGGGAGATGCCGCAGGGGGTCTGATGGCCTGGCGGTGACTCACTGGCGGGCAATTCGCAGCGGCTCGCCGCTGCGAATTGCCCGCGAAAAGGACAGCGAGCGCTATCACACCGCCCTATTGAGCTTCACCCACGCGGCAAACCGATCAATGAATGCCTGCAGGAACGGCCGAGTCTTGTCACTGAGCTTGCCCGCCTCGTCGAACAGTGTCGCCGCGCCTCCGATGTAGGCTTCGGGCATCTGCATGCAGGGCATGTCGAGAAAGACCAGCGATTGGCGAAGCGCATGGTTGGCACCAAAGCCACCGATCGCCCCCGGCGACACACTGGCCACCGCCGTCGGCTTGCCGCCCCAGGCACTCTGCCCGTAAGGTCGCGAGCCAACATCGATGGCGTTCTTCAACGCCCCCGGGACCGAGCGGTTGTACTCCGGAGTGACGAACAGCACCGCATCGCTGCGGCGGATCTCGTCGCGAAAACGCTGCCAAGGCGCCGGTACACCCGCGGCCTCGACATCCTCGTTGTACAACGGCAGATCACCGATCTCGATGATTTTCAACGCAAGGCTGGACGGCGCCAGCTCCGAAAGGGCGCGAGCCACCTTGCGGTTGTAGGAGTCCTTGCGCAAGCTGCCGACAACGACCGCTACCGAATAGACCTGGCTCATGGCGATTTGCATCCTCTGCTGGGGAAGGGGAACTGTGTAGTTATAGATGACCCTGCTTCACCCTCGAGGTTTTTTTCCGTAACAAGAAAACTTCCCGCCCCCTTCGCTGGTCTATGACTGCAGATATTTCTCCATATTTCAGAGGTTTCAACCTACATGGCAGCAGTACTGGTCGGCCAATTCCACGCCCGCGACGCCGAAGGCCGCATCTACCCGGTGCATGAGTTCCAGGAGTCGACCTTGCAGGCGGACGGCAGCACCCTTGGCGCGCCGATCACCACCTATCGCCTGGCCATCGGCGACCGGGTCAATTACCTGGGTGAAGACCGCTTCGAACTGGCCCAGAGCGGCGTCGAGATCATTCGCATTCCGTGACGCAATCCACCGTGTAAGGCCCATCGCCTTCATGCTGCAGGCCATGGACATCGGCAACGAAGCCGGGAAAGCCCCTGTCGAAGGCTCGAGCGAAGGCCAGGTAGTCGAGGATCGAACGGGTCGCCTCGGTGAAGCGTTCGCCCGGCATGATCAACGGAATACCTGGCGGGTAAGGCACCAGCATCACCGCTGAGATACGCCCGAGCAGTTGCTCGATCGGCACCGCCTCGACCTCTCCCTTCACCATTCGGTCGTAAGCCTGCCCTGGGCTCATGGCCACTTCCGGCAAGCGTGTGAACAGGCGTTTGAGCTGTTTGGCCGTAGCGTTGGCACGGTAGCAGTCGTGCAATTGCTCGCACAGGTCGCGCAGGCCCAGCCCCTGATAACGCAACGGTGCGACGGTCACAACGCTGGGCAGGCACAGCTGCAGGACGGTATTGGCATCATAGTGGCGCTTGAACTCGAGCAACTCGGTCAGCAGCGTGCTCCACTTGCCCTTGGTGATCCCCATGGAGAACAGCACCAGGAAACTGTACAGCCCGGTCTTCTCTACCACCAATCCACGTTCCCAGAGGAACTTGCTCACCACCGCCGCTGGAATCCCATGCTCGCCGAGCACGCCCTCGGCGGTCAGCCCCGGCATCACCAGGGTCACCTTGAGCGGATCGAGCAGCACGTAGTCGTGCGCCACCTCGCCAAAACCGTGCCACTGGGCGCCGGGCTCCAGCAGCCAGTCCTGCGCGGCCAGGCGCTGGATACCTTCGGCCGTCGGTGGCTGCCAGATGCTGAACCACCAGTCATCGGTCGCGATGTGCGCACGCAGGTTGGCCAGCGCACGACGAAAGCTCAGGGCCTCGTCGAACATCTCCTGCAGCAGTGATCGCCCGGCCGGGCCTTCCATCATGGTCGAGGCAACATCGAGCGATGCCAGGATGCTGTACTGAGGCGAGGTCGATATATGCATCATGAACGCCTCGTTGAAGCGATCGCGATCAAGCTGGCGAAGGGCGCCATCCTTCACATGGATCATCGAGGCCTGACTGAAAGCAGCCAGTAGCTTGTGGGTAGAGTGCGTGCTGAACAGCAGCGGGCTGTCGACCTCGCGGGCGGTGCCCATGGCATAACGCCCACTGAAGAAGTCGTGGAACGCGGCGTAGGCAAACCAGGCCTCGTCGAAATGCAGTATCTCGACACTCGCGCCCAGAGCTTGCTTGATCTGGCCGGCGTGGTAGCACAGACCGTCATAGGTGGAGTTGGTCACCACCGCCAGGCGAATGCGCGGCGCGCGGCCACGGGTCAGTGGATTGGCCTGGATCTTGGCCTCGATCGACTCACGGCTGAACTCGTTGAGCGGGATCGGCCCTATGATGCCCAGTTCGTTGCGCTCCGGGCACAGGTACAACGGGATGGCCCCGGTCATGATGATCGCATGCACCACCGACTTGTGGCAGTTGCGGTCCACCAGCACCAGGTCATCACGCGCGACCATGGCGTGCCAGACGATCTTGTTGGCGGTCGAGGTGCCATTGATGACGAAGAACGTATGATCGGCACCAAAATTGCGCGCAGCCCTGGCCTCGGCCTCGGCCAGCGGCCCGGTGTGATCGAGCAACGACCCCAGCTCCGGCACCGAGACCGAGAGGTCCGAGCGCAGGGTGTTCTCACCGAAGAACTGGTGAAAGGCCTGACCCACCGGGCTCTTGCGATATGCCACGCCACCACCGTGGCCAGGCGTGTGCCAGGAATAGTTCGATTGCGCAGTGTGCTGCACCAACGCCTTGAAGAAGGGAGGCAGCAGGCCGTCGAGATAATTGTGCGCAGCCCTCGCCACCTGCCGGGCCAGGAAAGGCACAGTGTCTTCGAACAGGTAGAGGATGCCACGCAACTGGTTCAGCTCGCTCATCGCCTCGGCAGGGGCATTTTCGAGGGTAACCTGCTCACCCAAGGCAAAGATCGGCAGATCCGGTGCACGCAGCCGCGCCAGGTGGATCAGCTCGGCCATGTTCTGCAGCAGATGGATATTGTCACCGACGCCTTCGGCGGCGATCAGCATGCAGGCCAGGCCGTGGTGGGTCGCGGCGACCAGACGCGCTTCGGCATGGTCGGCGGCGGCGAGGATGGCGAAGCCATCCTGCTTGAGCTCCTCGGCGATACCCCGTATGCGCTCACCGGCGACGCTGTCGGCCTTGATCGCACGGTGGACAATGAGGATGGGAAACTTCAGGTCCTTGTACATCAGGCCGCTACCTCCAAAGGACGCGTGTCCATTTCAGGGTAGTCGAGCCTCAGGGCAACTGTATGGGCGGTGTCAGCCTGCTGGCGTTTCGGTCAGTGCCTGCCACATTGCCGGTGCCCCCGCCGACTTGGCGATCGCCGCCAGACGCTCGGCATGTGCCTCGAGCTCCTCTTCGCTGGCCATGATCACCCGCCCCGGCTGACGCCCGACGATACGGCGGATCTCGCTACCATTGCCGCCTTGCCCTTCGTTGTCTTCAGCGCCCTGGCCGGCCAGCGACAGGCTGGTCTGGCCACCGGTCATCGCCAGATAGACGTCGGCAAGCAGTTCCGAGTCGAGCAGCGCGCCGTGCAGGTCACGGCCAGAGTTGTCGATGCCGTAGCGCTTGCACAACGCATCGAGGCTGTTGCGCTGGCCCGGATGGCGCGAGCGCGCCATCATCAGGGTGTCGAGGATGGTGCAGTGCTGGGAGATGTCGGCGCGGTCCTGGCGGCCCATCAAGGCGAATTCGTTGTTGATGAAGCCAACGTCGAACGCCGCGTTGTGGATGACCAGTTGCGCGCCCTGGATGTACTCGAAGAACTCATCGGCCACATCGGCGAAACGCGGCTTGCCGACCAGGAACGCGTCGGTGATGCCGTGAACGCCAATGGCGCCCTCGTCACTCTCGCGGTCTGGCTGCAGGTAGACGTGGAAGTTGCGCCCGGTCAGGCGTCGGCCGATGACCTCGACGCAACCGATCTCGATGATCCGGTGGCCTTCGCTGACCGGCATACCAGTGGTTTCGGTATCGAGGACGATCAGTCGGGTGTTCTGCTGCTCCACGCGGGGGCTCCAAGCGACTTCTGGGAAAGGGGGCGAGTATACATCAAACAGGCCACTGGCTTTGCAGCCGCCTCAACGCTTGGCGCGAAGCTCATCCACCCCGCGGTTGGCCAGCATGTCGGCCCGCTCGTTACCCGGATGGCCGATATGTCCGCGCACCCACTTCCAGGTCACCTTGTGCCGGTTGACCTGCTCATCGAGCAACTGCCAGAGGTCGGCATTCTTCACCGGCTCTTTGGCTGCGGTCTTCCAGCCGCGCTTTTTCCAGTTGGCCATCCACTCGGTGATGCCCTTCATCACATACTGCGAGTCGGTGGTCAGCACCACTTCGCATTCGCGCTTGAGCGCCATCAGCGCGCAGATCGCAGCCATGAGTTCCATGCGGTTGTTGGTGGTGTCGCGCTCGCCGCCCCACAGCTCCTTCTCGACGCCCTTGTAGACGATCAGGGCGCCCCAGCCACCCAGGCCAGGATTGCCCTTGCAGGCACCATCGGTGTAGATCTCGACGCTATCGCTCATGTACCGCCTTCGTTCGCTTGCAGGTTATCGACCATGGACGGCGCGGTCAGGGCTCGCTGTGACGACGATTGACCTTGGCCAGCGGCAGGGGCAACAGCTTGCCCATCGGCTCGCGGCGCTCCATGGGCAGCGGTCGCAGGCCAACCACCATCTTGCGCGCCACCAGCAGGTAAACACCCCCGCCCGCGGTCTGCCATCCCCCGGCCATCCGCTCCCACCCCGCCAAGCGTTGTTGCCAGACCGGGGAGGAAAGCGGCGGACGATAGCACCCGAAGCGGCGTTTCTCCAGCGCGAAGCCCAGCAGGTTGAGCCAATCGCCGACCCGCGACGGCGAGATGCAGCGCGCCTTGCGCAGCGCCCCGCGGCCGAAAAAGTGCCGCGCCCCCCAGGCGCTCCAGGGATTGATGCCAACGATCAACAGGTGCCCGCCCGGACGCACCGCGCTGGCAGCCTGGCGCAACAGACCGTGGGGCGAAAGGCTGAAATCCAGGCCATGCTGCAGCACCACCACATCAGCCGCATGCTCGGACAACGGCCAGGCCTGTTCCTCGCAGACGATCTCCACACCCGGCAATGGCGCGCCGAGGCGCACCGTGCGTTGCACCTGCGGCGCGCTGGGCGGTGTCTCGGCGCTCGGCCCATAGTGCACGAGAAAACCGCCGAAGAAGCGGCCCAGCTCATCCTCGAGCAGTTTTTCTTCCTCCTTGAGCATCAGTTGCCCGATGGGCCCGGCGAACCAGTCACGGGCCAGGCTGATCAGCTCCACCCACTCGGGGTCGGCCTGGGCAAAGGCTTGGTCGGTCATTGCATTCTCCCTCGAAGGTTTCTTCAGCCACGCCATCGCAGCTAAGATGCCTTCATGTCCCACGCCAGATGATTCGGATCCGCGCCATGATACAGATCGATGCCCTTCCCGCTTTCTCCGACAACTACATCTGGTTGTTACAGGATACTGCCAAACGCCAGTGCGCGGTGGTCGACCCCGGCGACGCCAAACCGGTGCTGCAGTGGCTGCAGGCACACACCGACTGGACGCTCACCGACATCCTCATCACCCACCACCACAACGACCATGTCGGCGGTGTGGAACAACTCAAGCAGGCGACCGGTGCCAAGGTCTACGGCCCGGCCAACGAACGCATTCCGAGCCGCGACGTGGCGCTGGACGACGGCGACACCGTGACGGCGCTGGGCGTGACCTTCGAGGTGCTTGCCGTACCTGGCCACACCCTCGGCCATATTGCTTATTACAGTGCAAAAACACCGACCCCGCTGCTGTTCAGCGGGGACACCCTGTTCGCCGCCGGTTGCGGGCGAATGTTCGAAGGCACACCCGAACAGATGCAACCGGCCCTGCAGCGCCTGGCCGCGCTACCCGAAGCCACCGCCGTCTACTGCGCCCACGAATACACCCTGAGCAACCTGCGCTTTGCCAAGGCTGTGGAGCCGGATAACCCGCATGTTATCCAACGCTTCGAAGCGGTTACCCGCCTGCGCGCCGACAATCGCATCACCCTGCCCTCGACCATCGGGCTGGAGCGCTTGACCAATCCGTTTCTTCGCACAACTGAAACATCCGTTAAACAAAAAGCAGACGAATGGAAGGGACATTCAAACGAATCCCAACCCGCTGTTTTTGCTGCCTTGAGGTCTTGGAAAGACGGCTTCTGATAACCTCACGATATATCGCAGCATGACATCCAAGGTTGACCCGACTGGATGCGGTTTCTAGAATCGCCGAAATTTTTTGCCCGGAAAACCGTGTCCGCCGATGTCTTCCCGTAGCCGCCGCACCGCTCATTCCGCCGCCCTGACGCGCCTGGCCCAGGTCAGCGCACTCGCTTTGGCCGCCACCCTCGTGGGCTGCCAGAGCACTCGTCAGGTCGACGAATCCGACAGCGTTCGCGCACACAACTACCAGGCCCGGATCAAGCACAAACCAGCGCCGCTGATGATCAAGCCGGCCGAGCAAAAAGCGCCCGAGGATGTCTGGGAGCGCATGCGCCAGGGCTTCGCCCTGCAAGACAGCATCGACGTCAACCCGCGTATCGAGCAACAGCGCCTGTGGTTCGCCAGCAACCCGAGCTTCCTCGAGAACGCCGGCGAGCGTGGCAGCCTCTACCTGCACTACATCGTCGAGCGCCTCGAAGAACGCGACATGCCTCTTGAGCTGGCGCTGCTGCCGGCCATCGAAAGCGCCTACAACCCGATGGCCTACTCCCGCGCCCACGCGGCAGGCATGTGGCAATTCATCCCGTCCACCGGGCGCCACTTCAACCTGCGCCAGACCAACTTCTACGACGGTCGTCGCGACATCACCGCTTCCACCAACGCCGCGCTGGACTACCTGACCCGCCTGCACGACATGTTCAATGGCGACTGGCTGCTGGCCCTGGCCGCCTACAACGCTGGTGAAGGCACTGTCAGCCGGGCGATCGAACGCAACGAGCGCCTCGGCCTGCCCACCGACTACTGGAACCTGCCGCTGCCTCAGGAGACCCGCGACTACGTGCCCAAGCTGCTGGCGCTGTCGCAGGTGGTCCTGACACCACAGGCCTATGGCGTCAACCTCAGCCCCATCGCCAACGAGCCCTACTTCGAAGCCGTCGCCATCAACGAGCGCCTCGACCTGACCCGCGTCGCCGCCTTCGCCAATATCGACGAAGACGAACTGATCCAGCTCAACCCCGCGTTCAAGAAACGCATGACGGTCGATGGCCCGCAGCAACTGCTCGTTCCTACCGCCAAGGCGCAACTGCTGACCAGCAGCCTGTCCAACCTCAAGCCCGAGCAACTGGTCAGCCTGCAACCGAACAAGGCCGTGTTCCAGGCCGCCCTCGCCGAGGCCAAGGCACCGGCCGCAACCAGCAGTTACCGAGTCAAGCGCGGCGACAACCTGGGCGCCATCGCCAAGGCCAACCGTGTGTCGGTCAAGGACATCCAGCGCTGGAATCGCCTGTCGGGCAGCAACCTGAAAGTCGGCCAGGTTCTGGCCCTGCGTGGCGGTAACGCGCCAAGCGCCTCAGCCAACCGCGTCGCGGCAGCCAAGCAGCGCTCCACCCAGTACAAGGTACGCAAGGGCGACTCGTACTATCTGGTGGCCAAACGGTTCAACGTCGAGATGAAACACCTCAAGCGCTGGAACCCGCGCAGCGGCCAGGCACTCAAGCCCGGCCAGACCCTCACCGTCTACCTGACGCGCTGACTGCGTAGGCGCGGGCTTGTCAGGACGGCGAGCCGGCGCCATGCACCGCGGTGCACTTTTCGCGGGCAAGCCCGCTCCCACAACAGCCCCCGCCATACCCTTTTTCCATTCCAGACAAGCTGTTACTGTACGCCGGACCAAGCCCAACGCCGCCTTGACCGGATTCCAGACTTGATAAGACCCCTCCTCCTGTCACTGAGCCTGGCCTTGAGCTTCCCCGCAGTCGCGACCGTGACCGAAAGCCACGGGTATGCGCAGTTCGGCACGCTCAAGTACCCGGCCACGTTCACCCATTTCGACTGGGTCAATCCGCAGGCGCCTAAAGGCGGAACCTTGCGGGCCATGGCATTCGGTACCTTCGACACGCTAAACCCCTACACCTTCAAGGGCACCAGCCCCGTTTCGACGCCGAATTTCCAGCAGTACGGCGTCAACGAGCTGAACGAGACCTTGATGGTCGGCACCGGCCAATACGACCCTTCCGGCGACGAACCGACCTCCAGCTACGGCCTGATCGCCCGCTCGGTGGAGTACAGCGAAGACCGCAGTTGGGTGGTGTTCAACCTGCGTCCCGAGGCGCGTTTCCATGACGGGCACCCCATCACCTCGGCCGACGTGGCGTTCTCCTACCGCACCCTGCTCAAGGAAGGCCATCCGCTGTACCGCACCAACCTGCAGGAAGTGCAGCGCGTCGACATCCTGGGGCCGTTGCGTATCCGCTTCGTCTTCAAGCGCGCCGGCAACCCGCTGCTGATCCTGCGCTTGGGCGAAATGCCAGTGCTGCCGAAGCACTACTGGCAAGATCGAGACTTCAAGGCCACCACCTTCGAGCCTCCGCTGGGCAGCGGTCCGTACCGCATCACCGAGGTGCAGCCCGGTCGGCGACTGGTGTTCAGCCGGGTGAAGAACTACTGGGGCAAGGATTTGCCGGTCAACCGCGGCAAGTACAACTTCAACCGCGTGGAGTTCGAGTTCTATCGCGACGCGACCGTGGCCTTCGAAGCGTTCAAGGCAGGCGAGTTCGATATCTACATCGAACACCAGGCCAAGAACTGGGCCAACGGCTACAACTTCCCGGCGATCCGCCGTGGCGATGTGATCAAGGCACAGATCCCGCACCGGATCCCGACCCAGACCCAGGGTCTGTTCATGAACACCCGCCGCGACGCCTTCGCCGACCCCAAGGTACGCCAGGCGCTGGGGCTGATGCTCGATTTCGAGTGGACCAACCGTGCCCTGTTCAGCAGTGCCTACCGTCGCTCGACCAGTTACTACCCCAACAGTGAATTCACCGCCAGCGGGCTGCCCACCGGCAAGGAATGGCTGCTGCTCTCACCGTTTCGCGAACAGTTACCCGCCAAGCTCTTCACCGAGCCCTACCAGGTCAGCCAGACCGACGGGCGTGGCATCGACCGCCAGACCTTGCGCACGGCCCTGGGCCTGCTCGGCGAAGCCGGCTGGAAGCTCGACGGGCAGCGCCTGGTCGACGCCAAAGGCCGCCAGTTGCGCCTGGAGTTGCTGCTGGTAAACCCGAATCTGGAACGCATCCTGCAACCTTATGTCGAAAATCTGTCCAGCATCGGCATCGACGCGCGCTTGCGCACGGTAGACCGAGCCCAGTACAAACAACGGCTGGACCAATTCGACTTCGACATGATCCTGATGACCCTGAACCAGACCCTCAGCCCCGGCCTTGAGCAGTGGCAGTACTTCCACTCAAGCCAGGCCACCGTCAAGGGCAGCAAGAACTACGCGGGCATCAAGGACCCTGTGGTCGATCACCTGCTCGACACGCTCATGGCCGCCCGCACCCGCGACGATCAGGTCGCCGCTGCGCGCGCACTGGACCGGGTGCTGTCGTGGCACTACTACATGATTCCCAACTGGTACCTGGACAACCATCGCCTGGCCTACCGCAACCGGTTCGCCTTCGTCACCACGCCGCCCTACACCCTGGGCTTGAACAGCTGGTGGCTCAAGACTTCGGAGAAAGCCAAATGATGCCGACGCCTCGCCTGCGCCTGGCCTGCAGCCTGTTGCTCGCCTGCCTGAGCCTACCCGCGCTGGCCGCCCCGCAACACGCCCTGACGCTCTACGACGAACCGCCCAAGTACCCCGCCGACTTCAAGCATTTCGACTACGTCAATCCCGATGCCCCCAAGGGCGGGACCTTCCGCCAGTCCAGCTTCGGCGGTTTCGACAGCCTCAACCCCTTCATCAACAAGGGCGTATCGGCCGACAACATCAGCATCATCTACGACACCCTGATGCGCCAGAGCCTGGACGAGCCCTTCACCGAGTACGGGCTAGTCGCCGGCAAGATCGAAAAGGCCCCTGACAACAGCTGGGTACGCTTCTACCTGCGACCTGAAGCACGCTTCCATGACGGCCACCCCATCCGCGCCGAAGACGTCGTGTTCAGCTTCAACGCCCTCACCCAGCAGGGTGCGCCGTTGTACCGCCAGTACTACGGTGATGTCTCCGAGGTGATCGTCGAAGACCCGCTGCGCGTCTTGTTCAAGTTCAAGCACAGCAACAACCGCGAACTGCCGCTGATCCTGGGCCAGTTGCCAGTGCTGCCCAAGCATTGGTACGAGACTCGCGACTTCACCCGCGGCAACCTCGAGATCCCGCTGGGCAGCGGCCCGTACAAGGTCGCCGAGGTCAAGGCCGGACGCTCGATCCGTTACGAGCGGGTCAAGGACTACTGGGCCAAGGACCTGCCGATCAACCGCGGCATGTTCAACTTCGACGCCATGACCTTCGACTCCTACCGCGACACTGCCGTCGCCCTCGAGGCGCTCAAGGCCGGGCAGTTCGACTATGCCCTGGAAGTCAGCGCGAAGAACTGGGCCACCGCCTACAATGTCCCTGCGGTGCGCGACGGGCGTCTGATCAAGGAAGAGTTGCCCAACGGCAATCCGGTCGGCATGCAGGGCTTCATCTTCAACCTGCGCAAGCCCGTGTTCCAGGACATCCGCGTGCGCCAGGCGCTGAGCCTGCTGCTCGATTACGAATGGACCAACAAGCAGCTGTTCAACGGTGCCTATACCCGCACCGGCAGCTACTTCGAAAACTCCGAGATGGCCGCTACGGGTCTCCCCTCCGCCGACGAGTTGAAGATTCTCGAGCCGCTGCGCGGCAAGATCCCCGAGCAGGTCTTCAGCGAGGCGTTCCACAATCCCGTCACCGACGGCAGCGGCATGATTCGCGAGCAGCAACGCAAGGCTTACCAGCTGTTGATGGACGCCGGTTGGAAGATCGAGAACGACAAGATGGTCGACGCCCAGGGCAAGCCGGTGTCGATCGAGTTTCTCCTGGCACAGACCGAGTTCGAACGCATCCTGCTGCCGTTCAAGCGCAACCTCGCCGACCTGGGCATCGACCTGACCATCCGCCGCGTCGACGTCTCGCAATACATCACGCGCCTGCGCTCGCGCGACTTCGACATGATCGTCGGCGGCTTCCCGCAATCCAACTCGCCGGGCAACGAACAGCGTGAGTACTGGACCAGCGCCGCCGCCGACCGCTCGGGCAGCCGCAACACCATCGGCCTGCGCGACCCGGCCATCGACCAACTGGTCGAAGACCTGATCAATGCCGACTCGCGCCAGAGCCTGGTCGCCCACACCCGCGCGCTGGACCGTGTACTGCTGTGGGGCTACTACGTCATTCCCAACTGGCACATCAAGACCTGGCGGGTCGCCTACTGGAACCACCTCGGCCATCCGAAGGTGTCACCCAAATACGATATCGGCATCGACACCTGGTGGATCAAGCCTGACGTGACCCCGGCCGTCAGCGAAGCGCGCGTGCCACTCGTGGACGAGGCGAACTGACATGCTTGCCTACATTCTGCGCCGCCTGCTGCTGATCATCCCGACCCTGTTCGGCATCCTCATCATCAACTTCATCATCGTCCAGGCCGCCCCCGGTGGCCCGGTCGAGCAGATGATCGCCAAGCTCGAAGGCTTCGATGGCGCCACCAGCCGCATTGCCGGCGGCGGTGCCGAAGTATCGGTAGCCGGCTCCAACTACCGCGGCGCCCAAGGCCTGGACCCGGCGCTGGTCGCTGAAATCGAACGCATGTACGGCTTCGACAAGTCAGCCCCAGAGCGGTTGTGGATCATGGTCAAGAACTACGCCCAGCTCGACTTCGGCGACAGCTTCTTCCGCGATGCCAAGGTCATCGACCTGATCGCCGAGAAGATGCCCGTGTCGATCTCGCTGGGGTTGTGGAGCACACTGATCATGTACCTGGTGTCGATCCCGCTAGGGATTGCCAAGGCGGTGCGCCATGGCAGCCACTTCGACGTCTGGACCAGCTCGGCGATCATCGTCGGCTACGCCATCCCCGCGTTCCTCTTCGCCATCCTGCTGATCGTGCTGTTCGCCGGTGGCAGCTATTTCGACTGGTTCCCGCTCCGGGGCCTGACCTCGAACAACTTCGACGAGCTGTCCACCACCGGCAAGGTGATGGACTACTTCTGGCACCTGGTGCTGCCGATCACCGCGCTGGTGATCGGCAACTTCGCCACCATGACCCTGCTGACCAAGAACAGCTTCCTCGACGAGATCAACAAGCAGTACGTGATCACCGCCAAGGCCAAGGGCCTGAGCCGCAACCGCGTGCTCTACGGCCATGTATTCCGCAACGCCATGCTGCTGGTGATCGCAGGCTTTCCGTCGGCGTTCATCGGTATCTTCTTCACCGGCTCCCTGCTGATCGAGGTGATTTTCTCTCTCGACGGCCTGGGCCTGATGAGTTTCGAAGCGGCCATCAACCGCGACTACCCGGTGGTGTTCGGCACCCTGTTCATCTTCACCCTGCTGGGGCTGGTGGTGAAACTGATCGGCGACCTCACCTACACCCTGGTCGATCCGCGCATCGACTTCGCCAGCCGGGAGCACTGACATGGCCCTCTCTCCCCTGAACCGCCGGCGCTTCGAGCGCTTCAAGGCCAACCGTCGCGGCTGGTGGTCGCTGTGGCTGTTCCTGATCCTGTTCGGCCTGAGCCTGGGTGCCGAGCTGATCGCCAACGACAAGCCCATCGCCGTGCGCTACGACGGCGAGTGGTACTTCCCGGCGTTCAAGCGCTACCCGGAAACCACCTTCGGCGGCGAATTCCCGCTGGAAGCCAACTACAAGAGCCCCTATATCCGCGAACTGCTGGAAAAAAAGGACAGCTTCGTGCTGTGGGCGCCGATCCCGTTCAGCTACCAGAGCATCAACTACGACCTGAAGGTCCCTGCCCCCGCGCCGCCTTCGGCCGACAACCTGCTCGGCACCGACGACCAGGGGCGCGACGTGCTCGCCCGGGTGATCTACGGATTCCGCGTCTCGGTGCTGTTCGCCCTGACGCTGACCATCGCCAGCTCCATCGTCGGCGTCATCGCCGGTGCCCTGCAGGGCTTCTATGGCGGCTGGGTGGACCTGGCTGGCCAGCGTTTCCTGGAAATCTGGTCGGGCCTGCCGGTGCTCTACCTGTTGATCATCCTCGCAAGCTTCGTGCAGCCCAACTTCTGGTGGTTGCTCGGCATCATGCTGCTGTTCTCATGGATGAGTCTGGTGGATGTCGTGCGCGCCGAGTTCCTGCGCGGACGCAACCTCGAGTACGTGCGCGCCGCCCGCGCCCTGGGTATGCGCAACGGCCCGATCATGTTCCGCCACATCCTGCCCAACGCCATGATCTCGACCATGACCTTCATGCCATTCATCCTCACCGGCGCCATCGGCACCCTCACCGCCCTCGACTTCCTCGGCTTCGGCTTGCCCGCCGGCTCGCCGTCGCTGGGCGAACTGGTCGCCCAGGGCAAGTCCAACCTGCAGGCGCCGTGGCTGGGCATCAGCGCCTTCGCCGTGCTGGCCGTCATGCTGAGCCTGCTGGTGTTCATCGGCGAATCCGCCCGCGATGCCTTCGACCCGAGGAAATGACATGAGCCAAGACACCCTGATCGAAGTGCGCGACCTGGCGGTGGAGTTCGTCACCGGCGAGCAGGTCAACCGCGTCGTCGATGGCATCAGTTTCGACATCCGCAAGGGCGAGACCCTCGCCCTGGTCGGCGAGAGCGGCTCAGGCAAATCAGTCACCGCCCACTCGATCCTGCGCCTGCTGCCCTACCCGCTTGCACGCCACCCCAGCGGCACCATCCACTACGACGGCAAGGACCTCCTGCACCTGGGCGAGAAGCCCATGCAGCGCATCCGCGGCAATCGCATCGCGATGATTTTCCAGGAGCCGATGACCTCGCTGAACCCACTGCATTGCATCGAGAAGCAGATCAACGAGATCCTCCTGCTGCACAAAGGCCTCACCGGCAAGCAGGCCACCGCGCGCACCCTGGAGCTGCTCGAACTGGTCGGCATCCCCGACCCGAAGAAGCGCCTCAAGGCCCTGCCCCATGAGCTCTCCGGCGGCCAGCGCCAGCGCGTGATGATCGCCATGGCCCTGGCCAACGAACCCGAACTGCTGATCGCCGACGAGCCCACCACCGCGCTCGACGTCACCGTGCAGCTCAAGATTCTCGATTTGCTCAAGTCCCTGCAGGCGCGCCTGGGCATGGCGCTGCTGCTGATCAGCCACGACCTCAACCTGGTGCGGCGTATCGCCCACCGCGTGTGCGTGATGCAGTGCGGCAAGATCGTCGAACAGGCCGACTGCGAGACACTGTTCAAGGCCCCGCAGCACCCCTATACGCAGATGCTGATCAATGCCGAACCCAGCGGTGGCCCGGCGACGAACGCGATCGGCAAGCCGCTGCTGGAAGTCAACGACCTGAAGGTGTGGTTCCCGATCAAGAAGGGCCTGCTGCGCCGCACTGTCGATCATGTGAAAGCCGTCGACGGGATCAATTTCAGCCTCCCGCAGGGGCAAACCCTGGGGATCGTTGGTGAGAGCGGATCGGGCAAATCGACATTGGGGCTGGCGATCCTGCGCTTGATCGCAAGCCAGGGTGGGATTCGCTTCCACGGGCAGTCGCTGGAAGGGCTGAAGCAGCAGGAAGTGCGGCCGCTGCGCCGCGAAATGCAGGTGGTGTTCCAGGACCCGTTCGGCAGCCTGAGCCCGCGCATGTGCGTGGCCGATATCGTTGGCGAGGGCTTGCGGATTCACAAGATCGGCACCCCCGCCGAGCAGGAAGCCGCGATCGTTGCGGCGCTGGAGGAAGTGGGGCTGGACCCGCGCACACGGCACCGGTATCCGCACGAGTTCTCTGGCGGGCAGCGACAGCGGATCGCGATCGCCCGGGCACTGGTTTTGAAGCCGGCATTGATCCTGCTGGACGAACCGACCTCGGCGCTGGACCGCACCGTACAGCGCCAGGTCGTGGAGCTGCTGCGCAACCTGCAGTTGAAGTACAACCTGACGTACCTGTTCATCAGCCATGACCTGGCGGTGGTCAAGGCGTTGAGTCACCAATTGATGGTGATCAAGCACGGGCACGTGGTGGAGCAAGGCGATGCGCAGGAGATCTTCCATGCGCCGCAGCATCCGTATACGCGTCAGTTGCTGGAGGCGGCGTTTCTGGAGACGGCGAACAGTTGATCCCTTTGTGCAATGACAAAGAGCGACTAACTCGTTCAAAACCCAAGAGCCTGCTCAGCCCTGATAGGAGTGAGCAGGCTCAAGTCGGCTAGCGCTCAGGCTTCGGCGGCGCGGGCAGTCACTGCCTCGCCTTCGAGCACCATCCCCTCGCGCATCTTCTGCGCATCACGCACAAAGCAACGCGACGCCGCCAGCAGAAACACCAGGGTCAGCAGCAGCGCCACCGGGATCAGGTACATCGCGTCATGCAGCCCCTGGGCCTTGAACGCCTCGCTCATCACCAGCTGTCCCGCCGCCTCCATGGCCGACACGGCAAAATGATCCGACAGCCCGCCGACCACCACCGGCCCCAGGCCGCCGCCGAGCAGGTACAGCCCGGCGAAGTACAGGGCCATGGCGGTAGCACGCAGGCGCGGTTGCACCACATCCTGAATCGCCGTGTACACGCAGGTATAGAAGTTGTACGAGAACAGCCAGCCGACGCCGAACACCGCGACGAACAGCCCCAGCTCGATACGCCCGGCATGCAGTGCCCAGGCGGTGGCGAGAGTGGCCACCAACATGCTCAGCGCGGCGAACAACAGACGCCCATTGGCAAAACGCTGGTGCACCTTGTCGGCCACCCAGCCCCCTAGCGTGAGCCCCACCAGGCCGCTCAGACCGACGATCATCCCCGTTGCCACGGCCGCATCGTGCAAGGGCAAGGCGAAGTAGCGCTGCAGCATCGGCACCATGAACGAGTTGCAGGCATAGGAAGCGAAGTTGAAGGTCAGCCCCGCCAGTACCAGCCAGGCGAACGTGGGCACGCTCAGCACCCGACGCAGCGGGCGATCGATCGGCGCGAGGGAGATGGCAACGGTTTCCGCAGCGCCCCGGGCAGGTTCGCGGATCAGGAAGATGAACAGCGCCAACACCAGGCCGGGTACCGCAGCGATGAAGAACGGCGCACGCCAGCTGCCAAACGCCTGGACCATGGCGCCGATGGTGAAGAACGCCAGCAACAGGCCTAGCGGCAGGCCAAGCATGAAGATGCCCATCGCCCGCGACCGTCGCTCGGCCGGGAACAGATCGCCGATCAGCGAGTTGGCGGCCGGCGCATAGCTGGCTTCACCGATGCCCACGCCCATGCGCACCAGCAGAAAACTCCAGAAGCTGCCGACCATGCCGTTGACCGCCGTCAGCCCGCTCCAGGCCGCCAGGCCCCAGCCCATCAGCTTGGCCCGCGAGCCGGTATCGGCCATGCGCGCTAGCGGCAGGCCAGCGATGGCGTATACCAAGGTGAAGGCGGTGCCGATCAGGCCGATCTGGAAGTCGCTCAGGTGCCATTCCAGGCGGATCGGTTCGATGATGATCGCGGGTATGGTGCGGTCGAAGAAGTTGAACAGGTTGGCCAGAAACAGCAGGAACAAGATGCGCCAGGCGTTGGACGCTTGGGGGGCGGTGGTCATGGTCGGGTCCCTCGTTATCGTTATTCAGGGCTTCCAGCACGCCTGACGAAATCTAGAGGGTAAGGTGCGAAACGTCTGCCACCATTGACCGGGCTTATATCGCGCGATGGGCTGGAGCCTGACGGACCGCCCGCAGCCTTCAGACCGATGGCGGCGCCACCAACCGATAGCCCACACCCGCCTCGGTGATGATGTACCGCGGAGCGGTCGGATCGTCGCCCAGCTTGTGCCGCAGATGCCCCACCACGATGCGCAGGTAGTGGGTGTCGTCGACATGGGTCGGGCCCCAGATATCCTTGAGCAGTTGCTGTTGGGTGATCACCCGCCCCGGATGCCCGGCCAGTTGCGCCAGCAGCGCGTACTCCTTGCGTGTCAGTGCCACCTCGACGCCGTCGAGCGTGACCTTGCGATAGGCGAAGTCGACCACCAGCGCACCGAAGCTGGCACTGGCCGCTTGCCCGGAGCCCGCCTGGGGTTTGTGCCGCAACAGCGCGCGCACCCGGGCAAGGAACTCCTGGATACCGAACGGCTTGGTCACGTAGTCGTTGGCACCGCCATCCAGCGCATCGACCTTCTGCACCTCGCTGGCTCGCACCGACAGCACCATCACCGGCACGGCGCTCCACTCGCGCAGTTCGCGCAACACCTGCTGGCCGTCCATATCCGGCAAGCCGAGATCGAGCACCACCAGATCAGGCTTGCTCAGCGCCGCCTGAGCCAGGCCTTCGCCGCCGGTCGCAGCCTCGATCACCTTGTAGCCCTGGGACACGAGGCTGATGCGCAGGAACTTGCGGATCTGCGGTTCGTCGTCGATGACCAGAAGGGTGGCGGCTTGGCTCATGGGGCTTCACTGTCGCTGTCGGGTTGAAGAGGCAACGGCAAGCATAGAGTGATGCAGGTGCCCTGGCCATCGATGCCCTCGCCGACCAGTATGTTGCCGCCATGGGCGCCGATCATGCCCTGGCAGATCGCAAGCCCCAGGCCTGTGCCCTGCCCGCCGCGGTCGCCGCGGGCAGCGGTGTAGAACATGTCGAAGATCTTCTCGCGCTCGGCCACCGGAATGCCCGGGCCCTGATCCGCGACCGCGAAGCACAGGTGCTCGTCCTGCACCTCCACCCGCAGCGCCAGGCGACCATTGACCGGCGAGAAACGTGCGGCATTCTCCAGTACGTTGACCAGCGCCTGCTCGATCAGCGCTGCATGCACGAACAGCAGGGGCAGCTCTGCAGGTACCTCGGTGTCTACGCGCAACGGTGCCAGCACCGCGCGCAGACGGTTCAGAGCGCTGCCAACGATATCGCCGGGCGACACCCAGTCACGCGCAAGCTTCAAGCCGCCATGGCCCAGCCGGGTCATGTCGAGCAGGTTCTGGATGTAACGATCCAGGCGCTCGGCTTCGTTGCGTGTCCCTTCGAGCAGCTCACGGCGATCGTCCGGAGGGATCGCATCACCCAGTGCCAGCAAGCTGTCGATGCTACCGCGCATGGCGGTCAGCGGGGTGCGCAGATCATGGGACACCGAGGCAAGCAAGGCGCTGCGCAACTGCTCGGTTTCGCCATGCAGGCGCGCGGCTTCGAGCTGCTCGCCCAGGCGCGCGCGGGCCAGAGCCTGGGCCAGCGGCTCGGCCAGCGCCGTCAGCAAGCGACGGCGCTGTGCGCTCAACGGCTCGCCCGAGGCCGGCTGCACACCCAGCAAGGCCAAGGGAGTCTCGTCGACCGCCAGCGGCCACCACCACCAGCGGCCATGGGGCAAGGTATCGCTGCCATGCCCTGCTGCCTGGCCATGTTGCCAGGCCCATTCGGCAGCGGCGCGCTCGTTATCGGTAAAGACCTGCGGCCCGCCGCTGGCCACCTGCAACAAGCCTTCGGCATCGCGCTCGAGCAGACAGATCTGGATGCCCTGCCAATCGTTCAGGTGCTGCCCGGCGGCACTGAAAACCGCCTGGCGATCCGTGGCCACGGTCAGGCGACGCGACAGGTCGAGCAGTTGCCGGGTCTCGCCCTGGGTTTCGCGCAGCGCCTGCAACTGACGGCGCTGACGAGCGGCGAGATTGCCGGTCAGGGCCGCCATGAGCAGGAAGAACACCAGGGTCAGCACATCCTCTTCGCGCTGGATGCTGAACGAAAAGCTCGGCGGGATGAACAGGAAGTCGTAGGTCAGGAACGACAGCGCCGCACAGGCCAGCGCAGGCCCCAGGCTGCTGCGCACCGCGACCAGCAGCACCGCGGCGAGGAACACCAGCGAAATGTTCGGCAACGCCAGCACGCTGGACACGGCCCAGGCCAGACCTGCAGCCAGCATGGTGGCCAGCAGCGCCAGCCAATAGTGGCGCCAGACCCACACTCGATTGACCACCGCCCGTGTCGGTACAGGTTGAGCGTCGCGGTCGAGCACATTGATCTCCAACCCCCGGCTGTCGCGCAGCAAGCGTGCAGCGACGCCCGCACCGAGCACGCGGCGGCGCAGACGGTCGCGGGACTGGCCGACCAGCACCAGGCTCGCCCGTCGTTCCAGCGCATGCTGGATGAGCGTGCGCGCCACCTCCCCGGCCCTGAGCACCACGACTTCGCCGCCCAGGCGCTCGGCCAGTTGCTGCGCGGCCTGCAGGCGCTGACGAGCGCCCTCGTCACGCAGCTTGCCGTTGTCGACATGCACCAGACTCCACGGCAAATGCCGACGCTGGGCGACGCGGCTGGCATGGCGCACCAGACGCTCGGCCCGCTCATCGCCATCGATCCCGACCAGCAGGCGCCCTCGCAAGGTCGGCGCCTGCTCGCCGCGCTGGCGGTAGCCATGGGCAAGGTCGGCATCGACCTGGGCTGCAGCGGTCTGCATGGCCAGTTCGCGCAAGGCGGTGAGGTTGGTCTGGGAGAAGAACGCATCGATCGCTGCCCGTGCCTGCTCAGGCACGTAGACCTTGCCTTCGCGCAAGCGCTCGAGCAGTTCACGTGGCGGCAGGTCGATCAGCACCAGCTCGAAGGCTTCCTGCAGCACCCAGTCGGGCAGGGTTTCGCGCACCTGAACGCCCGTGATGTCGCGAACCTTGTCGTTGAGGCTTTCCAAGTGCTGGACATTGACCGTGGTATACACATCGATACCGGCAGCGAGCAGTTCCTGAACATCCTGCCAGCGCTTGGCGTGACGGCTGCCCGGGGCGTTGGTATGAGCCAGCTCGTCGACCAGCGCCAGCGGTGGTGAAGCCTTGAGCAGGCCATCGAGGTCCATTTCTTCCAGGATGACGCCGCGGTACTCGCTGCGCAGCAAGGGCTGCTGCGCCAAGCCACCGAGCAGCGCCTCGGTTTCGGCCCGGCCATGGGTCTCCACCACCGCCGCCAGCACCTTTACCCCCTGGCGCTGCTGGGCATGGGCGGCCTGGAGCATGGCGAACGTCTTGCCCACGCCGGGAGCTGCGCCCAGAAATACTTTAAGCCTGCCGCGACCGTTGCGGGGCAGGCTCGCCAACAGCGCATCGGCGCGGGCGGAATCACTCATGCTTGATCCTTTGGTAAGGGGGCCAGGGGCCTGCTTCGCAGGCCATCATGGGGCAAGCCACAGGTCCTGCGCCGTTCTTGTGAACGCCGGTGAACCTGGGGGAGCGGGCTTGCCCCGCGATGGCCGCGACACGGTCTGGATTATCAGCGATCAGTAACAGGCGCCAACCGCTCCAACGCATGGTTCAACGCCAACACATTGACCACCGGCGGGCCGACCAATGGCCGCAGAGTGGCCTCATCCACCAGCGCTTGCAAGCGCTCGATGGGGATCTGCCGCGCCGCCGCAACGCGCGGCAACTGGTAGGCGATCGCCTCGGGCGGCAATTGCGGGTCGAGTCCGCTGCCGGAGGTGGTCAACAGGGCCTGCGGCACCGGCCCAAGCTCAGGCTGGTACAGGGCGGCGGCATCACTCTTGACCCGCTCCGCCAGCGCCGGATTGCTCGGTGCCAGGTTGCTCGCGCTGCTGGACACCGTCGCGAAGGCGCCGGCCGAAGGGCGCGACTGGAACCAGCCGTCGCCCTTGAATTCCTGGGCGATCAACGCCGAGCCGCGAACCTGCCCCTGCTCATCGCGCACCAGGCTGCCATTGGCCTGTTCGGGGAAGGCGACCTGGGCGATACCGGTCACCGCCAGCGGGTACAACGCGCCGGTGACCAGGGTCATCAGCAGGACCAGGCTCACGGCCGGGCGTACGTAGGTGCTCATGTTCGTCTCTCCTTCAGACCAGGTGCAGTGCAGTGAGCAGCATGTCGATCAGCTTGATCCCGGCGAACGGCACGAGGATGCCGCCTACGCCGTAGATCAGCAGATTGCGCCGCAGCAGGTGCGCGGCACTTGCCGCCTGCACGCGCACACCGCGCAAGGCCAGGGGGATCAGCACGATGATGATCAGCGCGTTGAAGACGATCGCCGAAAGGATCGCGCTTTGCGGGCTGCTCAGGCGCATCAGGTTGAGCACACCCAGTTGAGGGTAGATCGAAGCGAACAGCGCAGGCAGGATGGCGAAGTACTTGGCCACGTCGTTGGCGATGGAGAACGTGGTCAGTGCACCACGGGTCACCAGCAGTTCCTTGCCGACCTGGACCACATCCAGCAGCTTGGTCGGATCGCTGTCCAGGTCGACCATGTTGGCCGCCTCGCGCGCCGCCTGGGTACCGTCGTTCATGGCCATGCCGACATCCGCCTGGGCCAAGGCCGGGGCATCGTTGGCACCGTCACCGCACATGGCGACCAGGCGGCCGTCATTCTGCTCCTGGCGAATGCGCGCCAGCTTCTTCTCAGGGGTGGCCTCGGCAAGCACGTCATCGACACCGGCCTCGGCGGCGATGGCCGCAGCGGTCAGCGGATTGTCGCCGGTCACCATCACGGTGCGGATACCCAGTTTGCGCAACTCGGCGAAACGCTCACGGATACCGGGCTTGACCACGTCCTTGAGGTGAATCACCCCCAGCAGGTGGCGGTCGACGCATACCAGCAAGGGGGTGCCGCCGCTCTGGGCGATGCGTTCGACTTCACGGGCCAGCGAAGCCGGCATTTCCAGGCGTTGCAGGCCGACGAACGCCAGCACCGCGTCCACCGCGCCCTTGCGGTAGTGACGCTGCCCGAAGTCGATACCCGAAAGGCGCGTCTCGGCGCTGAAGGCGATGGCGCTGTACTGCGCGGCAGCCGGTTCGTCGAAGTCGTGCAACTGGCGCAGGTAGTCGACGATGGACTTGCCCTCGGCCGTGTCGTCGGCCAGCGAGGCAAGCAAGGCTCCCTCCCCCAGTTCTTTGGCGGTAACACCGGGCGCGGCGTGCAGGGCACTGCAGCGGCGGTTGCCGAAGGTGATGGTGCCGGTCTTGTCGAGCATCAACGTGTGCACGTCGCCCGCAGCCTCCACCGCACGCCCGGAGCGGGCGATGACGTTAAGGCGCACCAGGCGATCCATACCCGCGATACCGATGGCCGACAGCAGGCCACCAATGGTCGTCGGGATCAGCGTCACCAGTAACGCGGCGAGGAAGATCAGCGGCAGGCTACCGCCCACGAAATGGGCGAACGGCTGCAAGGTCACCACCACGATCAGGAAAATCAGGGTCAGGCCGATCAGCAGGATATCCAGGGCAATCTCGTTGGGGGTCTTCTGGCGCTTGGCGCCTTCGACCAGGGCGATCATGCGGTCCAGGGTCGACTCACCGGGGTTGCTGGTGATGCGTATCAGCAACCAGTCGGAAACCAGCCGGGTATTGCCGGTCACGGCCGAACGATCACCACCGGATTCGCGGATCACCGGCGCAGACTCGCCGGTGATCGCCGCCTCGTTGACGGCGGCGATGCCTTCGAGCACCTCGCCATCACCCGGGATCAGCTCACCGGCCACCACGCGCACCACATCGTCCTTGCGCAATGCGGTGGCAGCGACGGTTTCGAAGCTGCCATTGGCCAGACGGCGCTGAGCGGTCAGGCCCTGGCTGCCGGCCTTGAGGCTATCGGCACGGGCCTTGCCCCGGCCTTCCGCCAAGGCTTCGGCAAAATTGGCAAAGAGTACGGTGAACCACAGCCACAGGGCGATCTGCACCGCCACGCCGGTGCTCACACCGCTGCCGGGCACCAGGCACAGGACCGTGGTCAGCACAGCCGTCAGGGCGACCACCAGCATTACCGGCGAGCGCTTGAGCTGGCGCGGATCGAGCTTGACGAAGGCCTGCACCAGGGCCAGGCGCCAGAGCGCGGCGAAGCGGGTCTGGTCGACGGCGCGGGTAGCTTTCACTTCAGAAATGGGCATGTTCATGTTCGGATCCTCAGAAACCCAGGCTCAGCTGTTCGGCGATCGGCCCCAGGGCCAGGGTCGGCAGGAAGGTCAGTCCACCGACCAGCAGGATGGTCACCAACAGCAGGCCGGCGAACAGCGGGCCATGGGTGGGGAAGCTGTTCTGGCCCTGCGGCGCGCTTTTCTTGGCGGCCAGGCTGCCTGCAAGGGCCAGCACTGGCAGGATGTAGCCGAAGCGCCCGATCAGCATGGCCAGGCCGATCATCAGGTTGTGGAACACCGTGTTGGCACTGAAGCCGCCGAAAGCCGAGCCGTTGTTGGCGGTGCCGGAGGTGTAGGCATACAGCAGCTGGCTGAAGCCATGCGGCCCCGGATTGCTCACCGCACCTGCCGACCCCGGCAGGCTGGCGGCGATGGCGCCGAGCACCAGCACGCCAACCGGCATCACCAGCAGCGTCGCCACCAACAGTTGCACTTCACGGGCCTGCAACTTCTTGCCCAGGTATTCCGGTGTGCGACCGATCATCAACCCGGCCAGGAATACCGCGATCAGCACGAACAGCAGCATGCCGTAGAGGCCCGCACCGACGCCGCCGAAGATCACCTCGCCGACCATCATGTTGACCATCGCCACCATGCCTGTCAGCGGATTGAGGCTGTCGTGCATGGCGTTGACCGAGCCGTTGGAGGCGGAGGTCGTCGTCACGGCCCACAGCACGCTCGCGGTGGTGCCGAAGCGGCTTTCCTTGCCTTCCATCGGCGCGCTTTGCTGCACCTGAGCGCTGTCCAGGGCCGGGTTGGGCTGGTACTCGGCCCACAGGCCGACCGCACCGCCGATCAGGAACAGGCCCAACATGCAGGCCAGGATCGCCCGGCTCTGACGCAGGTCCTTGACGTAGTGGCCGAAGGTGAACACCAGTGCCACCGGAATCAGAATGATCGAAGCCACCTCGAGCAGGTTGCTCCAGGCTGTCGGGTTCTCGAACGGATGCGCCGAGTTGACGCCGAAGAAGCCGCCGCCGTTGGTGCCCAGTTGCTTGATCGCGATCTGGCTGGCCGCAGGGCCCAGCGGGAGCCTCTGGTCGGCACCTTGCAGGGTGACGGCATGGGCGTAGTCGGCGAAGGTCTGTGGCACACCCTGCCACACCAGCAGCAACGCCAGCACGATGCACAGTGGCAGCAGGCCATAGAGGGTGGCACGGGTCATGTCGACCCAGAAGTTACCCAGGTTGTGAGTGGAGCGCCGGCCGATACCACGGCACAGGGCGACCAGCACGGCAAGGCCGGTGGCAGCGCTGACGAAGTTCTGCACGGTCAGGCCGATCATCTGGCTCAAGTAGCTGAGCGAGGCCTCACCGCTGTAGGCCTGCCAGTTGGTGTTGGTCATGAAGCTGACAGCGGTGTTGAATGCCAGCGACCATTCCTGGCCCGGCAGATGCTGCGGGTTGAGCGGCAGCGAGCCCTGCAGCAGGAGCACGGCGAACAGCACCAGGAAGCCCACCAGGTTGAAGGCCAGCAGCGCCAGGGTGTATTGCTTCCAGTTCTGCTCCTGCTCGGCGCGCACCCCGGACAACCGGTAGCAACCCTGCTCTACCGGGCCGAGGATCGGCGACAGCCAGGTACGCTGACCCTCCATGACCTTGTAGTAGAACCGCCCAAGCCAGGGTGCTGGTAGCAGCACAAGGGCCAGAAACGCCAGCAGCAATGCGAAGTCGTAGCTGTGCATGGCCGCTCCCTAGCTGCGATCGGCGCGCAGCAGCGCAACCAGCAGGTAAATGGCCAACGCCACTGCCAGCAGCAGTGACACTCCGTCGAGCATGTTCATCGGTGGATCTCCCCGTCTTGCGGCGTCGGCCGCTTTGGGGGAATTGTCGGGGCGGGGGGCGTAAAGGGACGAGATCGGGGGGGCGGGATGGGAATAAAGAATGCGTAAAGTTTGGTTTCTGGATCATCAATACCGGCCTTTTCGCGGGCAAGCCGGCTCCCACAGGGATTGGGCTGGTCTTTAAATTTTGAGCAAGACAGAATCTCCTACAGCAGATCGCGGTGCCTGTAGGAGCGGGCTTGCCCGCGAAGAGAACGCTGCAGGTCAGCGCTGAACCTGCCCCGAATGCCGGCTCCAGTCCAGCAGCAGGCTGTAGCCGACGGCAAGCAGGGTCGGCCCGATGAACAGGCCGATGAAGCCAAACGCGATCAACCCGCCAAACACGCCGAGCAGCACGATCACCAGCGGCAGGTTGCCGCCTCGGCTGATCAGATACGGCTTGAGCACGTTATCCACGCCGCTGATGATGAAGGTGCCCCATATCCCGAGGAACACCGCCATCCCGTACTCGCCCTTCCACACCAGCCAGCCGGTAGCAGGAATCCAGGCCAGTGGCGGCCCCATCGGGATCAGGCTGAGCATGAAGGTCACCAGGCCCAGCACGATCGCACCGGGCACGCCGGCGATCATGAAGCCGATCAGCGCCAGCAGCCCTTGCGCTGCGGCGGTACCGATCACACCGTTGACCACCCGCTGTACGGTACCGGCCACCAGGTCGATGTAGTACTCGGCGCGCTCTCCCACCAGGCGCTGCAGCAAGCGTTGCACGAACGCGGCCAGGCGTGGGCCGTCGCGGTAGAAGAAGAACACGAAGACGATACTGAGCGTGAGCTCCAGCACGCCGCTGCCGATCTGGGCGCTACGCGCCAGGAACCAATTGCCGACCTGGCCGAGGTACGGTTTGGCCGAGGCGATCAGAGCCGCACCCTGCTGGTCGAGGGACTCCCACCAGTTGACCAGGCGCTCGCCGATGAAGGGAATGCCACGCACCCACTCCGGCGCATCCGGCAAACCCTCCAACTGCACGTCACGCACGAAGTTGGTGGCGTCACGCACATGGTCGGCCAGGTTGAAGCCCAGCCACACCAGCGGCAGGGCGACCACCAGGATCCACACCGTCGTGAGGATGCTGGCCGCGAGGGTTTCGCGCCCACCCAGCAGGCGCGTCAACAAGCGCATCAGCGGCCAGCTGGCAAAGGCCAGAATCGCCCCCCAGAGTAGCGCCGAGATGAACGGCGCCATGACCCACAAGGCGGCGCCCAACAGCGCCAGCAACAGAATCTGGACCAGCAGACGGTCATTGTTGGCCATGATGGCCCTCGTTCAACGAATCAGTTCCAGATGCAGGCCATCGGTAGGCGCCGTACCCACTTCGAGACGGGCACTGCGTACACCGGCCTTGACCAGTTGCTCGCGCCAGGCTTCGGCCGCCTGGCCGCTGAGGCTGGCACGCAGGGTGCTGTCCAGGTTCAGGCTGCGGGCCAGCAGCGAAACCCACGCAGGCTGTGGTGCGCTCAGGTCAGGGTAGTCGAGCTTGCCGGTATCGCGCATCTCACGCAGCACCGTGGCGGGTGTCGGCAGCACTTCGCCCAGCGGGCTGTCAGCGACGAATTCCTCGACATGCAGGTAGGCGCGGCGATTGCCGCGAGTGACGCTGTACAGGGCGACCAGCGTGTCGGCCTCTTCGGCCGAGCGGCGCAAAAGAATGAAGGCCTGCTGCTCGTCGCCACCATTGAGACGGGCGTTGTTGAACACATCGTTGGCCCAGATGCTGGCCTCGCCGCAGTCACGGCCCTGGCACCAGAACAGCGGATAGCCACCGTCGCGCTGCAGCGCCTCACGTGCGCTGGTAAAGGCCTCGCGGGCAGTGCGCTCCACCGGCAGTTCGTAGGTGACCGAGCTGACCTGGCCACGGCTCTCGACCTTGCCCTCGACGCGCAGGCGACCGCTGATCTTGCGTACCGGGCCCATGGGGTAGACCCTCTCCCCCTCCACGACCGGACGCTGGTCGACCACCTTGGCATCGGCCGGCACCGGCAGGCTCCCGGCCCACAGCAGCGGGCTGGCGAGTGTGAGGCAGGCGGCGATGGCACTGCGAACGAGGAACGGCGCGCTCATCGGCCGTCCTTGCGGCGTCGGGCGCCGTGGCGAAGATCGTGAATGTCTGGCATGTATGGTTGTCTCCCTGTTCAACCCGCCAAGCCTCGACACTTGTCCAGTGCAAGTCAAGCAAAGCCAAAGAAGCGATTGAAACAGTCTGCGACAAGGGCCGCGCCCTGCGCATCGTTCAAGTGCAGATGATGACCACCGGGCAAGGCCACCTGCTCGAAGGGTAGCTGCTCCAGCAGAGTTGTGTGGCGCGCCAGCATGCCGTCCTCGGCGATCACCAGGCAGGTCGGGCAGTTCACCCGGCGCACAAAGGCCATGGCTTGCGCCTCGTTCAGGCGCACGGGCGACGGCAAGGTCAGGCGACTGTCGCTGCGCCAACTGTAACCGCCAGGCACCGGCATGAGCCCACGCTGGGCGAGCAGCTCGGCAGCTTCGCGGCTGACTGCGACCATGCCCTTCATCCGCGCCTGCACGCCCTCTTCCAGGCTCGGGTACACCGACTTGCGCTTGCCTTCCAGGCGCAGTTGCGCCTGCAGTGCCATACCCAGGCGCTCGGCGGCATCCTGCTCGGCGACCGTAGGCGGGATGACGCCATCGATCAACGCCAGATGGCTGATCCGTTCAGGCAGCGCGCCCGCCAGCTGCACCGAGATGATCGCCCCCAGCGAATGCCCGAGCAGGCCAAAGCGCTCCCAGCCCAGTTGCTCGGCTACCCGCAGCACGTCATGGGCATAATCGGCCAGGTTGTAGCTCGCCCCGGCCGGACGATGCTGTGAATAGCCGTGCCCGGCCAGGTCGAGCGCGACAATGCGCAGGCCTTTCAGGCGCGGGGCCAGATGGGCGAAGCTGTTGGCGTTGTCGAGCCAGCCGTGCAGAGCGATCACCGGCAGGCCGTCGGCAGGACCGAACAGGTGTGCGGCCAGTTCGATATGCCCCAGGCTCAGGCGAATCTCCTCGACCTGCGCACTCATGCCTGGCTCCAGCGATCGAACAGGCCCTTGATCAGGCTGGCAGTATCGGTGGGCCGCTCCAGTGGAAACATGTGCCCGCCCGGAACGCTGTGATACTCCCCCTGCGGCATCGCACGTACCGCCATGGCGTGGTGCTTGCGGATCACCCGACTGCGATCGCCACGCACCATGGCCAGTGGCACCTGCAGTTGACGCGCAGGGGCCGGGCTGACATGGGGAATGCTGCGGTAGATGCGCATCTCGGTGCTGGGGTCGAAGCGCAGACGCACGCCCTCCTCCACCGTTTGCAACCCGTGCTCGAGATAGGCTTCGAGGCAATCGGGATCGAACTGGCGGAACAGCGTCTTGCTGGCGAAATAACTGCGCGCGCTGTCGCGATCAGGAAACGCCTCGCGCCGTCCTTCGGTTCGCCCGGCTGGCGTGATGCGATCGATGAAACCGAAGCGCTTGGCGGTGCGGATCAGCCACTGGTCGGCGCGGGTCAGCACCGGCGAATCGAGCATCACCACACCGCGGTAGAGCTCGGGTCGGCGCAGGGCGGCGTGCAGGTGCAGCACACCACCGAGGGAATGACCGACACCCCAGACCGGTGCCGCCTGCTGCGCCAGATGGTGCAGCAGTTCGTCGACCAGGTTCTGCCAGTTGTCATCCACTGGAAAGCGCGGGTCGTGGGCATGCTGCTCCAGGTGACAGACCTGGTAGTCCGGGGCCAGGGCCGCGAACAGCTTGCCGTAGGTGGCTGAGGGGAAACCGTTGGCATGGGCGAAGAAGATCTGCTGCGACATGACCGCCTGGTCCGACTGGAGAGTGATAGCCCATTGTCAGCAACCTGCCGGTTGGCGGCAACGTTCTGAAAGGTCATCGGCAAGGGCTATCAGGTCATGGAGGGCCGTCGAGGCGAAACAACGCATGCGGCCGGCGGTGCTCGGCGACGTGCGTGCAGATGCGTGCCTGGTATCAGGCCGAGGCGTGAAGCCCACGCAGCGTAAGCAAACCCGCCAGCGGCCAATCCCCTTCCAGCTCGGCCAGGCTCGCAGTGCTCATCGGCGCTGGCTGCTGCAGATGCCCATGCTCCAGCATTCCCACCAACGCCCCCACCAGCGGCTGGTGACTGACCAGCAGCACATGTTCCAGCCCCAGACGCTCGATTTCGCCGATCACCTGCCGGACGTCACTCTCAGGGGTCAACCACGGCACGGTGCGCACCGGTTCGGCGAAACCAAGGGTGTCGTGCACGAGGGCGGCGGTCTGCTGCGCGCGCACATAAGGGCTGGCGACGATCGCCTGCAGTGGCTGGCCAAGCAGCCGTGCGGCGCTGTGCAGCACCTGCTCACGACCATTGGCGGTCAGGCGGCGTTCAGCGTCGGTGTTGGCCCGTGGCTCTGCCTCGCCATGGCGCAGGATCCACAGCTTCACAGTTTTGGCTCCTCATCACGCACCGGGTGCGGCGCCGGAGCCACTGCGTGGGGCGCTTCGCCCTCAGGCGCACGGGCCGTCGGCCAGTCGGCGAACGGCCAGGGTTTCTGGTCGGTGTGGAAGGTGCCGAAGCGACCGATCTGCGCCAGATACTGGCTGAGGCTGTCGCCGAAGTTCATCAGGCTGGCACTCGGCGCGCCATACACCAGGCGGTAGATCAGTTGCACCAGCACCAGCCCGCCAAGCAGCAGCTCGGCCAGTTGCCAGACCACCAGGAACACCAGCATCCACAGCACCCGCAGGATGATCGACTCGCGCTGGGCGCGCTCGGGCGTATCGTTCATGTGTCGCTCCTTGCTCTGATTTGGAGCCGCTGACGGCTCAGTTGAAACCGCTGGTGGAAATGAAATCGACGTCGGTCTTGGGCTCGGCACGCATCAGGTGCTCGATCACCTGGGCCAGGGTTCGCCCCTCGAACAGAATCGCGTGCAGCCCGGCCACCAGCGGCATGTAGACCTGCACTTCCTGAGCCTTGGCCTTGAGCACTTTCAAGGTATTCACCCCTTCGGCCACTTCGCCCAGGCGGCTGACTGCCTCTTCCAGGCTCAACCCCTGCCCCAGGGCATGTCCGACCTGGTAATTGCGGCTCTTGGGCGAGGAGCAGGTGACGATCAGGTCACCCACCCCTGCCAGCCCCAGGAAGGTCATGGGGTTGGCGCCCTGGCTCACGGCGAAGCGGGTCATTTCGGCCAGCGCCCGGGTGATCAGCATGCTCTTGGTGTTCTCGCCCATCTCCAGCGCCACGGCCATGCCGGCGATGATCGCGTAGACGTTCTTCAGCGCGCCCCCAAGCTCCACACCGAAGCGGTCGGCGCTGGCATAGACGCGGAAGGTGCGCCCGTGCAGGACATCCTGCACGCGCTGGCACAGCGCCTCGTCCTCACTGGCAACCACAGTGGCGGTCAAGGCATGCTCGGCGATCTCACGGGCCAGGTTCGGCCCGGACAGCACGCCGATACGCGCCTGGGGGGCGATCTCTTCGAGAATCTGGCTCATCAGCTTGAAGGTCTGCGCCTCGATGCCCTTGGTCAGGCTGACCAGGCACTTGCCGCGCAGCAGCTCGGCATGTGGCGCGAGTACGCTGCGCAAGGCGCTCGACGGCAGCGCGACGAACACCAGGTCGCTCGATTGCAGGGTCGCCAGCAGGTCATTGACCGGCTCGACGCCGTCATGCAGGCGAATGCCTTTGAGGTAACGAGGATTCTCGCGGTTGGCGCGCATGGCCTCGGCCTGCTCCGGGTCGCGCATCCATTGACGCACCGGATTGCCGTTTTCCGCCAGCAGGTTCGCCACGGCGGTACCGAAGCTCCCGCCTCCCAGAACTGCAACAGGTTGCTGTTCAGTCATATTCAATCCGTTAAAGCCATTAAGTTGAGTGGCGACGCGGGCATTATACGGCTCGTCTGCTACAGAACCAGTGTCAGCACCGGCCTCTTCACAGGCAAAGCCGCCGGCACGGCGCGCGGACGCATGCCACGCCAGAGGGCATTTATCCGAAAGAGGATGGCAAATCCAGCGCAGATCACTGGAAAAACCCCCACGGTCGGTTACCATGCCTGGTTTATCCCGCACACAAGGCCGTCACGTGTTCCCAGGCACGCCTCCTGCCCCTCGCCTGCTGTTGCTGACCGCCCTGCTCGGGGGTTCGGCCATGGCCGATGACCTGTTCATCGACAACCAGGACCTGCCGCAGGTTCTGACCGCCACACGCCTGAAACAATCCCCGGCGGCAGTGCCCGGCAGCATGACCGTGCTCGACAGCGAACTGATCCGCGCCAGCGGTGCACGAGACATCCCCGAGCTCTTGCGCCTGGTGCCCGGCATGATGATCGGCTACGGCGCCGGTAACCAGCCGACCGTCAACTACCATGGCAGCAACGTCAACGACGCCCGGCGCATGCAGGTGCTGATCGACGGCCGTTCGGTGTACCGCGCAGGCCTCGCCACCGTGGACTGGAGCGACATCCCGCTGGCGATCGAGGATATCGAACGCATCGAAGTGTTCCGCGGCCCCAATACCGTCAGCTATGGCGCCAACGCTCTGATGGCCGTGGTCAACATCCTCACCCGCAGCCCCGCCGACAGCCACGGCACGCGACTGAAGATCACCCAGGGCCAGGATGGCATCAACGATTTCTATGCCAGCCAGGGCTTTGGCTGGGAAGGCGGCGATCTGCGCCTGTCGATGTCCGGCATGCAGGACGATGGCTTCGACAAGAACCAGTACGGCCAGGACTACCGCGACAGCCGCCGGCTGACCCGCTTCAACCTCAGCGCCAGCCACACCCTGGCGCCCGACCAGACCCTCGAATGGCAACTGGCGGCCAAGGAAGGCAGCAACCAACGCCCCTATACCTATACCCCGGTGTTCCCCTTCATCACCGGGCGTGGCGACAACGCCGACCTCAACGCCAAGGATTACGCGGGCTCGGTGCGCTGGAACATCGACTTCAGCCCCGAGCACAGCCTGTACGTACAGGGCTCGGCGCAGCAGTTCGACCGCCAGCAGGTATGGCGTGCCTGCGATGCGACGCTGGCCTTCAGCCCCGAGTTGACCCGGCTGTGGCAACTCAATCCAGACTACGCCGAACAAGTGGCGCGCAACGCCAACAACCCGCCCAACAACAACGACCCGGTATTGCAGAGCCTGCGCAACCAGATCAAGAGCCAGTGGGACAACGGCGGTAACCGTGAAGTCTGCGGTGATGTCGACCAGAGCACCCGCGAAACCCGCTACGACCTGGAAATCCAGGATACCCTGAGCCTCACCGACACCCTGCGCCTGCTCAGCGGCTTCAACTACCGCTATGACCGTGCCGACTCGCAGACCTACTTCAACGGCAGCCTCGACGACCGCACCTGGCGCTTGTTCGGACAGCTCGAATGGCGCGCCGACGAACACTGGATCCTCCAGGGCGGGGCCATGTTCGAGGACAGCGAGTTGTCCGGCAGCTCGCTGACTCCGCGCGTCGCGGTCAACTACCTGATCACCCCGCGCCACGGCCTGCGTGCGGTGTACTCCGAGGCCGTGCGTTCGCCGGACATGTTCGAGAACAACGTCAACTGGAGCTACACGGTCAAGAACCTCACGCCCAACGCGCTGGGTTTGCAGAACGGTGAATACTTCGTCAAGACCCGTGGCCCGGGCAACCTCGACCAGGAGCGCATGCGCTCGCGCGAGCTGGGCTACAACGGCTACTTCGCGGACATCGACCTGAGCCTGGACGTCAAGCTGTTCTACGACGAAATCACCGGGATGATCAGCGAGCCACTGAAGAACAACCAGTACATCGCCAGCAATGCCAACAAGTCCCGCTTCAGCGGCACCGAGACACAACTGGACTGGCGCCTGAGCATGCGCGACCGTCTGCGCCTGACCTATGCCTACGTCGACGCCTGGGCCAGCAACCCCGACGACCGCCGCCTCAGCGCACGCAACAGCGGCTCGGCCGGCTGGATGCGCGACTGGGGCCAGGGATGGTCGAGTGCCCTCTTCTATTATGGTGACGACGCCCTCAACCAATACCGCTACGAGCGTATAGACCTGCGCGTGGCCAAGCGCCTGCGGGTGTATGGCAGCTCGCTGGAGCTCGCCGCGCTGTGGCAGCAGCGGCTGGACGACCAGCCCACCACCATCGAGCAGAACCGCTACGACAGCCGCCATCGCCTGAGTTTCAGCGCGGAGCTGGAGTTCTGATGCTGCGCTTGCTGCGCCTGTTGCTGCTATGCCTGTGGCCGATGGGCGCGCTTTCGGCCAGCGAAATCCTGCTGGTGGGCGGCGAAGACCAGCCCGGTGTGCGCAGCTTCGTCACCGCACTGGAGGCACGCCGCCCTCACGACCACGTGCGCTTCCAGACCGTGGCGCAACTGCCCCGCCCAGCGTTGCTCAAACCCGAGACCCGCTTGATCCTGCTGGACAACGCCGCACTCGACTGGCGCATGGGCGAAACCGCAGGTCCGGCGGCGCTGGCCCTGCGGGTCAGCCGCGTGCAGGCCGAACAGCGCCTGGGAAAGTCGCGGCCCTCCTACCTGAGCCTGCTGTGGAGCGACCCGCCACTGCCACGACAACTGCGCCTGACCCGCTACCTGCTACCGCAAGCGCGACGCATTGGCGTACTGTACGGCCCCGGCAGCCGCTTTCTGATCGATGAGCTGCGCCAGGCTGCGCGTGGCCTGGGTCTGGAGATCGTCGCCCAGGACTGGGCCGACCTGCGTGACAGCCGCCCGTTGCAGCACCTGCTGGGCAACAGCGACGTTCTGTTGGGAATCGACGATCCCGAGTTGTACAACTCCAAGACCGCCAAGAACGTCCTGCTCAGCAGCTATGGCCGACAGATGGCGCTGATCGGCCCCAACGCCGGCTTCGTTCGCGCTGGCGCCCTGGCGAGCACCTACAGCGACCAGGACGACTGGCTGGCGGTACTCGACGACTTGCTCGACCAGCCGCCGGCACACTGGCCCCGTAGCCTCTACCCCGAACACTACGGGGTCAGCGGCAACCAGCAGGTCGCCCGCGCCCTGGGCCTGGAACCCATCGATCCGAACGCCGCCGCCCTGGCCCTGGCCGAAGGAGAACCCACCCCATGACCAAGCGCCTGAGCTGGGACATCCACACACGCACCCAGATCATCAGCCTGGGGCCCGCGCTGCTGCTGACCCTGCTGTTGATCAGCTTCTTTACCTTCGTGCGTATCCAGGACTTGCGGCAGGAGCTCAACCACACCGGTCAACTGATCGCCAACCAACTGGCGCCAGCCTCCGAATACGGGGTGATCTCAGGCAACAACGAGGTGCTCGAAAGCTTGATGCGGGCGACCCTGAGCATCCCTCACGTGCGTTTTCTCGAGGTGCAGGACAGCCGAAACCACATCCTGGTCTACGTCGAGCAGTCGGGTGAAAGCGTCAGCCGCGCCCAGCGCGTCGAGGTGTTCCAGGCGCCCATTCGCCTGCAACAGATCCGCCTGGACAACGACTTCCTGCAGGAAGGCAAGACGCCCCCCAGCATTGGCGACGATTACCTGGGGCGAGTGATCGTCGGCATGTCCGACGACGCCTTCAGCGAACGCCAGCAGGAGATCGTGATCAAGGCCGGCATTCTCGCGCTGTTCGCCTTGCTGTTCACCTTTCTTCTCGCCCGGCGCCTGGCCAGGAGCCTGTCTAAGCCGATCAGTGACATGGGGCATGCGGTCGAGGCCATCCAGCAGGGAGAGTTCAACGCCCCGCTACCGGTGGTCGACGATAGCGAACTGGGCCACCTGGCACGCCACATCAACAACCTTGCCAGCGCCCTGGACCAGGCCAGCCACGAGCAGAACCAGGCCATTGCCCAGTTGACCCAGGCGCGCGAGGAAGCCGAGCAGGCCAACCGCGCCAAGTCCGACTTCCTGGCGATGATGAGCCACGAGCTGCGGACCCCGATGAACGGCGTACTCGGCATGCTGCAGTTGCTGGAAACTACCCCGCTGACCGGTGAGCAAGCCGAATACACGGCCGTGGCCAGCGAGTCTACCGGCCACCTGCTCAAGGTGATCAACGACATCCTCGACTTCTCGCGCATCGAACGCACCAGCCTGGAACTGGAGCACATCGATTTCAACCTTGGCGAGCTGATTGCCAGCAGCGTGCAATCGTTCCAGCACAGCGCCCAACAGCGCAACCTGGCCCTGCGCCTGCACCTGCCGCCGGGCATGGACCGCCTGCAAGTGATCGGCGATCCGACACGCATCCGCCAGATCCTGTTGAACCTGGTCGGCAATGCGTTGAAGTTCACCGAGCGCGGCGAAGTGGAGATCGAGGCCCGCTGGCAAATGCTCGACCGTCAGTTGCTCTGGCTGACCTGCGCGGTCCGCGATACCGGCATCGGCATCGACAGCGATCGCCTGGAAACGATGTTCGTCGCCTTCCAGCAAGCCGACAGTTCTATTTCAAGGCGTTACGGCGGCACCGGCTTGGGCCTGTCCATCGCCCGTACCCTGGCCGAGCGCATGGGCGGCAAGTTGCGCGGCGAAAGCCGCGAGGGCATGGGTTCGACCTTCACCCTGGAAGTCCCTTTGATGCTGTCGAGCAAGCCTGCAGCGCGCCTGCTCGGGCACGAGCATGACGCACTGCTGGGTGGCGACGGCCAGCGCGTCCTGCTGGTGGAAGACAATCCGGTCAACCAGAGCGTCATCGAAGCCATGCTGCGCAGCCTGGGCTTCGAGGTCAGCGTGGCACTGGACGGCGCGCAAGCGGTGGAAATGGCGGGCCAGCAAAGTTTTGCGGCGATCCTGATGGACTGTCGCCTGCCCCAAATGGACGGCTACGAAGCCACACGCCGCATCCGCCAGCACGGCGCGCAACTGCCGATCATCGCCTTGACCGCCAATGCCCTGCAGGGCGATCGTGAACGCTGCCTGGCTGCAGGAATGAACGATTACCTGAGCAAACCGTTCAAACGTACCGATCTGCAACGCATTCTGCAGCGCTGGTTGCCCGGCCGGACAGCCGCGACTGGCGATTAATGATAAAGTGCGGCAGTCTTAAAGACTGGACAGGGCCGTCGTTGGCCCTGAAAATAAAACTTTCAGTGCACACCTGTACTTCTTTTGCCAGGTGCGCTGTGACTTTCACCACAACGCAATAGTCTACCTGTAGGCTGCCGCCCGGACTCTCTAGGATTTCGGGTCGGCCGGGAAGATTCATCCCCTGCCACAGGGGGTTATTGAGGAGCTCGCATGACCAAACAACACGCCTTTACTCGGGAAGACCTGCTGCGCTGCAGTCGCGGTGAGCTGTTCGGCCCCGGTAATGCGCAACTGCCCGCCCCGAACATGCTGATGGTAGACCGCATCACCCACATCAGTGAGGAAGGCGGCAAGTTCGGCAAAGGTGAATTGGTCGCCGAGCTGGATATCACTCCAGACCTGTGGTTCTTCGCCTGCCACTTCGAAGGCGATCCGGTGATGCCGGGCTGCCTGGGCCTCGACGCCATGTGGCAGCTGGTTGGCTTTTTCCTCGGCTGGCAGGGCCTGCCGGGCCGCGGTCGCGCACTGGGTTCGGGCGAAGTGAAGTTCTTCGGCCAGGTGCTGCCTACCGCCAAGAAAGTCACCTACAACATCCATATCAAGCGCGTCCTGAAAGGTAAGCTGAACATGGCCATCGCCGATGGCTCGGTCAGCGTCGACGGTCGCGAGATCTACACCGCCGAAGGCCTGCGGGTCGGCGTGTTCACCTCCACTGACAATTTCTAAGGGTTATTCGCATGCGCCGCGTCGTTATCACTGGTCTGGGCATCGTTTCGTGCCTGGGCAATGACAAAGCTACCGTCACCGAAAACCTGCGCAACAGCCGTCCGGGTATCCGTTACAACCCGGAATACAAGGAAATGGGGCTGCGTAGCCAGGTTTCCGGCTCTATCGACCTGAACCTTGAAGAGCTGATCGACCGCAAGGTCTATCGCTTCGTTGGTCACGCCGCCGCCTACGCCTACCTGGCGATGCAGGACGCGATCAAGGACGCAGGCCTGACCGAAGAGCAGGTGTCGAGCCCACGCACCGGCCTGGTTGCAGGTTCCGGCGGCGCTTCGACCCTGAACCAGATGGAAGCACTGGACACCCTGCGCGAGAAAGGCGTCAAGCGTGTCGGCCCGTACCGTGTCACCCGTACCATGGGCAGCACCGTATCGGCGTGCCTGGCTACCCCGTTCAAGATCAAGGGCATCAACTACTCGATCTCGTCGGCCTGTGCCACCTCCGCACACTGCATCGGCACCGCGCTGGAGCAGATCCAGTGGGGCAAACAAGACATCGTCTTCGCCGGCGGCGGTGAAGAAGAGCACTGGAGCCAGTCGTTCCTGTTCGATGCCATGGGCGCCCTGTCGACCAAGCGCAACGAAACCCCTGAGCTGGCCTCGCGCGCCTACGACGCTGACCGTGATGGCTTTGTCATCGCTGGCGGTGGCGGCATGGTGGTGGTCGAGGAGCTGGAACACGCCCTGGCCCGTGGCGCCAAGATCTACGCGGAAATCGTCGGCTACGGCGCGACTTCCGATGGTTACGACATGGTTGCCCCAAGTGGCGAAGGCGCGATCCGCTGCATGCAGCAGGCGCTGTCCACCGTCGACACCCCGATCGACTACCTGAACACCCACGGCACCTCGACGCCGGTCGGCGACGTCGCTGAAATGAAAGGCGTGCGCGAAGTGTTCGGCGACAAGGCACCCAAGATCAGCTCGACCAAGAGCCTGTCCGGCCACTCGCTGGGCGCCGCTGGCGTGCACGAGGCGATCTACTGCTTGCTGATGATGGAAAACAACTTCATCGCCGGCTCCGCCAACATCGACGAACTGGACCCAGAGGTCGCCGACCTGCCGGTACTGCGTCAAACCGAAGAAAACGCCAAGATCGACACGGTCATGAGCAACAGCTTCGGCTTCGGCGGCACCAACGCCACCCTGGTACTCAAGCGCTGGACTGGCAAGTAAGACGCTGCTGCGACAACGAAAACGCCCCGACTGGTTCGGGGCGTTTTCATTTGTGTTGCCTTAGAAGGGGTCGGCAGTTCAACGCTGCCTGGGCAGCACCGCAAGGAAATTATCCCTCGCCACCTTGCGCGCCACGGCCTCAGGCAACGCATCCAGAAATGGCTCGAATCCGTGCATCTGCTCACCGACGCTGCCGAACTTGCCCACCACATCCGAACCCAGCATGAATCGATCGGGGAAACGCTCGACCAGCGCCAGCCACGCCTTGCGGGGCTGGCCCTGCTCATCCAGCAGATAGGGCTTCAGTACACTCCACGACAGGTCGATGTACAGATTCGGATAAGCCTCGAGCATGCGCGCAAGCGTTGGCAGGATGAAGTCCATCTGCGTCTGGTGACGATGGATCTCCATACTGGTACCGGCATGGGCCCAGATGAAACGCGTATGTGGGTGATTGCGCAGCGGCTCCTCGATCTCCGCCAGGTACAACGGGTTACGCTCACGCTTGGAGGTGATGTTCGAATGCACCAGCACCGGCAAGTCACGCTCGGCTGCCAGGTGATAGATGCGGGTCATCGCTTCGTTGTTGGCTCTCGGCGTGTCACCGCTGGTCAGTGCAGTGAGGTCATCATGCCGGGTGAACACCTCTCCGATGCCCTGCCAGAACCCCGGGTACAATTCGAGCATGCGCTCGATGTGGCTGACCGCGTTCTTGTCCACCGGGTTGAAACCCGACAGGAATGGATGAAAGCGTTTCTGTTGCTCGGCCGGCAACTTCTGCACCGCTGCCACTACATGGATATCGGTAGCACTGAACCAGTAGGCATCAGCGTCGTCACCCGCGTAATAGCGTGGGCGCTTGGGTTCATCCTCATGCCATTTCTTCGCCACCGGGATACCGGAAATCATCGCGTGTTCGACGCCGGCCTCGTCCATGGCTTTCAGCAGTGCAGGCATGCCTTCGGTTTCCTGGAAGAAGTCGACGTAATGCAGATGGGCGTCACTGTAGCGATAGTCGCGCGCTTGCGCCGCCTGGCACAGGCACCCGGATAACACAATGCAGGCCAGCACTCTGGCAATCATGGAGCAGCTTCCTTGTTCCAGTCAGGAACAGGGTAGACCCGCGCGCCTGCAAGACGGTTCAGCACGCCGCCGCGACCCGCTATGCTAGGCGCACCCCCTGCCCGTCCGGAGCCCGACCATGAGCAGCCCCCTGATCATCCGCCCACGTGCCGAATCGGTGGAGGGCCAACCGATTCTGCGTCCGCTGCCATCGGCTCAGTGCCGCAGCGTCGGCCCCTTCGTGTTCTTCGACCACATGCTGGAAACCGACTATGCACCCGGCAACGGCATGGACATCCGCCAGCACCCGCATATCGGCCTGTCGACCCTGACCTACCTGTTCGAAGGAGAGATCCTGCACAAGGACAGCCTGGGCTCGAACCAGCGCGTGCTGCCAGGTGACGTCAGCTGGATGACTGCCGGACGCGGCGTGGCACATGTGGAACGTACGCCGGCACAAGCCTTCGCCGAGGGCTCGCGGCTGCACGGCCTACAGGTGTGGCTGGCATCGCCCAAGACGCACGAACAGGGGGATCCGAGCTACAGCCACCACCCCGCAAGCAGCTTGCCGGTGAGTGACAACCTGGGAGTACGCATCCGCCTGATCGCCGGCACCGGATTCTGTCTGGAGTCGCCAGTACCGGTGCTCTCTCCTACCCTCTACGCCCAGGTGCAGATGCAGGCGGCAACCCCGCTGATCGTGCCGAACGAGCACGCACAACGGGCACTGTACCTGCTCGATGGCGAGCTGGTGCTAAACGGCGACGAGGTGGAGGCGTGCAGCCTGGTGGTGCTGCCAGAGGGCGAAGCAGTGGAGCTGTATGCCGAAGGCGAGTGCCAGTTGGTGCTGATAGGCGGCGCGCCGCTGGACGGACCGCGGCGGATGAACTGGAATTTCGTTGCCAGTGGTCCGCAGTTGATCGAACAGGCCCGGGCACGCTGGGCGGCAGGTGACTGGCCACAGGTGCCGGGGGAGACCTCCCGGATCGAGCTACCTCGCTAGGTTCGGCCGCTTTGCGGCCGTTCGCGGGCAAGCCCGCTCCCACAGGTGCAGCGCTGCTTGTCAGGGTTGCTCCATTCTTGTGGGAGCGGGCTTGCCCGCGAAGGGCTGCATAGCAGCCCCAATACACCGTCAGTGTGAAAACACTTCTTCCAGCAGATTGTGCATCGCGCGGAAGGCCCGCTCCGAGGTGCGACGGTCATACTGCATCTTGCCCGGCACGTTGGCATTCGGGTCGGTAAACGAATGTACCGCACCGCCATAGCTCAACAGTTGCCAATCGACCTTGGCAGCGTTCATTTCAGCCTCGAACGCCGGCAGTTGCTCCTGGGGCACCAGCGGGTCGGAAGCACCGTGGAGCACCAGCACCGAGCCCTTGATGCGCTTGGCATCTTCAGGGTTCGGCGTGTCCAGGGTGCCGTGGAACGACACCGCCGCTTTCAGATCAGCGCCGGTACGTGCCAGCTCCAGGGCGCAGCAGCCGCCGAAGCAGAAACCAAAGGTACCTACCTTGCCCGGCGCCAGCAGCGCCTTGGACTGCCCGAGCAATTGCGCCAGGGCTTCCTGCATGCGCTTGCGCAGCTCGGCGCGGTCGTTCTTCAACGGCATCATCGCCGCACCGGCCTCATCGGCGTTCGACGGGCGCACGCCCTGGCCATACAGGTCGGCGATCAACACCACATAGCCCTTCTCGGCCACTTCCTTGGCAATTCGCTCGGCACCTTCGCCGATGCCCATCCAATTCGGCGCCATCACCAGCCCTGGTCGCCCCAACGCCCCCGGCTCGTAAACCAGACGGCTTTCATAGCCTCTGCCGGAGACGTGATAGACCAGCGACTCGACGATTACCTTGCTCATCAAACTCCTCCTGAACCTGGAACTGTTCCGTATCACAATCCTAGTGTGTATGGACCCCGGTGCAAAAGGCTAGCCGATGCTGACGATCTTCATGATTGCAAAGGCACCGGTGTTGCGCCGAGCAAGCGCCAGGCGACCACCAACGCCAAGCCCACGCACACCGCACCCGCCAGATACACCGACGCCACGCCCCAGGTACTGGCCAGCACTCCAGCCAGGGGGCTGGCGATGCCCAGCGCGATATCGAGAAATGCCACATAGGCGCCCATGGCCAGGCTACGAGTATGCGGGGGCGCGCGACGCACCGCCTCCACGCCGAACGCTGGAAACGCCAGCGAGTAGCCAAAGCCGGTCAAGGCCGCCCCCAGGTAGGCAACCGCTTCGCTCGCCGCGCCCCAGATGAGCAATTGCCCGATCAGCTCGACTGCCACGCTCACCAGCGCGACGCGCGCGCCACCGATCTTGTCCGGAAGATGGCCGAAGAGGATCCGCGCAACGATGAACGCGACGCCGAAGGCAGTGAATGCCAGCGACGCATCGCCCCAGTCGCGGGCAGCGAACAAGAGAGCGATGAAGGCCGTTATCAAGCCGAAACCGACACTGGACAAGGCAAGGCCAAGACCCGGCGTCAGCACCGCCCCCAGCACCTGGTAGAAGGGTGTACGACGGGTCGCAGTCGGCGCCACACCGCGTACACCCATGACGCCAGCAAGTGCAAGCAGCGGGATGGCGATGGTCGCCAGGCTGATCCCAAGGAACCCCCACTGCGCCGCGATCATGACCCCTATCGGAGCGCCCAGCGCATAAGCCGCGAAGATCGCGATACCGACCCAGACCATCACATTGCCGGCATTCTGTGGCCCTACCCGCCCGACCGACCAGCCCAACGCCCCGGTCACGATCAGGCTTTCGCCGAGAGCCAGCAGGATGCGACCGAGCAGCAGCAGCCATACAGACGCCTGCGCACTGCTCAGAAACAGCAGCGAGGCCAGGTACGCCAAGCCCGATGCTGCGGCAAACAGCAATCCGAGGAGCACCGCCCGCTTGGCGCCGCGCACATCGGCAAAATTGCCGGCCCAGGCCCTGGAAAGCAGGGCGGCGATGAACTGGCTGCCCACCACCAGCCCGATCACGACCGTGCCCATGCCGAGCCGGTCATGCAAGTGCAAGGGCAATACCGGCATTTGCACGCCGATGGTGAGGAAGCCGATGAAGACGGCCAGGGTGATCGGCAGCAGCGTCAGAAATACACTGCCTGCCGCTGATGGCGAGGAACGCAAGGATTGTTGATTCATTGGGATGATCTTCGTCATGGAATACTGCGGGCACCTTTGCGGTCCCCGGGTTGGTAGGGCTCAGTCGGCGTGATAACCGGGTTGATCGAGCTCGGTGAGCAGGTCGGGCCAGCCGGGTTGCCAGCCCAACAGCCAGCGAGTGCGGGCGCTGGAGGCCGCCATATCGGCACCGGCCATCATGGCGAACCAGCCAAAGTGTTCTGCGGGGCGCGGTTCCACCGGCACACCCAACTGGCGCCCGATCACCTGGGCTATCGCTTTGAACGGCACGGCCTCGTCTGCCACGGCGTGGTACACCGGTTGGCTGACGCCTTCCTCCAGGGCCAGGCGGTACAGACGCGCAGCATCCTGGCGGCGCACACCCGACCAGCAATTGCGTCCCTCACCGATGTACGCCGAAACTCCGCTCTGGCGTGCCAACTTCGCCAGGATAGGCACGAAGCCGTGGTCACCCAGACCATGCACCGAGGGCGGCAGGCGCACGGTGGCAGCACGCACACCGCGCTCGGCCAAGGCTCGTGCCGCCGCTTCGGATTGGCGCAGCCCGCCGGAAACCGGCCTGTCCGCTTCGACCGCATGACGCGGCAGGCCGGAAAGGCCCGAGGTCACCAGCAAAGGCCGTTGCGAGCCCTGCAATGCACTGCCCAGCACGTCTATCACCTGACGGTCCTGCTCACAGTTTGCGGCGAACCGGGAAAAGTCGTGGTTGAACGCGGTATGGATCACCGCATCGGCCGAAGCTGCTGCCTGGCGCAGGGCATCGTGGTCATCGAGGGTCGCGCAGAGTACGCCTGCCCCCGTGGAAGCCAGGGCGGCGGCCTTCTCGCTGGAGCGGGCAAGCCCGGTGACGCGATGACCGGCCTCGATCAAATCACGGGTTACCGCCGAGCCCAGCCAGCCCGTGGCACCGGTTACGAATACATGCATGAGCTACTCCTGAAGCGATGGTAAACCTGACTGATTCGTCGTATCAGGAGCAAATGGTACGGCCGATGTTCCAGGTTGGATAATCGCCAGGAGAGTCGCATTAGCCATGCAAAACAACCCATTGATAAATATCGATTCATGGGCAGAAATCGACATTCGGGATCGCATTTGCAGTCGCATTTGCGACCAGGCATCGGGTTGAATCAGGCGAACCCGCCCACCTAAGATGCGCACAAATCATCACATCAGCGCCATGGACATGACCCGCAAACGCCCACAGATCACCTCGCGCAAGCACCCTCAGCAGGCCCGCTCGACCGAGCTGGTCTCTGCGATCCTGCAGGCCGCCACGCAGGTGCTGGCCGATGAAGGCGTCACCCGCTTCACCACGGCGCGGGTAGCGGAAAGAGCCGGCGTGAGCGTGGGATCGCTGTACCAGTACTTTCCAAACAAGGCAGCGATCCTGTTCCGACTGCAGGTCGAAGAATGGCGCGAAACCAGCGAGATGCTCAGCAGCATTCTCGAGGATGTCGGCAAACCCGTATTCGAGCGTCTGCGCATGCTGGTGCAGGCGTTCATTCGCTCGGAGTGCGAGGAGGCGTCGATGCGCGTGGCACTGAACGATGCAGCCCCCCTTTATCGCGATGCGCCGGAGATCCAGCAAGCGCGCGCGGCGGCAGACCTGACCTTCGAGCGTTTCATCGAGGAAGTGCTGCCCCAGGCCAGTGCTCAGACCCGGGCGCTGGCAGGCGAGCTGATCGTCAGCACCTTCGCCAGCGCTGGCAAAAGTTTCTCGGAACAGCCGCGCACCGAGGCGCAGATCAAGGCCTACGCCGATGCGATGGCCGATATGTTCTGCGCATACCTGACAAGCTTGCGCTAGCGCTCGGCGGGCACAAAAAAACCCGCCGAAGCGGGTTTTTTCATGAAGCTCGAACTCAGGCCGACAGCTCGACCAGCAGCTTGTTCAAGCGACGTACATAGGCCGCCGGATCCTTGAGGCTGTCACCGGCAGCCAGGGCCGCCTGGTCGAACAGGATGTGCGACAGCTCCGAGAAGCGATCCTCGCTCTGCTCGTTGTCGAGCTTCTCGATCAGCGGGTGAGTCGGGTTGAACTCGAAGATCGGCTTGGAATCCGGCACCTTCTGCCCGCTGGCCTCAAGGATCTGGCGCATCTGCAAGCCCAGGTCCTGCTCGCCAATGGCCAGGATCGCCGGCGAGTCGGTCAGGCGGTGGGAAACGCGGACTTCAGCCACGCTGTCACCCAGCGCACTCTTCAGACGCTCGACCAGCCCTTCCTTGTCCTTGGCGACTTCTTCCTGGGCCTTCTTGTCCTCTTCGGAATCCAGCTTGCCCAGGTCCAGATCGCCACGCGCGACGTCAACAAAGCCCTTGCCTTCGAACTCGCTCAGGTAGCTCATCAGCCACTCGTCGATGCGATCGGTCAGCAGCAGCACTTCGATGCCTTTCTTGCGGAAGACTTCCAGGTGCGGGCTGTTCTTCACCTGCGCATACGACTCACCGGTGAGGTAGTAGATCTTGTCCTGGCCTTCCTTGGCGCGGGCCAGGTAGTCCGCCAGGCTGACGCTCTGTTCGCCGCTGTCGTCGTGGGTGGAGGCAAAGCGCAGCAGGCCTGCGATCTTCTCCTTGTTGGCGAAGTCTTCCGCCGGGCCTTCCTTCAGCACCTGGCCGAAGTTCTTCCAGAAGCCTTTGTACTGCTCGGGCTCGTTCTTGGCCAGCTTGTCCAGCATGTCCAATACGCGCTTGGTCAGGGCCGACTTCATCGAGTCGATGATCGGGTCTTTCTGCAGGATTTCACGCGACACGTTCAGCGACAGGTCGTTGGAGTCGACCACACCCTTGATGAAGCGCAGGTACAGCGGCAGGAACGACTCGGCCTGGTCCATGATGAACACGCGCTGCACATACAGCTTCAAGCCGCGCGGCGCTTCGCGCTGGTACAGGTCGAAGGGGGCGCGGGCCGGTACGTACAGCAGCGAGTTGTACTCGAGCTTGCCTTCGACCTTGTTGTGGCTCCAGGCCAGCGGGTTCTCGAAGTCATGGCCGATGTGCTTGTAGAACTCCTGGTATTCCTCGTCCTTGATCTCGGTACGCGAACGGGTCCACAGGGCGCTGGCGCGGTTGACGGTTTCCCATTCCTCGGCCGGCTGCTCTTCGCCTTCGGCGGCAGCAGCCTGCTCCTTGGGCAACTGGATCGGCAGGGCAATGTGGTCGGAGTACTTCTTGACCACGTTGCGCAGACGCCAGCCGTCGGCGAACTCCTGCTCGTCCTTCTTCAAGTGCAGGACGATGCGGGTGCCGCGCTGCGGCTTGTCGATGGTGGCGACTTCAAAGTCGCCCTCGCCTTTGGATGACCAATGCACGCCTTCGGCTGCAGGTGCGCCGGCACGACGGCTGAAGACATCGACCTTGTCGGCGACGATGAAGGCAGAGTAGAAGCCCACACCGAACTGACCGATCAGGTGCGAGTCCTTCTTCTGGTCGCCGGTGAGGTTCTTCATGAAGTCGGCGGTGCCGGACTTGGCGATGGTACCCAGGTGCGCGATGACATCGGCGCGGCTCATGCCGATACCGTTGTCTTCCAGCGTCACGGTGCCAGCGTCCTTGTCGAAGCTGACGCGAATCTTCAGATCGGCATCGCCCTCGAGCAGCTCAGGCTTGGCCAAGGCTTCGAAACGCAGCTTGTCGGCAGCGTCAGAGGCGTTGGAGATCAGCTCGCGCAGGAAGATCTCCTTGTTCGAGTACAGCGAATGGATCATGAGGTGCAGCAGTTGCTTGACCTCGGTCTGGAAGCCCAGGGTTTCTTTTTGAGTCTCCACACTCATCGTCTTCAAACTCCGATCTGTTGGTCATTGCACCCGACGGCAATTGCGCATGGCCGGGCAGATGTTCAGCAGATGGGGGCATGTCCGACTATTTCAAGGGCTTATGCGGTTCGATCTTGAAATGCGCCCGGGCAGTGGCGATAGGCGAGTCGCGATCGCCTTGCCAGGCGGTGATCGCCACGTTGGTCACTCGACGGCCCTGGCGCCAGAGCTGGCACTGGGCATAAGTGTCGCGGTAGTGCCCGGCGCGCAGGTAGTCGATGGAGAAGTCGATGATCTTGGGAATGCTCAGGCTCTCGCTGAAAATCAGCAGATAGAGCGCTGCCGAAAGCTCCATGAAACCCGCAATGACACCCCCATGGATGGCCGGCAGCAAAGGGTTGCCGATGTTGTCCTGATTGGCCGGCAGGCGGAACAGCAGATCATCGCCCTGGCGCTCGCATTCGATGCCGATCAGCCCGGCATAGGGAATCAGCGCCAGCAACGGCGCATAGTCGCCGCGGGCGTGGGCCTGAGTCAGCTGCTTGCGAACTTCCTCGGGAATCATGCCCTGCCCTCCTTGAGGCCGCTGCCGAAACGGATACCACCACGGGCCTCCTGCCCAAGACGCATGAAGGTGCCGACCACCTGACAGATCGGCTGAGCAGGGTCGTCCTGATAGGCCGTGCCGCGGGTGAAGATCACATCACGGGTGACGCGATAACACTGGGCATGGCCATGGATGTCCTTGCCAGGCTGCGCAGGATGCATATAGTCGATACGCAGGTCCAGGGTCGGGCAGACTTCGAACTGCGGCAGTACACAAAGGGTGGCCATGCCGCAGGTGGTGTCCATCAGCGTGGTCAGTACGCCGCCATGGACGGCGCCAGTCTGTGGATTGCCAACGATCGCTGCCGACCAAGGCAGTATCAGGGTCATGCCCTCGGCATCAGCGTGATGGACACGCATCTGCAACACCTGGCAATGCCTGAGGGCTGAAAGAAAACGTCCAGCCATCGCCATCAAGGCCGTCTCACTCATGGTCCGCATACTCCTTGCCGACTCGACATTTCACAAATCAACGGAAAAGTCGATATAGAACGGGGTGTTATATATCTGCAACCTGCGTTGAACTTATGGCTGGCGGATGGACTCGAAGGTTTCAAGTAAGTTATTCCACCAAGGAGAAACACCCCATGCGTAAACCTTTTGCTTTTGCTCTGATGCTGGCCGCTGCCATGGGCCTGGCTGCTTGCGACAAGGCGAGCGAAGACAAAGCCCAGGACGCACAGCAACATGCCGAGCAAGCCCAGGAGAAGATGGGCGAGGCTCAGGATAAAGTGAACGAGGCCGCCAAGGAAAACGCCGAAGCCGCCAAAGATCAGGCCGAAGCGCAGCAGAAAGCCGCCGAGGAAGCCCAGCCTTCCACTCCGGCACCTTCCACTGCTCCGGCCGAACCTGCCAAGCAGTAATTATGCTGAACGGAAAAACCCGACTTGCGTCGGGTTTTTTTGTGCCTGCAACTAACTGATGAAACGCTTCAGTCAGCGTCTATCAATTCATATGTACCGAAGTGTCCTTGCCCGCTTCGCTGTGCACACTTTCAGTGGGTGTGAAGACCATCACTTCCAGTACATGGGAGTGGAACTCCCGTCGGTACAGAATGAATACGACTCCGATACTCAGCACCATGAACATCCAGGGACTGACGAACCAACTGAGCATGGCCATGCCGAAGTAATACGAGCGCAGCCCCAGGTTGAACTGGTTGGCCGCCAGCGAAAGCACCCTCGCCGCGCGTGAAGCGAAGGCTTTGCGCTCCAGCTCGCTGACCTGCCGCTCACCGATCATCGGCGCCGAACCCACCAACACCGCAGCGAAATTGTATTGGCGCATGCACCAGCTGAAGGTGAAGAAGGCATAGACGAACACCATCGCCAGGCACAGCAGCTTGATCTCCGACATCCCCTGCGAGGCCTGCTGCACCAGCGGCAGGTCGGCCAGCAGCGACAGCGCGCGATCGGAGGCGCCGAGCACGGTGAGGATACCTGCCAGGATGATCAGGGTGCTCGAGGCAAAAAACGAGGCATTGCGCTCCAGGTTGCCGATCACGCTGGCGTCGGCGATGCGGTTGTCGCGCAGCAGCATACGGCGCATCCAGTCTTCCCGGTAGAGATGCAGGACGCTGGCCAGGCACGCTGTGTCGCGCCCCTTCCATGTGGCGTAGCGGGTGTAGCCGCCCCAGCACAGCGCAAACCAGGCGATGGCCAGCAGGTTGTGGAGATTGCTTTGGATGAAGGTCATGCCGGGTTCCAGAGGCCAGGTGCATAGAAAGGTTAGAATCCGAATTCGACGTTGGCTATCGGCGAAAGACACATGCGGGCTCTGAAAACCTCGTTGCCAACAAAAAGCCCCGCATCCTTTCGGATACGGGGCTTCGGGTTCAAACACCCAGCAAGTGCCAATGGGCTTGTGGCCAGCACTGCTGCAGGCTTCAACCCATCAGGCCAGCGCCTCGCGTGGCTTGCCGAGCAGACGATCACAGACCACCGCGGCGGCCAGGGCGATCACCGAAGGCACCAGCCAGGCCAAGCCCTGCTCGCTCAGCGGCAAGTGCGCCACCGCGTCCGGCAGGATGTGCGCCAGGCTGCTGCCCTTGATCGCATCGACCATGCCGAACAGCAGCGAAACGAGCATGACCGGCGCGAGAATGCGTACCGGCGAGTTCCACAGGTCCTTCACGAAGCTCAGGCCCACGACCACGATGCATGGCGGGTAGATGGCGGTCAGCACCGGGATCGAGAACATGATCAGCTTGGTCAGGCCCAGGTTCGAGATCAGCAGCGAGAAGCCCGCCAGGATCACCACCAGGGCACGGTACGACAGCGGCAGGATCTGGCTGAAGTACTCGGCACAGGCGCAGGTCAGGCCCACGGCAGTGACCAGGCAGGCCAGCGCGATCAGCACGGCCAGGAAACCACTGCCCAGCGAGCCGAAGGTGTGCTGCACGTAGGCATGCAGAACCGCAGCACCGTTGCTCGCGTTCGCAGCGATCTCATGGCTGCCGGCGCCGAGGCGGAACAGGCTGATGTAGACCAGGGCCAGGCCGACACCGGCGATCAGGCCGGCGATGATGGCGTAGCGAGTGATCAGCTTGGGCGACTCCACACCGCGCGAGCGAATGGCGTTGACGATGACGATGCCGAACACCAGGGCACCGAGGGTATCCATGGTCAGGTAGCCATTGATGAAGCCTTGGGAGAACGGAGCTGCGACGTAAGCTGGCTGCGCGTCACCAATCGAGCCCGCTGGCAGCGCAAAGGCAGCAATGCCGAGCACCGCCAGGGCGATGATCTTCAACGGTGCCAGGAAGCGACCGACGGTATCGAGCAGCTTGCCCGGATACATCGACACGGCCAGCACCACAGCGAAGTACACCAGGCTGTAGATGAACAGCGCCAGCGGGCTTTCACCGGTCAGTGGCGCCACACCCACCTCGAACGAAACGGTCGCGGTGCGCGGGGTAGCGAACAGCGGGCCGACCGAGAGGTAGCAGACTGCCGCCAACAGGCCGCCGAAGAACTTGCCGATCGGGCTGCTCAGGGCATCCATCCCGCCACCGACCTTCGCCAGGGCAACCACGGTAATGACTGGCAGACCCACGGCGGTGACCAGGAAGCCCAGCGCCGCCATCCACACGTGCGGACCGGACTGCAGACCAACGATAGGCGGGAAGATGATATTGCCCGCACCGACGAAAAGCGCGAACGTCATAAAGCCAAGCGCCAGGATGTCCTGGCCTTTTAACACTTTCATTTAAGGAAGTACCACACTGCTGAAATCGGGATTCGAGAAGGGATTTCCACATGGATGAGGGAAATGCTGCCCGGCTTGATGAGCCAGACCCGTTTAGCGTGTCGTTCCCTTTTGGGGTACGGGCACAGAGTGAACGCGTAGGTTACAGAATTTGCCGGGCAAACGCACTGCAATGGTGCTGGTTGTCCGATGTGCGTATGTGTTTGTCGTCTGCGTGACCGAGGATGGCTGGATTATCCTCGGATTGAAACCATCGTCTGCTGGAAAAATCCTATGGGCCCGATCGAATAATCTGAGTTGTCATTTCCGGGCCCATCGCGGGACGACCCAGAACGACAAAGGCCACCCGAAGGTGGCCTCTGTGCGCGTGGGGGGTATAGCGTGTTACTTACTTCTTGGCTTCCCAGCCAGTCAGCTCGGCCAGGGCCTTGCCGATGTCAGCCAGGGAACGCACGGTCTTCACGCCAGCGTCCTGCAGTGCAGCGAATTTCTCGTCTGCAGTGCCTTTGCCGCCGGAGATGATGGCGCCAGCGTGGCCCATACGCTTGCCCGCAGGTGCGGTAACGCCAGCGATGTAGGAAACGACAGGCTTGGTGACGTTGGCCTTGATGTAGGCAGCAGCTTCTTCTTCAGCCGAACCGCCGATCTCACCGATCATGACGATCGCTTCGGTCTTCGGGTCTTCCTGGAACAGCTTCAGGATGTCGATGAAGTTGGAGCCTGGGATCGGGTCACCGCCGATGCCGACGCAGGTCGACTGGCCGAAGCCGGCGTCGGTGGTCTGCTTGACCGCTTCGTAGGTCAGGGTGCCGGAACGGGAAACGATACCGACCTTGCCTGGCAAGTGAATGTGACCTGGCATGATGCCGATCTTGCACTCGCCCGGAGTGATGACGCCTGGGCAGTTAGGGCCGATCAGGGTGACACCCAGCTCGTCGCACTTGACCTTGGCGTCCAACATGTCGAGGGTAGGAATACCTTCGGTGATGCAGACGATCAGCTTGATGCCGCCAAAGGCCGCTTCCAGGATCGAGTCCTTGCAGAACGGAGCCGGAACGTAGATGACCGAAGCGTCAGCGCCGGTTGCTTCCACAGCTTCCTTGACGGTGTTGAACACCGGCAGGCCCAGGTGGGTGGTGCCACCCTTGCCTGGGGTGACGCCGCCGACCATCTTGGTGCCGTAGGCGATGGCTTGTTCGGAGTGGAAAGTACCCTGCGAGCCGGTGAAGCCCTGGCAGATGACTTTGGTGTCTTTATTGATCAGGACGCTCATTACTTGCCCTCCGCAGCTTTGACAACTTGTTGAGCAGCGTCGGTCAGGCTGGTTGCCGCAATGATGTTCAAACCGCTTTCTGCCAGTACTTTAGCGCCCAGTTCGGCGTTGTTGCCTTCGAGGCGGACAACGACCGGTACTTTCACGCCGACTTCTTTCACTGCACCGATGATGCCTTCGGCAATCATGTCGCAACGAACGATACCACCGAAGATGTTGACCAGAACGGCCGCGACATTGCTGTCGGACAGGATGATCTTGAACGCTTCGGTAACGCGTTCCTTGGTAGCGCCGCCGCCAACGTCGAGGAAGTTGGCTGGCTTGCCGCCGTGCAGGTTGACGATGTCCATGGTACCCATGGCCAGACCGGCACCGTTGACCATGCAGCCGATGTTGCCTTCCAGCGCTACGTAGTTCAGTTCGAACTTGGCAGCGTGGGCTTCACGGGCGTCGTCCTGGGACGGGTCGTGGAAGGTCTTCAGCTTAGGCTGACGGTACATGGCGTTGGCATCGATGTTGATCTTGGCATCGAGGCAGTGCAGGTCGCCGTCGGCCTTGATCACCAGCGGGTTCACTTCCAGCAGGGCCAGGTCGTGATCCTTGAACAGCTTGGCCAGACCTACGAAGATCTTGGCGAACTGTTGTACTTGCTTGCCTTCCAGGCCCAGCTGGAATGCCAGCTCGCGACCCTGGAACGGCTGAGCGCCGACCAGCGGGTCGATGGTAGCCTTGAGGATCTTCTCAGGAGTTTCGTGAGCGACTTTCTCGATGTCCACGCCACCTTCGGTGGAAGCCATGAACACGATACGACGGCTCGAACGATCCACTACAGCGCCCAGGTACAGCTCTTTGGCGATGTCAGTGCAGGATTCGACCAGGATCTTGGAGACTGGCTGACCGTTGGCGTCAGTCTGGTAGGTAACCAGATTCTTGCCCAACCACTGCGCAGCGAACGCCTTGGCGTCTTCCTTGCTGCGAACCAGCTTGACGCCGCCCGCTTTACCGCGACCACCAGCGTGGACCTGGGCTTTGACAACCCACTCGGAACCGCCGATCTTGTCGCAGGCTTCTGCGGCTTGCTCAGGGGTATCTACAGCGAAACCCTTGGAAACTGGCAGGCCGTACTCAGCGAACAGCTGTTTACCCTGATACTCGTGAAGATTCATGCTTTTTACCGTCTTCGTTAGGTACTGCGCTTCGGCGCTGCGCTGTTTCCAGAGCCGCGCCACCTGTGACCGTTAACCCCGGATTTTTCCGGTGGCCCGGTCCGGCGGACATTCCGCGGTGGATCTTGCACGCAAGACCCACGACGGGCAGCCCGCCGTGGTTTTTATAATTAACGCTTCTTACGGTTGGCCACGTGAATGGCACCGCCATTCACAGCCAGCGCTGCTTCATGCAACGCTTCGGACAGGGTCGGATGGCTGAAGACCATCATGCCCAGGTCCTCGGCACTGGTGCCGAATTCCATTGCGATCGCGCCTTGCTGAACCAGCTCGGCAGCCGATGGGCCGATCACGTGAACACCCAGGACGCGGTCGGTCTTGGCATCGGCGATGACCTTGACGAAGCCACCGGTGTCGTTGGCAGCCATCGCACGGCCGCTGGCCGCGAACGGGAAGGTGCCCACGTTAACCTCAACGCCTTCGGCTTTCAATGCTTGTTCGGTCTTGCCGACCCACGCGATTTCCGGGTGGGTGTAGATAACCGAAGGGATCAGGTCGTAGTTCATCTGAGCCTTGTGGCCCTTGATGCGCTCGACGACCATGATGCCCTCTTCCGAGGCCTTGTGTGCCAGCATCATGCCGCGAACCACGTCGCCGATGGCGTAGACGCCCGGCACGCTGGTGGCGCAGTAGTCGTCGACGAAGATGTAGCCACGCTCGTCGATGTTCACACCGCTGTCGGCAGCCAGCAGATCGGTAGTCACAGGACGACGGCCGACCGCAACGATCAGCTTGTCGAAGACGATCTTCTGCTCGCCTTCGGCGTTGGTGTAGGTGACTTCGACTTCGTCGCCGTTGACTTTGGAGCCAGTGACGCGCGCGCCCAGCTTGATGTCCAGGCCTTGCTTGGTCAGGGTCTTCTGAGCTTCTTTCGAGACGGCGGTGTCGGCAGCCATCAGGAAGGTGTCCAGCGCTTCCAGCACGGTCACTTCAGCACCCAGGCGAGCCCAGACCGAGCCCAGCTCCAGGCCGATGACGCCGGCGCCGATCACGCCCAGGCGCTTGGGTACCGATTGGAATTCCAGGGCGCCGGTGGAGTCGACGATGACGTTCTGGTCGACCGGAGCCGGCGGAATGTCGATCGGACGCGAGCCGGAGGCCAGGATCACGTTCTCGGCTTCGATGACTTCGGTAGTGCCGTCAGCCTTGGTGACTTCGACTTTCTTGCCAGCCAGCAGCTTGCCGTGGCCCTGGATCGAAGTAACGCCGTTGGCCTTGAACAGGGTGGCAACGCCACCGGTCAGGTTCTTGACGATACCAGCCTTGCGGCCAACCATCGCGGCGACGTCCATCTTCACTTCGCCAGTGGAGATGCCGTGGACGTTGAAGCTTTCTTTTGCTTCCTTGTATTTCCAGGAGCTGTCCAGCAGCGCCTTGGAAGGAATGCAACCTACGTTCAGGCAGGTGCCGCCCAGGGCCAGCTTGCCCTCGGCGTCGGTGTACTTCTCGATACAGGCAGTCTTCAGACCAAGTTGGGCAGCCTTGATGGCAGCAACATAGCCGCCAGGACCCGCACCAATCACCACTACGTCGAATTTCTGGGTCATAAAAGATTCCTTATCAGCTTCAAGCTACAAGCCGCACGCGGCAAGGCGACCTGCTCCGGTCGGGAGCCTGTCGCCTGCAGCGTGCAGCTGCGTGATTAGATGTCCAGCAGCAGACGGGACGGATCTTCCAGCAGGTTCTTGATGGTCACCAGGAAGGTTACCGCTTCCTTGCCGTCGATCAGGCGGTGGTCATAGGACAGCGCCAGGTACATCATCGGGCGAATGACCACTTGGCCATTGATCGCCATCGGACGCTGGATGATGTTGTGCATACCCAGGATCGCGGCCTGCGGCGGGTTGACGATCGGGGTCGACATCATCGAACCGAAGGTACCACCGTTGGTGATGGTGAAGGTACCGCCGGTCATCTCTTCGATCGACAGCTTGCCGTCACGGGCCTTCTTGCCGAAGGTGGCGATGCCGTTCTCGATCTCGGCCAGCGACATCGACTCGGCATTGCGCAGCACCGGTACCACCAGGCCACGGTCGCTGGAGACGGCAACGCCGACGTCCGCGTAGCCATGGTAGACGATGTCGTTGCCATCGATCGAAGCGTTGACTGCCGGGAAGCGCTTCAGCGCCTCGGTGGCGGCCTTGACGAAGAACGACATGAAGCCCAGGCGTACGCCGTTGTGGGTCTTCTCGAACAGGTCCTTGTACTTCGAACGCAGGGCCATGACTTCGGTCATGTCGACTTCGTTGAAGGTGGTCAGCATGGCCATGCTCGACTGGGCTTCGACCAGACGCTCGGCGATCTTGGCGCGCAGGCGGGTCATCGGCACGCGCTTCTCGGTGCGATCGCCAGCAGCGACGACAACCGGAGCAGCGGCAGCAGCAGCCGGCTTGGCAGCAGGTGCGGCAGGGGCCGACTTCTTGTTGGCGACTGCAGCCACCACGTCTTCCTTGGTGATGCGACCGCCTTTACCGGTACCGGAAACGGTCGCCAGGTCGATGCCGTTCTCTTCGGCCAGCTTGCGCGCGGCAGGGGCGGCAACCGGGTCGTCTTCGCCAGCGTCGGCGCCAGCAGCGGCCGGAGCGGCAGCAGGAGCAGCGGCGGCGGCAGGTGCTGCAGCAGCAGCGCCACCTTCAACGATCGAACCCAGGACTTCGTCGGACAGGACGGTGTCGCCCTCGCCCTTGACGATGTCGCCCAGCACGCCATCGGCGGTGGCCAGGACTTCCAGGACGACCTTGTCGGTCTCGATGTCGACGATCAGCTCGTCACGCTTGACGGCTTCGCCCGGCTTCTTGTGCCAGGTGGCAACGGTGCCATCGGCAACCGATTCCGGGAAGGTTGGGGCTTTGATCTCGATAGCCATTATCAGTGTTTCCTTAAATTCGGTTTCAGGTGCGCGAAGGCATTAGACAGTGAACGCGTCTTGCAGCAGCTTTTCCTGCTGTTCGGCGTGCTTCGATGCGTAACCACAGGCTGGCGCGGCAGAAGCGTCGCGACCGGCGTACTCCAGGACCAGCGCCTTGTTGTGGCGGCCCAGGATACGGCGCATGTGATGCTGGCTGCTGTACCAGGCGCCCTGGTTCATCGGCTCTTCCTGACACCACACTGCATGCTTGAGGTTGGTGTAAGGCGCCAGGATCTCGACCAGGTCGTCCTCAGGGAACGGATACAGCTGCTCGATACGCACGATGGCGATGTCTTCGCGGCCTTCGGCACGGCGTTTTTCCAGCAGGTCGTAGTAGACCTTGCCGCTGCACAGCACCAGGCGCTCGACCTTGGCCGGATCGATGGCATCGATTTCCGGGATCACGGTCTGGAACGAGCCTTCTGCCAGATCTTCCAGCGTCGAGATGGCCAGCTTGTGGCGCAGCAGCGACTTTGGCGTCAGCACGATCAGCGGCTTGCGCAGCGGACGGATGACCTGACGACGCAGCAGGTGGTAGATCTGCGCCGGCGTGGTCGGTACGCACACCTGAATGTTGTGCTCGGCGCACAGCTGCAGGTAGCGCTCCAGACGCGCCGAGGAGTGCTCGGGGCCCTGGCCTTCGTAGCCGTGTGGCAGCAGCATGGTCAGGCCGCACAGACGACCCCACTTGTGCTCGCCGCTGGTGATGAACTGGTCGATCACCACCTGCGCACCGTTGGCGAAGTCACCGAACTGAGCTTCCCAGATCACCAGCGCGTTCGGCGTGGTGGTGGAGTAGCCGTATTCGAAGGCCAGTACAGCTTCTTCCGAGAGGTAGGAGTCGTACAGTTCGAACTTCGGCTGGCCCGGGAACAGGTTCTTCAGCGGAACGTAGGTGCTGGCGTCCTTCTGGTTGTGCAGCACCGCGTGACGGTGCGAGAAGGTGCCACGGCCGATGTCCTGGCCGGTCATGCGGATCGGGTGACCTTCGAACTGCAGAGTGGCGTAGGCCATGGTCTCTGCGTAACCCCAGTTGATCGGCAAGCCACCGGCCTGCATCTTCTGGCGATCTTCGTAGATCTTGGCGACCTGGCGCTGAACGACAAAACCTTCCGGCAGCTCGAGCAGCTTGGCCGACAGCTCCTGCAGGGTCTTGAGGTCGAAGCGCGTGTCGTGACGCGCGGTCCAGGCATGGCCCAGGTACGGACGCCAGTCGACGAACAGCTCGCGGTTAGGCTCCTTGACCAGGCTCTTGACCACGTGCAGGCCGTTGTCCAGCGCGTTGCGGTACTCGTCGATCTTGGCCTGAGCGCGCTCGGCGTCGATGCGACCGGCTTGAATCAGCGCGTCGGCGTACAGCTCACGGGTGGTGCGCTGCTTGGTGATCTGCTGGTACATCAGCGGCTGGGTGCCGTTCGGCTCGTCGGCCTCGTTGTGGCCGCGACGACGGTAGCAGACCAGGTCAATCACCACGTCACGCTTGAACTGCATGCGGTAGTCGATGGCCAGTTGCGTCACGAACAGCACAGCTTCCGGATCGTCGCCGTTCACGTGCAGGATCGGCGCCTGGATCATCTTGGCCACGTCGGTGGCGTACTCGGTGGAGCGCGCATCCAGCGGGTTGCTGATGGTGAAACCGACCTGGTTGTTGATCACGATGTGCACGGTACCGCCGGTCTTGAAACCGCGGGTCTGCGACATCTGGAAGGTTTCCATGACCACGCCCTGGCCTGCGAAAGCCGCGTCGCCGTGGATCGAGATCGGCAGGACCTTGTCGCCGACAGTGTCGTTGCGGCGGTCCTGGCGGGCACGAACCGAACCCTCTACCACTGGCGAGACGATTTCCAGGTGGGACGGGTTGAACGCCATTGCCAGGTGGACTTCACCACCAGGGGTCATGACGTTGCTGGAGAAGCCCTGGTGATACTTCACGTCACCGGAGCCCAGCTCGTTCATCTTCTTGCCTTCGAACTCGTCGAACAGCTCGCGCGGGTTCTTGCCGAAGGTGTTGACGAGCACGTTCAGACGGCCACGGTGGGCCATGCCGATCACGACTTCCTTGGTGCCGTAGGAGCCGGAACGCTGGATCATTTCGTCCAGCATCGGAATCAGGCTTTCGCCGCCTTCCAGACCGAAGCGCTTGGTACCCGGGTACTTGGTGCCCAGGTATTTCTCCAGGCCTTCACCCGCGGTAACGCGCTCGAGCAGGTGAGTCTGCACGTCAACGGAGAAATCAGGACGGCCACGAACGCTTTCGAGGCGCTGCTGGAACCAGCTGCGTTGCTCGGAATCGACGATGTGGGTGAACTCGGCGCCAATGGTGCGACAATATGTCTTCTGCAGCGCCTCGAAGATTTCGCGTAGGCTCGCTTCCTCTTTGCCGATGAACAGGTCGCCGGCACGGAAGGTCGTATCAAGGTCGGCATTGGTCAAGCCGTAGTGATTGATCGACAGGTCTACAGGCGCAGGGCGCTGCCACAACCCCAACGGGTCGAGCTTGGCAGCCTGATGGCCGCGCATACGATAGGCCTGGATCAGTCGCAGCACTTCAACCTGCTTCTTCTCGTGTTCACTGCTCACGCTCCCGGCGGAAACCGGTTGGGCGCGGCGCTGGTTCTTTGCCAGCAGTACGAAATGGTCGCGGATCGTAGAGTGCGATACGTCGGTAGCGGTGCTGCCGTCGGCGGGCAACTTCTGGAAGTAGGTGCGCCACTCTTCTGGCACAGCGTTAGGGTCGTGCAGGTAGAGCTCGTAGAGCTCTTCCACATATGCAGCGTTACCACCTGAAAGGTGGGCGCTTTCCCACATGCGCTGCATCACGCTTTCTTGCATGCTTGGTCACCCTCGGTTAGGGGACGGATCGGCAAGAACCACGCAAACCTGGAAAAGTCCGAACACAGCGACTAACCACGCCACCTGGATCCTGCAGATTTTCCGGGTACCAGCCCGGAAGCCCCTGCTGGTCTCATATCTTCATAGGTAATGAGCGCGGGCTTTTTGGGCCCTTGCTCGGGTTTTACCTCGGCGCGGGCTCACCACCCGCGCTTCGGCTTACTGCTGGTGCAACATTTTTGAATCAGGTGCCGCTCTGCAGCAGCATGTTACGTACGTGGCCGATCGCCTTGGTCGGGTTCAGACCCTTCGGGCAGACGTTCACGCAGTTCATGATCCCGCGGCAGCGGAACACGCTGAACGGGTCATCCAGCGACGCCAGACGCTCCTGCGTCTTGGTGTCACGGCTGTCGGCCAGGAAACGATAGGCCTGCAGCAACGCGGCGGGGCCCAGGAACTTGTCCGGGTTCCACCAGAACGATGGGCAGGAGGTCGAGCAGCAAGCGCACAGGATGCACTCGTACAGACCGTCCAGCTTGTCGCGATCTTCCGGCGACTGCAGACGCTCGATGGCCGGAGCCGGAGTGTCGTTCTGCAGGAATGGCTTCACCTTCTCGTACTGCTTGTAGAAGATGCTCATATCGACGACCAGGTCACGAATGACCGGCAAACCTGGCAGCGGGCGCAGGACCAGCTTGTTGCCCTTGACCACACCCGACAGCGGGGTGATGCAGGCCAGGCCGTTCTTGCCGTTCATGTTCATGCCATCGGAACCGCAAACGCCTTCACGGCAGGAGCGACGGTACGAGAAGCCCTCGTCCTTCTCCTTGATCAGCGCCAGTACGTCCAGCACCATCAGGTCCTTGCCACCGGTATCGACGTCGAACGACTCCATCTTGGGCGCCGAGTCGGTGTCCGGGTTGTAACGATAAACTTCGACTTTCAACATAGCGGCCACCCTTAGTAAGTCCGGACTTTTGGTTCGAAGGCAGGAACTGTCTTCGGCGCAAAGTTGACGCCACGCTTGGCGACGCGCTTCTCACCCGGGTAGTACAGGGTGTGGCACAGCCAGTTCTCGTCGTCACGGTCTTCGAAGTCTTCACGGGCGTGCGCGCCGCGGGACTCTTTACGGGCTTCGGCTGCGATGGCGGTCGCTTCGGCAACTTCCAGCAGGTTCTGCAGCTCCAGCGCTTCGATACGCGCGGTGTTGAAGGCCTGGGACTTGTCGTTGATCTTGACGTTGGCAATGCGGTCACGCAGGCCGGCCAACTGCTCGATACCCTTCTGCATGTATTCGCCAGTACGGAATACACCGAAGTAGTTCTGCATGCAGCTCTGCAGCTCGCGCTTGAGGCTTGCGACATCTTCGCCAGTGGTGCGCTCGTTGAGCTTGTTCAGGCGGTTCAGGGCAACGTCGACATCGGTGTCGCTCGCGTCGCGGTACTCGACGCCGTCGCTCAGTGCTTTTTCCAGGTGCAGGCCGGCTGCGCGACCGAATACCACCAGGTCGAGCAGCGAGTTGCCGCCCAGGCGGTTGGCACCGTGAACCGATACGCACGCCACTTCACCCACAGCGAACAGGCCTGGGATGATCTGGTCCTTGCCTTCGGCGTCCATGGTGATGGCCTGGCCATGAATGTTGGTGGCAACGCCGCCCATCATGTAGTGGCAGGTCGGCACGACCGGAACCGGCGCGACCACCGGGTCGACGTGGGCGAAGGTCTTGGACAGCTCGCAGATGCCTGGCAGGCGGCTGTGCAGCACTTCCTCGCCCAGGTGGTCCAGCTTCAACAGTACGTGGTCCTTGTTCGGGCCCACGCCGTTGCCGGCGATGATTTCCTTGACCATGGAACGGGCGACCACGTCGCGGCCAGCCAGGTCCTTCGCGTTCGGCGCGTAACGCTCCATGAAGCGCTCGCCGTGGGCGTTGATCAGGTAGCCACCCTCACCGCGGCAACCTTCGGTGACCAGTACACCGGCGCCGGCGATACCGGTCGGGTGGAACTGCCACATCTCGATGTCCTGCACCGGCACGCCTGCACGCAGGGCCATGCCGATACCGTCGCCGGTGTTGATCAGGGCGTTGGTGGTGGAGGCGTAGATACGACCTGCACCGCCGGTGGCCAGAACGGTGGCCTTGGACTTGATGTACATGGTTTCGCCGGTTTCGATGCAGATCGCGATCACACCGACGAACGCGCCGTCCTGGTTCTTGACCAGGTCAACGGCGTAGTACTCGTTGAGGAAGGTGGTGCCCGCCTTCAGGTTGCCCTGATAGAGGGTGTGCAGCAGGGCGTGACCGGTACGGTCGGACGCGGCGCAAGTACGCGCAGCCTGGCCGCCCTTGCCGAAGTCCTTGGACTGGCCACCGAACGGACGCTGGTAGATACGGCCGGTTTCGGTACGCGAGAACGGCAGGCCCATGTGGTCCAGCTCGAAAACCGCAGCCGGGCCTTCCTGACACATGTATTCGATAGCGTCCTGGTCACCGATGTAGTCGGAACCCTTGACGGTATCGTACATGTGCCAGCGCCAGTCGTCGTTCGGGTCGGCCGAAGCGATGGCGCAGGTGATGCCGCCCTGGGCGGATACAGTGTGCGAACGGGTCGGGAACACCTTGGTGACTACTGCGGTCTTGTGGCCGCCTTGAGCCAGCTGCAGTGCTGCGCGCATGCCCGCACCGCCGCCACCGATGATGATGGCGTCGAACGAAATGGTTGGAATGTTAGCCATGAATCAGATACCCCAGAGAATCTGCACACCCCAGACGAAGTAAGCGAACATCGCAACGCCGCATACCGCCTGGAACAGGAAACGAATCGCAGTCGCCGACTTGCCGAACGACATCGGCGTCAGGTAGTCGGTGGCAATGGTCCACATGCCGACCCAGGCGTGAGCGCCCAGGGCAACGAGTGCCAGCAGACTGAAGATCCGCATCGCGTTGTTGGAGAACAGAGCGTGCCACTGGGCATAGTCGATGCCCGGGTGGATCGCGAGGTAGCCGATCAGGAAAATGAAGTAAGCCGCGAGAACGACCGCCGAGACGCGCTGCGCCATCCAGTCATAGAGGCCCGAACGCGACAGGTTCGTGACATTAGTTACCATACCCAAACTCCCGCCAGAACGATCAGCACCACGGAGATGACGATCACGATTTTCGAGCCCAGCTTGCCGCCTTCCAGCGTCTCACCGACACCCATGTCCATGATCAGGTGGCGAACACCTGCGACGAGGTGATACAGCAGGCCGGACAGCAGGCCCCAGGTCACCAGTTTGGCCAGCGGACTGGTCAGACACGCCTTCACCTCGGCAAAGCCCTCCTCGGAACCCAGCGACTTGCCCAATGCGTACAGCATGATGGCAAGGCCGAGGAACAGGATGACGCCGGAAATACGGTGAAGAATGGACGTGTACGCGGTGATCGGGAGTTTGATGGTCCTTAGGTCTAGGTTTACAGGTCGTTGGCTTTTCACGGCTTTTTTCACACTGAAGAGCCCCTAGCGAACAGGGCAAAGTTGTTGGTAAGTGTACTGGTCAGGTACCCACCACCGAAGAGAACACGACACCCAGCAGGGCGGGCTGGAAAGCCCCTGGGAGTCGGCTGCCGAGTATAGACAGTTAGGCTGCTTATGACAACGTAAGGGGCTAGCCCGAATAGCGCATTGCCTTTAGCGAGCAAAAGGCGTAAACGGGCGGCAATTTCGTGAAAATCATGGGCTTGGAGGGTGTTTCAACCAGCCTTTAGGCAAATTGACATTCGAATTTATCCCTCTATAGTGGTGCGGGCCCTGCGTGGGGGGTCTGTCTGATGATTTCAAGCATTAATAGGAGGCCACATGGCTGACAAAAAAGCGCAGTTGGTCATCGAGGGCGCAGCCCCCGTAGAGCTGCCCATTTTAACCGGCACCGTTGGTCCCGATGTTATCGACGTCCGCGGGTTGGGGGCATCCGGTCACTTCACCTTCGACCCCGGTTTCATGGCGACCGCCTCGTGCGAGTCGAAGATCACCTACATCGACGGCGACAAGGGCGTGCTGCTGCACCGCGGCTACCCGATCGAACAGCTCGCCGAGCAATCGGACTACCTGGAAACCTGCTACCTGCTGCTCAACGGCGAACTGCCGAACGCAGAGCAGAAGGCCCAGTTCGTCAGCACCGTGAAGAACCACACCATGGTCCACGAGCAGCTGAAATCCTTCTTCAACGGTTTCCGCCGCGACGCCCACCCGATGGCCGTCATGTGCGGCGTGGTCGGCGCCCTCTCGGCGTTCTATCACGACTCGCTGGACATCAATAATCCGCAGCACCGCGAAATCTCCGCCGTGCGCCTGGTCGCCAAGATGCCGACGCTTGCAGCGATGGTGTACAAGTACTCCATGGGCCAACCCATGATGTACCCGCGCAACGACCTGTCGTATGCAGAGAACTTCCTGCACATGATGTTCAACACCCCGTGCGAGATCAAACCGATCAGCCCGGTGCTGGCCAAGGCGATGGACCGGATCTTCATCCTCCACGCCGACCACGAGCAGAACGCCTCCACCTCCACCGTGCGCCTGGCCGGGTCTTCGGGTGCCAACCCGTTCGCCTGTATCGCCGCCGGTATCGCCGCACTGTGGGGCCCTGCCCACGGCGGTGCGAACGAAGCGGTCCTGACCATGCTCGATGAAATCGGCGATGTCTCGAACATCGACAAGTTCATCGCCAAGGCCAAGGACAAGAACGATCCGTTCAAACTGATGGGCTTCGGTCACCGCGTCTACAAGAACCGCGACCCGCGCGCCACCGTGATGAAGCAGACCTGCGACGAAGTCCTGCGCGAGCTGGGCATCAAGGACGATCCGCAGCTGGAACTGGCGATGCGCCTGGAAGAGATCGCCCTGACCGATCCGTACTTCATCGAGCGCTCGCTGTACCCGAACGTCGACTTCTACTCGGGGATCATCCTCAAGGCGATCGGCATTCCAACCAGCATGTTCACCGTGATCTTCGCCCTGGCACGTACCGTGGGCTGGATCTCGCACTGGAAGGAAATGCTCTCCGGCCCGTACAAGATTGGCCGTCCGCGCCAGCTGTACACCGGCGAGCCGCAGCGCGACATCACCGCACTGAAAGACCGCAAGTAAGCCGCCCAGGCTGAACGCAAGAAGGCTGCCCTCGGGCAGCCTTTTTCATTGGGCCATTCGACGAAAGAACCTCAGTTCTTCTCGGCCCGCTCACGCAAGCCTTTCAGCGTATTGAACGGCGCATCCACCACGAACTTGTTGGCCAACCACGAAGGCACGCTACCACCTGGCTCGGTGTGCACCTGATAAGTCACCTCGGTGCTGTCGCCCTTGGGCACCAGCTTCCAGAAGCCCTCGACCTGCGCCACGCGCACGAAGCCCTTCTCCTCCGGCAGGTACTTCGGATCGCCCTCGAGCTTGCGGGTCAGGCTGCCGTCGGCTTCCTGCACCGTGGTCACGTGCAGGATCGAATCGCGCGGCGTCACCGGCCAGGGCGTATTGAACTGGGTGTAGGTCCAGCTCTGGTCGCCCTCATGCTTGAGCAGCTTTTGCGACTTGCACTCATGCACCCAGGCGCAGGCACCGGCTACATCCTCCTGCAGCGCCTTGACCTTGGCCAACGGCGCCTTGATGACGGTCACCCCACGGTAGGCCTTGTACTTGGAACCCGACACCTCGCTGAGGGACACCTTGATGCCCTCCTCGTCCTTGGCCACCTGCCAGCTCTCGGCCCAGGCCGCCGGCGCCAGCAAGACACCCATGCCACACAGCAGTACAACGCGCTTGATCGATCTCATCATCTTGTTCCTTTTGTCGAAGATCCAAACGTCACGCCGCCGTCATCTGCTCCAGCCAGCCAATGATCCTGATCGCATCGTCGCGATCACTGCCGCAGACATCCACCTCGGCCTTGAACCCGCCACAGACCTTTGGCCGTTCGGGCTTGCCGAACAAGGCGCAGAGATAGTCCACGGACAGGTGCAGGCAACGCTCGCCCGCCGGCTTGCCCTGAGGCATACCGGGGATCGGCGAACTGATGGACGGGGCAATGCAGCAGGCACCGCAGCCCTCACGGCATTTCATGACAACTGGACTCCCTGGAACTGGACGGGACGGACATCCCTGGATACTAACCGCTCAAACATATGTTTGAAATTACCGAACCGATGAAATCCGTAGTGACTCGGCAGTCAGTTGCGAAATTCGAAATCGATGGCGGCACCCTCGACATCACGGCGACTGTCGTTGCGCAACTGCAACTGCATTTCGTTGCTGATGAGCCGGCCGTTGAGCTGGAACGGGCTGTCATCGGACGCGGGCTTTTCGGGGAACATCGATGGCAGCAGGGGTTTGCGCGTCGACGAGGCATTGCCGACATCCGGCTTGAGGTTCTTCACCATCTCGGTCGGCAGGCTCAGATCGAGCTTGGGATTGGGCAGTGGCTTGCTCGCCGCCTTGCTGACCGGCTTGCTCTTCGGCTTTGGCTTAGGCTTGCTTGCGGGTTTACTGGCCGTCTTCGCCGGGGTCTTGACCGCCGGTTTGGCGGTCTTGCTCTGGGAGACTTCGCTCTTGGCCTGCACCTGCGCAGCCCGCACCGACGCCCCCGGCAACCAGGGCAGCGCAAGACACAGGATCAGGGCAATAGGGCGAAACGCATTCATGGGCATCAAGAGCATGGCATCAAAATGCCTATGCTCCCTGTTCCCTGCCCTTATGACAAGCTACAAAATCGAGACAGCAGACTCTCGACACAATTGTTGGGCCAGCAGCCCCAAGGTCATCACCGCCCGCTCTGCCTCCTTGCTCCAGGGAATCCCGCAATTGAGGCGGATGCAGTGGTTGAATTGCTCGGTGTTGCTGAAGATCAGGCCAGGCGCGATGCTGATGCCCTGCTCCAGCGCCCGCACATGCAACTCCTGGGTATTGACTCGCCCCGGCAGGCTGACCCAGAGAATGAACCCACCCGTGGGCCGGGTCATCTGCGTGCCGTCCGGGAAGTGCTGCTGCACCGCCAGCTGATAGGCACTGAGATTTTTGCGGTACTCCTGGCGAATGAAACGCAGGTGGCGGTCGTAGCCGCCATTCTCGAGATAGGCCGCCACACCCATCTGGGTGACACTGCAGGCCGAATGCGTGGTGAAGGTCTGCAGGCGCTGGATCTCGTCCTGGTAGCGCCCAGGAATCATCCAGCCGACCCGAACCCCTGGCGACAGCGTCTTGGAGAAGCTCGAACAGTAAATCACTCGATCCAGCCGGTCGAACGCCTTCAGCGCCTTGGTTCGCCCCTGCTCGAACATCAGTTCGCCATAGATGTCGTCCTCGACGATCTGGATATCGAAGTCTGACGCCAGGCGCAGCAACTGTTTCTGCCGCTCTTCCGGAATGGTCCCGCCCAGAGGGTTGCTCAGGCGCGCCGTCAGCACCAGGGCCTTGATCGACCACTGGTTGGCCGCCAGTTGCAGCGCCTCGAGGCTGATGCCGGTGGACGGGTCGCTGGGAATCTCGATCACCTTCAGGCCCAGCAAGTCCGCCAACTGAAGCAGCCCATAGTAGGTCGGCGACTCGGCGGCGATCAGGTCGCCAGGACGCGTCAACACGCGCAGCGCCATTTGCAGGGCATCGACACAGCCATGGGTGACAATCACCTCGCGCGGGTCGACCAGCACGCCAGCGTCACGCATGCGAATGGCGATCTGCCGGCGCAGCGGCTCGAACCCCGGGCTGAACATGTAGCTGAAGGCACGCGGGCTGTGGAACCGCGTCACCTTGGCGATCTGCTGGTGCAGGGCCCGAACCGGCAGATAGTCCACATGGGGAACAGCAGCGCCAAACGGGAACACGCCATCGCGGCGCGCTTCAGTGAGCACTTGCTGGATGATACTGGCCCGGGTGACCAACCCAGGGCGCTCGACCCGGGCGATATCCGGCGTCTGCGCGGTCAGGGCGGGCGTCTGGTGGACATAGTAGCCAGACTGCGGACGGGCACGGATCAGCCCCTGATCCTCGAGGTTGGCGTAGGCCTGCAGAACCGTGGCATGGCTGACATTGAGCTGGGCGCTCATCTTGCGCACGGACGGCACGCGCTCGCCTGGCTGGTAGACACCGCGACGGATGTCATCGGCCAGTTGCTGGGCAATGCGCTGGTACAACAGCAGGTTGGTCATGGTGATTCTCGAAGCGCGGACGGGTTCGTTGTTCTTGTACGACTCACAGTCGAGACAGAATACCGTAACAGTTGCAAAGTGTACTGGGACAGTTCCGAGAATAGTCGACATTACACTTGCTTGACAGCGGCGAACAGACGAACCGTCAGCGCGGGTGCCAGGCAGCACCCGAAAAGCACTCAGCGCGGCGGCGCGAGCTTGCCCTTCTCATCGGAGAACACGATCTCCACACGGCGGTTCTGCGCCCTGCCCCGCTCCGAGGCGTTGACCTCGACCGGGTACTGATCGCCATACCCCTCGACCTCGATGCGCTTTTCATCGATGCCCAGGTCGACCAGCATGTCCGCCACCGACTGCGCACGGTCACGGGACAGCTTCAGGTTGTCTTCGGACGCCCCGGTGCTGTCGGTGTAGCCCTCGATCCGCACCACGCGGCGCGGATTGAGCTGCAGGAACTGCACCAGCTTGAGCACCGTGCGACTGGCGGAGTTCTTGAGCTCCGCCTCGCCGGTGTCGAACAGCACGTCCCCCAGCGTCATCACAAGGCCGCGATCGGCCTGCTCCGATGCCAGGGCGGCGATCTGCGATTCGACCCACTTGCCCTGCTGCTGCACGCTGGCCAGCTTCGCCTCACGCAGCGCCAGTTGCAGACGCTGGCGCTCCAGATCGAGCTTGGCCAGGCGCTCCTGGTTCAGTGCCAGATTGGCGTGCTCGCGGGCGATCTCGCTGTAGCGCTGGCTGAGGTAGGCATAGTGACGTACATCGGTGCCGCTGCCGACATAGCTGGCCAGGCGCTCTGCACGCGCCAGCGACTCACCGGCACGGATCACATCGCGCGGTGCACTGCGCAGCACGTCGGAGTTGTCCTTGACCTTCTGGAACGCAGCCGTGGCATCGTCCAACGCCGACTCGCTGCGCTGGCTCGCGCAACCCTGCAGACCGGCAGCCAACGCCAGCACGACCAGGGCAGCACCGGGCTTGAATGTTCGGCTCATGGCTGCACCTCCAGCTGCTTGCGCAGGCGCTTGATACGCGACTCGGTCACCTTCAACTGTTCTTCACTTTTCTGGGTCAACACCTGAGCCTCGGCCAGGCGTGCATCCAGCTCGGCCTGCTCAGCGCGCATGCGCGCATCACGAAAGTCTTCGCTGACCATGTTGGTCTTGGCTCGGGCGAACTTGTCTTCGGCCAGCTTGAACGCCTCGACCTGCTCGGTCGCGCCGACAGCCTTGGCCTGCTCCAGCGCCTGCTCGGACAGGCGCATCTGCTCATGAGGAGCCGGATCGTTGGCACAACCGGCCAGGGCTGCAACAGCCAGGACCAGGATCAGTGGTTGGATTCTCACGCATTCTTCCTACTGTTTGGGGGCGTCCCCGGTCATCTGCATCTGCGCTTTCCAGCGCTCCACATTCCGCTGCAGCACCGCCTCGGAGGCGCCAGAGATCGGCAATTCTGTCAGCTTTTTCGCCAGTTGCCCACGCAGCCAGGCATCGTTACAGGCCGAATTGTGTGACACCGCCAGGTACAGCCCCGGACGATCCACCGGCAGGCCGCGTGCGACGAGGTCGTTGCTCATGCCCAGGCTCTGGGTCATGGCCATCCCCGAATAGCGCCCCGCCAATACGTAGTCGACCTGCCCCAGCACCAGCTTCTGGAAGGCCTGGGTGAGATTCTGCGCAGGCACCAGCTTGAGCTGGGACTTGGCGAACGCCTCGAACGCCGGGGTCAGCCGGGCCTTCTCCGAAAGGCTGCCCTGATAGCGGGCCAGATCCGCCGGACCGTCGAAATCCAATGCCGAATCATGGCGAGTCCAGACCAGGTATTCGTTGAGCTGCAAGGGGGGATGGATGTAGTCCAGCGCGGTCAACTGACCGATTTGCATCGGCGTGTCCAGCAACAGGTCCATGCGCCCGCTGCGCACCTCCTCCAGCGCCTGCTCGCGGCGCCCGGCATGCAGCACCTCGACCCTCACCCCCAACTCGCCCGCCACCTGGCGCAACAGGTCGACATTGGCACCGATCAGGTGCCGGGGGTCTTGCGGGTCCTGCCAAGAGTACGGCGGTGCATCCGGGCTGCCAGTGGCCACCAGCTTTTCACACTTGCCGGCGGCCATCGCCTGCGAGGATAACAAGGCCACCATGCAGGTCAGCAAGCGACCCGTTCTGCCAAACGCCATTACCTTACTCCTTGCCAGCCATGCAAAAAAAAGCCCGACCCCTGTCATGAGGGTCGGGCTTCTTTATAAGTGAAGCGCTCGGATCAGACCAGCTTTTCCAGCTCCGGCACCGCCTCGAAGAGGTCGGCAACCAGGCCGTAGTCGGCCACCTGGAAGATCGGGGCTTCTTCATCCTTGTTGATCGCGACGATCACCTTGGAGTCCTTCATGCCCGCCAGGTGCTGGATCGCGCCGGAGATACCGACGGCGATGTACAGTTGCGGTGCGACGATCTTGCCGGTCTGGCCGACCTGCATGTCGTTCGGCACGAAGCCTGCGTCGACCGCAGCGCGCGAAGCGCCGACAGCGGCGCCGAGCTTGTCGGCCAGGGCGTACAGGTGCTTGAAGTTGTCACCGTTGCCCATGCCACGGCCGCCGGAGACGACGATCTTGGCAGCGGTCAGCTCGGGACGGTCGGACTTGGCCAACTCTTCGTTGACGAAGGCCGACTTCCCGGCGTCGTGGGCGGCAGCAACGGCTTCCACCGCAGCCGAACCACCTTCGGCGGCCACGGCGTCGAAGCCGGTGGTGCGCACGGTGATGACCTTGACCGCAGCGCTCGATTGCACGGTGGCAATGGCGTTACCGGCATAGATCGGACGCTTGAAGGTATCGGCGGATTCGACCGAGACGATCTCGGAGATCTGGTCGACGTCCAGCAGCGCGGCGACGCGCGGCAGGATGTTCTTGCCGTTGGTGGTGGCCGGAGCCAGCACGTGGCTGTAGCCCTTGGCCAGCTCGACGATCAGTGGCGCGACGTTTTCCGGCAGGGCGTGGGCATAGGCCGCATTGTCAGCGACCAGCACCTTGGCAACGCCAGCGATCTTGGCCGCAGCCTCGGCTACGCCGCCGACGTTCTGGCCTGCGACCAGCACGTGGACGTCGCCACCGATCTTGGCGGCAGCAGCGACAGTGTTCAGGGTGGCCGGGGCTACGGCACCGTTCTCGTGTTCAGCGACAACCAGGATAGTCATTTAGATTACCTTCGCTTCGTTCTTCAGCTTCTCGACCAGTTCGGCCACCGACTTGACCTTGATACCGGCGCTGCGTGCAGCAGGCGCTTCGACTTTGATGGTCTTGGTGGTGGAGGCGGTGGATACGCCCAGCGCATCTGGAGTCACGGTCTCCAGCGGCTTCTTCTTGGCCTTCATGATGTTCGGCAGCGACGCATAGCGCGGCTCGTTCAGACGCAGGTCGGTGGTGACGATCGCCGGCAGGTTCAGCGCGACGGTCTGCAGGCCGCCATCGATCTCACGGGTGACGTTCAGCTTGTCGCCAGCCACTTCGACCTTGGAGGCGAAGGTACCCTGGGCGTAGCCGGTCAGCGCAGCCAGCATCTGGCCGGTCTGGTTGTTGTCACTGTCGATGGCCTGCTTGCCGAGGATGACCAGCTGCGGCTGCTCTTTATCGACGATGGCCTTCAGCGCCTTGGCCACGGCCAGGGAATTCAGCTCCTCGCTGGTCTCGACCAGAACGGCACGATCGGCACCCAGTGCCAGGGCGGTACGCAGTTGCTCCTGGGCGGCGGTCGGGCCGACGGCAACGGCGACGATCTCGGTCGCAACGCCCTTCTCTTTCAGGCGTACGGCTTCTTCCACGGCGATTTCGCAGAAGGGGTTCATGGACATCTTGACGTTTGCAAGGTCGACGCCGGAGTTGTCCGCCTTGACGCGAACCTTGACGTTGTAGTCGACCACTCGTTTGACAGCTACAAGAACCTTCATGGATTCCTCGTTACTCTCCGGTGAAAAGAATGTCGCCTGGGGCGTGCCCGGCGAATGCGCGTGGGTACAAGGACACCTCTGAAAACGTTCCGGGTCGAGCGAAATTTGCCATGACCGATCAGTCCTGTGCGGACTGGCGGGGCAAAACCCGCGGGTCATTTCCTGTCGTGGCGTGTAGACTCCACTACAAAAAGGGTTTCAGCCTGTATTCCCTGCTCTACGCCTGGTTTTTAGAGGTGCACCTGCGCCCGACGGTCAGCCTACGGCGAGCGTAAAACCGCTCGTATCTTGACCGTAACACCCAATCCGGTCAATACGGCAAATTGGCCAGCCTCCAGCCGCCCTCCTGTGATTTTACTGGGCTGCGGCAAATTCAAACAAACGTTTGTATTGGACCCGCCAAGTGGTGTAGATATAATGCGCGGCCAAGACAAAACGGTGTAGTCCGCCACCGGCACGGCTACAGCTGCCCCGACCGTGAGCGGGCATCCGACACCCATAAGACAAGCAACGCGATGAGCCTTGAGTAGGAGAGAACCTGTGGAACGCGAATACATGGAATTCGACGTGGTCATCGTCGGCGCAGGCCCGGCGGGCCTGTCTGCCGCCTGCCGCCTGAAGCAGAAGGCCGCCGAAGCCGGTAACGAGATCAGCGTCTGCGTGGTCGAGAAAGGCTCCGAGGTCGGCGCCCACATCCTCTCCGGCGCGGTCTTCGAACCCCGCGCGCTGAACGAGCTGTTCCCCGACTGGAAAGAACTCGGCGCCCCGCTGAACACCGAGGTCAAGCGCGACGACATCTATGTGCTCAAGGACCAGGGCAGTTCGGTCAAGGTGCCGGACCTGTTCGTGCCCAAGACCATGCACAACCAGGGCAACTACATCATCTCGCTGGGTAACCTGTGCCGCTGGCTGGCCCAGCAGGCCGAGAACCTGGGCGTGGAAATCTACCCGGGCTTCGCCGCCCAGGAAGCGCTGTTCGACGAGAACGGCGTAGTCCGTGGCATCGTCACCGGCGACCTGGGTGTCGACCGCGAAGGTCAGCCCAAGGACGGCCTGTACACCCCCGGCATGGAGCTGCGCGCCAAGTACACCCTGTTCGCCGAAGGTTGCCGCGGCCACATCGGCAAGCAGCTGATCAAGCGCTTCGACCTGGACAGCGAAGCCGACGTGCAGCACTACGGCATCGGCATCAAGGAAATCTGGGAGATCGACCCGAGCAAGCACGAGCAAGGCCTGGTGGTGCACACCGCCGGCTGGCCGCTGGATGTGGTGAGCGCCGAGAACACCGGCGGCTCGTTCCTCTACCACCTGGAGAACAACCAGGTAGTAGTTGGCTTGATCGTCGACCTGTCCTACGCCAATCCCTACCTGTCGCCGTTCGACGAGTTCCAGCGCCTGAAGCACCACCCGGTGATCAGCCAGTACCTGGAAGGCGGCAAGCGCATCAGCTACGGCGCCCGCGCCATCTGCAAGGGCGGCCTGAACTCGCTGCCGAAGATGGTGTTCAACGGCGGCGCGCTGATCGGCTGCGACCTGGGCACCCTGAACTTCGCCAAGATCAAGGGCAGCCACACGGCGATGAAATCCGGCATGCTGGCCGCCGATGCAGTGGCCGATGCCCTGTTCGCCGGCAGCGAAGGTGGCGACGCCCTCAACAGCTATGTCGAGGCGTTCAAGGCCAGCTGGCTGTATGAAGAGCTGTACGCCAGCCGCAACTTCGGCCCGGCCATGCACAAGTTCGGGCCACTGTTCGGCGCTGCGTTCAACTATGTCGACCAGAACTGGTTCGGCGGCAAGCTGCCGTTCACCCTGCACGACACCAAGCCCGACTACGCCTGCATGAAGCTGGCTGCCGACGCGAAAAAGATCGACTACCCAAAGCCCGACGGCAAGCTCAGCTTCGACAAGCTCAGCTCGGTGTTCCTCTCCAGCACCAACCATGAAGAGGAACAACCCTGCCACCTGAAGCTGACCGATCCGAACGTGCCGATCGCCACCAACCTGCCACTGTACGACGAGCCGGCCCAGCGTTACTGCCCGGCCGGGGTCTACGAAGTGGTCACCCAGGAAGACGGCAGCAAGCGCTTCCAGATCAACGCGCAGAACTGCGTGCACTGCAAGACCTGCGACATCAAGGATCCGTCGCAGAACATCACCTGGGTCACCCCAGAAGGTGCCGGCGGCCCTAACTACCCCAACATGTAAGGCCCGCGCCGCATGTAAAAAAGCCCCCTGGCAGCGATGCCAGGGGGCTTTTTCATCTGCTGCCGATACTCAGGACAGCACCACCGCGTCCTGCTCGAACAACGCCCAACCACCCTTGCCATCGACCTCCAGCCGGTGGCTGTGAAAGCCAGCCAGCGTGCTGCGGTGCCCGACACTCACCAGCAAGGTTTCCGGCATTTCGTTGCGTAGCAGCGAATACAAGGCATGTTCCAAACCTTCATCCATCGCCGAAGTGGACTCATCGAGAAACACCACATGCGGCTGGTTGAACAATACCCGGGCAAACGCCAGGCGCTGCTGCTCGCCGATCGACAGGATGCGCGTCCAGTCGCGGCTTTCCTCCAGGCGCTCGGCCAGATGCGCCAGGTTCACTTGCCGCAATGCCTGCTGCATCCGTGCATCCTGCTCCTGGCCGACCTGGGCCGGGTAGGCGATGGCGGTGCGCAGATCCCCCAACGGCAGGTAAGGCCGCTGCGACAGGAACAGCGCCTGCTCCCCCAAAGGCCTCGCGACCGCCCCTTCTGCATAAGGCCACAATCCCGCCAGGGCTCGAAGCAGCGTGGTCTTGCCGCTGCCCGAAGGCCCCTTGATCAGCAATGCCTGCCCGGCCTGCAGGTTCAGGCTCAGGTCGGCAATCAACCGATGGCCATCCGGGCGCAGCACCTGCAAACCCGCGATATCCAGGGCCCGCGGCAGCTCGCGGGTTGCCACGTGCGGCAGCTCGCTGGCCTGGTGGTTGGCATCGAGAAAACCGGTGAGACGATCGAGGGTCGCGCGGTAGCTGGCAAAGGTGTCGTAGGACTCCCGGAAAAACGATAACGAATCCTGCACCTGCCCGAACGCCTGCGACGTCTGCATCACATCACCCAGCTTGATCGCTCCGCTGAAAAAGCGCGGCGCCTGCAGGATGAACGGGAACACCACCGCCACCTGGCTGACACCCAGGTTGAAACCGTTGAACTTCAGGCTCCGCCAGACCAGTGCCCAGACATTGCCGATCAAGGCGAAGAAACGCCCGAGCAACGTGCCCCGCTCGACCTGCGCGCCCTGGTAGAAGGCAATGTTCTCGGCGTTCTCGCGCAAGCGCATCAGTGCGTAGCGAAAGTTCGCCGTGAGCTTTTCGTTGAGGAAGTTCAGGCGAATCAACGGCCGCCCGAGGCGGAAAGCGATCCAGGTGGCGATGAGCACATAGACGTACACCGCAAACACCATCGCCCGCGGCACCTCGACTCCAGCCACTGTCAGCGGCGCCGACAGCCCCCAGAGAATACCGGTGAAGGCAACCAGCGAGACCAACGCACTCACTGCCCCGAGGGCCAGCGACACCGAGCCGGTAACGAAGGCGTTGACGTCCAGTTCGATACGTTGGTCCGGGTTGTCCACCGGTTCTTCGAGGAACTGCCCGCGGTAGTAGGCATCGCCATGCATCCAGTCGGCGGTCAGGCGCTCGGTCAGCCAAACCCGCCAATGGATGTTGAACGACTGGGTGACGTAGTAGTTGAACAGAGAACGCAGCACATGAATGGTCGCCAGTACCGCGAACACCCCGAGCAGGTACCAGAACGCGGTCTGGTCCAGGCCCTGCAGGGCGCTATAGAAACCGTTGTACCAGAACGAGAACAGCACGTTCATGCGCACCGAGAACAGCGCCAGGAACAGCAGCAGGGCAAACACCAACAGCGGACGCCAACTGCGCCTGAAGCTGAAGTAATCGCCTGCCAGTTGCCAGAACTGCTGGCCCCAGCGAGTAAAGCGCACCGCCAGAAAAGCGGCGGCGGTGAAGCCGACAAGGGTGATCAATGAAGCGACTGCAAGCCAGCTCAGGCTCTCTTGCAGGGCCTGGTGCCAGTTCATTTCCATGGTGGGGTTTCCGTGGCGAGTATTTACTCGAGCCTAGCACCGGCCGGGGCTGGCGAAGATGACGGAGGTTTCATGTTGGGCGTGCCGGCTCGATCGCACATGCAACGAATCCGACTCGATCCGTGTAGGGACAACTGTCTTGTTCAGGATCTAAAGTCCAGCCCAATCCCTGTGCGAGCGGGCAAGCCCGCTCCCACAGGCACCACCGCGCACGTTACCCCAACGCCTCCCGCACCTTCGAATCGAGCCCCTCCCCCGCATGGGCCTCGCTCCATTCGCTCAACTGCCGGCGCATCGCTGGGGTCCAGAAACTCTGCAAGTGCTGCCTCACCCCCTGCACCGCCAGCGCCCGGTCCGGCTCGCTGTCGAAGTAGTGGGCGATCTGGTTGGCCATCCTGACCAGGTTGTCACTGCTCATCGGCGGACCTCGACTTTTTCCTGTCCTTCGACCTGGCGTCGCTCCTTGAGCAAGCGCTGCTGTTCGTCACTGAAATGCTGATAGCGCTTCTGCCATTCCGAGGGCTGGAACACCCGCACCACCTCGACGGCCGTGACTTTGTACTCTGGGCAGTTGGTGGCCCAGTCGGAGTTGTCGGTGGTGATCACGTTGGCACCGGACTCGGGGAAGTGGAAGGTGGTGTACACCACGCCCGGCGCCACCCGCGCACTGACCCGCGCACGCAATACGCTCTGCCCCGCACGGCTGCCCACCCCAACCCAGTCGCCGTCGCGGATGCCGCGGCTTTCGGCATCGCTGGCGTGGATCTCCAGGCGATCCTCATCATGCCAGGCAACGTTGTGGGTGCGACGGGTCTGGGCGCCGACGTTGTATTGGCTGAGGATGCGGCCGGTGGTCAGCAACAACGGATAACGGGCATTGACCTTCTCGTCGGTGGGCACATAACCGGTGAGCATGAATCGCCCCTTGCCGCGCACGAACTGGTCGATGTGCATGGTCGGGGTGCCGTCGGGCGCGGCTTCGTTGCACGGCCATTGCAGGCTGCCATGGCGGTCGATCTCGGCATAGCTGACGCGGTGGAAGCTCGGCGTCAGGCGGGCGATCTCGTCCATGATCTCGGACGGATGCCGGTAGTCCATGCGATAGCCCAAGGCATTGGCCAGGGCCACGGTCGCCTCCCAGTCGGCCTTGCCGGCCAGCGGCTCCATCACCTTGCGCACCCGCGAGATGCGGCGTTCGGCGTTGGTGAAGGTACCGTCCTTTTCCAGGAACGAGCTGCCTGGCAGGAACACATGGGCGAACTTGGCGGTTTCGTTGAGGAAGATGTCCTGCACTACCACGCACTCCATGGCCATCAGTGCCGCAGTGACGTGCTGGGTGTTCGGGTCACTCTGGGCGATATCCTCGCCCTGGCAGTACAGCGCCTTGAAGCTGCCATCGAGCGCGGCCTCGAACATATTGGGAATGCGCAGACCAGGATCAGGCTGCAAGGTCACGCCCCAGGCCTGCTCGAATTCACTGCGCACGGTCTCGTTGGAGATATGCCGGTAGCCCGGCAATTCGTGGGGGAAGGAGCCCATGTCGCACGAGCCCTGGACGTTGTTCTGACCACGCAACGGATTGACGCCCACGCCTTCGCGACCGATGTTGCCGGTTGCCATGGCCAGGTTGGCGATGCCCATCACCGCCGTGCTGCCCTGGCTGTGTTCGGTGACGCCCAGGCCATAGTAGATCGCCGCATTGCCAGCGCCCGCATACAACCGTGCCGCCTCGCGGATCTGCTCGGCAGGCACGCCGCAGATCGGCCCAAGCGCCTCGGGTGAGTTCTCGGCCAGGCTGACGAACTCACGCCAACGCGTGAACTCGGCACTCTCGCAGCGCGCGTCGATGAAGGCCTGGTCGAGCAGCCCTTCATCGACGATCACATGGGCCAAGGCATTGAGCATGGCGACGTTGGTGCCCGGACGCAGCTGCAGGTGCAGCTCGGCGCGGGCGTGGGGCGAGTCGACCAGGTCGATGCGGCGCGGGTCGATGACGATCAGCCGCGCGCCCTGGCGCAGGCGGCGCTTGAGCTGCGAGCCGAACACCGGGTGAGCGTCGGTCGGGTTGGCGCCGATCACCAGGATCACGTCGGCCTGCATGACCGAGTCGAAGCTCTGGGTGCCGGCCGATTCGCCCAGGGTCTGCTTCAAGCCATAACCGGTCGGCGAATGGCAGACCCGCGCGCAGGTGTCGACGTTGTTGTTGCCGAAGGCGGCACGCACCAGCTTCTGCACCAGATAGGCTTCTTCGTTGGTGCAACGGCTGGAGGTGATACCGCCGATCGAGTCGCGTCCGTACTTGAGCTGGATGCGTCGGAACTCACTGGCGGCATAGGCCAGCGCCTCATCCCAACTGACTTCCTGCCATGGGTCTTCAAGGCGCTTGCGGATCATCGGCGTGGTGATGCGATCCGGGTGAGTGGCGTAGCCCCAGGCGAAGCGCCCCTTGACGCAGGCGTGACCGTGGTTGGCGCCGCCGTTCTTGTCCGGGACCATGCGCACCAGTTGATCGCCCTTCATCTCGGCGCGGAACGAGCAGCCCACCCCGCAATAGGCGCAGGTGGTGATCACCGCACGCTCCGGCTGGCCGAGCTGGACCAAACTCTTCTCAGTCAGGGTCGCTGTCGGGCAGGCCTGCACGCAGGCGCCGCACGACACGCACTCGGAGGCGAGGAAATTCTCGCCACCGGCCGCTGCCACCCGCGACTCGAAGCCTCGACCACTGATGGTCAGGGCGAAGGTGCCCTGAATGTCTTCGCAGGCACGCACACAGCGGCTGCAGACGATGCACTTGCTGGGCTCGTAGTCGAAGTACGGGTTGGAGACGTCCTTGGCCTCGTCAAGATGGTTGGCGCCGTCATAGCCATAGCGCACCTCGCGCAGGCCCACCTGGCCGGCGACCGTTTGCAACTCGCAGCTGCCATTGGCAGAGCAGGTCAGGCAGTCCAGCGGGTGATCGGAGATGTACAGCTCCATGACATTGCGCCGCAGGTCGGCCAGGCGCGGCGTCTGGGTGCGCACCACCATGCCTTCGCTGACCGGCGTGGTGCATGAAGCTGGGTAGCCGCGCATACCGTCGATCTCGACCATGCACATGCGGCACGAGCCGAAGGCTTCGAGGCTGTCGGTGGCGCACAGCTTGGGAATGCTGGTGCCCAGCAGCGCGGCGGCGCGCATCACCGAGGTGCCTGCGGGGACACTGATCGCACGGCCGTCGATGTTCAGGCTGACCTGCAGCTCACTGTCGCGGGCAGGCGTGCCCAGGTCGATGTCGCTGTTGGCGGGGTCGAAATAGTTGATCATTGTGCGGCCTCCGAGCTGGCCAGACCGAAATCGGCGGGGAAGTGCTTGAGGGCGCTGGCCACCGGGTAAGCGGTCATCCCGCCCATGGCGCACAGCGAGCCGTACTGCATCGTGTCGCACAAATCGCGCAGCAGGTGCGCCTGGTCTTCGCGCGCAGCAGGGTCGCTGCTGGCGATCAGGCGATCCACCACCTCCATGCCGCGGGTCGACCCGATGCGGCAGGGCGTGCACTTGCCGCAGGATTCCTCGGCGCAGAACTGCAGGGCGAAACGCGCCATGCCGGCCATGTTCAGCGTGTCGTCGGCGACTACCACACCACCATGGCCGATCATCGCGCCGATGGCAGCGAAGGCCTCGTAGTCCAGCGGCGTATCGAACTGCGACGGCGGCACCCAGGCACCCAGCGGGCCACCGACCTGCGCAGCTTTCAGCGGACGACCACTGGCGGTACCACCGCCATACCCCTCGACCAGCTCACGCAGGGTCAGGCCAAAGGCACGCTCGACCAACCCGCCCTGGCGCACGTTGCCCGCCAGTTGGAACGGCAAGGTGCCCAGCGAACGGCCCATGCCAAAGTCGCGATAGAACGCTGCACCTCTTGCCAGGATGATCGGCACAGAAGCCAAGGTCAGGACGTTATGCACCAGCGTCGGCTGGCCGAACAGGCCCTCGAGCGCCGGCAGCGGCGGCTTGGCGCGCACGATGCCGCGCTTGCCTTCGATCGACTCCAGCAGCGCCGTTTCCTCGCCGCAAATATAAGCACCAGCCCCCACACGCACTTCGAGCTCGAAGGCCACGCCGCTGCCGGTGACGTCCAGATAACCGGCCTCGCGCGCCAGCATGACGGCCTCGTTGAGCACTCGAATGGCGTCCGGGTATTCGGAGCGCACATAGATATAGCCTTTGCTAGCGCCAACCGCGAGGCCGGCGATGATCATGCCTTCGATCAGCAGGAACGGATCGCCTTCCATCAGCATGCGGTCGGCAAAGGTGCCGGAGTCGCCTTCGTCGGCGTTGCAGACGATGTACTTCTGCCCGGCCGGTGCCTGGCGCACGGTGCGCCATTTGATACCCGCTGGAAACGCAGCCCCGCCTCGGCCACGCAGGCCGGAATCCAGAACCGCGGCAACCACTGCATCGCCGTCCATCAATGCAGCCTTGCGCAAGCCCTCGAAGCCCCCATGGGCTTGATAGTCGTCCAGCGAACATGGCCGGGTGATGCCTGCGCGGGCAAACAGCAGGCGCTGCTGGGTCTTCAGGTAAGGGATCTGTTCGACAGGGCCCAATGCCAGTGGATGCTCAGCCCCTTTGTCCAGGGCCTCCAGAAGGCCCGGCACGTCTTCGGGCATGACCGGCCCGAAGCCCAGGCGCCCTTCGGCGCTTTCCAGCTCCAGCAATGGCTCGAGCCAATACAGGCCACGCGAGCTGGTGCGCTGGATCTGCAGCGGCAGTTGCCGCTTCGCGGCCTCACGTTCGAACGCCTCGGCGAGCTGGTCGGCGCCCACTGCGCGAGCCAGCGAATCGCAGGAAATACACAGCTTGATCATGCGCCCGCCCCCACCCTGCAGCTGTCCACCAAAGCCTGCAGACGCTCGGGCGTGAGCCGCGCATGCACCTGCCCGTCCAGCTCCAGCGCTGGCGAGCAGGCGCAAGCGCCGAGGCAGTACACCGGGCGCAGACTCAACGCTCCATCTGCAGTGGTGCCATGGTCGTCCAGCCCAAGCTGTTCGCGCAGCTGCGCGGCCAGGGCTTCGGCGCCGCGGCTCTGGCACGACTCGGCGCGGCACAGGCGCAGGGTATGGCGTGCCGGGGGCGAAGTGCGGAAATCATGGTAGAAGCTGATCACCCCACGCACCTCGGCGAGGCTGAGGTTCAGCGCATGGGCGATCTCGGGGACTGCTTCATCGGGTACATGGCCCAGGCCTTGCTGGATGGCGTGGAGGATCGGCAACAGCGCGCCGGGCACCTCCTTGTGGTTGTCCAGCACACGCTGGATCAAGGGCAGGTCAAGCGTCTCTTCAGGCATACAGCGGACCTCGGCAACCCGGATCCGCCCGAAGGTGCGGGCAGGTGTCCGGCGGTGTTCTGCTGTGGCGTTCCGGGCCTGTCACGGTCACAGGATCACGGTCGCCCTCCTCGTCCAAGCCGGTGCGTCTGTGCGCACTCGGTCCTCGGACATCCTGATAAGAATGGCACCGTTGGCCGAAAACGATAGCGCGCAAGCGACAGGGCACATCCTGAAACCGACGCATGCGAGATTGCACATAAGCTCACCTCCACAAGCGCAGTGCCAATCAGGGAAAGATAGTTACGAGTAATTTCACAACATTTCACTTAGTTAATAGCTTGCCGATAACAATGGCGATTTACCAAACAACACTTCACTTGACAGGCAATTAAATTCACAACTTCCGCCGGGGCAATCACCTCATTTAGCAAACGCGTGAAAACGATAATAAATTCACGCTTCGCACGTTTCTTTTACAATTTGAAACAAATATGACTTATTGCCTCCTTATCGTCGGAATCCTCCTGTATCACTAGGTCCGGCCCCATGAAAACCTCGAACACCGACGCCCCTGGCACAACGTCCTCGGACAATCCCCTCGCTCGTTTCGAAACCGCGGTCACCCGCTCGCTTTCCAACTTCAAGGACACGCCAGACCCCACGCCGGCCGGCAACAAACGCTTCGTCGTCGCCGCCGCGGTCGACAACAAGAAGGAAGCGGAAATCGCCGCCGCACTGGCCACTAACGACCCGGAAGTCATCAAGCACCTCAACGATCCCAACCTCGCCGATATCGGCAACACCGGCATCCCGCTGGCCAACATCGCCTCGATCACCAAGCTCTCCGACAACGTCCTGGACCTCAAGACCCGCGACGGCCGCGACATCGTCATCATCAAGCAGATGACCCCCTACCTGTTCGACGGCATGGCCAGCAAGACCGACGCCGTGGACGCCCTGAACAAGAGCAAGGCCGAGGGCTATCGCATCGCCCAGGCCGGCGATGTGCCACCGGGCATGGACGACTACAAGTTCATCGGCCCTGCCGACGAGGTCGGCCCCGGCCTGATTCGCTACGAAACCCAGTCCGGCGACAAGGTGATCGTCGCCAACGAGACCAACCATGCCCTGTTCGACCAGGTGAAGTCCGACGGCGAAGCCCTCACCCTGATCAACAAGAGCGAGCAGGAAGGCTATCGCCTGGCCAGGGCCGACGAGCCCGCCGATGGCATCAAGGCCATCGGTACGCCCGAGGAACTGGGCCACGGCCTGATTCGCTACGAAACCGAAAGCGGCGAGAAGATCATCGTCTCCCAAGGCATCAGCCCGGATCTCTATGCCTCGATGAGCAAGGCGTCCAACGGCATCTTCGGTGTCGACGGCGCGGTCGACACCAGCTGGATCGACAACTCCAAGTACGCCAGCGGTGTGCGCGACTGGGACACCATCACCGGCAACAAGGGCGGCGACAAGCCCACCCAGGCCGAAAAAGACCTGGAGCGTCCGCGCGCCGCATCCAAGATGCTCAGCGATAACTGGGACAAATGGGGCCTGCACGACCGCAAGATCGACTTCGCCAACCCACCCAGCGACCTGCCGCCCGAGGCGCAGGCCACGCTCAAGTACCTGGCGGGCAGCCCGAGCCTGATGAACGCCCTAGACAGCGGCGGCCTGGGCAAGAGCGATGGCGTCATCACCCACGCCGATGTCGACAAGTTCATCAGCCAGCAGAACAAGGACCTGTCGGCTGCCTCCTCTTCCTATTCGAAGTTTCTCTCGAAAAACCCGGGCGCTTCCGACCTGGCCAAGGAAAACGCCAAGTCCGCAGCCATCGTCATGGCCAACATCTCGCTGGTCAGCAGCGCTGGCCCGCAGATGGAAGGCGCCAACCAGCGCGCCAACAACGGCAGCCTGACCACCGACAACCTCAACGCGATCAAGTCCGACAGCGGCCTGAGCCCCGAGCTGACAGGCGCTGCCGGTTACTGGTCCAACCCAGGCATGTGGCACGTGATGGACTCGGCCGGCGACCACCCCGCGACCGCCTCCTCCGACGGCATCGTCCAGCAGAAGAACATCGGCGCCTGGCTGGAAAACCAGGCGCCGAAGGACGACCACGGCGTGCTGATGATGCTCAGCAACGCCTCGATTCGCGGCTCTCTGGCGGGCGTGGACACCTCCAAGCTGACCAAGGACGTGCTCGAGCACCCCGAGAACTACGACGGCAAGACCAAGGCCGCGGCCATGCTGGAGATCACCGACGCGCGTGCGCGCCTGCAGGCCAGCGACAAGGTCGACGGCGACCTGTATGCCGGCATCACCGCCGACAGCCAGTACCACCTCAACCCGACCAAGTCCAAGGTCATGAAGCAACTGGACGATGCCATCTCCAAGCTGGGCAACGACGCGGACGTCAAGGCCTACATGGCCGCAAACCAGGGCCCGGGCATGCGCGACATCATCAACGCCGACCCGGCGATGAAGAAAGCGCTACAGCACAGCCAGGACAGCCAGATCAACAGCGGCAACATCATCAACACCGCCCTGGCCACCAAGGATGGCAACGGCAACCCGCTCTCGCTGCCCGATGCCCTCGCCCTGGCCGGTACCGATGCCACCCTGACCGACCTCGCCCTGGGCGGCGACGGCAACGTCGACCTGGCATCGATCGCCGACAAGTCGGGCAAGTCCGGGGATATCGAGCAGTATTTCCGCGAGCACATCCTCAACGGCAAGGACCTGGAGGACGGCTTATCCAAGGGTGGCGACCCGATGACCGTCATCGGCCAGTACGCTTCCAACGCCGCGCTGTTCAAAGAGTTCCTCGGCGACAAGGTGACGCCGCAGGAGGCCTCCGAGGTCGGCCAGCGCATCAACCAGGCGGTGTCCGATTCGCTGATCGACGGTGCCGACAACACCACGCTCAAGGATATCTTTGGCGACGGCAGCGGCAACTTCGATGAAAACAAGGCCAAGGCCATCATCGACAAGGCCATGGCCGACGATCCAGACATGTTCAAGGACTCCAGCGGTGCGCCGATCCGCCCGCAGGATGTGATCTCGATGCTGCGCTCGGTGTGGGACACCAACCGCCAGGGCGAGAAGATCAGCGACGTCCTGCCCAAGTCGATCGACGGTCTGAAGCTCAATGTCAGCGAATCCTACAAGCAAGGCCTGCTGCACATCGGCAGCGCCCTGCTCGCCGGTGGTGTGCTGGCCGCACGTTCCGCCACCGGTGGCAACAGCCCGACCGACAACGCCTCGCGGGTTTCGGCAGGCATGCAGTTCGCCGGCCTGATCATTGAGGGCGGCACCAAGTACGCCAAGGAAGCCGGTTATGGCATGGTCTGGAAACCCACCCCGGTCGACCCGTCCAAACCTGCGCCGATCGGCGAGTTCCCGACCGGCAAGATGGTGCAGAACACCGACGGTATCAACCGCCTGGGCAACCTGGGCAAGGTCATCGGCGGTGCGGGCAGCTTCATCGGCGGCGTGCTGGGCCTGATCAGCGGCGTCAACAGCGCCTTCGCCGGTGACAAGGTCGGGGCCGGCTTCTCGCTGACCACCGGCGCGCTGGGTACAGGTGCAGCGATCACCTCGATCATCGAAGGCGGTGCGGGGCTGTTCGGCCTGGCCGATGTCGGCGCCATCGCCGGCGCCTTCTCCGGGGTGCTGGGCTGGGCCACGGCGGGGCTCGGGCTGGTGGCCGGGATCGTGTTGCCGATCATCGAAGTGGCCAAGCGCGAGAAGATGCAGGACCAGTTCTTCGGCGAACTCAAGCCGGTATTGGACAAGTACGACCTCACCGGCGGGCCGATCACCAAGGAAGATCGCGACGAGGAGTACAACTTCGCCTACGGCTGAGGCAAGGCTGCCCGCGCCTGCAGCCCCGCGATACAGGGTTCTCAAAACCTGCGCGGACCTTGTGGGAGCGGGCTTGCCCGCGAAAAAGACACCGCGCTCCCTGGCACGGGCTACGCCCGTGTTCTCGGGACAAACCGGGCCGCCGAACCGCCGCTACCCTCCACTACACCCTCAGAAAATTCCGAATCTCTCCGCCAATACTTCAGCTCAACGCCACCTGGGAATTATCCTACGCAGCACGCAGCCGTTTCTCTGTTGTTGAAGATAAGCATCAGGGCTAATTTCCCCGGGTCGTCCCTATGGCGACCGGGGGTGAGAGCCCGGCTTTACTGAAGAGTTGGCGGCACTGCTATGGCAGCAGTGCGTGGGCAGGCTTCTGCCTGGCCGGTTTTTGCTAACTCTCGCCGGTCTCTCACCCCACGCACCGCTGCCCCCCTTGTCCTGTGAGAGGGATGATGAAGGTGGCTACTTTGCTTAATGGGAGTTAGCCATGAAAAAGATCGTCCCCGATCCACCCCGCCTCAAACTCGTCAACAACCTCTACTTCTCCATCCATTCCGACCTCATTCCGCCCGACGCCTTGGCTCACGCCAGCGAACTGTTGCGCGGCGTCAGCGAAACCCTCGACGAACACTGCCGGGCCCTGGCCGGTACTCCTGGCCTGAACATGCTCGCCAACGCAGCGCACGCCGCAGAAACGGCTCGCGCCTTGATCGAACATGCACTGAGGCGGATGTGAAAGAGGTTCGCTGATGAATGAAGGCACCACACCCGGCATCGCCACTGCGCTAGGGATGTTCCGCGTGCAACCCGGCATTCCCGTCGGCCAGGCTTTCGACGAAGTCTCGCTACTACTGGGATGCGTGCGCGACCTGAGCGAAATGGGTGATGAATCAATCACGCCTGCGGCCATGGTCGCCCTGAGGTATCTGAGCGCCATGGCCAAAGCATTGATGAACGACCTGGAAGTCGCCAGAAATCAGTCGCCCTGAGTAACCGCCCGCAACCATAAAGCCTGCAATGCACTGCCCGCCCCCCGTGGGGGGGCGGCAGTTCGGCGCCCCGACTTGCCCTCAAAGCAGACACCTCGGCAAATCAAACCGGCATCGCCAGCGATCGCAGGACTATAACCAACTGATCCTACCCGCGCTTACTTCGCCGCCTCGGACAACTGCTGGATCAATGCCACTGTCAGATAAAGCCGCGGCGCGATGCTCGACAGCTCGATGTACTCGTCATCGGCATGCAACCCCGCCCCCACCACGCCCATGGTTTCAAGCACTGCAGGCTTCTCGCTGCCGGGCACATAGGCGTAGCCCGCATCGGTCCCGAAACGCATGGCGATCGGCTCGATATTGCGATCGATCTTCGCGTAAAGCGCCTGGGCGGTTTTCGCCAATTGCTCGGAGCCGGCGTTCTTCGCCAGCGGTGGGCGGCCCTTGTCGAGGCGTACCGTCACTTCGGTGCCGTCGATGAGTTTTTTCTGCACCAGGCGTTGCGCGTCGGCCAGCACTCGGTCGCTTTCGCTCAGGTCCGAGTAGCGCATGTCCGCCTCGGCCGTGGCGCTGGCGGGAATGATGTTGCGCTTGTCGCCTGCCTTGACCATCGTCCAGTTGACCGTGGTGCCTTTGGCCGGGTCACCGAGGTCCTTCAACTGCAGCATCTGGTGGGCCAGCTCCATGGCCGCATTACGCCCAGCCTCAGGCGCGGAGCCTGCGTGGGAAGACTTGCCTTTCACTTCGAGAAATACGCCATTGATGCCATTGGTCGCGACCGTCACCGCATCCTTGTCCGGTGGCTCGTACGAGAACACGTAGTCATGCTTGCGCGCCAGTTCCGCGATGATCGCCTTCGAGCCGCTGGAGCCGGTTTCCTCATCCGGGTTGAACAGTACGGTCAAGGTGCCGAAGCCTTTGAACTTCTCGTCCTGCAGCAGCTTCAGCGAATGCAGGATCATCGCCACACCACCTTTGGCATCGGCCACGCCAGGCCCATAGGCACGCTCGCCCTCGACCTTGAACGGCCGCTTGGCAGCGGTGCCCGGCAGGAACACCGTGTCGTAGTGGACCATCAGCAGGAACGACTTGCTGCCGGTGCCCTTGAAGGTGCCGACGATATTGTCGCCCGCCGAGGGGCTTGCAGGGCTGGTCTTGACCTCGGCACCCAACGCCTTGAGCCGCTCGACCAGCAGGGCGCTGACGGTTTTCAGCCCCGGCGCCTGGCCAGTTCCGGTATCGACATTGACCAGTTGCTTGACGGTGGCGAGATAGGCCTTCTGCTCGGCTTCGGCCTTTTTCAGTAGAGCGTCGGGAGTCAGGTTGGCGGCAAGGGCGGAAAACGACAGGAATGACAAGGCGATGGCAGCGGCGATCGGTGAGCGTCGGATGGGCATGCGAAGTCCTTTATCAATGCAAGGGGAACCTGCAGCTTTGACCATCGATGGCGCTGGCGCCAGCTTTGTAGACCATTTGATGAAATGCAGGCCATTGGCCTTGATGCAAGAAACCCCGCGATTGCGGGGCTGGGGATTCAGGCAAAGACCTTGATTGTCAGTGCGGTGATGCCCGCCACTGCTGTCACCAGACCGGTCGCGATGCCGATCGGGTACCAGAAGGTTTCTCGGGTCAATTTGCCTGCTTCGGCATTGAGCTTGCGAGTCTCTGCCATCAGTTTGGCGATTTCGACGTGAATCTTCTCCGCTTCGGCTTGGGGCATGTCGTATGGATGCATGAGTCTTCCCTTCGGTGCGGGCTGTTTGTGGATTTCGACATGGTGCGGGTTGGTTGAGGCGAACAATCTATCGTAAGGAGGATGCTCGGCAAAGTCAGCGGGGAGCTGTCCAGGCCGTAGGCGGTTTCGCAGGCAATGTTTCCTTAACGGACTGACCACCGGGGCCGGTGCAAGCAAGGCTCTACAGGCAAATACCTGGTGCTCTTGGTAAACTGGCGTCTTGAACGCCTCCTGTCGCGGCTCTGTTGGTACAGCGCCCCGAGCGAAGGGTACAACGCGACAAAATTGTCGGTAATCGGTACTGAATACGTTGAACGAACGCACTGCTTCACAAGCCTCAAACCCACAAACCACGCGCCCTGAACCCTCCCGCCGGTTCAGCGTTGCACCGATGATGGACTGGACCGACCGCCACTGCCGGTACTTCCTGCGCCTGCTCTCCCAACGTGCCCTGCTCTACACCGAAATGGTCACCACCGGCGCCCTGCTCCACGGCGATGCGGCGCGTTTCCTGCGCCATGACGAGTCCGAGCACCCGCTGGCCCTGCAGTTGGGCGGCAGCAATCCGGCTGAACTCGCCGCCTGCGCTCGTCTGGCGCAGGAGGCGGGCTACGACGAGGTCAACCTCAACGTCGGCTGCCCCAGCGACCGGGTGCAGAACAATATGATCGGCGCCTGCCTGATGGGCCACCCGGCGCTCGTGGCCGACTGCGTCAAGGCGATGCTCGACGCGGTCGAGATTCCGGTGACGGTCAAGCACCGCATCGGCATCAATGGCCGCGACAGCTATGCCGAGCTGTGCGACTTCGTCGGCCAGGTGCGCGACGCGGGCTGTCGCAGCTTCACCGTGCACGCACGGATCGCGATCCTCGAGGGCCTGTCGCCAAAGGAGAACCGCGAGGTGCCACCGCTGCGCTACGAAGTGGCGGCGCAGTTGAAACAGGACTTTCCGGACCTTGAGCTGGTGCTCAACGGCGGGATCAAGACCCTCGACGAATGCCGCACGCACCTGCAGACCTTCGACGGCGTGATGCTGGGGCGCGAGGCATACCACAACCCGTACCTGCTGGCCGAGGTGGATCAACAACTGTTCGCCAGCGACGCGCCCGTCGTGACGCGCAGCGAGGCGATGGCGCGGCTGATGCCGTATCTGGTGGCGCATGTGGAGAGTGGCGGGGCCATTCATCACATCACCCGGCATATCCTCGGCCTGGGCCAGGGCTTCCCGGGGGCGCGGCGGTTCCGCCAGTTGCTGTCGGCAGACATTCACAAGGCGGCCGAGCCGCTGAAGGTGGTCGAGCAAGCGGCAGAGTTGCTGGCCGGACGCTAGGGGAACCCTGGGCGGGGGCTGGACTCGAAGGGGGAGTCGATGCCCCATCCAGGGGCTGCCATGTGGCCATCGCGGGGCCAGCCCGCGCCCGCATGATGCAGGATAGCCTTAGCCGGTGTTTGGCCTTGAGTGGCCGCCAGGGCTCGGGTAATGTCAAGACACTCACAGGACAGAGCATCAGGACAGAGCACGCCCATGACCTCAAAGCTGGAACAACTCAAGCAGTTCACCACCGTGGTCGCCGACACTGGGGACCTGGATGCCATCACCCGCCTCAAGCCGGTCGATGCCACCACAAACCCGTCGCTGCTGCTCAAGGCCGCGGCCATCTCGGGTTACGCCGACCTGCTCAAACAGGTCAAGGCTGATGCCAAGGGCAACGTCGACCTGGCCTGCGACAAATTCGCGGTGGCCGTGGGCGCGGGCATTCTCAAGGTCATCCCCGGGCGTATCTCCACCGAAGTGGATGCCCGCCTGTCGTTCGATGAGCCGGCGTTGCTGAACAAGGCCCGCCAACTGATCGCCCTGTACGAAGCTGCCGGCATTTCCAAGGATCGCGTGCTGATCAAGCTGGCCTCCACCTGGGAAGGCATCCGCGCCGCCGAGAAACTGGAAAAGGAAGGCATCCAGACCAACCTCACGCTGCTGTTCTCCTTCGCCCAGGCCCAGGCCTGTGCCGATGCCGGGGTGTTCCTGATCTCGCCGTTCGTGGGCCGCATCTACGACTGGTACAAGAAGAGCACCGGCAAAGAGTACGTCGGCGCCGAGGATCCAGGCGTGCAGTCGGTGACACGCATCTACGATTACTACAAGACCAACGGCTACGACACCGTGGTCATGGGCGCGAGCTTCCGCAACGTCGGGCAGATCGAGCAACTGGCCGGGTGCGATCGCCTGACCATCAGCCCGGAGCTGCTGCAACAGCTGAGCGACGACCAAGGCGAGCTGCCGCGCATCCTCAAGCCGGGCAATACCGGCGAAGCCAAGCAAGTGCTGAACGAGAGCCAGTTCCGCTGGGCGATGAACGAAGATGCCATGGCCACCGAGAAGCTGGCCGAGGGCATTCGCCAGTTTGCACGCGATCAGGAGAAGCTCGAGGCGTTGATGGCCGACAAAGGCTGACACATATCCGAGTTGTGGAACGGGCGGGAAGTACTGAGTATTTCCCGCCCGTTTGCGTTTGTGTATTCGAAAAAGAAGCTGCCGGCCCATCGCGGTAAAAGCCCGCTCCCACAGAAGCATGTACCCTGCCACGGAATAGGTGCTGCTGTAGGAGCGGGCTTGTCCCGCGATGGGGCCGGCAGCCTCCCAACAGATGGAAGCAATGACCACCACCCTCCCCCTCGTTCTCGCTGGCCCCGTACTGCGCCGCCTGGAACCGCAACGCCTGGCCATCTGGCTGGTCGCTTCACGACCACTGAACCCCAAGCTCGTGCTGGACTGCCCGCACGTCGGCAGCCAACTGGAGTGCCAGGTCGTCGCCATCGGCGAACATGCTCATGTACACCTGCTGAACCTGCACTTCGACCAGCCCTTGCCCGAAGATGTGCTGCTGGAGTACGACCTGCACCTGGACAATGATCAGAGCATCGCCGACTGGGCGCCGCACCTGCTGTACCCAGGTGCCAGTCGTCCGAGCTTCGTGTTGCGCAAGCGTATCGATCCATTGCTCCACGGCTCGTGCCGCAAACCCCATCACCCCGCCGCCGACGGCCTGCTCTGCGCCGACCGCCTGCTGCTCGACAACCCACCCCCTGAACAACGCCCGGCACTGCTGATGATGACCGGCGACCAGGTGTATGCCGACGATGTGGCCGGCCCCACCCTCAAGGCCATCCACGGCTTGATCGAACGCCTGAAGCTGTTCGACGAGCCTCTCGACGGCGCGCTGGTCGACAGCGGCCAGGCGCTCTATCGTCATCCCGCCTGCTACTACCATCGCGCCGACCTGCTGCCAGCCCAGCAGGGCAATGAGCCGCTGCGCCGGCGTTTCTTCCGGGGCAAGCGCAAGCCGATCTTCTCGTCGAGCAATGCCGACAATCATCTGGTGACCTTCGCCGAGGTCATGGCCATGTACCTGCTGGTCTGGTCGCCCATACCCTGGACACTGGTGGGGCTGGAGGCGCCCGAGGGGCTCTCTGTCACGCGCCAGCAGCGCTACCAGGACGAACTGCCGCTGATCGAGGCGTTCCGCGACGGCCTGAGCCAGGTGGCGCGCGTCATGGCGCACCTGCCCTGCCTGATGATCTTCGACGACCACGACATCACCGATGACTGGAACCTGTCGGCGCAATGGGAGCAGACCGCCTATGGCCACCCCTTCTCGCGCCGAATCATCGGCAACGCCCTACTCGGCTACCTGCTGTGCCAAGGCTGGGGCAACGACCCCAAGGGCTGCACAACACTGGTCGAGGGATTGCAGGCACTGACTGCAAATGCACCGCAGGGCGCATTGGACGGTGAGGCTCTGGATACACTGATCGGTGATCTGCTGCGTTTCCAAGGTTGGCAGTACGACCTGCCCAGCGACCCACCGCTACGCGTACTGGACACCCGCACCCGACGCTGGCGCAGCGAACGCAAGCTGAGCAAGCCGTCCGGGCTGCTTGACTGGGAAGCGCTGTGCGAACTGCAGCAGGCCCTGCTCGATCATCCGTCAGCGATCATCGTGTCACCGGCGCCGATTTTCGGGGTCAAGCTGATCGAGACGGTGCAGCGGGTGTTTACTGCACTGGGCTACCCGCTGCTGGTGGATGCCGAGAACTGGATGGCCCATCGCGGCGCCGCTCAGGTGATCCTGAATATCTTCCGCCATTCCCGCACGCCGGGACACTACGTGATCCTGTCGGGGGACGTGCATTATTCATTCGTCTACGAAGTGCTGATCCGCCACCGCCAACACAGTCCACACCTGTGGCAGGTCACCAGCAGCGGGATCAAGAACACCTTTCCAGTGCGCCTGCTGGATGTGCTCGACCGTCTGAACCGCTGGCTGTACTCACCGCGCTCGCCGCTCAACTGGTTCACCCAGCGCCGATCGATGGAGGTGGTGCCGCGCGTGCCAAGCCGAAGCAAGGCCGGGGAGCGGCTGTGGAATGGTGCGGGCCTGGGGCAGGTATTCTTCGACGAGCAGGGGCGGCCGGCGCGGGTTGTCCAGCTGAGTGCCGAGGGCGATGAAGCGACGGAGTTCGTGCGGTGTGGTGAGAGGGACCGCTAGCGGATCCCGGGGCGCCATTGGTGCCGAATCAGGAACGCTCCAGCGCACTCACCAGATCACGAAACGCTTCGCGGTTGGAGTCGTTCAGGCCCATGAGAATCTTGTGCGCCTCCAGCACCTTGGAGCGCACCACTTCTTCGTTCTGATCCTGCGATGGCAAGTCGCTCAGGCAATCCGGGCATGGCAGCGGACGGTCGACGATGTTGAATACCTGGTCGAATCCCATCGACTGCAATAGCCGGGAAATGTCCGGGTTGGTGGTGACCACGGTCGGCAGCAGGCCGACCTTCTGCCGCGACAGGATCGACAGCTTGGCCAGCAGGCCCAGGGTGGTGCTGTCGATGCTTTCGGTTTCGGTCAGGTCGATGACGATGGCCGAGAAATTCAGTGCGGTGAAGATCTTCTCGATCGTCGCATCCAGCGCCGAACACAGGGTCAGGCGCACTTCACCGACGAATTTCAGCACGAAGGTACCGCTCTGCTCGGCGAACTGGATTCTACCGGTACTCATTGAAGGTTCCTGCTCAACACCAATAGGGCGATATCATCCGGCATCTCCCCAAGCGTAGCCAATCCGAATCGTTGGCGCAGCCCGTCCAGGCTGCCCCCCGCGGTCTTGACGATTTCCGGCAAGGCCGCTTCCTTATCTTTGAGTGTATCCCCAGGCAAAAGGTCCAGGATGCCATCGGACATGAGCGTGAGACTGAAGCGCGGCGGCAGCTCGAGCACATGGTCCTGGTAGGTGGCTTCATCGAACAGCCCCACCGGCAGGCCACGGCCTTCCAGATAGCGGGCCTGCCCCGGGGTGTAGAGCACAGGCAGCGGCAGGTGGCCGCCGACGCTGTAGGTCATCAGGCCGGTGTCTTCGTCGATCACCCCGCCGACCATGGTCACATGCTTGCCCAGCTTGCAGTTGATCAGGCCACGGTTGATGTGCGCCAACACCTGCGACGGCTTGAACTCGCGCATCTTGCCGTTGCGCTTGAATTCGAACAGCAGGCGGGTGGTCATGAACTTGAGCAGCACGGTGACGAAGGCCGAAGACGCGCCATGGCCGGACACGTCGGCCAGGTAGAAGGCGATACGGCGCTCGTCGACGCGGAAATAATCGGTGAAATCGCCGGAGAGGTAGAGCGAGGGGATGATCTGGTGGTCGAACGACAGATCGCCCGCAGTCCACGGCTTTTCCGGCAGCATGTTCATCTGCACCTGGCGACCGGCGGTCTGGTCTTCCTGCAGCAGGTGCAGACTGGCTTCCAGCTCCCGATTGGCAGCTTCGAGCTTGTCGCGATAGCGCTGGTTCTCGAGCACCAGGCGCGAACGATCGAGCGCACGGCGCACCGAGTGTTCGAGCACGGCAAGGTCTTCCAACGGCTTGATCAGGTAGTCGGCCGCGCCCAGGCGCAGGGCCTCGACCGCATCGCTCATGACGCCGGCACCGGATACCACGATCACGGGCAACTGCGGAGCGTGCTCGGTGATCCGGCGGATCAATTCGAGGCCGCCCATCTGCGGCATGCGCAGATCGCAGATCACGAGGTCGGGCTGGTGTTCTTCGAAGACCTGGAGCCCCTGCTGGCCATTACCGGCCTGGAGGACGCTGAAGCCACTGTCTTCCAGATAGGCGGCGAGGCTTGCACGGACCACGTCGTCGTCATCGATGATCAGCAGCGTTGCACTGGTTTTCTGCATGTGGGCGAACGGCGCCGATTGGTTGGCGTAGCGAACATCGGCAAGGGCGACGGACGGCTACTGGAATACTCTGTGACCACTTCTCTTTGAGGTGTAGGACAAGAAAACCTGTCCGGCAAATCGCAGTGGTGCCCTGTAAGGCGCAGACGGTACTCCCATCCGCGGGGCGTTTCAAGCATACGAGGGTCGAGTTCGCTGTGCTAATCACCAGCGGTTATTTGGCAGGGCCGTTTGGCATACGGTTGGGTATAGAAAAGCCCTTGAGCGGCCAGACAATTACAGGATGTAAATGCCTGAGGCTACTCGCGGGCAGGTCTGGAAAAGATCAGGTTTCAGCGACGACCGATGTGCGACGACACACTCCACAAGTCGACGCCACCGTCTGTGGCATGACGGTCGATGGCGGCCAGCTCGTCAGGGGTGAACTGCAGATTGCCCACCGCATCGAGGGAGTCGTCGAGCTGCGCCAGCGTACGTGCGCCGATCAGCGTCGAGGACACCCGCGAATCACGCAGCACCCAGGCGATCGCCATCTGCGCCAGGGTCTGGCCGCGGGCCTGGGCGATGTCGTTGAGGCCGCGGATTCGCGCCAGGTTGTCATCGCCGAGCATGCGCGACGGCAGCGAACCACCCCGGGTGGCGCGCGATTCGCTTGGCGCGCCCTGCAAATACTTGTCGGTGAGCATGCCCTGGGCCAACGGCGAGAAGGCAATGCAGCCGACTCCCAGATCATCGAGCGTGCCGAGCAAGCCCTGCTCGATATCGCGGTTGAGCATCGAGTAGTTGGGCTGGTGGATCAGCAGCGGCACGCCTTCAGAAGCCAGGATTGCTGAAGCTTCGCGGGTCAACTCCGGCGAATAGGAGGAGATGCCCACGTACAGGGCCTTGCCCTGGCGGTGCAACTGCGCCAGCGCGCCCATGGTCTCTTCCAGCGGTGTGTCGGCATCGACCCGGTGCGAATAGAAAATGTCGACATAATCCAGGCCCATGCGTCGCAGGCTCTGCTCGCAACTGGCGATCAGGTGCTTGCGCGAGCCGGTCGGGCCGCCGTAAGGGCCCGGCCACATGTGCCAGCCAGCCTTGGTGGAGATCACCAGCTCATCGCGGTAGGCGGCAAAATCCTGGGCCATCCAGCGCCCGAAGTGTTCTTCGGCGGAGCCGGCAGGCGGGCCGTAGTTGTTGGCCAGGTCGAAGTGCGTGACACCGCGGTCGAAGGCACGGCGCAGCAGGCTGCGGCCGGTCTCGAACTGATCCACGCCGCCGAAGTTCTGCCACAGGCCCAGAGAAATGGCCGGCAGGACCAGGCCGCTGCGCCCAACACGACGATAGGGCATGGCGCCCTCATAGCGACCGGGATCGGCAAAATAAGTCATCAAGTCCACCTCTTGGTCTGGTTACATGCTAGGCAGTGCGCAGCCTGTCGGCGCGACCACCGCTGAATCCATTCAATCAGCAAACGCGCGAACTTCAGACAGAAAAGAACTCAGCGCCATGCTGAACCATTTTCATCATTTAGTCAGACTAGGCTCATGAGAGGCCCTGATCGGCTCGAATCAACTCGATCAGCTGACGCAGGGCGGGTGGCGTCTGGCGGCGGCTGGGGTAGTACATCACCAGCGGCTCGTCGCTGGAGGCCCATTGCGGCATCACCACTTCCAGCGCACCGCTGCGCAGCTCTTCGCGCACGCGCATTTCCAGGCAGTACGCCAGGCCCAACCCCGCAACTGCGGTACCAATGGCCATGTCGCTGGCGTTCAGGCGCAGCGGCCCCGGCCCTTCGATGCGCACCTGCCGTTCTCCGTCACCCAGCTCCCAGGGGTAGACCGAATCGTCGCCGATACGCATCTGGATGCAGCGATGCTGCATGAGCTCGGCGGGCGATGTGGGTCGGCCGTGCTTGTCCAGATATGTCGGCGCGCCAACCACAACCCAGCGCAACACGCCGGTCAGCGGGATGGCGATCATGTCCTGGGGCACGGTTGCACCGAAGCGGATGCCGGCATCGAAGCCTTCGGCAACGATGTCGAGCATGCGGTCGTCCATCACCAGGTCGAGGTGTACCTGGGGAAAGCGCGACAGGAACCGATCAAGCACCGGCAGGATCAGCAGGCGCCCGGCGTCATGGGGAATATTCAGGCGCAGGCGACCGACGGGCGCCTTGCGGTGGTCTTCGAGGGCATTGAGGCCGTGGCCGATGGCTTCGAAGCCCTGGGCCAGGGACTGCATGAGGTCGCTGCCGGCGGCCGTCAGCGCGACCGAGCGGTTGGTGCGATTGAGCAGGCGGACTTCGAGGCGATCTTCGAGCTTCTTCATCGTATGACTCAACGCCGAGGCGGTCAGTCCGAGCTCGTTGGCGGCATCGACGAAACTGCCGCGACGTGCAATGGTGAAAAATACGTTCAGGTCCGCCAGATCGGAGCGCTTGAATGCCGCCATGGGGCCAGCCACCCTTGAGAATGAGAACGACGGCCATTGTGCCGTCAATCAGGGAGAAGCTGAACGCACAGGTGCATCACTTTCACACTGCGCCAAAACGAAGAAGGCGACCCTTGCGGTCGCCTTCTTCTGCTTGCCTGACTCAGAAGTCGTCTTCGACTTCCCCGTCCTTGACCTTGAACTCGCGGTTCTGCAGGTAGGCGTTGCGGATGAAGATGTACTTGTCGCCCTGCATCAGCTTCTCTGCCGACAGCAGGCTGGCGCGGGTGTCGATCACGTCCAGGGCGAAGATCGAGTTGCGGGTCGGTACATGATCGATATAGCGGTAGGGTTCGGTGAAGGAGTCCGGGTACTTGGACAGGCCGTCACGCACAGTACTCGGCCCCAGCAGCGGGATGACCACGTATGGCCCGCTGGGCACGCCCCAGTAGCCGAGGGTCTGGCCGAAATCTTCGTCGTTGCGCTGCAGCCCCATGCGGGTGCCGACGTCGATGAAGCCGCCCAGGCCGAACGTGGTATTGACGATCAGCCGCGCCGTGTCGATGCCTGCCGCGCGAGGCTTGAGCTGCAGGACATTGTTGACCAGGTTGCCGACGTCGCCCAGGTTCAGGAAGACATTGTGAATGCCGTCCTCGAGGAACTGCGGGGTGACCGCCTGATAGCCTTGGGCCAACGGCTTGAGGGCGTAGGTATCAATGGTGTCGTTGAACCTGAAGATCGGTCGATTGACCACTTCCCAGGGATCTTCCTCGGTCGCCGCCTGGGTGGCGGCCACAGGCGCCAGCAACAGAGTGGCACAGACACAGGCCTGGGTGATTCGCTCGATCACACCGGCACCGATCCTCTGCATAGATGTTTCTCCATCGGATTTCACGGTGGCAGCCGCCTGAAGGCGCTGCTGGATAGTACGCCAGTATAAAGGCAATCTGGCAGGCAGCCAGCATTACACACCTTTGTTCAACATTTTGTGAACAAGAGTTTCATCTTCCAACTGTCATCCGACCGTCATGAAGGGCGTTTAGCCTGCGGTGTATTTCAGGGATGTTGCCATGCACGAAGCGCCCGCCCTCACTGCTGTGCTGTTCGGCCTGCGCGGCTGCCTGGTCCAGGCCGCGAACGGCAGCCCCCTACCCGCCCCAGGTGCCCTGGACACTCTCCAACAACTGCGGCGCCAGCAAGTACCTTGCATCTGGCTGGACGACCTGAGCGACCATCAGGGCGAGCACCTTGCCCGCGTGCTCCCCGACTGGCTGCCCGGCCAGGTTGCCAACGGTTCACCATGGCCCTCACCGAATGCTTGCTGGCAGGCATTGATGTCATTGAACAGCGATCGCCTCGATGGCTGCGTGCTGGTCAGTGGCGAGCCGCGCCTGTTGCAGTCGGGCCTGAACGCCGGATTGTGGACGGTCGGCCTTGCCGCCTGCAGCCCAACCTGCGACCTGGCATCGAGCCGGTGGCAAGCCATGAGCACGCAGGAGCAGGAGTTGGCCCGCGGCAAGGCTACCCTCGAACTGTTCGGCCTGGGCGTGCACTCGGTGATCGACCACCTGGAGTCACTGGACACCTGCCTTGCGGACATCGCTCAGCGCCGACGCAAGGGTGAAAAACCCTGACACAGCGTCGTTGATGCCGGTCATGCAAAGCGCCAGCAAGTGGATTACGCTTGAGGTCAGGCCAGAACCTTTGCCGCTTCGCCGAGGTCCATGGCTTGCCAAGTCATTGATGGAGAACAGCCAATGCCCGCCCGCGAATTGCAAGAGCGCCTGAACAGCCTGCGCGAGCAACTGGATCGAAACGTACCGCTGTCGGAAGAAGAACTCGCCAGCCTGCATGAGGAAGCGCGACAGATCGAAGCGCAACTGAAGCTCGAAGAGGCCACGCCAGACAACAACCTGGTCGATGGCGTGAATCTGGCCATCGAGCGTTTCGAAGCCGATCACCCGGACCTCACGGCGACGCTGCGCAGCATTGCCAACTCGCTGCACAGCATGGGGATCTGATTTCATCACCAGGAGCCGCCCCTGCAGTCATCACCTGCGGGAGCGGCCTCGCGCTACGCTGGGGGTATAACGCCCCCAAGCATTGCGCTTACTGGCGCACCAACCGCCCGTTGCTCGGACTGATCGGCCGATTGCTGCGGTAGGGGTTGATGTCCAGCCCACCCCGACGCACATAACGCGCATACACCGTCAGATGCTCCGGCTGCAGCAGGCGCAGCAGGTCCAGGTAGATCCGCTCGACGCACTGCTCGTGGAAGTCGGCATGCTGGCGGAAGCTCACCAGATAGGTCAGCAGGCTGGCATGATCCAGCGCGCGCCCCTTGTACTCGACCACCACACTCCCCCAGTCAGGCTGGCCGGTGACCGGGCAGTTGGACTTGAGCAGGTGGCTGTGCAGGGTTTCCTCGACGATGCGCTGCGAGTCGCAGCGCAGCAGTTCAGGCTGCGGTTGCTCGTAGTTGCTGATGCTCACGTCCAGCCCATCGATGCACTGGCCCGACAAGGCCACCACACCCTGCTGCTCGACCTCACCCAGCGTTCGAACCTGAACCTTCACAGGCTTGCCTGCAGCAGCGGACAAGTCCTTCTCCAGGCACGCCTGCAGCTCGCCGGTCGATGCGAACACCGTCTGGTTCAACGAGTTGAGGTAGAGCTTGAACGACTTGGACTCGATGATGTTAGGCGAGTCGGCCGGAATGGCGAACTCGCCGATGGCCACCACCGGCTTGCCGGAGGGCAGTAACCACGACAGCTCGAAGCAGTTCCAGTAGTCCACGCCCTGCCACGGCAGGGTCTGCGCGGTCACACCCAGCTCGGCCCATTTGGCCGTGCGTGGGATCGGAAACAGCAGCGACGGGGTGTAAGTGGCGATGTATTCGCTGGACTTGCCCAGCGGGGAGTGTTCGGCGGCGGGATGCATGTATCTGACCTGAAAGCGCGGGAATGGCGCCATTCTACCGGTTTTGCACCCCGCCTTGGGGATGATGTCACTCGATGGTCAACTGACCGACCATGCCCGCCTGATAGTGGCCCGGTACATTGCAGGCGAACTCAATGGGCGCCGACTTGCGGAAGGTCCAGGTCAGCTCGGCGCGCTGCCCGGGCTGGACCAGCACAGTGTTGCCCTGATCATGCCCGTTGCCGCCATGGCCCATCTGGCTGTGGTCCATCCCGGCCATGTTGCCATGGTCCATGCCCGCCATGGCCGCCATCTCCTTCTGGTGCTCGACGTGCATGGCCTTGTCACCCAGGTTGAACTCATGAGCCAGCTTGCCTTCGTTGATCACCACGAAGCGCACCGTCTCGCCGGCCTTGACCTGCAGGCTCTTGGGCTCGAAGGCGATATCCTTGAGCACCACATCGACGGTACGGGTGGCCTTGGAGGCCGGCGCCGGTTCGCCGAAGCCGAAGGCCTTGGCGCCATCGGCGAAGACCGGCAGGCTGGCCACGGCAAGGGTGGCGGCGAGGATCAGGTGTTTCATGGCAACTCCGGTTTGTGCGCTAGAGATGGAGCCACTCTAGGGTCATGGGACTGGCGGCTAGCTGACAGGCAGATTACAAGTTTGTCAGCTTGGGCGCGCTTGCCGATCGTCACGTATCATTTGAGCCAATGCTGCGGCACGACACTCCGGGCTGTTCTATGGAAACTGGAGTGCTTGTGCGCTTACCTTTTTGACAATGGACAGTGCATGAAACTGCTGATCGTCGAAGACCAGGCCAGGACCGGCCAATACCTGCGCCAGGGCCTGAGCGAGGCCGGTTTTGCCACGGAACTGGCCGGTGACGGTGAAACGGGGCAATTCCTCGCGCTCACCGGCGACCACGACCTGCTGATCCTGGATGTCATGCTGCCGGGCCGGGATGGCTGGCAGATCCTTCAGGCGGTGCGCCAGGCTGGGCTGGACACGCCGGTATTGTTCCTTACCGCGCGTGACGCTGTCGAAGACCGCGTCCATGGCCTGGAGCTGGGGGCCGACGATTATCTGGTCAAACCCTTTGCCTTCTCCGAGCTGCTGGCCCGGGTACGTAGCCTGCTGCGCCGCGGTGCCAGCCCTTCTCAGGACACCACCCTGGCCCTGGCCGACCTGCGCCTGGACCTGATCCGTCGCCGCGCCGAGCGCGCCGGCAGCCGCATCGACCTGACCGCCAAGGAGTTCGCCCTGCTCGAGCTGCTGCTGCGGCGCCAGGGCGAGGTGCTGCCCAAATCGCTGATCGCTTCGCAGGTGTGGGACATGAATTTCGACAGCGACACCAATGTGATCGAGGTCGCGATCCGTCGCCTGCGCCTGAAGATCGACGACAACCACCCCAACAAGCTGATCCATACCGTGCGCGGCATGGGCTACGTGCTCGAGGAGCGCCACGACTGATGCCCCGACTCTCCCTCAGCGGGCGCCTGGCCCTGCTGTTCGCGGCCTGCACCGCCGCCGTGTCGCTGAGCGCCGGGTTGCTGTTCAGCCATGCCAGTGAACGTCACTTCGTCGAGCTCGACCAGCAGTTGCTCAGCGCCCGCCTCTCGCAATTGCGTGCGCACCTGGCCGATGTCGACTCCCGCGCCGCGTTGGACGACCACCTGCCGACGCTGCGCAGCGAGCTCAGCCACCAGTCGGACCTGGCCCTGCGTATCCGCGGCAACGACGGTACGCTGTGGTTCGACAGCCGCGCAGGCTTGCCGCAGGAGCCCCGTCAGCCGGGCCTGGCCACCCTGCACAGTGACGGCATGGACTACCGCAGCCTGTGCCAGGCGTTGCCAAACGCCCAGATCACCTTGTTTCTCGACATCACCCACCACCAGCACTTTCTGCAACGCATGCAGCAGTTGATCTGGCTGACTGTCGGGCTCTGCGCGCTGGCCACAGCCCTACTCGGCGCCTGGGCTGCGCGCCGCGGATTGCAACCGTTGCGCCAGATGGGCGCGGTGGCCGCCAGCGTCAATGCGCGCTCGCTGACCACGCGCCTGCCAGTGGCGCAACTGCCTGAAGAACTCGCCGAGCTCGGCCACACCGTCAACGCCATGCTGCAACGCCTGGACGATGCTTTTCAGCGCCTCTCGGCGTTTTCCGCCGACATCGCCCATGAACTGCGCACGCCGCTGTCAAATCTGCTCACCCACACCCAGGTCACTCTCACCCGCCCCCGCAGCCTGGAGGAGTACCGCGAAGCCCTTCACGGCAACCTCGAGGAACTGCAACACCTGGCGCAGATGGTCAACGACATGCTGTTCCTGGCCAAGGCCGACCATGGCCTGCTGATGCCCAGCCGACAGGCTTTGGACCTGGCGACCGAGACCGATGCTCTGCTGGAGTACTACGCGCCGCTGGCCGAAGATGCCGGCATCATCCTGCGACGCCGCGGTGAAGCACAGACAGAGGGCGACCGGCACATGCTGCGCCGGGCCATGTCCAACCTGCTGGACAACGCACTGCGCTTCACCCCACCTGGCGGGACCATCGAAGTGACGCTGTCACCGGGGCTGCACATAGAGATCGCCAATACCGGCCCCGCGATTGCACCTCAGGCCCTGCCACGCCTGTTCGACCGGTTCTATCGAGAGGATCCGACACGCCATGAAGGCAGCAGCGAACATGCGGGGCTGGGGCTTGCGATCACCCGGTCCATCGTGCAGGCCCATGGCGGGGGAATTCACGCCCACTGTGAAGGGGGATGGACGCGCTTTGTGATCGACCTGCCCCCGAAGCGCTGAGGCAGTGCAACGGCTGGCGCGGGCTTCGTTTACGCTCGCGCCAGCGCAGGGATCGTGCCCATTTTCAGGCGCAAATCACGACATCACTCGTAACGCAATGCCATCGCAGGTTCGATCTGCGATGCGCGATACGCCGGGTACAACGTGGCCATGAAGCTCATCACCAGGCCGGCGATACAGATGATCGCGACATCACCCCACTGCAACTGCGATGGCAGGCTGCTGATGAAGTACATGTCGGAGGTGAAGATATGCTGGCCGCTGGTGCGTTCCAGCCAACCGACGATGGCGCTGACGTTGAGCGCACCGATCACGCCCAACACCCCGCCAATCAGGGTGCCGACGATACCGATCAGGCTGCCCTGGACCATGAAGGTCCCCATGATCTGCGCCGGCGTCGCGCCGATGGTGCGTAGAATCGCGATGTCGGCACCCTTGTCGTTCACCACCATCACCAGGGTGGCGATGATGTTGAACGCCGCCACGGCAATGATCATCAGCAACAGCAGACCGATCATGGTCTTTTCCATCTTCATCGCGCTGAACAAGCTGCCCTGGGTGTGCGACCAGTCATCGGCGCGGTAGGCATCGCCCAGGCCCGAAGCAATCGCCTTGGACACCTGCGGCGCAGCGTACAGGTCGTGCAGCTTCAGGCGTACGCCCTGCACCTGGCCCGGTGCCCAGCGTTGCATCTCGCCGGCATCGGCCATGTGGATGTAGGCCTGCGAACCGTCCAGCTCGGCGCCGACCTTGAAGATGCCGACCACGGTCAGGCGCTGCATGCGTGGGGTAATACCACCGGGCGCACTGCTCACCTCCGGCACGATCAGGGTGACCTTGTCGCCGGTGTTCAGGCGAAAACGGCGCGCCGTCAGCTCCCCAAGCACCACGCCATACTCACCGGGCTGCAGCGCTTGCAGGGCACCCTGAACGATATGCTGGCCGACAATGGAGACCTTGCCCTCCTGCGCCGGATCGATACCGCTGACCTGGATCGGCTGCATCGCGCCCTTGTAGGAGAGCATGCCTTCCATTTCCGTCAGGGGCGCCGCGGCGATCACCGCCGGGTTCTTCAGCGCAGCCTCGGCAACACGCTGCCAGTTATCCAGCGGCTGTACGCCAAGGATGCTGGCATGCGGCACCAGTCCCAGCACGCGCGAGCTCATTTCACGCTGGAAACCGTTCATCACCGACAACACCACGATCATCGCCAGCACGCCCAAAGAGAGGCCGATCATCGAGGTCATGGAGATGAACGAGATGAAGTGATTGCGGCGCTTGGCACGGGTGTAACGGGCACCGATGAACAAGGGCAAGGGTCTGAACATGTACGCGAACACCCAGTTGAACAGTAGATTGAGGCCGCGCAGGCGGCCCCATGCAATCAGATCGAGATCAGACGACCGTCTTCCAGGCTCAGCACACGGTCCATCTTGCGTGCCAGGCTCAGGTCGTGGGTCACCACCAGGAACGCCGTGCGCGACGCCGTCGACAGTTCCTGCATCAGCTCCTGGATACCCAGAGCGGTATGGTGATCAAGGTTGCCGGTGGGCTCGTCGAGCATCACCAGGCCCGGCTGGTTGACCAGCGCACGGGCAATCGCCACGCGCTGGCGCTCGCCGCCAGACAGTTCGGCAGGCTTGTGATTCAGCCGATGGCTGAGGCCTACACGCTTGAGCAGCGCCTCAGCGCGCTGGCGCGCCTCCGGGATGGGTGTACGACCGATCAGCAGCGGCATGCAGACGTTTTCCAGGGCCGTGAATTCTGCCAGCAGGTGGTGGAATTGGTAGACGAAGCCCAAGGCGCGGTTGCGCAGCAAGCCGCGATCACGTTCGCCGAGCGCCGAAAGCTCTTCCCCGGCCAGCCAGACGCTGCCCTGGGTTGGCGTGTCGAGGCCGCCAAGCAGGTTGAGCAGCGTGCTCTTGCCCGAGCCGGAGCTACCGACGATGGCCACCCGCTCACCCGGGTGCAGCTCCAGGCTCAGGCCCGACAGCACCTGCACCGACTCCGGCCCCTCGTCATAGGACTTGCCCAGGTTGCGGCAACTCAGTACGGCTTTATCACTCATGCGCGACTCACTCATAACGTAGCGCCTCTGCAGGCTGGGTGCGCGCTGCACGCCAGGCCGGATACAGGGTGGCGAGGAAACTCAGGACCAGCGCCGCACCGCAGACCATCCACACGTCCTGGGCGATGATCTGCGACGGCAGGTAATCGATGAAGTACACATCGGCATTGAGGAACTTGTGCCCGATCAGGGTCTCGACGCCAGCGATCGCCGCACTGACGTTGAGCGCGGCGATGATCCCGATCACCGCGCCGATCAGCGTGCCGACCACGCCGATCACCGTGCCCTGGACCATGAAGATCGCCATGATCTGCCGGGGCGTGGCGCCAAGCGTACGCAGGATGGCGATGTCGCCGCGCTTGTCGTTGACCACCATCACCAGGGTGGAAATGATGTTGAACGCGGCCACCGCGACGATCAGCAGCAGGAGCAGGCCGATGATCGACTTCTCCATGCGAATCGCCTGGTACAGGTTGCCCTGGGTGCGGGTCCAGTCGCGGGCGTAGTACTGGTGCTCGCCCAACTGCTGGACGATGCTCCAGGCCTCGCGCGGAGCCTTGAACAGGTCGTCGAACTTCAGGCGCAGGCCTTGCACCTGGTCAGTCTTCCAGCGGTGCAGCCGCGAAAGGTCAGAGAGGTTGGTCAGGCCCAGGAAGCCATCGATCTCGCCAGCGCCGACGTGAAAGGTGCCGACCACGGTAAAGCGCTTCATGCGCGGGAACATCCCGGCCGGGGTGATGCTCACCTCGGGGGCGACGAAGGTGACCTTGTCACCGACCTTGACGCCCAGCTTGGTGGCGGCCTTGTCACCGATGAGGATGCCCCACTCGCCGGGCGCCAGCTGGTCGAGGCTGCCCTGCTGCAGGAAGTTGTCGATGATCGACACCTCGCGCTCGCGGTCCGGCTGGATGCCGTTGAGCAGCATCTTCTGCACCTTGCCGTCATGGGTAAGCAGCCCCTGCATCTGCGTGAAGGGCGCGACCGCCTGCACGTGCGGATTCTGCTTTACTTGTTGAGCAAGGGCCTGCCAGTCGCCGATGGGCTGGTCGCCCTCGATGGTGGCGTGGGGGACCATGCCAAGGACGCGGGTGCGCATCTCGTGATCGAAGCCATTCATCACCGACAGCACCACGATCATCACCACCACGCCCAGGGCGAGGCCGATCATCGAGGTCAGGGAAATGAACGAGACGAAATGGTTGCGTCGCTTGGCACGGGTGTAACGCGTACCGATGAATACGAAGAGAGGTCTGAACATGTCGGGGCTTGTTCGGATGAAAGGGAACGTCCTGGTGGCGAGGCGCCTACGGCGGCTTTACACTCGGACCACCGCCGCAACCATGGGTTCGCCATGACGACATTAGACGAAGAAGATCGCCGGGAATACTACCGCATCGAAGACAGGATCGCACTGGAAATCAGCCCCCTGAGCGCGGCCGAAGCCCTTGAGCCAGAACTGTTGCAGGATGATTCACCACTGTTCAACCTGCTCAGCGAGCTGCACCTGTCGGACTTCGAATCCCAGCACCTGTTGCGCCAGCTCAGCGACAAGGACCGCACCCTGGCCGCCTTCCTGCGCGCCCAGAACAAACGCCTCGACCTGCTCAGCGCGGTGGTCGCACAAACGCTGATCGGCGAGATCGGCCAGCCGCAGCGGGTGATCATCTCCGAAGGCGGTGTCGAATTCGCCCAGGCGCAGCAAATCGCGCCCGGCACTCGGGTCAAGGTGAAGATGGTGCTGATGCCACGCGCCCACGGCCTGCAGCTGCGTGGCCGCGTCACCCACTGCGACCCACGCCCCGAAGGCGACTTCGAAGTTGGCACCGAATTCATCGACATGACCGATGCCCAGCGCCAGCTCCTGGCGCGCTATATCCTGCAGCGCCAGCAACAACAGCGGCGCCAGCAACTCGAACACGACGACCCGGCATCCTGAGCCTTTTCCCTTTAGACCTGAAGGAACGAACGTGACCCTGATCTACGGCCATCGCGGCGCCAAGGGCGAAGCGCCCGAGAACACCCTGACCAGCTTCCGCCAGTGCCTGTCGCACGGCGTCGACCGTTGCGAGCTGGACCTGCACCTGTCGGCCGACAACGAGCTGATGGTGATCCATGACCCGACCCTCAAGCGCACCACCGGCCGACGCGGCAAGGTTGTCGAACACTCGGCAGCGGACCTGGTTACCTACGACGCGCGCAAGGGCGGCCCCGGACATGTGCAGCCCTGCCCTATTCCGCGCCTTGAAGAACTGTTCGAGAAATGCGCCTTTGCCCACTGGCAGCTGGAGGTCAAGAGTGCTTCGCGCACCCGCGCAGCAAGCACGGTGCTGGCCATTCGCGAGCTGGCCCAACAGTACGGCCTGCTCGACAAGGTGACCATCACCTCGAGCTCGCGGGAAGTGCTGGGGGCAGCGCAGGAACTGGTGCCCGACATCGCGCGTGGGCTGGTTGCCGAATACGCCTGGCTCGACCCACTGAAAGTGGCACAGAACTACGGCTGCGAGATGCTCGCGCTGAACTGGACACTGTGCACCCCCGAACGCCTGCTCAAGGCGCAGAAGCAGGGTTTGCATGTGTCGGTGTGGACGGTCAACGAGCCGGCGCTGATGCGCCGACTCGCCGATTTTGGCGTGGACAGCCTGATTACAGACTTTCCCGGTTTGGCCAAGACCACCCTCGGGTAGGGCTGAAATCGGTCTCCCCGACCGGCTCAGGCCACCGGCCGGAGCCGCTCAAAAAAGCCGGTTCAGACCGTCGTAGGCAGCTACCCGATAGGCTTCGGCCATGGTCGGGTAGTTGAAGGTGGTGTTGACGAAGTACTTGAGATTGTTCAGCTCACCCGGCTGGTTCATGATCGCCTGGCCGATGTGGACAATCTCCGAAGCCTGGTAGCCGAAGCAGTGCACGCCAAGGATTTCCAGAGTTTCGCGGTGGAACAGGATCTTCAGCATGCCCTGAGGCTCGCCGGCGATCTGCGCACGCGCCATGCTCTTGAAGAACGCCTTGCCCACTTCGTACGGCACCTTGGCCTGGGTCAGCTCCTGCTCGTTCTTGCCGATCGAGCTGATCTCCGGAATGGTGTAGATGCCGGTCGGCACGTCGTTGACGAAGCGCCAGCTGCCGTTGTCGACGATGCTGCCGGCCGCCGAACGGCCCTGGTCGTGGGCGGCGCTGGCCAGGCTCGGCCAACCGATCACGTCACCGGCACCGTAGATGTTCGGCACACTGGTGCTGTAGTTCTCGTCGACCTCGATCTGGCCGCGGCTGTTGACCTTGATGCCGATGTTCTCAAGGCCCAGCTTGTCGGTGTTGCCGGTACGGCCGTTGCACCACAGCAAGGCGTCGGCCTTGATCTTCTTGCCCGACTTCAGGTGCAGGATCACCCCGTTGTCCAGGCCCTCGACACGCTCGTACTCCTCGTTATGGCGTACGGTGATGTTGTTGTTGCTGAAGTGGTAGCTCAGCGCCTGGGAGATTTCCGAATCCAGGAAGCTCAGCAGTTGACCACGGTTGTCGACCAATTCGACCAGCACACCCAGGCCACTGAAGATCGAGGCGTATTCGCAACCGATCACCCCGGCACCATAGACGATCAGCTTGCGCGGCGTGTGGCTCAGGCTGAGGATGGTGTCGCTGTCGTAGACGCGCGGGTGGTGGAAGTCGATGTCGGCCGGGCGATAAGGGCGCGAGCCGGTGGCGATGATGATGTGCTTGGCGTTGAGCTTCTCGACCACGCCGTTGGGGCAGACCACTTCGACGGTCTGCTCATCGGCGAAGCTGCCGGTACCGACGAACACGTCGACGCGGTTGCGCGCGTAGTAGCCGGTGCGCGAGGCAACCTGCTTGGAAATCACCTTCTCGGCGCTCTTGAGCACGTCAGGGAAGGAGAACCAGCGCGGCTCACCAATGGCACGGAACATCGGGTTGGTGTTGAACTGCATGATCTGCCGCACCGAGTGACGCAGTGCCTTGGACGGGATGGTGCCCAAGTGGGTGCAGTTGCCGCCGACCTGGCGACGGCTGTCGACCATCGCGACCTTGCGCCCCGCTTTGGCGGCGTTCATTGCCGCGCCTTCTCCGGCCGGGCCGGAACCCAGCACCACTACGTCGTAGTTGTAGACAGCCATGCGTACTCCTTCAGAACTGGCCCGCCGGCCGGCTGGCCGCGGGGCTCATCATGTCGCCGAGGCGCCATGAAAAAATTCGGGTGCAGTCTAATCAAGCGTGAACGCCGCGCACATTAACCCTTGGTCGCGTCGTAGGCCATCTTTGCCTGCACTACATGTCATTTCGCCGCTTCCCTGGCCGCGATCATCCGTGCCCTGCCTTTCACCCGCCTTTCAACACCCGCTGGAAACCGGGTGTGGAACGGGAGACGAAACCACCCTCGACCCGGGTCACCAGTACGGCAGCGATGCCGTGGGCCACGGCAAAATCCCAGCCGCGCTCGGGCCCGAGAATCAGCAGCAACGTCGAGTAACCGTCAGCGATCAGTGCCGAGCGGTCAAGCACGGTGACCGCAGCCAGACCGTGGGCGACCGGACGCCCCAGACGGGCATCGAAGGTGTGCGAATAGCGCCGGCCATTGTCCTCGAAATAGTTGCGGTAGTCACCCGAGGTCGACACCGATAGGCCATCGATGGCAATCACCTGGCGAGCGATCTGGCGATCCTCGCGCGGCAGTTCCAGCGCAATGCGCCAGGGGCTGCCATCAGGTTTGCGGCCTGCGACCTGCAACTCCCCGGTGGCTTCGGCGACAAAGCTGTCGATACCCATCGCCCGCAGGCGCTCGGCGATCAGGTCGACGGCGTGACCGGCAGCGATGCTGTTGAAGTCCAGCTCCAGCGCGACATCCTTGCACAGGCGCTCGCCATCGATGTGCAGGTGACGATAACCTACGCGCTGACGGGCCAAGGCGAGGGCCTGAGGATCGGGCACCTGCTCCTGACGCGCCTGCGGGCCGAAACCCCACAGGTTGAGCAGTGGCTCGACACTGAGGTCGAAAGCGCCCTCGCTCACATCCGCCAGGTGCTGGCCGAAGGTGACCAGCTCGAGCATGTCCTGCGGGATGGCCAGGCATTGATTGGCCGGCAACTGGTTGAAGCGACTGACGACAGAGTCGTCACGGTAGGTGGAATACGACGCGTCAATTTCATGCAGGATGGTTTCGACAGCTTCGCGCACCTGGTCCGGTGCCGGGCCGCCGGGGTTGCGAACATACTGGATGCTGTAGCTGCTGCCCATGGTCGGGCCGCCAAGGCGCTCCAGCGTGGGTTGCTGGTCACAGGCCGATAGCAGCATCAGGATAAGCAGTAAGGCTTTGCGCAAGATTCAGACTCTCGGTTGCCTGTGCCGCGTCTACCCTGGGACCAGCGTTTACCGTGGCAGTGCCGGCACAGACACGACATAAAAAAACGGGAACCCGAAGGTTCCCGTTTTTTCATGGCCTTACAAGCCTATCAGCGTGGAAACGCTGGCGGGTTCACACCGGCCATCTCTTCCATCACGCGAACGACCTGGCAGCTGTAACCGAACTCGTTGTCGTACCAGACGTACAGGACAACACGATTATCGTTGCAGATGGTCGCTTCGGCATCGACCACACCGGCGTGGCGCGAGCCGACGAAGTCGGTCGAAACCACTTCCTGGGAGCTGACGTAGTCGATCTGCTTGTGCAGTTCCGAGTGCATGGCGGTCTGGCGCAGGTACTCGTTGAGCTCCTCGCGGTTGGTCGCCTTTTCCAGGTTCAGGTTCAGGATGGCCATCGACACGTTCGGCGTCGGTACGCGAATGGCGTTGCCGGTCAGCTTGCCCTTGAGCACTGGCAGTGCCTTGGCAGCGGCAGTGGCGGCGCCGGTTTCGGTGATGACCATGTTCAGCGGCGCGGCACGACCGCGACGGCTGCCCTTGTGGAAGTTGTCGATCAGGTTCTGGTCGTTGGTGAACGAGTGAACGGTTTCGACGTGGCCGTTGACGATGCCGTACTGATCGTTGATGGCCTTGAGCACCGGCACGATGGCGTTGGTGGTGCAGGATGCCGCGGAGATGATCTTGTCATCGGCAGCGATATCGCCATGGTTGATGCCGTGCACGATGTTCTTCAGCGCGCCCTTGCCAGGTGCGGTGAGGATTACACGGGCAGCGCCTGGGCAGGCCAGGTGCTGGCCCAGGCCGTCGGCATCGCGCCAGACGCCGGTGTTGTCGACGATCAGTGCGTTGTCGATGCCGTACTGGGTGTAGTCGACTTCGCTCGGGCTCTTGGCGTAGATGACCTGGATCAGGTTGCCGTTGGCAGTGATGGTGTTGTTGGCTTCATCGATGGTGATAGTCCCATCGAACGGGCCGTGAACCGAGTCGCGGCGCAGCAGGCTGGCGCGCTTGACCAGGTCGTTTTCGGCGCCCTTGCGCACGACGATGGCGCGCAGGCGCAGGCCGTCGCCACCACCGGTCTTCTCGATCAGGATGCGCGCCAGCAGGCGGCCGATGCGGCCGAAGCCGTACAGGACGACGTCGGTGCCCTTGCGCGCCGAAGCGTTCTGCTGGCCAACCACCTCAGCCAGTTCTTCACGGACGAACTGCTCGGCAGTGCGACCGTTGCCTTCCTGCTTGAACTTGTTGGCCAGCTTGCCCAGGTCGACCGAAGCGGCGCCCAGTTTCAGCTCGCTCATGGCTTTGAGCAGGGGGAATGTCTCGTGTACGGACAGTTCGGTCTCGTCGGTCTGACGGTGACGTGCAAAGCGATGGGCTTTGAGGATCGAGATAACCGAACGGTTGATCAGGCTGCGGCCATAGATCGAGCTCACCACGTTGTTGTTGCGGTAGAGCTGACCGATAAGCGGGATCATCGCTTCAGCCAGGGCTTCACGATCGATCCACTCACCAAGACACTGGTCGGGCTTCTGAGTCACGGGAACCTTCCACATGTAGGGACAGAAAAAAGGGGCTACATTATGACGCCCCGATGCGTATCGGGCAATGAGCGCCTGTCGCTACCCGCAAAGCCAGCCGTCATGCCCTTTCGAGCCTGACAGCGAGCAGCGTCGCCGGTACACTTGACCTCTTTGCCGCAACGCTTGGAGTCGGATCTTCCGTGTCAGTTCTGCGCCTTCCGCAACTGTCGGCCACGGCCGGCAAACAAACCTGGGGCAACCTGCCAGGTGCCGCCCTCAGTCTCGCCATCGCCGAGGCCGCCAGCAGCGCCGGGCGCTTCACCCTGCTGCTGACTGCCGATAGCCAGGCCGCCGATCGCCTGGAACAGGAGCTGCGTTTCTTCGCCCCGCAGCTTCCGGTGCTGCCGTTCCCCGACTGGGAAACCCTGCCCTACGACCTGTTCTCGCCGCACCAGGACATCATCTCCCAGCGCATTGCCAGCCTCTACCGACTGCCAGAGCTGGACCACGGCATTCTCGTGGTGCCGATCACCACCGCCCTGCACCGCCTGGCCCCGACCCGCTTCCTGCTGGGCAGCAGCCTGGTGCTGGACGTGGGCCAGAAGATCGACGTCGAGCAGATGCGCACCCGCCTGGAAGCCAGCGGCTACCGCTGCGTCGACACGGTCTACGAGCATGGTGAATTCGCCGTGCGCGGCGCGCTGATCGATTTGTTCCCCATGGGGAGCAAGGCGCCGTATCGCATCGACCTGTTCGACGACGAGATCGAGACCCTGCGCACCTTCGACCCGGAGACCCAACGCTCGATCGACAAGGTCGACTCGATCCGCCTGCTGCCGGCCCGCGAATTCCCCATGCACAAGGATGAGGTGACACGCTTCAAGGCCCGCTTCCGAGAGCGCTTCGACGTCGACTTCCGGCGCAGCGCGATCTTCCAGGACCTGACCAGCGGCATCATTCCGGCCGGCATCGAATACTACCTGCCGCTGTTCTTCGAAGAGACCGCGACACTCTTCGACTACCTGCCGGCAGACACCCAGGTATTCTCCCTGCCGGGCGTCGAGCAGGCCGCCGAACACTTCTGGAACGACGTACGCGGGCGCTACGAAGAGCGCCGCGGCGACCTCAGCCGCCCGTTGCTGCCACCGGCCGAGCTGTTCATGCCGGTCGAGGACTGCTTCGCCCGCCTCAAGCAATGGCCGCGCGTGGTGGTCAGCGCCGACGAACTCGAACAGGGCGCAGGCCGCGAGCGCTTCCCGGCCCGCGCCTTGCCCAACCTGGCCATCGAGGCCAAGGCCAACCAGCCGCTGGCAGAGCTGTCGAACTTCCTCGACCAGTTCCCCGGCCGGGTGCTGTTCACCGCCGAATCGGCAGGCCGCCGCGAGGTACTGCTGGAGCTGCTCGAACGCCTGAAGCTGCGCCCGCACACCGTCGAAGGCTGGGCCGACTTCATCACGGGCAGCGAACGCCTGGCGATCACCATCGCCCCGCTCGATGACGGCCTGCTGCTGGATGACCCGAGCCTGGCCCTTGTGGCTGAAAGCCCGCTGTTCGGCCAGCGCGTGATGCAGCGCCGACGTCGCGACAAGCGCGGCGAAGCGGCCAACGATGCAGTCATCAAGAACCTCACCGAGCTGCGCGAAGGCGCCCCTGTGGTGCACATCGATCACGGCGTGGGCCGCTACCTGGGCCTGGCCACCCTGGAAATCGACGGCCAGGCCGCCGAGTTCCTCACCCTTGAATACGCCGAGGGCGCCAAGCTCTATGTGCCGGTGGCCAACCTGCACCTGATCGCCCGCTACACCGGCAGCGACGACGCCCTGGCGCCGCTGCACCGACTCGGCTCCGAAGCCTGGCAGAAAGCCAAGCGCAAGGCCGCCGAACAGGTGCGCGACGTGGCCGCCGAGCTGCTCGACATCTATGCCCGCCGTGCTGCGCGCAAGGGCTACGCCTTCGCCGACCCGGCCGCTGACTACGCCACCTTCAGCGCCGGCTTCCCCTTCGAAGAGACGCCCGATCAGCAGGCTGCCATCGAGGCCGTGCGCCTCGACATGCTCGCCGCCAAGCCCATGGATCGACTGGTGTGTGGCGATGTCGGCTTCGGCAAGACCGAAGTGGCCATGCGCGCAGCCTTCATCGCGGTGCACAGCGGCCGCCAGGTCGCGGTCCTGGTACCTACCACCCTGCTCGCCCAGCAGCACTACAACAGCTTCCGCGATCGCTTTGCCGACTGGCCCGTGACGGTCGAGGTGATGAGCCGCTTCAAGTCCGCCAAGGAAGTGGCCGCCGCCGCCGCAGACCTTGCCGAAGGCAAGATCGACATCCTCATCGGCACCCACAAGCTGCTGCAGGACGATGTGCGTTTCAAGGACCTGGGCCTGGCGATCATCGACGAAGAGCACCGTTTCGGCGTACGCCAGAAAGAACAGCTCAAGGCGCTACGCAGCGAGGTGGACATCCTCACCCTCACCGCCACGCCAATCCCGCGCACCCTTAACATGGCCGTGGCCGGCATGCGCGACCTGTCGATCATCGCCACCCCGCCGGCTCGACGCCTGTCGGTGCGCACCTTCGTCATGGAGCAGAACAAGAGCACGGTCAAGGAAGCACTGCTGCGCGAGCTGTTGCGTGGCGGCCAGGTCTATTACCTGCACAACGACGTGAAGACCATCGAGAAATGCGCCGCCGACCTCGCCGAGCTGGTGCCCGAGGCGCGCATCGGCATTGGCCACGGGCAGATGCGCGAGCGCGAGCTCGAACAGGTGATGAGCGACTTCTACCACAAGCGCTTCAACGTGCTGATTGCCTCGACCATCATCGAGACCGGCATCGACGTGCCCAGCGCCAACACCATCGTCATCGAACGTGCCGACAAGTTCGGCCTGGCCCAGTTGCACCAGTTGCGCGGCCGGGTCGGACGTAGCCACCACCAGGCCTACGCCTACCTGCTCACCCCGCCACGCCAACAGATCAGCGGCGATGCCGAGAAACGCCTGGAGGCGATCGCCAACACCCAGGACCTGGGCGCAGGCTTCGTGCTGGCCACCAACGACCTGGAGATCCGCGGCGCCGGCGAGTTGCTCGGCGAGGGCCAGAGCGGGCAGATCCAGGCAGTGGGTTTCACCCTCTACATGGAGATGCTCGAACGTGCGGTCAAGGCGATCCGCAAGGGCACCCAACCCAATCTCGAGCAACCACTGGGCGGCGGCCCGGAGATCAACCTGCGCCTGCCGGCGCTGATCCCCGAGGACTACCTGCCCGATGTGCACGCCCGCCTGATCCTGTACAAACGCATCGCTTCGGCGGCCGACGAAGAAGGCCTCAAGGACCTGCAGGTGGAGATGATCGACCGCTTCGGCCTGCTGCCCGAGCCGACCAAGAACCTCATGCGCCTGACGCTGCTCAAGCTGCAGGCCGAGAAGCTTGGCATCAAGAAGGTCGATGCCGGCCCCAATGGCGGCAAGCTCGAGTTCGAGGCCGAAACGCCGGTCGATCCACTGACCCTGATCAAGCTGATCCAGGGCCAGCCCAAGCGCTACAAGTTCGAAGGCGCGACCCAGTTCCGCTTCCTGGTGCCGATGGAACGCCCGGAAGAACGCTTCAACACTCTCGAGGCGCTGTTCGAGCGCCTGGCCCCACAGTCAAATTAAGGAAGCTCCATGCGTGCCATTCGTTGCCTGACCTTGTTGCTGTCGCTCATCGCGCCAGTGACGGCCTTCGCCGAAGGCCCTTATCAGGTGGAAATCCTCCTCCTGCGGCAGAATGCCGTGCCTGCCGTGACCAGCCCGTTCGCTCCCGAGAACTGGAGCGCCGGCGCCCCACGCCTGGCCAAGGATGCCGAACGCCCACCGGCACTGGTCGACGAAGCCACCCGCCTGCAAGCCACTGCCGACTACACTGTGCTGCTGCACAAGGCTTGGCAGCAGCAGGTGGGCAGCGAGCCCAGCCGCATCGCCGTGAGCGCCGGTGACGAGCAGTTCGGGCACTTCCCCATCGAGGGCAACCTGAGCATCGCCGAGGGCCGCTTCACCCGCATCGAGGCCAACTTCTGGGTCAACGACCTGGACGGCAACGGCAGCGTGCTGCGCAGCGAGCAATTCAAGCAAAGCAACAGCAATGTGAAAAACGGCCAGCTGACCTTCCTCGACGGGGGCCACCTGGCGCTGCTGATCAGGGTCGCACCGGCTGGCATGCGCAAGCTGCCAACGATGGACCCGGAGATGATGGAGCAGTGACACGTGAGTGACGTGCAGAAGCAGGTTGCGGAAAACCCGAGCTGGAAGCGCGAATTCAACGCCGGCGCTCTGCAGCGCGGTGAGCGCTATGCCGAGCAAGGGAGGGTAGAGATTCTCTCCCACGGCGACGCACGTATCGAGGCAACCTGCAGCGGCAACGGCGACAACCGTTATCGTCAGCGGATTACCATCACCTTCAACTCCGCCGGACACTGTCATGTTCGCGGCCAGTGCACCTGCCCGGTCGGCGAGAACTGCAAGCACTGCGCCGCCGTGCTCTACACGCTCGCCCACCGCCATACGGCACAACCGGCGGCCAGCGATCACCTGCCGCACCACCTGCAACACTGGCTGCAGGGCCTAGAGCAACGCGCCACCCCCCACCGGCCTGAAGAAGACAAGCGCGGACGCATGGTCTGCTACCAGCTCATGCTGCTGGGCGATCAAGGCTGCGCCCTGCGCGTGCGCAAGGGCACTCGCAACGATGGCGACATACGCTACAGCCGGGTGCAATCGCTGTATGAACTGCTCTACGAGCCGCCCAAGTTCGTCAAGGAAGAAGACCTGCGCATCCTGCGCCAGTTGTCCGCACAGAACGCCCCCTACGGCCAGGAGCGCGGCTACGTGCTAAAAGGCCAGGAAGGCGGCGAGCTACTGCAACGGGTGCTGGAAACCGGACGCCTGATGTTCATGGAAGAATTGCCGCTGCTGCGCCGCGGCCAGGAGCGCCAGGCGGAATTTCGCTGGGTGCGCCTGGACAGCGGCGAATACCGCGGCATGTGGTACAACGCCGACAAACCGCTGCTTTGCGTCCTGCCGCTGGTGCCGTTGTTTTACTTCGACGTCATGACCAGTGAAGTCGGTACCGTCGCCCACAGTCTCGACCCGCACACCGCCATCCAGCTCTCGCTCGCACCCGATGTACCGGAACACCTGATCGTGCCACTCAGCCACAAGCTCAACGCCCTGAACCACCAACTGCCGACCCCGACAACGGTCAAGCAGGAACTGCTCGACGACATCGAACCCACACCACACCTCACCCTTGGCAGCCTGGAATTCAGCGCCTACACGCCCAAGACCGGACGCATGCAGCGCCAGATGCAGCATCGCGCGGCGCTGTCGTTCGACTACGACGGGCTGCGCGCCAGCGGCCCCGACGACAAGCCGCTGAGCCGCCTGGTGGACAGTACCAGCCAGCATATTCGCCGCCAGCCGCAGCATGAAAAACGCCTGCGCGACACCCTGCACAAACTCGGTTTCAAGCCTGCCACACGTCAGAGCAAGGCCCTGCCCGACAGCGCCGGCGAAATGTTCCAACTGCCCGACGACGAGACCTGGCTGCGCTTCGCCCGCGAAGACCTGCTGCGACTGCGCGAGGCAGGTTGGAAGGTGGACATCCACCGTGACTTCGCCTTCAACCTCCACGACGTGGAAGACTGGTACGCCAACATTCAGGAAGCCCCCGGCCACGAATGGTTCGATCTGGAACTGGGCATCGTCGTCGACGGCCAGCGCTATAGCCTGCTGCCGATCGTCCTGCAGTTGCTGCGCAGCAGCCCCGAACTGCTGCGCCCCAGCGAACTTGCGCGGCGCGGCGACGATGAACACCTGTTGATCGACCTCAACCGCGGTCGCCTGGACAGCCCGGCCATGCGGGTCGCCCTGCCCTACGGCCGGATCAAGGCAGTGATGGGCACCCTCGGCGAGCTGTATCTGCACGAGGATGCCAGCGGACCGACGCTGCGCATGGAGCGCGCCGATGCGGCACGCCTGAACGATATCGAGCACCTGCCCCTGCAATGGGAAGGTGGCGAACAACTGCGCGATCTCGGCCGGCGCCTACGCGATGCGCGTGACCTGGAGGTCGAGCCACCCAAGGGGCTGGCCGCGACCTTGCGCCCCTACCAGCAGCAGGGCCTGAACTGGTTGCAAGCCCTGCGCGAGATGGGCACCGGCGGCATCCTCGGCGACGACATGGGTCTGGGCAAGACCCTGCAGACCCTTGCCCATCTGCTGCTGGAAAAAGAAGCCGGGCGCCTGAACCATCCAGCCCTGGCAGTGATGCCCACCAGCCTTGTGCCCAACTGGCTGGACGAAGCACAGCGCTTCGCACCCAATCTGCGCGTTCTGGCCCTGCACGGCCCCGGACGCACCCGTTTCTTTGGTGCACTGCACGAATACGACCTGATCCTGACCACATACGCCCTGCTGCCACGCGACCTCGAGCCATTGCAGGCCCAACCCTGGCACGTGCTGGTACTGGACGAAGCACAGAACATCAAGAGCAGCACCAGCAAGGCCGCCCAGGCAGCACGGGAGCTGCAGGCCAACCAGCGCCTTTGCCTGACCGGCACACCCATGGAGAACAACCTGGGTGAGCTATGGTCGATCTTCCACTTCCTGATGCCCGGCTGGCTGGGCGATCAGAAACGCTTCAACCAGGATTACCGCACCCCCATCGAACGTCATGGCGACCGCGAGCGGCTGGCCCACCTGGCCAGCCGCGTACGCCCTTTCCTGCTGCGCCGCAGCAAGGAGCAGGTGGCCCGAGAGCTGCCGGCCAAGAGCGAGATGGTTCACTGGGTGGACCTCAGCGACGCACAGCGCGACACCTACGAGACGGTACGCGTGGCCATGGACAAGAAGGTGCGCGATGAAATCGCCCGCAATGGCGCCTCACGCAGCCAGATCGTCATCCTCGATGCCTTGCTCAAGCTGCGCCAGGTGTGCTGTGACCTGCGTCTGGTCAAGGGTGTGGAAGCCAAGGGCAATCAAGCCGACAAGGGCAAGCTGGGCAGCTTGATGGAAATGCTCGAGGAACTGCTCAGCGAAGGTCGCCGAGTGCTGCTGTTCTCCCAGTTCACTTCGATGCTCGCACTGATCGAGCAAGAACTGGAAAAGCGCGACATTCGCTACAGCCTGCTGACCGGCGACACCCGCGATCGCCGCGCGCCGGTTCAACAGTTCCAGAACGGCGACAGCGAAGTGTTCCTGATCAGCCTCAAGGCCGGTGGTACAGGCCTGAACCTGACCGCTGCCGATACGGTGATTCACTACGACCCCTGGTGGAACCCGGCCAGCGAGAACCAGGCCACCGACCGCGCGTACCGTATCGGCCAGGACAAGCCGGTGTTCGTCTACAAGCTGATCACCCGCGGCACGGTGGAAGAAAAGATCCAGCAGTTGCAGCAAGAGAAAGCCGCCTTGGCGGCCGGTTTGCTCGATGGCGGGCAGGCCGGTCAGTGGCGGCTGGGGGATGAAGAAATCGAGGCACTGTTCGCCCCGCTGCCGGGCAAGCGAGGGCGCTGAATCCGGGGCGTCCCCTTCGCGTCCCGACTTGCCCGCGAAGGGAACACCACGGTCAATCCACCAGCTGCGCGTCCTTCAACGCCCCCAGCGCCTCAAGCCAGCGCGGCTGCTGGCGGTAGTCGGTGCGCGCGAAGCCTTGCCCACGCATGCCGGCGATGCGCGGCGACGGCCGCACCCTCAAGCGCTGCGCCGCACTCAGCGCGAGCTCCGCCGCAGCTCGGTCATTGCACACCAGCCCCATGTCGCAACCGGCACTCAGCGCTGCCTCGATGCGACTGGCGGCATCGCCCACCACATGCGCGCCAGCCATGGACAAGTCGTCACTGAAGATCACCCCCTCAAAGCCCAGCTCGCCGCGCAGGATGTCCTGCAGCCAGCGCTGCGAGAAGCCCGCCGGCTGGTTGTCGACCTGCGGATAGATCACATGCGCCGGCATCACCGCTGCCAGTTGGCCGCTGAGGCGAGTGAACGGTACCAGATCAGCCTGGCGTAGCTGCTCCAGGCTGCGCTCATCGGTGGGGATCGCCACGTGCGAATCGGCTTCCGCCCAGCCATGTCCGGGGAAGTGCTTGCCGCAGGCCGCCATGCCAGCCGCGTTCATGCCACGAATGAAGGCACCGGCCAGTTGCGTGGCACGCTGCGGATCCCCTTCGAAGGCACGGCTGCCAACGACCGCGCTGCGCTGGTGATCAAGATCCAGTACCGGTGCGAAACTCAGGTCCAGGCCGACCGCCAGAACTTCCGTGGCCATCAGCCAACCGCATTGTTCGGCCAGGTAATCGGCGTTGGCGTTGTCGGCAATGGCACGCATGGCCGGCAAACGCACGAAGCCCTGACGCAGACGCTGGACCCGACCACCTTCCTGATCGACCGCCAGGATCAGGTCAGGACGAATAGCACGGATCGAGGCGCACAGCTCGCGCACCTGGCGTGGGCTGTCGATGTTACGGGCAAAGATGATCAGACCGGCCACTTCGGGCTGGCGCAGGAGGTGACGATCCTCGGCGGTCAACCATTGACCGGCGATATCCACCATCAGGGAGCCTTGCAGGCTGGCAGTCATAGGGTGTCCTTCATTGAATATCCAGAGAGGCCCATTGCGGGCAGGCAGCCTCGCTTATGCGCACCGGGCAATGGACCGGCACGCGCTCGAACAGGTCCAACAGCTCGCGGTTGCGCAGGCGCACGCAGCCATGGGACAACGGCACGCCCAGCGGTTCGCTGTCCGGCGTGCCGTGCAGATAAATGTAGCGACGAAAGGTATCGACCCGTCCCAGGCGGTTGACGCCTGGCTCGCAGCCACTGAGCCAGAGGATGCGGGTGAGGATCCAGTCACGGCCTGGAGATTGCGCGTGCAAGGCGGGCGACCAGACTTCACCGGTCCAGCGTCGGCTGCTGAGCACAGCCCCTTGCGGCAATCCAGCGCCGATCTTCGCCCTGACCTGATGCAGGCCACGCGGCGTGCAGCCAGAACCCTTGAGTTCACCTGCCCCCAGGCGCGCAGTGGAAACGTCCAGGCGCACGCACAACGTCCCCCGGGAAAATCCGTAAAGGCGTTGGTCAGCGAGGGAGATGTGCAGGAAATCAAGGTCGGGCATGGGCGCTAGCTTAGCCGAAGCGCCCTGCCCCGCCCAGTGTTCAAGCCTTGGCTGGCGCGCCGGTGACTGCGCTCTTGCTGCGTGGCCGCAGTTGCGCGGCCGCCATGGCCTCGTCGGTTACCCCGCTATCGGCACGCATGCCGGCGGCGAGGAACGGCACCATCAGACGCATGACCTGCTCGATCGAAGTGTTGATGCCGAAATCGGTTTCAGCGATGGCGCGCAGCGCCTTGATACCGGACATGCTGAACGCGGCGGCACCCAGCATGAAATGCACGCGCCAGAACAGCTCGATGGGGGGAATACGCGGTGCCGCTTCGTTGACCAACAGCATGTAGCGCCGGAACACCTTGCCGTACATGTCTTCAAGATAGCGGCGCAGGTGGCCCTGACTCTGACTGAAGGCCAAGCCCAGCAGGCGCATGAAGATCGACAGGTCGTTGTTGCTGCGCGGCTGCACGGCCAAGGCCTGCTCCACCAGCATCTCCAGCAGTTCTTCGAGCGTCGGCTTCTGCTCAGGGCGCGCCTGACGGCGCTCGAGTTCACGCTCCAGGCTGGCACAGAACGGACCGAGGAAGCGCGAGAAGACCGCCTGGATAAGCGCCTTTTTGGAGCCGAAATGGTAGTTCACCGCCGCCAGGTTGACCCCGGCCTTGCTAGTGATCAAACGCAACGAAGTTTCCGCGAAACCTCTTTCCGCGAACAGCTGCTCGGCAGCATCGAGAATGCGTTCAACGGTTTCCGATTGGGCCATGACTTATCCGCCTGACAAACAGTTGTTTGAAACATACGTTTCAAGCACGCGCATGTCAAGGTTCGGTGACCCGACGGTCGCCCTTTTTAAAGCGCCGGAGCTCAAGCTGCAAGCCACAAATATCAAGGGCTGGGCACAACGCTTGGAGGACCGCGGCGATTTTCTTCAAGCGTGGTGCTTGCAGCAGGCCTTGTACTGTATATAATCCCAGTCACTGTATAAAAAGACAGAGCCACTCGCCATGCTGAAACTGACGCCACGCCAAGCCGAGATCCTGGCCTTCATCAAACGTTGCCTTGAAGACAACGGCTTCCCGCCTACCCGCGCAGAAATCGCACAAGAGCTAGGGTTCAAATCGCCCAATGCCGCTGAAGAGCACCTCAAGGCCTTGGCGCGCAAGGGCGCCATCGAGATGACGCCAGGCGCCTCCCGCGGCATTCGCATCCCGGGTCTCGAAGCCAAGCCTGACGACAGCGGCCTGCCGATCATCGGCCGTGTTGCAGCAGGTGCCCCGATCCTCGCCGAGCAGCACATCGAGGAATCCTGCAATATCAATCCAGCCTTCTTCCATCCTCGCGCCGACTACCTGTTGCGCGTTCACGGCATGAGCATGAAGGATATCGGCATCGTCGACGGCGACCTGCTCGCCGTGCACACCTGCCGCGAAGCCCGCAACGGCCAGATCGTGGTCGCCCGCATCGGTGACGAAGTGACCGTCAAGCGCTTCAAGCGCGAGGGCAGCAAAGTCTGGCTGATTGCCGAAAACCCCGAATTCGCCCCCATCGAAGTCGACCTGAAAGATCAGGAACTGGTGATCGAGGGCTTGAGCGTCGGCGTCATTCGCCGCTGATCCAGGAGGCGTCATGCAGCAGTCCGCCCATTTATCGCAGCCCGCACAATTGCCATTGTTCGAAGCCTTTCTCGCACAGCCGGTACTGCCAGGCCTGAAAAGTCGCGAGCAGTCGCGCAAGCCCGGCCAACCAGAACTGTTCAGTGAACTGTCCCTGCGCGGCGCGCCAGGGCACTGCCAGAGCCTGTTGGCCCCTATCCTGCGCGAGCTGAGCGAAGAAGATGACGCACGCTGGCTGACACTGATCGCACCGCCGGCGAGTCTCACACAAACCTGGCTGCGTGACGCCGGCCTGAATCGCGAACGCATCCTGCTGCTGCAACCCGGAAGCAACCAGAGCGCCCTGCAACTGGCCTGCGAAGCGCTACGCCTGGGTCATAGCCACACGGTGGTCAGCTGGTTCGGCAACGTCAATGCCAGCATCCGCCAGCAGCTCGTTCGTGCCGCCACCTGCGGAAACGCACAAAGCCTGAACATCCGCCTCGGCTGATGTCCAGGCTTTGCCTGTGACGCACTGCAGTGATGGCCCAACTGGCGTGTTCAGTGCAGAACCCGCGGTCCCTCATCACGCTCGAAGTCACCTTCGACCAGCTTACCTGCCATCTGCACACCAACGCTGAGCATGGCTTTGGCCACTTCTACATGCTGCCCCTGAAGAAATGCCTTGGCATCTTCGGAGAAATCCAGGGTAACCAGCGAACCCTCGTCCTCGGCACGGCGCAGTTCGATCCGGCCATCAGGCAATTCGACAATTTCTAGAAAGGACGTTGACATAAAGGGCCTGCTGTTCACGAAAGGCGAGTAGTGTACCAGCCGCGCCGACTGTCAGCACTCACTCAACGCTTCTCGGAAACGTCTTACAAGCCCTTTTAGGTCCTGCCGCCAGCGCTCCAATTCCGCCCGAGACAGCACGACATCCTCGACTTCATCGAGATTGACAGCCTGGATCAACGGCTGCGTGACATCTGTCTTGGCGACTTTCTTCGCGACCGGTGGTTGGAACAAATCGGCATAAGCCTTGATCAACTGCGCCAGCCAGGTCTGCGGTTGGCGTGCCAGCTCAAGCATCTCGGCCATTTCCGGAATGGCGACGGTCTTCAGCGTGTCATCGTTAAGCAACAGCTCTGCACGCGCGGCGTTCGCCTGGGGCAGACGATAGAAGCCGGCAATCTCATGGCACAGCCCGAGCAACGCCCCATACAAATGGAACACCGCCGCCTCGCGCTCAGCCTGGATCAGGCCCTGGGCATTCATGGCCTGGCTCTGCTCGGCCTTGGCCATGGACTCAAGAGCCAGGCCTGCAAAGAACAGTTTCTGGTTGGTGCGGGTGTAGAGTTCCTGGGCCATTTCGGATGACCTCCCATGGGCAGCAAGGCGAATAGCTGCATCATAAATGATTGGGGCCGCAAAGCGGCCCCAATTACAACACCGACGAATCAGCGCTTGTCTTCGACCTTCCACGCCTTGCCGTCGTAGAACGCCTTCCAGCCTGTCGGCTTGCCATCGACCTCGGATTGCACGTACTGCTCCTTGGTCTTGCGGCTGTAGCGAATCACCGCCGGACGACCGTCCGGATCCTTCTGCGGTGCGTCGCAGAGGAAGTGATACTTCGGATCGATCTCATGCTTGTGCGGGATGATTTCCAGCACCAGCGGCGCACGGGTCTCGCGATTTTTCGGGAACTGGCTGGCCGCCAGGAACAACCCCGAAGCGCCGTCACGCAGCACGTAGGTGTCGTCGACCTTCTCGCACTTGAGCTCCGGCATGTCCACCTTGTCCATCTTCGGTGGCGCAGCCTCGCCGCTCTTGAGCAACTTGCGGGTGTTCTTGCACGCCGGGTTGGTGCAACCGAAGAACTTGCCGAAACGGCCAGTCTTGAGCTGCATCTCGCTGCCGCACTTGTCGCACTCCAGGCTCGGCCCTTCGTAGCCCTTGATGCGGTAGCTACCCTCTTCGATCTCGTAGCCAGGGCAATCCGGGTTGTTACCACAGATATGCAGCTTGTGCTTTTCGTCGAGCAGGTAGGCGTCCATCGCCGTCGAGCAGATCGGACAGCGGTGCTTGCCACGCAGCACCAGCGACTCGGATTCACCCTCGTCGTCAGCTGCGATCTCGTCACCCGGCACCAGATTGACGGTGGCCTTGCAGCGCTCCTTCGGCGGCAGGCTGTAACCCGAGCAGCCCAGGAATACCCCGGTCGAGGCGGTACGGATCATCATCGGCCGACCGCATTCCTTGCAGGCAATGTTGGTCAAGGTCGGCTGATTGGCTCGCATGCCGTTTTCGCTGGACTCTGCTGTCTGCAGCTTCTTGCTGAAATCACCGTAGAACTCGTCGAGCACGTTTTTCCAGTCACGCTCGCCCTGGGCCACGTCATCGAGATTCTCCTCCATGCCGGCGGTGAAGCCGTAGTCCATCAGGTTGGAGAAGCTTTCGGACAAGCGCTCGGTAACGATGTCGCCCATCTTCTCGGAATAGAAGCGGCGGTTGTGCAAAGTCACATAGCCGCGATCCTGGATGGTGGAAATGATCGCTGCGTAGGTCGACGGACGACCGATACCACGTTTTTCCATTTCCTTGACCAGGCTGGCCTCGGTGAAACGCGCCGGCGGCTTGGTGAAGTGCTGGCTTGGGTCGAGCTGGATCAGCTTGAGCGTCTCGCCCTGCCCCATTTCCGGCAGCACGTCGTCCTCGCCCGGCTTGGCCTGTTGTGGCAACACACGGGTGTAACCGTCGAACTTGAGAATACGGCCCTTGGCACGCAACTCGAAATCGCCAGCCGCCACGGTGACGCTCGTGGACAGGTACTGCGCCGGTGGCATCTGGCAGGCCAGGAACTGGCGCCAGATCAGCTCGTACAGGCGCTCGGCATCACGCTCCATGCCACTGAGCTTGCTCGGGTGGGTGTTGACGTCGGAGGGACGAATCGCTTCGTGCGCCTCCTGTGCGCCTTCCTTGCTGCCGTAGACGACCGGAGCGGCCGGCAGGTACTGCTTGCCGAACTCGCTTTCGATGTAGCTGCGCGCCATTTCAACGGCATCGGTCGACAGGTTGGTCGAGTCGGTACGCATGTATGTGATGTAGCCGGCTTCATACAGACGCTGGGCCATCATCATGGTCTTCTTCACCCCGAAGCCCAGGCGGTTGCTTGCCGCCTGCTGCAAGGTCGAGGTGATGAAGGGCGCCGATGGCTTGCTGCTGGTCGGGCGATCTTCACGTTTGACCACGCTGTAGCTGGAAGCCTTGAGCTTCTCCAGCGCCGCCATGGCCTGCGCTTCGTTCAACGGCTTGAAGGCTTCGCCGTTCTCGCGCGCCACTTCGAAGCGCACCTTGGCGTTCTTCGCCGTGCCCAGGTCAGCATGGACCTCCCAGTACTCTTCGGGATTGAACGCACGGATCTCGCGCTCACGCTCGACCACCAGCTTCACAGCCACCGATTGCACACGGCCGGCGGACAGGCCACGGGCGATCTTGGACCAAAGCAGCGGCGAAACCATGTAGCCCACCACGCGGTCTAGGAAGCGCCGCGCCTGCTGGGCATTGACCCGGGCGATATCCAGATCACCAGGCTGCGAAAACGCCTCCTGAATGGCCTTCTTGGTGATTTCGTTGAACACCACGCGCTTGTAGCGGCTGTCGTCTCCCCCGATGGCTTCGCGCAGGTGCCAGGCAATGGCTTCCCCCTCGCGATCCAAGTCGGTTGCGAGATAGATGGTGTCGGCATCCTTGGCCAAACGACGCAACTCGTCGATCACCTTCTCCTTGCCGGGAAGGATCTCGTACTTGGCCTTCCAGCCGGCCTCTGGGTCGACACCCATGCGCGCCACCAGTTGGCGCCGGGCTTTCTCCTTCGGCGTCAGCGCCGGAGCCTCACTCGCGGTCTTGCCGCGCTTGGCCGCCGGTTCCTTGGCCGTACTGGCCGAACCGCTGGTGGGGAGGTCTCGGATGTGGCCGATACTCGACTTCACCACGTACTGGCTGCCCAGGTACTTGTTGATGGTCTTGGCCTTGGCCGGGGATTCCACAATGACCAGCGATTTGCCCATGGATCGGAGTATTCCTGAATCTGAAGATGAAAAACGCGTCAGGTGCCGGACGCGGCACCGCTATATATAGTGGCAAAAGAGTGAGGTCAAGCGCGGTCGTTCACTCGCGAGGCTTCCCGGCCAGTGCCGCAAGCCCCTCTTCGGCCTTGACCAAAGCAAAGCGTGGCACCTGCTCGCCGTCAACCTCGACCGACTCCTGGAACATCGAAAGTGGCCGCACCCAAAACCCATAGTCACCATACAGGCATTGGTAGAACACCATCCACTCTTCGCTCTCCGAGTGCCGCGCAACGCTGAAGACACGGTACTCAGGCCCTTTGTAATGCCGGTATACGCCTGGTTGTATCTGCATGCTGCTCACCCTCTTGAACAAATCCTGTAAAAAACAAAAACCGGGGCACAAGGCCCCGGCTGCTGTCCTGCGAAGCGATCAGACGCGTTCGAAGACAGTGGTGATACCCTGACCCAGGCCGACACACATGGTCGCAACACCCAGCGTACCGCCATTCTGCTTCATGACGTTGAGCAGAGTGCCGGAAATCCGCGCACCGGAGCAACCGAACGGGTGACCCAGGGCGATGGCGCCGCCGTGCAGGTTAACCTTCTCATCCATCTTGTCGAGCACTTTCAGATCCTTCAGCACTGGCAGGGCCTGTGCGGCGAAGGCTTCGTTGAGCTCGAAGAAATCGATGTCGGCAATGGTCAGACCCGCGCGCTTGAGGGCTTTCTGAGTCGAAGGCACCGGCCCATAACCCATGATCGCCGGATCCACACCGGCTACTGCCATCGAACGAATCACGGCCAATGGCTGGATGCCGAGGTCCATGGCACGCTGGCCGGACATGACGATCATGCACGAGGCACCGTCGGTGATCTGCGACGATGTGCCAGCGGTGACAGTGCCACCCTTGGGGTTGAACGCCGGCTTGAGCGCAGCGAGGCCCTCGAGGGTGGTCTCGGGGCGAATGGTTTCGTCGTAATCAAAGACCTTGAGGAAGCCGTTCTCGTCGTAGCCCTGCATCGGGATGATCTCATCCTTGAACTTGCCCTCGACCGTGGCCTTGTGGGCCAACTGGTGCGAACGCAGGCCGAACAGGTCCTGATGCTCACGGGTGATGCCGTGCATCTTGCCGAGCATCTCCGCAGTCAGGCCCATCATCCCGGAAGCCTTGGCAGCGTGCAAGGACAGGTGTGGGTTCGGGTCGACGCCGTGCATCATGCTGACGTGCCCCATGTGCTCGACACCACCGATCACGAATACATCGCCGTTGCCGGTCATGATCGCCTGGGCAGCGGTGTGCAGCGCGCTCATCGACGAGCCGCACAGGCGGCTGACGGTCTGCGCAGCGGAAGTGTGCGGGATCGGGGTCATCAGCGACGCCATGCGCGCGATGTTCCACCCCTGCTCCAGGGTCTGGTTGACGCAGCCCCAGATCACATCCTCGACCTCTTTCGGATCGACCTTGTCGTTGCGCTCCAGCAGCTTGCTGATCAAGTGCGCCGACATGTCCTCGGCACGGGTGTTGCGGTGCATGCCACCCTTGGAACGGCCCATCGGCGTGCGACCGAAGTCGACAATCACCACGTCTCTTGGATTCAGGCTCATATCAATAATCTCGCTCTAGCTCGTGGCCGTTCAGTTGAAGAAGCGCTGGCCGTTCTTGGCCATCTCACGCAGCTTCGCAGTCGGGTGGTACAGCGGACCCAGATCGGCGTACTTGTCGGCCAGGGCAACGAACTCGGCGACACCGATCGAATCGATGTAGCGCAGCGCACCACCGCGGAAGGGAGGGAAACCGATGCCGTAGACCAGGCCCATGTCCGCCTCGGCTGCAGTTTCGACGATGCCATCTTCCAGGCAACGCACGGTCTCCAGGCACAGCGGCACCATCATCCAGTTGATGATGTCCTCGTCACTGACTTCACGCTGCTCGAAGATCACCGGCTTGAGCACGTCCAGCACGGACGCATCGGCGACTTTCTTCGGCTTGCCGCGCTTGTCGGTCTCGTAGGCATAGAAGCCCTTGCCGTTCTTCTGACCCAGGCGATTGGCTTCGTACAGGGCGTCGACGGCGGAGCGGCGGTCGTCCTTCATGCGGTCCGGGAAGCCTTCTGCCATCACGTCACGCCCATGGTGGCCGGTGTCGATGCCGACCACGTCCATCAAGTAGGCCGGGCCCATCGGCCAGCCGAACTTTTCCATGACCTTGTCGATACGCACGAAATCGACGCCTGCGCTGACCAGCTTGGCGAAGCCACCGAAATACGGGAACAGTACGCGGTTGACCAGGAAGCCCGGGCAGTCGTTGACCACGATCGGATTCTTGCCCATTTTCTTGGCGTAGGCCACGGTGGTGGCGACAGCCACTTCACTGGACTTCTCGCCACGAATGACTTCGACCAGCGGCATCATGTGCACAGGGTTGAAGAAGTGCATGCCAACGAAGTTTTCCGGACGCTTGAGCGCCTTGGCCAGCAAGTTGATCGAAATGGTCGAGGTGTTCGACGCCAGAATCGCATCTTCCTTGACCTGCCCTTCCACCTCGGCCAGCACCGCCTGCTTGACCTTCGGGTTCTCGACCACAGCCTCGACGACGATGTCGACGTTGGCGAAATCGCCATACGACAAGGTCGGGCGAATGGCGTTGAGAGCTTCGGCCATCTTCGCCGGGGTCAAGCGGCCTTTCTCGACGCGCTTGCCCAGCAGCTTGGACGCTTCGTTAAGGCCCAGCTGGATAGCTTCCTCGCGAATATCCTTCATCAGGATCGGCGTGCCCTTGACCGCCGACTGGTAAGCAATACCGCCGCCCATGATGCCGGCGCCGAGTACGGCGGCCTGCTTCACGTCACGAGCGATCTCGTCGTGGGCCTTGGCTTTGCGCTTGAGTTCCTGATCGTTCAGGAACAGGCCGATCAGGCTCTCGGCGACCGAGGTTTTGGCCAACTTGGCAAAACCGGCAGCTTCGACTTCCAAGGCCTTGTCACGGCCAAAGTTGGCGGCCTTCTGGATGGTCTTGATGGCTTCGACCGGGGCCGGGTAGTTCGGGCCGGCTTGACCGGCGACAAAACCCTTGGCGGTTTCGAAGGCCATCATCTGCTCGATGGCATTGAGTTTGAGTTTCTCGAGCTTGGGCTGACGCTTGGCCTTGTAGTCCAGCTCACCGGCGATGGCGCGCTTGATCAGGTCCAGAGCACCGGCCTGCAGCAGTTCAGGCGCGACCACGGCATCGACGGCACCCACTTTCAGGGCGTCTTCGGCGCGGTTTTCCTTGCCCGAGGCGATCCACTCGATGGCATTGTCCGAGCCGATCAGACGCGGCAGGCGAACGGTGCCGCCAAAGCCTGGGTAGATGCCCAGCTTGACTTCCGGCAGGCCGATCTTGGCGCTGCTGGACATGACGCGGTAATCCGCCGCCAGGCACATTTCCAGGCCGCCGCCCAGGGCGATGCCGTTGATGGCCACGACGGTCGGCACCTCGAGGTCTTCGAAGTCGCTGAAGATACGGTTGGCTTCCAGGTTGCCGGCCACCAGCTCGGCCTCGGGCAGCTTGAAATTGTCGACGAATTCGGTGATGTCGGCACCAACGATGAACACGTCCTTGCCGCTGCTGACGATCACACCCTTGATGGAAGCGTCGGCCTTGATGGTATCCACGGCCTGACGCAGCTCGTTCAGGGTAAGGCGGTTGAATTTGTTGACGGACTCACCCTTGAGGTCGAACTTCAGTTCGACGATGCCGCTTTCAAGAGCCTTAACCGTGATGGCTTTACCTTCGTAAATCATCAACTGATCTCCACGATATGGAAGCTGAACTGTACACGCCGATCACTGGCAGGAAGGCCATCTTCAAGCCCTCCCCCAGGCACACCCGTCAGCGCGCTAGTCGGGATTCTGTACGAGCGATGTGAACATACAAACGCTCAATTCATACGCCCGTTTGATTTGGGTACGCACACATTCTCCGAAAAGGTCGGCGTTGTCAAATGCTCGAAAGCACCCGGAAAACGCGACTTTCCAGTCATTTTGTAACACCAGGGGATAAAACATGATGACAGTGATTGTCGATCATTCATGTCGACAATCGACTAACGGGTTGGGGGCTACTTGAGGTTTCAGCCTGCTGATTTTTCGTGCGCACGTTCGAGACAAGGGTCTACACTGCCCTCGAATCGAATGTTTTCCCGGCCTGCCTGGCCAGCTTCACCACTGTGGGATCAGGGTTGCCCTGCTCCCACTTTTTTTTGCGCATGCTTCAGGCGAGGGTTTCGAGGGTGTGGGCAATATCCTGCAATACAGATTTTTCCCCGCGCTCGCTCCAGTACAAGGCGATCATGCGGGTATCGGCCTCCACCTTGTAGACGTTGGCCGGCAACCGCGCAAAACACTCCGCCAGACGCGGCTCCTCGCACGGTTCACGCCATTTGTTCCACCACACTCCCGGGCTGACCTGCCAATAGCACCAGCTATCCTCACGCCCCTTGCGCCGGCCTCGGTGATACTGCGGACACGGGCTTGGGGGCTCGCTTTGCAGCCAGTGCGGCCACTGCTGGGGCGCCAGTTGCATGGCCAGGCCCATGCGTCGCCCCTCCAGGCGCAAACTCATCTGTTCACTCTGCTTGCGCGACGGTCGCAACCAGGCCAACGGGCTGAGAATCAGCGCAAGGATTGACACCACCAGCCATACCGTCATATCTGTAGTTCCCATAAAGCGTTGCAAATGAGCGGGTTAGTCTTTTTCACGCAAGACCTGCCAGAAAGCGACCATACTTTCACTATTGCGATTGTCAGGAGTGCCGCTCATGTCCTACGAACATCTTCTGGTTGCCGTCGACCTGACCGAGGAATGCGACCCGGTGATCAAGCGTGCCATGAAGCTCGCCGAACCCAACGGAGCCAAGGTTTCCCTGGTGCATATCGTCGAGCCGATGGCCATGGCATTTGGTGGCGACGTGCCGATGGACCTGTCGCAACTGCAGCAACAGCAGTTCGACCAGGCCAAGGAACGCATGGATCGCCTGTTCAACAAATATCCAGACATCAATCGCGGCGATTCGCACCTGATCTACGGCCAGCCGCGCCAGGAAATCCACCAACTGGCGAAGGATCAGAAGTGCGACCTGATCGTGGTCGGCAGCCATGGCCGCCATGGTCTGGCGCTGCTATTGGGTTCTACGGCCAATGACGTGCTGCATGGGGCACCGTGCGATGTACTGGCGGTGCGCTTGCAGAAGAAAGAATGATATAGCCCGAGCCGGCCCTATCGCTGCGACTTGTCCCGCGATAGGGCCGGCTCGATCGACTCAACCTTCCAGCTCGGCCCAGCGCTCGACCAGCACATCCAGCTCGGCCTGCAACTTCTCGAGCTTGGCCAGTACGTCCGACGTTTCGCCAATCGGCCGCTGATAGAAGCCAGGCGCGTTCACCTCTTCCTGCAGCACCGCCATCTTCTGCTCCAGCGCATCGATCTGCCCAGGCAGCATCTCCAGCTCACGCTGCAGTTTGTAGCTCAGCTTTTTCTTGCTGCTGTCGGCCACCACAGGCGCCACGGGCTCCGGGGCGACCTCGACCGCAACCTTCTCGACCACGGCACTGTTGAGCTCGGACTTGCCGCCCTTGCTCTCGGTCACGCCCAGCAGTTTCGGCGAGCCCCCCTGGCGGATCCAGTCTTCATAGCCACCCACGTACTCACGCACCTTGCCCTCACCCTCGAACACCAGGGTGCTGGTGACCACGTTGTCGAGGAAGGCCCGGTCGTGGCTGACCATCAGTACCGTGCCCTTGAAGTTGGACAGCACTTCCTCAAGCAGCTCGAGCGTCTCGACGTCCAGGTCGTTGGTCGGCTCGTCCAGCACCAGCAAGTTGGCCGGTTTGCTGAACAGCTTGGCCAGCAACAGACGCGCACGTTCACCACCAGACAGCGCCTTGACCGGCGTGCGTGCACGCTGGGGGCTGAACAGGAAGTCGCCGAGGTAGCTCAGCACGTGGCGATTCTGACCATCGATCTCGATGAAGTCGCGACCTTCGGCGAGGTTGTCGATCACCGTCTTCTCAAGGTCGAGCTGGTGACGCATCTGGTCGAAGTAGGCCACCTCCAGCTTGGTGCCGCGATCGACCTTGCCGGCGGTCGGCTCCAGGTCACCCAGCATGAGCTTGAGCAAGGTGGTCTTGCCGGTGCCGTTGGCGCCGAGCAGGCCGATACGGTCCTGGCGCTGCAGGACCATGGAGAAATCCTTGACCAGCTTCGGCCCCTGAGGGTGCGCGAAGCTGACGTTTTCCAGCACCATCACCTGCTTGCCGGACTTGTCGGCGACCTCGATCTGGATGTTCGCCCTGCCCTGGCGCTCGCGACGCTCGCTGCGCTCCACGCGCAGGGCCTTGAGGGCACGCACACGGCCTTCATTACGGGTACGCCGGGCCTTGATGCCCTGGCGGATCCAGACCTCTTCCTGGGCCAGGCGCTTGTCGAACAGCGCATTGGCGGTTTCCTCGGCGGCCAGCGCAGCCTCCTTGTGCACCAGGAAGCTGGCGTAGTCGCCGTTCCAGTCAATCAGCCCACCGCGGTCCAGCTCGAGGATCCGCGTGGCCAGGTTCTGCAGGAACGAGCGGTCGTGAGTGATGAACAACACGGCGCCGTTGAAGCCGCTCAGGGCCTCTTCGAGCCAGGCGATGGCACCGATGTCCAGGTGGTTGGTCGGTTCGTCGAGCAGCAGCAGGTCAGGCTCGGACACCAGCGCCTGGGCCAGCAGCACGCGACGGCGCCAGCCACCGGACAGCTCGGCGAGGGTCTTGTCGGCCGGCAGTTGCAGGCGGCTCAGGGTGCTCTCCACGACCTGTTGCAGGCGCCAGCCGTCGCGGGCTTCCAGCTCATGCTGGACATGCATCAGCTTGTCCAGGTCGGCATCATTCTGGATGTTCTGGCTCAGGTGGTGATATTCGGCGAGCAGCGCACCGACGCCGTCGAGGCCCTCGGCGACCACATCGAACACGCTGCGATCGTCGGCCACCGGCAATTCCTGCGGAAGCTCACCGATCTTCAGTGCCGGCGCACGCCAGATTTCCCCTTCGTCGGGTTTCTGCTCACCCTTGACCAGGCGCAACATGCTCGACTTGCCGGTGCCGTTACGGCCGATAATGCACACCCGCTCGCCACGGGCGATCTGCCAGGACACCTTGTCCAGCAGCGGCATGGCGCCGAACGCGAGGGACACATCGCTGAATTTGAGCAGGGTCATGATCATCTCCAAAAACCGGGCGCGCATTCTACCTGACTTTCACGCCTACTTCGCCCCTGCGTGACATTCCGGGTGCGATGGCAGCGAGCGCTTGGCGACGCGTGGTCGGTGTTAACGATTCGATACAAGCACAGTGCTTTCATCCATCGCCGGCAAACGGCTAAGCTAAGGAAACTAGATTTCAACAGTGCTGGCTTCGCCGTCACTTTTCATGGTTCAACTGCCCGGACGTATCATGCGCAGCCGCCTGTTCCAATTCGTTTCCTGCCTGGTGCTCACCGCTACGACCGCGAGTGCTGCACAGGCCATCGACATCACCCAGCAGCGCCAGTACTACGACGAGGCCAAGCGTGCCCTCGCCAAAGGCGACAAGGGTCCCTACCTGCGCTATGCCCAAGCGCTCAGCGACTATCCGCTCACACCCTACCTGGCCTACGACGAACTCACCGCGCGGCTGAAGACTGCCAGCAACGAGGAAGTCGAAGGCTTCCTCGCCAAACATGGTGACCTGCCCCAGGCCAACTGGATGAAACTGCGCTGGTTGCGCTGGCAGGCCGAACGCGGCGACTGGAAGACCTTCGCCAAATACTACGACCCGAAGCTGAACTTCACCGAACTGGATTGCCTCAACGGCCAGTACCAGTTGACCAACGGCCTGCGCGCCGAAGGTTTCGCCACTGCCGAAAAACTGTGGAACGTCGGCAAGTCGCAACCTGCGGCCTGCGACACCTTGTTCGGCCTGTGGGCCGCAGAAGGCCAGCTCACCGAGGCCCGCCGCTGGCAGCGAGCCAAACTGGCGGCCGAGGCGCGCAACTACAGCCTGGCCAACAACCTGGTGCAAACGCTCACCACACTCGGCCCGCAAGGCAAGCTGCTGATCGATGTGGCGCAGAAACCCGAGCTGCTCAAGCAGCCTTCGCGCTTCATGCCGGTCAACGAAGCGATGTCCGATGTGGTCAGCCTCGGCCTGCGCCGCCTGGCGCGGCAGGATCCCGAGCAAGCCATGGCCCTGCTCGACGACTACGCCCAGCGCATGCATTTTTCCCGCGACGAGAAGGTCGCCATCGCCCGCGAGATCGGCCTCACGCTCGCACGGCGCTACGATCCGCGTGCCCTCGACCTGATGACCCGCTACGACCCTGAACTGCGCGACAACACCGTCAGCGAATGGCGCATGCGCCTGCTGCTGCGTCTCGGGCGCTGGGAAGAAGCCTACGAACTGAGCCGCCGCCTGCCCCAGGACCTGGCCGACAGCAGCCGCTGGCGCTACTGGCAGGCACGCAGCCTGGAGCTGGCGCAACCCAACAACCCGCAGATCCCGCTGCTCTACAAGAACGTCTCGCGTGAGCGTGACTTCTATGGTTTTCTTGCTGCCGATCGCGCGCAAACACCGTACCAGCTCAACAACAAGCCCCTGGTACTGAGCCAGCAGTTGATCAACAAGGTGCGTAACACCCCCGGCGTGCGCCGCGCCCTGGAGTTCCACGCCCGTGGCCAGATTGTCGAGGGGCGCCGCGAGTGGTACCACGTCAGCCGCCACTTCAACCGTGACGAAATGGTCGCCCAGGCCCGCCTGGCCTACGACCTGCGCTGGTACTTCCCGGCTATCCGCACCATCAGCCAGGCTAAGTACTGGGACGACCTGGACATCCGCTTCCCGATGGCCCACCGCGACACCCTGGTGCGCGAAGCCAAAGTCCGCGGCCTACACTCGAGCTGGGTATTCGCCATCACCCGTCAGGAAAGTGCCTTCATGGACGATGCCCGCTCGCCAGTAGGCGCCAGCGGCCTGATGCAACTGATGCCAGGAACCGCCAAGGAAACCGCGCGCAAGTTCAGCATCCCACTGGCCTCGCCTGCGCAGGTGCTCGATCCGGACAAGAACATCCAGCTCGGCGCCGCCTACCTGAGCCAGGTGCACGGCCAGTTCAACGGCAACCGCGTGCTGGCGTCGGCCGCCTACAACGCAGGCCCCGGTCGCGTACGTCAGTGGCTCAAGGGCGCCAAGCACCTGAGCTTCGATGTATGGGTCGAGTCGATCCCGTTCGATGAGACACGTCAGTATGTGCAGAACGTGCTGTCGTACTCGGTGATCTATGGCCAGAAACTGAACGCACCACAACCGTTGGTGGACTGGCACGAACGCTACTTCGACGACATGTGATCCGGCCCAGGCCCTGTCGGAGCACCGACAGGGCCTCATGTCGGACCGGGTTAACTTTCGGTTAATCAGTCTGCTCCAGCATGGTGCACTCAATGCACTGCCAAGGCGTCGACATGCGTGTTCTCCTGCTCTTCCTGACATTCCTGCTCGCCGGCCCGCTCCAGGCCAATCCCTTCGCTCCCAAGTCGGATTTCCTGCCGGTGAGTCAGGCTTTCGTCCTGAGCCAGGACCGCTTGCCTTCCGGGCAGATGCGCCTGTATTTCCAGATCAAGGATGGCTACTACCTCTACCAGAAGCGCCTGAAGTTCGACGGCATTCCCGTCGATCAGCAACCGCAACTGCCTGCGGCTCTCAACCATCATGACGAGTTCTTCGGCGACAGCGCCGTCTATCGCACCGAACTCGAGTTGCTGCTGCCCGCCAATACCACTGGCGAACTGCGACTGGGCTGGCAGGGCTGCGCCGATGCCGGGCTGTGCTATCCACCGCAAACCACCGTGATCGACCTGGGCGGCCAGCCGGCTTCTGCTGCGCCAGCGGCACCGGATGGCGGGCAAGCCAGCGACCAGGCCCTGGCCAGCGGCCTTCAGCACAGCAGCCTGGCCTGGAGCCTGCTGGCGTTCTTCGGCCTGGGTCTGCTGCTGGCCTTCACCCCCTGCTCGCTACCGATGCTGCCCATCCTCGCCGGGTTGGTCATGGGCAATGGTGCCAGTGCACGACGTGGCTGGATTCTGGCCGGCGTCTACGTTCTGAGCATGGCCTTGGTGTACGCCGCACTGGGTGTGGTCGCCGCGCTGCTCGGCGCCAGCCTGCAGGCCTGGCTACAGCAACCTTGGCTGCTGGGCAGCCTGGCCGGCCTGTTCGTGATCCTCGCCCTGCCGATGTTCGGGGCCTTCGAACTGCAACTGCCCGCCGCCGTGCGTGACCGCCTCGATCGTGCAAGCCAGGGAACGCGTGGCGGCAACCTGTATGGCGCAGCGTTGCTTGGCGCGCTCTCGGGCCTGCTGATGGGGCCGTGCATGACCGCGCCACTGGCCGGTGCGCTGCTCTATATCGCCCAGAGCGGCGATGTGGTTCAGGGTGCGCTGGTGCTGTTCAGCCTGGGGCTGGGCATGGGCGTACCACTGCTGTTGCTGGTCACCCTGGGCAACCGCTACCTGCCACGCCCTGGAGCCTGGATGAACCTGGTCAAGGGCGTGTTCGGCTTCGTCTTCCTGGCAATGGCGCTGTACACCCTGCGCAGCCTGCTGCCAGAACCACTGCTGCTGGCACTGGTCGGCGCCTGGCTGATTGCCCTGGCCTGGGCTGCATGGCCTGCCCTGCAGCGTCTGCCGGCGCTGCGAGCCCTGCCGTTGCTGGGTGCGCTCTGGGGTGGCCTGTTGCTGGTCGGCGCTGCCGCGGGTGGCAGCGATCTGTGGCAACCGCTGCAGCCATTCACCGGTGGTGGCGCCGCGCCGATGAGCAGCGCCCATGACCAGCGGGTCATCACCATCGACAACCCGCAGGACCTGCAGCGCGAACTGGATGCCGCCAAAGCGCGCAACCAATGGGTGTTAGTCGACTACTACGCCGACTGGTGCGTATCGTGCAAAGTGATGGAGAAACAGGTATTTGCCCGCAGCGACGTGCAGGCCAGCCTCGACGGCGTGCAATTGCTGCGCCTGGATGTCACTGCCGACACCCCCGCCAGCCGCGCATTGCTGCAGCGCTACCAGGTTCCAGGCCCGCCCAGCCTGATCTGGATCGGCCCGGAAGGTGACGAGCGCCGTGCCCGACGCATCACCGGCGAAATCGACGCGGCAGCGTTCCTGCAACACTGGGCCCAGACCAGGAGTCAAGGTTGATGCTGACGGTAACCCTAGGGCCATTGACCATGGCCCTGAACCACCTGCTGCTGCTCAGCGCACTCGGCATCGCCTGCCTGGTCGGCTGGTGGGTGGCCCGCCGTGGCGGCGAAAGCCCCGAGTCGGCACTGTTCAATCTGTTTCTGGTCGGAGTCCTCAGCGCCCGTGCGGGCTTCGTCCTGGAGTACTGGGCGATGTACCGCGACGAACCACTGCAGATCATCGACATTCGCGATGGCGGCTTCCAACTCTGGAGCGGCCTGGCGGGCATCGTCGCTGCTGCCTTGTGGCAAGGTCGACGCCGTCCGGGCCTGCGCCGGCCACTGGGCTGGGCACTGTTCAGCGGCGCACTGTTCTGGGGACTGGCAAGCCTGGGCAGCCACCTGTACAGCAAAGGCACCGAACTGCCCGATCTGAGCCTGCGCAACGCCAGCGGCGAGTCGGTGGCCCTGCACAGCTACCGCGGCACACCCCTGGTCATCAACATCTGGGCCACCTGGTGCCCACCGTGCCGACGGGAGATGCCCGTGCTGCAGCAGGCCCAGAGCGACTACCCCGACGTGACCTTCCTGTTCGTCAACCAAGGCGAAACACCCGAAAGCGTCAGTACCTTCCTTGCCACGACCGGCCTGAGCCTGAACCACGTGCTGTTCGACGGCAGTGGGCAACTGGCGCAACGGGTCGGCTCCATGGCCCTGCCCACCACTTTGTTCTACAACGCCGAGGGCCGCCTGGTCGGCAGCCATCTCGGCGAGCTATCCCGCGCCAGCCTGCACAACGCCCTGGAACCTTTGAAGCGGGCCGTGGCGCCCGCCCCCGCCGTACAAGGAAAATGACATGCGACTGACTGCTCTCCTCCCCCTCTCCCTGGCCCTGCTCGTCGCGCCCCTGGCGCAGGCCGAGCCCTGGCCGAAGGCGATTCAGCAGATGGAGGCCAAGGGCGCGGTGATCAAGGGCACGTTCGACGCGCCCAATGGCCTGCGCGGCTATGCCGCCGAGTACCATAGCAACGGCATCGCCCTGTATTTGACTCCCGACGGCAAGCACGTACTGGTTGGCAGCCTGTTCGATGAACAAGGCCAGGACCTGAGCGCCGAGCCATTGGACAAGCTGGTCTACACACCGATGAGCAAGGAAATTTGGGCAAAGATGGAAAAGACCGCCTGGATCCAGGACGGCAAGGCCGATGCGCCACGCATCGTCTACCTGTTCAGCGACCCTAACTGCCCGTACTGCAACATGTTCTGGCAACAGGCGCGGCCTTGGGTCGACTCGGGCAAGGTGCAATTGCGCCATATCATGGTCGGCATCATCCGTCCGGACAGCCCGGGCAAGTCCGCCGCGCTGTTGTCGGCAAAAGACCCTGCCAAGGCACTGCAAGACCACGAAAGCGCTGGCAAAGCCAGCACGCTCAAGGCACTGGACACCATTCCCGAACCCACACAGAAGCAACTCGCAGCCAACCAGGCGTTGATGGAAGAAATGGGGCTGGGCGCAACGCCTGCGATCTTCTACCAGGATGAACAGGGACAACTGCAAAGCCAACAAGGCGCGCCACGCCCGGAAATGCTCGGCAAGATTCTGGGCAAGCGCTGACCTGATAAATCTGTCAGGTGCGAGACCGACGCAGTCTCCCTAGACTCCTCTTATCGCACCCTCGCGGCCACGCGATCGGTGCGCAGGATGCGATGAGAAGAGGGATCGCCGATGCCTGCCACCAAGGCTGCACGCTACCATGCCGAAACACCGGACGTGACGGTGCTGTCCGGTGCAGCAGGCGCTATGGTGACGCTGCGCCTGCTGCGCTCCCCGCAGGATGGAGCAGACATACCCGCAGCAAAACTGCTGCGTAACCGCATCCATGCAGATGCACTGACCCGCACCGTCCGCCAGTTCGGTGCCCGAGCATTGCAGGTATCGGCAGGCGCAACGACGCTGGCCGATGCCACGACGGTCGCCAGCCTCGGCGGCCGGCAGTTGAAGCTGCACACCACCGACGGCGATACCTCGCTGTCGCTTGATGATGCCACTGGTCGACCGCTGTGGACCTGCAACGCCCAGGGCACCCACCACACGCACACCTATGAAACCCCAGAACAAGGCGGGCGCAAAAGCGCGGTTTTCGAGCAACCGGCCGCCGGCATCGCACGTATGCGCGAGCGCCTGGTGTATGCACCAGCCACTGCTGCCGACCGCCAGCGCAACCTGGCAGGTGCCACGCTCAAGCATTTCGACAACGCAGGCCTGACCCACACAGCCTTGCTATCGCTGACCAGCAAACCTCTCGAAACCCGGCAACAGTTGTTGCAGCCTCACGCCGAACAACCCGATTGGGCTGGCAGCAGTGAGGGTGATCTGGAAGAGAACATACTGATCACCGTTAACCGATACAACGCAGTGGGCGATGTGCTGGTACGCACCAACGCAGCCGGGGTCACGAGCTCTAAGACACTGGACGTCAGTGGCGCAGTACGCCAGATACATTTGCGCCAGGGTGCCAAGGAGGCCGTGGCGCTCGCGGCAGTCACGCGCAGGGCCGATGGCATGGTCACGGCGCAGACGTCTGGCAATGGCGTGGTCGACCTCTATGGCTACTCGCCCACCAGTCAGCGCCTGATTCAACATCGTACGCAGCGCCCAATTGACCATGCGCTGGGCTATCTGCTGATCAGCGACCTGCACTATGGCTACGATCCCGCAGGCAACATCCTCGCCCTCGATGACCAAGGTGCCGACCCTCAGTGGCATGACAACCAACAGTCCGACGGCCTGCGCGAATACGCCTACGACACCCTCTACCGCCTGGTCGAGGCCAGCGGGCGCGAGCGCAGCCCGGTCGGTGCCTACTGGTCGCCCTCCTTCGGAACGTCCGACCGCCAGGGCGGCATGGTCTGGACACCTTACAGCGAACGCTACGAATACGACGACGGTGACAACCTGATCACCTTGAGTCACAACGGTGGTGCCGGCAAGCGCACACAGCACCTGTGTGTGTCGACCCAAAGCAACCGCGCAATGCCCGAGGGCCACGGGCTGACACCAGACAACGGCTTCCTGCCTGGCGGCCTGCAGAAACAACTGGTCGATGGCCGGGCACTGGCTTGGTTGGCCGATCACCAGCTGGGTCAGGTGTCGCTGATCAAACGCACCAACGGAGCGGCGGATGATATCGAGCAGTACCGCTACGCCAATGGCGGCACCCGCCGTCGCAAAATCAGTACGGTGCGCATGGCCAACGCAATCCAGACCACCCTGACGACCTACCTCGATGACTGCGAAGTACGCCTGCGCACGCTCGAAGGCCAGCCCCAGGCGCTCAAGCACGTCGTGATCAGCGAAGTCGAGGAGACGCGTTGGATTGAAAATCGCCTGAGTACCGAGGTTCACCTGCGCTATGGGTTTAGCGACCATCTGGGCAGCAGTGCGGGAGAAACGGACGAGGTGGGAAACATCGTCTCGCGTGAGGAATACGCCCCCTATGGCGAAACAGTTGGCCTGGATGAGCAAGCAGCGGAAGTCGGCGGATTAACCCAACGTACGTCGCGTCATGCCGGCAAGGAGCTCGATGCCAGCGGTCTTTACTACTACGGCTGGCGATACTATCAGACGGGGTTGGGCCGATGGCTGAGTGCCGATCCCGGTAGGCTTATTGATGGCCCGAATCTGTATCGGACGAATAGAAATAATCCTCTGCGCTTTCGTGACGCTACGGGGATGTCTCCAGCAGAGACCGTTATGACTATAGCCATAGAAATATTTGCCATCTGGCTGCTTCTGCTGAACATAGCGACGCTTATTACGAACAACCAACCCCTCTACTACCAGGTGAAAGATGCAGAGAGAAACGGAACATCACTGACAGCTCCCTTATGGAAGCACTGGAGAGAACCGGGTGGCCGCCTCCATGCTGCATCCAGCGGACTCAGGGTGCTTAACATCCTTAATGCGATTACTTTAATGTTCTTGGGCTGGCTCTCCCCCGATGATTCCTCCGCGCGATATTTAACCATGTTTGGCGCCATCACATCGGTCGGAACCCAAAATCTTGCACAATATCGGGTGTTTATGAAACAACGTACAGCTGAACAAATTCGCCGTGCTCAGTTGGAATCTGAAGAGGCTCCCCCGTTCAGAAATGATGCTCAATCACCCGATAATCAAAACTCCGCGGGCGGCGAAAACTTTGTTCACCAATACGCCCCTAGCAGACCACACTCTCCCAGACTTGGGGAACAGCGCCCGGATACGCACGACGCTATAGAGAGGGTCGCCTTGCCCGCTCCATCGGCACATACCAACGCAGGAGAGGACTTCTCTGCACCGCAGCACCTCGCCATCAATATTGACGACCCAGATACAAATGATACTCAACAAGTACCGACGCTAGCTCGCACGCACAGCACATCGAGCGAAGAGAATACTCTCAACCTGGAGACACTGTTTCCTGACACCTCCGACGATGATTCAAACTCCAGCCGGCGCTCAAGCCTATCAAGTAACTCTTCGACGCTGTCAAGTAACTCTTCGACGGTAAGAAAAAACATGGGCGAACCCAAACGTAGAAAGAGCATCAACAAAGTACCGCGTTAAATACAGCACGACACCAGCGCGGCTTGCCCGCGCTGGTGTCGTGCCTGTTACAACCCTTCCAACTCCGCCATCAGATCACTCAACCGATCCACCTTATCCTCATCCAACGCACTGCCCTGCAACCCTTCGACATACGCCGCCAGCTCTTCCACGGTGCTGCACTCGAACATCGCCCGCAGCGGCACATTCAGTTGCAGGCGCTTCTGCACGCGTGAGGCAATCTGCGTGGCCAGCAACGAGTGCCCGCCCAGTTCGAAGAAGTTGTCGCGCACCCCGACCCGCTCAGCCTTGAGCACCTCGCCCCAGATAGCGGCCAGCGTCTCTTCCAGCTCGCTGCGCGGCGCCAGGTAGTCCTGGCTGTGCTGGCCACCGATCTCGATGACCGGCAGCGCCTTGCGATCGAGCTTGCCATTGGCATTGTGCGGCAGGTTATCGAACCAGGCCCAGTGCAGCGGCACCATGTACTCCGGCAACTCGGCACGCAGACGCTGCTTGATCTGCTCGAGCAGACCCGCATCGGCCACCACGCCCTGATGGGCTACCAGGTAGCCAACCAGATGCTTGCCATTGGCGCCCTCCTGGACACCGACTGCCGCATCGCGAATCTGCGGCTGCTCGTGCAGGCGCGCTTCGATTTCGCCAAGTTCGATGCGGTAGCCGCGGATCTTCACTTGGTGGTCAATGCGCCCGACATATTCGAGTACACCATCGGCACGGCGGCGCGCCAGGTCGCCGGTGCGATACAGGCGCTCGCCCGGCGCGCCATGCGGATGCGGGATGAAGGCCAGGGCCGTACGCACCGGGTCGCCAACATAACCGCGACCGACCCCCGTGCCGGCCACGCACAGCTCGCCCACCGCGCCCAACGGCACCAGCGTCTGCTCTTCGCCGTAAAGGTACAGGCGGTTGTTGTCGGTCGGGGTGCCGATGGGCAGGTAGCTGCCGCGGGTCGAGTCGGCATCGACACGGAAGAACGCCACATCGTCCGAACATTCGGCCGGACCATAGGCGTTGACCAGGCCGATATGCGGATAGCGCTCCAGCCACTGGGCGGCCAGCTCCGGAGGCATCGCCTCGCCGGTCGGCAGCATCCAGCGCAGGCCATCCAATGCCTGATGATCGTCGGCCAGCATGCCCTGGATCAACGAAGGCACGCTTTCCAGCACGGTGATACCGCTGGCCTGGACATGCGCCAGCAAGCCCTGGGGATCGTGGGCAATGGCATTTGGCACGATCTCGACACGGGCCCCGAACAGCGGTGCTGCCAGGAACTGCCACACCGAGATGTCAAAGCTCTGCGAAGCGGTCTGGGCGATCACGTCGTGCTCGTCCAGCGCCAGGTACGGCACCTTGCTCAGCTGGTTGTTGAGCATGCCGCGCTGCTCGACCATCACGCCCTTGGGCAGCCCGGTGGAGCCCGAGGTGTAGATCACGTAGGCCAGTTTGTCCGGCCCGCTGTGGATACCCGGGTTGTGGCCAGCGACCTGGCTGGCCTGGATATCCTCCCACACCAGCAGCTTCGGCCGTACCGCCCCGCTCAGCTCGTCGAGCAACTGACCCGCCTGCTCGGCACAGGCGGCGCTGCACACCAGCACCGGCGTGCGGCTGAGCTCGACGATACGCTGCAGGCGCGCGGGGGGCAGGCCCGGATCCAGCGGCAGGTAACCCGCACCGGCCTTGAAGCTGCCAACGATCATCCCCAACAGCGGCAGACCACGCTCGGCCAGCAGGGCAACGGGCTGATCGATGCTCACTCCGGCTGCGACCAGCGCATGTCCCAGGCGGTTGGCGGCCAGGTTGAGCCCGGCATAGTCGTAGGACGCCTCCAGGCAACGGGCGGCGATACGCTCGGGGTGCGCCGCAACGCGTGCCTCGAACAGCTCGACATAGCTCTGCTCCAAGGTATAGGCGTGCTCGGTGCGGTTGCAGTCCTCGAGCAGGAAGCGCTGCTCGTCGGCACCCAGCAGTGGCAGTGCCTGGACCTCACCCTCGAAGCCTTCGACCAGCGCCAGCAGCAGGCGCTTGAATTCAGCCAGCAGCCGCTCGACGGTCGGGTAGTCGAAGTAGCGCTGGTCGAACGACAGGTGCAGGCCCAGGTCGTCGCCCGGGTAGCACACCGCCGTCAGCGGGAAGTTGGTGTGGGTACGGCCCGAGTCGGAGCTGGCGTTCAAGTGCTGGGCGTGGTCAAGCACATTGCTCTCGACCGGCGCGTTTTCGAACACGAACAGGCTGTCGAACAGCGCCTGCCCCTTGGGCAGCTCGCTGCACTCCTGGATCGCCACCAGCGGCAGGTACTCGTACTCACGCAACTGCATGTTGCGATCGAGCAGGCCTTGCAGCCACTGACGCACGCTCTGGCGCTCGCCGGCCGCCGGCAGCTGCACGCGCAAGGCGATGCTGTTGATGAACAGCCCGACCGTGCGCTGCATCTGCGGCAAGCCCACCGGGCGCCCGGCAACGGTCACCCCGAACACCACGTCGCGCTCGCCGCTGTAGCGGGCCAGTACCAGTGCCCAGGCCGCCTGGGCGAAGGTGTTGACGGTCAGTTGATGAGCCTGCGCCAGTTCACGCAGACGCGCCCCCTCGCTCACCTCGAGGCGGGTGTAGCAATCGCCGACGATCATGCCGTCCCCGGCGTGGTCATGGCGCAGCGGGCGGTCGCTGGGGATCGCCGTGGCGCGTTCGAAGCCGGCCAGGTTGGCCTGCCACCACTGGCGTGCTTCGTCCAGGTCCTGGCGCTGCAGCCAGCCGATGTAGTCGCGATAGCGCGGCGGCACCGGCAACTGCGCGGCACGGCCTTCGCCCAGCGCCTGGTAGATCTCGAAGAAATCGTTCATCAGCAAAGAGCGACACCAGGCATCGATGAGGATGTGATGGTTGCTCATCATGAACCAGTAGCGCTCATCGGCCACGCGCACCAGGCGCAGGTGGAACGGCGCCTCGCGCAGCAACTCGAATCCGGCCTCACGCTCCTGTTTGTGCAGGGCTTGCAGGCGGGCTTCCTGGCTGGCGTCGTCGAGGTCGCGCCAGTCCTGGTAGTCGACGGCGGTCTTGCCGGGCTTGTGGATGATCTGCAGCATCGCTTCGCCGGCGTTCCAACTGAACGACGCGCGCAGGGCCTCGTGGCGCGCCACCACCGCCTGCCAGGCCTGAGCGAAGCGCTCCGGCTCCAGCGCACTGTTGATGCGGTAGCGGTCCTGCATGTAGTAGATGCCGGTGCCGGGTTCCAGCAGGGTGTGCAGCAGCAGCCCTTCCTGCATTGGCGTCAGCGGGTAGACATCCTCGATCTCGCCAGCCGGCACCGGCAGCGTGTCGATCTGCTCCTGGGTCAGTTGGGCCAGCGGGAAGTCCGACGGCGTGAAGCTGCCGTTGCCCTCGACCAGGCAGTGGGCGACCAGCGCCAGCAGTTCCTGGCGATAGGCTTCGGCCAGTTCGGCGATGGTCGCCTCGTCGTAGCGCTCTGTACTGAAGGTCCAGCGCAGTTGCAAGGCACCGCCATAGACCTGGCCATCCACGCTCAGCCAGTTGGGCAGTGGCGCGTCCGGGTCATGGGCCAGCCCCGCAGGGGCATCCAGCGGCTGGAACACGGCATTGGCGTCGAACTGCTGGTCGAACTGCCCGAGGTAGTTGAAGGTGATGCGCGCCTGTGGCAACGCCGCCATGCGCTCACGCCCCGCAGAATCGGCCAGGTAGCGCAGCACACCATAACCCAGCCCTTTGTGCGGCACCTGACGCAGTTGTTCCTTGATGCCCTTGATCGACGCACTGCGCGCGGCATCGTCGTCGCCGGTTGCCGGGCTCAAGCTCAGCGGATAGGCGTTGGTGAACCAGCCGACGCTGCGGGTCAGGTCGATATCTTCGAACAGCCCTTCGCGCCCATGCCCCTCGAGCTGTACCAGCACCTGCTCATCGCCGCTCCAGTGGCTCAGGGTGCGCGCCAGAGCGGTCAGCAGCAGGTCGTTGACCTGGGTGTGATAGGCCGCTGGCGCCTGCTGCAACAGTTGGCGGGTCTGCTCGGTGTCGAGCTCGATGGCCAAGGTGCGCGCATGCCGGTGCAGGTTGCCGCCCTGCGGGTGATCGCACGGCAGCTCGCGGCGCACACGCCCCAGCTGTCCCTCCCACCAGCCCAGCTCGTCACGCAGCGAGTCGCTGCCGGCATAGCTGGCCAGACGCGCCGACCAGTCGCCCATGGCATGGGTCTTGGCCGCCAGGGTTTCACCGCGGTACAGCGCCTGCAGGTCCTCCAGCACTACACGCCAGGACACGCCGTCGACCACCAGGTGATGGATGGCCAGCAACAAGCGTTGCGCGCCTGCGCCATCGGTCAGCAGCAGGCCGCGCAACAGGGGCCCTTGCTGCAGGTCGAGGCTGCGCTGCACGTCGGTATAGAGCGCCTGGCAATCGTCGAAGTCAGCGACGGTCGCCGTCCACAGCAGCGGCTGGGCGCCGGCCTGGTCGTATTCCCCCTGCCAGCGGCCAGCCACTTGGGTGAAGCGCAGGCGCAGGCTGTCGTGATGCTGCACCAGCGCCGCCAGCGCGGCCTCAAGCCGGTCAGCGAGCAGCGGTTTGCGTGCTTCGAGCAGCACAGCCTGGTTCCAGTGCTGCGGCTGCGGCACTTCGCTGTCGAAGAACCAATGCTGGATCGGCGTCAGGCCGATACGGCCCTGACGCGCCCCCTGCTCCACATGCGTTGGCCCCGCGCCGTGGGTGACCACGGTTGCCAGGGTCTGGATGGTCTGGTGCTGGAACAGGTCGCGCGGGGTGAACTGCAGGCCCAACTGACGGGCGCGGCTGACCACCTGGATCGACAGGATCGAGTCACCGCCCAGTTCGAAGAAATTGTCCTGCACACCCACGCGCGAGACATTGAGCACCTCGCGCCAGATTTGCGCCAACTGCGCCTCCAACTCATTGGCCGGCGCCTGGTACAGCTGGTGTGCCTGCTCGAGATCCGGCGCTGGCAGCGCACGACGGTCGAGCTTGCCATTGCCCATCAGCGGCAGGCGATCGAGCAGTACCAGGTGCGCAGGCACCATGTAGTCGGGCAGGTGTTGCCGTGCATGGGCTTTGACCGCCTCGCGCAGGTGCGCCTGGGCATCACTGCTCGCCTTGGCCTGAGCGCAGACCAGGTAGCCCACCAGTTGCTTGCCGCCCGGCAGGTCGAGGGCCAGAACCACGGCCTCCTCGACATCGGCGTGCTCCTGAAGGCGGCTTGCGATCTCGCCCAGCTCGATGCGGAAACCACGGATCTTCACCTGCTGGTCAGCGCGGCCGATGTACTCGACCAACCCGTCGGCGCGCAGGCGCACCAGATCGCCGGTGCGATACAGCCGGCCACCGTCATGGCTGAAGGGGTCGGCGACGAAACGTTCGGCCGACAGCCCCGGGCGATCGTGATAGCCCTGGGCGAGGCCCGCGCCACCGACATACAGCTCACCGATGCCGCCCTGGGGCAACAGCGCCAGGTCCTCGTCGAGGATGTAGCCGGTGCGCGCCCCGATCATGCGGCCAATCGGCACGCTGCCCGCATCGGCCGACAAGGTTTCGGGGGCCAGGCACGCCAGCGGCATGACCACGGTTTCGGTCGGGCCGTAGGCATTGAAGAATTGCTGCGGGGCGAAGGCCTGGCGGATGCGCTGCAAGTGCTCGCCGGTCAGCGCTTCGCCGCCGGTGATCACCAGGCGCACAGGCAGTTGCTCGCCACGTCCGGCCAGGAACTGCGCCAGCTGGCTGCCATAGCTCGGGGTGAAACCGAGAATGCTCACCTGCTGCTCGCGCACCAGGTCGCAGATCTCTTCGGCGCCCCACTGCCCCTGGGCGCGCAGCACCACCCGCGCCCCGCACAGCAGCGGCGTGAGCAGGCGTTCGCTGGCCGCATCGAAGTTGATCGAATAGAAATGCAGCTCGCAATCGTCGCTGCGCATGCCGAAGTCGGCGATCACCGCCTGGCAATGCATGGCGATCTCGCCATGGCTGACCACCACGCCCTTGGGCTTGCCGGTGGAGCCGGAGGTGTAGATCAGGTAGGCCTGGTGCTGCGGCAGGTTGAGGTTGTCCAGTGGCGCATCGCTGTAGGCGGACAGCGACGCTGCGTCGTCCTCCAGGCTCCAGGTGACGACACCGGCCGGCAGTTCGCCAAGGGTCGCGAGCAGCTCGCGCTGGCCGATCAGCAGGTCCAGGCGGCTGTCCTCGATCATGTAGTGCAGGCGCTCGAGCGGGTATTCCGGATCGAGCGGCACATAGGCGCCACCGGCCTTGAGGATCGCCAGCAGGCCGACCACCATCTGCGACGAGCGCTCCAGCGCCAGGCCCACCCGCACTTGCGGGCCAACTCCGCGCTCACGCAGGGCTCGGGCCAGACGGTTGGCCTGCTGATCGAGCTCGGCGTAGCTCAGGTGCTGGCCGGCGAAGGTCAAGGCCCGCGCCTGCGGCGTGCGCTCCACCTGGGCGGCGAACAGCCCGTGCAGGGTCTGGTCAAGATCGAAATCCTGTTCGCCCTGAAGCTGCCCGACCAGCTCCTGCTGCTCGGCACCCGACAGCATCGGCAGCTCGCACAGGCGTTGCTGCGGATCTTCGAGCATCGCCGCCAGCAACTGCTGCAGGTGTTCGGCCATGCGCGCGATGCGCGGCTCATCGAACAGGTCGCGGCTGTAGGTCAGGCAGCAGCCGAGCCGGCCGTCCAGGTCGGTGACTTCCAGGTACAGGTCGAACTTGGTGGCGCTGGCGTCGTTGACCAGGTAGTCCACCTGCATGCCTGCCAGGGTTCGGCTTTGCTGGAAGGCCCAGCGCTGCACGTTGCACATTACCTGGAACAGCGGGTTGTAGGCACTGCTGCGCGGCGGCTGCAGGGCTTCGACCAGTTGTTCGAACGGCAGGTCCTGGTGCGACTGGCCGTCGATGATGGTCTGACGCATCTGCTCGAGCAGTGCGGCGGCGCTCATCTGCCCATCCAGTTCGCAGCGCAGCACCTGGGTGTTGAGGAAGGCACCGATCAGCCCCTCGCTTTCCGGGCGGATGCGGTTGGCCACCGGCGCGCCGATACGCAGGTCGCGCTGGCCGCTGTAGCGGTGCAGCAGTGCGGCCAGCGTGGCGGTCATGGTCATGAACAGGGTCAGCCCGCGCTGGCTGTTGAACGCATGCACACGCTCGACCAGCGCCGGATCGAGGTCGAAGCGATACAACTCGCCGCGATGGCTCTGCACCGCTGGGCGCGGGCGGTCCGTCGGCAGTGCCAGGACCGGATGCTCGTCGCCCAGGCGCGCTTTCCAGTAGTCGAGCTGGCGCGCGCCCTCCCCGCCTTCAAGCCACTGGCGCTGCCAGACGCTGTAGTCCAGATACTGCACTGGCAGCGGCTGCAGCGGCGATTCGCGCTCGTCGACGAAGGCTTCGTAAAGCTCGCCCAGCTCACGGGCGAAGATGTCCATCGCCCAGCCTTCGGTGACGATATGGTGCAGGGTCAGGACGAAATAGTGCTCACGCTCCTGCACCTTGACCAGGCAGGCACGCAGCAACGGACCACGCTCCAGGTCGAACGGCTGGTGCGCCTGCTCGTCGGCCAGTTGCTGCAGGCGCTGCTGGCGATTGTCGGCCGGCAGCGCGCTGAAGTCCTGCCAGTCCAGGTGCAGGCCGCTGTCGTCGGCCACGCACTGGTAGGGCTTGCCATCGATGCTGGGGAAGGTGGTGCGCAGGGTCTCGTGGCGGACGATCAACGCCTGCAGGGCACGTTCGAAAGCGTCCACATGCAGCGCGCCGCATAGACGCGCCATGCCGCCGACGTTGTACGCAGGGCTGTCCGGTTCCATCTGCCAGAGGAACCACATGCGCTGCTGCGAGTAGGACAGCGGCACGGCCTGACGGCGATCGACACGGGTGATCGCCCCCTGCAGGTTGCAACCACCGCTGGCGCGGATCCGCGCGATCTCGGCACAGAAGGCACCCAGCTCACTGGCCTCGAACAGCGCCTTGAGCGGCAGCTCGACGTCACAGGCCTGGCGGCAGCGCGAAACGATCTGGGTGGCCAGCAGCGAGTGGCCACCGAGGGCGAAGAAGTCGTCCTGCAGGCCTACCTGGGGCAGGTTCAGCACCTCGCGCCAGATCGCCGCCACTTGCCGCTCCAGCGCGGACTGCGGCTCGACGTGTTGGCGTTGCTGCCAGACCGGCGCCGGCAGCGCCTTGCGATCGACCTTGCCGCTCGGGCCCAAGGGCATCTGCGCGAGGTGAACCAACTGCGCTGGCACCATGTAGGCGGGCAGTTGCGCGCCGAGGGTCGCCAGCAAGGCGGCGCTCTGCTCGACGCCGCTGTAGTAACCGACCAACTGCGCGCCGACAGCGTCGCGGTGGATCAGCACCAACGCCTGCTCGACACCTTGCTGGGCCAGCAGCACGGCCTGGACTTCTTCAGGCTCGACGCGGAAGCCGCGCACCTTGACCTGCTGGTCGAGGCGCCCGAGGTATTCCAGCGCACCGTCGTGCACCAGCCAGCGCGCGCGGTCGCCGCTGCGGTACAGGCGCTGACCGTCGCCATCGGGTTGCGGCACGAAACGCTCGGCGGTGAGTCCCGGACGTCCCAGATAGCAACGGGCCAGGCCCGCGCCGCCCAGGCACAGTTCGCCCGGCACGCCCGGTGCGGTCAGTTCGAATTCATCATCCAGCACACGGCACAGCACATTAGCCAGTGGACGGCCGATGGGCGAGCGCTCGCCATCCTCGCGCTGGCTGTGCCAGTGGGTGACGTTGATCGCGGTCTCGGTCGGGCCATAACGGTTGTGCAACTGCACCTGGGGGAGCAAGGCCAGGGCCCGGTCGCGCAGGCTGGCAGGCAGCGCCTCGCCGCCGGAGAACAGCCGACGCAGGCTGGTGCAACCTGCGGCCAGCGGCTCCTGGACAAACACCTGCAACAGCGGCGGCACGAAGTGCAGCGTGGTCACGCCATGCTGCTGCACCAGTGCGGCGATGCGCTGCGGATCGCGGTGCTCACCAGGGCCTGCCAGTACCAGGCGGCAGCCGGTGACCAGCGGCCAGAAGCATTCCCACACCGACACGTCGAAGCTGATCGGTGCCTTCTGCATCAGCACGTCGCGGTCGTCCAGCGCATAGGTGGCCTGCATCCATTGCAGGCGTTCGGCCAGGGCAGCATGGGTGTTGCCCACGCCCTTGGGCTGACCGGTGGAGCCGGAGGTATAGATCACATAGGCCAGGTGCTCGCCTTCCAGGCGCAGGCCCGGGGCCTGGCTGGGCCAGGTGTCCAGGTGCAACTGGTCCAGCGCGATGGTACTGACGCCCTCGACCTGGGGCAGGCGCTCGAGCAGGGTGCTCTGGCTCAGCAGCAGGCCCGCACCACAGTCGGCGAGCATGTAGGCCAGGCGTTCGGCCGGGTAGTCGACATCCAGCGGTACATAGGCGCCGCCCGCCTTGAGGATCGCCAGCAGGCCGACCAGCAGTTGCGGCGAGCGCTCGACCGCGATGGCCACGCATGTGTCCGGGCCGACGCCCTTGTCGCGCAGGTAGTGAGCCAGGCGGTTGGCCTGCTGGTGCAGGCTGGCGTAGTCGAGCTGACCGCCCTCCCACACCAGGGCGACGCGCTCCGGTGTCAGGCGTGCCTGCTCGTTGAGCTGCTCGACCAGCAAGGCTCTGGCGGGCTCGGCAGGGGCCTGACCCCAGGCGAGCAGTTGCGCGCGGCCTGGCTCATCCAGCAGTTGCACTTCGCCCACGGCCAGCTGCGGTTGCGCGCAGACCTGTTCGAGCAGCGCCAGCAGGTGCTGGGCCAGGCGCTTGACGGTGCTGGCGTCGAACAGCTCGGCGGCGTAGTCGAAGGCCAGTGTCAGCCGGCCCTGGTGGTCTTCCTCACTGTGCAGTTGCAGGTCGAACTTGGCCTCGCGGCTGTGCCACGGCAGCTCTTCGGCAAGCAGTCCGGGCAGGCGGCGCAGCGCGGACAGGTCGCGCTGCTGGTGGTTGAACATGACCTGGAACAGGCCCTGCTCACGGGCCTGGGGCAGCGCTTCGAGCAGTTGCTCGAATGGCAGGTCCTGGTGCGCCTGGGCGCCAAGGGTGCGCTCACGCACCTGGGCCAGCAACTGGTCGAACGGCGTACGGCCGTCGAACTCGGCACGCATGACCTGGGTGTTGATGAAGAAGCCGACCATGGCCTGGGTTTCCAGGCGCGGGCGGTTGGCGTTGGGGACGCCGACGCGGATGTCGGACTGGCCGCTGTAGCGCTGCAGCAAGGCTTGCCAGCCCGCCAGCAGGACCATGAACAGGCTGGCCTGCTGGTCACGGGCCAGGCCCTTGAGAGCTTCGCCGAGTTTGGCGGGCACCTTCATGTTCAGGCGCGCAGCGCGCTGCTCGCCCAGCGCCGAGCGTGGATGGTCGGTGCACAGGTCGAGTACCGGCAATTCGTCGCCCAGTTGCGCCTTCCAGTATTCCAGCTGACGTGCAGCCTCACCTTCTGCCAGCCACTGGCGCTGCCAGGTGCCGTAGTCGGCGTAGCCCAGCGCGAGGGGCGCGAGATTGGGTTGCTGGCCCTGGCAGTGGGCGGTGTAGAGTCGGGCGAACTCCTCGAGCAGGATATTCAGCGACCAGCCGTCGGCGACGATGTGATGCAGGGTTACCCACAACTGGTGTTCTTCATCGTCCAGGCGCGCCAAGGTCACGCGCAGCAGCGGCCCTTGGAGCAAGTCGAAGGGTTGGCGGGCCTCATGCTCGCGACGATTGGCGACCTCGCTGGCGTCCACCCCTTCGAGATCGACACGCTGCAAGGCAAAGTCGGCATGCGCCAGCACATGCTGCAGGGCCTCGCCATCCACTTCGCTGAAGCGCGTGCGCAGGGATTCGTGACGCTCGACCAGCGCCTGGAAGCTCGCCTGCAGCGCTGCCTCGTCCAGTTCGCCACGCAGGTGCAGGCCGGCAGGGATGTTGTAGGCAGCGGACTGCGGCTCCAGTTGCCACAGCAACCACAGTCGGTTCTGCGCCAGCGACTGCGGCAATGCCTTGGCGCGATCGAGGGCGGCGATGGCGCCGGTGCCCTGCCCGCCTAGCTCCAGCACGCAGGCCACTGCCGCGCTGTAGTCGGCCAGTACAGGCGCTTCGAACAGGGTACGCAGGCTGAGCGTGACACCCAGCTCGTCGGACAGCCGCGCGGTGACCTGGGTGGCGGCGATGGAGTTGCCGCCCAGCAGCAGGAAATGATCGTCCGCCGTCACCGCCTCGACCTTGAGCAGGTCGCGCCATACCGCCGCAATGCGCATCTGCAGGGCATCGCCGCTGGCACCCCGCTCGGAGGACGCGGCATCTGCCGGGAAGCGAGCATAGCAATCGAGGCTGCCGTCGCTCATGCGCAGACGGCAGGCCGAACGCTGCAGCTTGCCACTGGAGGTCTTGGGCAGCGCCCCCGGGTTGAGCAGCAAGACCACGGCCGGCGCCTGGCGGCAGGCGTCGGCGATGACCTGGCGCAGGGTCTTGATCAGCGCTTGCGCAGGCATCGCCTTCTGCACATTGCGGCTGACTTCCACCGCAACGCCGATGCCCTCTTCGCCTCGATCGTCCACGGCGAACACCGCCACGCGCCCTTTGCGCAACACATCGACCTCACGCTCGAGGGTCTTCTCCAGATCCTGCGGATAGAGGTTCTGGCCGCGCACGATCAGCATGTCCTTCAACCGCCCGGTGACGAACACCTCGCCATCGCGCATGAAGCCCAGGTCGCCGGTGCGCAGCCAGGTCTGGCCGTCCATCTCGACAAAGGTACGCGCCGTGGCCTCGGGGTTGCGCCAGTAGCCCCGCGCAATGCTCGGGCCGCCGGCCCAGATTTCGCCCACCCGGTTATCGCCCAGCACCGCCAGTTGCTCCGGTTCGACGATACGCACCGCATGGCCCGGCTGCGGATAGCCGCAGCTCATCAGCACGCTGCCCTTGCCAGGCTCGGCGCGGTTGGCGGCGAAGGCCTCGGCATCGAGCTCCAGCGCGCCAATGCCCTGGCCGCGTCGGCTGCCGCTGACGAACAGAGTGGCTTCGGCCAGCCCGTAGCTGGCGAAGAAGCTGCTCGCCTGGAAGCCGCAGGCGGCGAACTTGCCGGCAAACGTCTCGAGGCTGTCCTGGCGGATCGGCTCGGAACCGGAGTAGGCCACCCGCCAGCGGCTGAGGTCGAGCCCGGCCAAGGCCGCTTCGCTGACCCGTTCGCTGCACAGGCGGTAGGCGAAATCCGGGCCGCCACTGATGGTGCCACCGTATTCGCTGATCGCCTGCAGCCAGCGCAGGGGCCGGGCGAGGAAGTAGCCCGGCGACATCAGCACACAGGGCACGCCGCTGAAGATCGGTTGCAGCAGGCCGCCAATCAGGCCCATGTCATGGTACAGCGGTAGCCAGCTGACGATCACATCGTCAGGGTTGAGGTCGATGCCAAAACCCTGGCGGATCAGTTGCTCGTTAGCCACCAGGTTGCCATGGCTGACCTGCACACCCTTGGGCAGCGCGGTGGAGCCAGAGGTGTACTGCAGGAAGGCGATGTGCTCGCCGGCCAGCGCCGGTTCACGCCAGTCGTCGGCCAGCTCAGGGGCCAGGCGGTCCACCGCCAGCAGGCCCGGGGCGGCATCCGTCGCCAGAGCATCAAGGCCCTGCAAACTGTCATGAAGCGCTTCTACCGTCAGCAGCAGACGCGGCTGGGCATCGTCGATGATCGACAGCAGCCGCTCCTGATGGTGCTGGCGCGAAGACTCCGGCGGATAGGCCGGCACTGCGATCACTCCGGCATACAGGCAGCCGAAGAATGCCGCGACATAGTCCGGACCGCTGGGAAACAGCAGGATCGCCCGGTCGCCGAACGTGGCACGGGCCTGCAGGGCGGCGGCGATGGTACGGGCGCGCAGGTCCAGCTCGCGGTAGCTGAGCACCGCCTGTTCGCGGGGATCGTCGGCCAGAAAGCGCAAGGCGATCCGGTCCGGGGTCGCCGCGGCGCGTTGCGCCAGGGCCTGGACCAGCGTGAGCGGGAGTTCGAAGGCGTCCGTCATGGAGTGTTCCTGCCAGTGTCTGGGTAAGTCGGGCCGGAGCCGGGCCAGGTGCGCAAGGCACGTCGGGCGGGCGGCAGTCGGCGGCCGGATGTACACAGGGGAACGGATGGGCCGGAGAAATAATTAGAAACGTCGCGGGCCTGCGAACGACGTTCACACAGGGGTCATGGAGGGGATGCAGCTTAGACCACAATCGAATAGAGACTCACTTACTTCTGTATTTGACAATCATTATCATTCTGAATAGTTTGTCGCACGTTGTAGGAAGCATGACTAATCGGTGTGCTCCCTTTCCTCACAGAGACAAGGTGATTTCCATGGCGGAACAACTATCCACAAGTAAGTGCGATTCACCATTACTCCAGGCGTTCGTCGACAATCGCAGCATCCTCGTCAAGATTGCCGCCCGTATCACGGGCTGTCGGTCGCGCGCCGAGGATGTGGTGCAGGATGCCTTCTTCCGGCTCGGTTCCGCGCCGCAGATCACGTCATCGTTCAAGGCCCAGCTCAGCTACCTGTTCCAGATCGTGCGCAACCTGGCCATCGACCACTACCGCAAGCAGGCGATGGAGCTGAAGTACTCGGGCAGCGAGGAAGAAGGCATGAACGTGGTGATCCAGAATGCCTCGCCAGAAGCCACCCACATCAACCTGGCGACCCTCGAGCACATCGCCGAAGCGCTCAACGAGCTGCCCCAGCGCACTCGCTACGCGTTCGAGATGTACCGCCTGCACGGCGTGCCGCAAAAAGACATCGCCAAGGAGCTCGGGGTCTCACCAACGCTGGTCAACTTCATGATCCGCGACGCGCTGATCCACTGCCGCAAGAACAGCCGCCAGGCCGAGGGCTGACCGCCTCACAGGTACCGCACGGCACCTGTCAGCGTGATCGGGCCGCACAGCGGCCCACGCCCTGCGCGCCGCTAGACCAGCGTGCAACGATCGAAGAAACGCTCACGCCCCAGGATCATCAGCGCCGCCCGCTTGTGCGGGAAATCGAACTCTTTGTCGCAGTGGAAGCACTGATCGTGCATGTAGCCGATCATCTTGCCGTTGTCGGCGCGCGGCTCGGCGACGACGCGCTGGGTGCGCGGGTCGTCAAGGAACAGGTAGTGCACCAGCGCCGACATCCAGCTCGCCACCTTGTGCGGACCACGGTGCGCCTGTTCGCCCACGAGCATATGGATACCGCGGTCGTAGTCGTCGGCCGGATAGAACGGCGCGATGCGGTCTTCCTTGGCCCAATAGGCTTCGAAGTAGGCGAACGGCTCATCGTCGAAACAGCCGATGAGTGTCAGGGTGTGCGGGTCTGCCTCGAGCTTGCTCAGGTATTCGCGGTGCTGCTCCAGGCTGCCCTGTTCCTGCCAGAAGTGCGCGACCCGGGGCTCGTTCTGCCAACGGTTGAACCGCGCCAGGTCCTGCTCGACTTCCAGGGTGCGTAGCGACACCCACGCCCCCAGGCGCGCATCGAAACGGCGATACACCTCGCCCCGGGGTTTGGGGGCGCGGCGTGGATGGCGCTTGCCGTTGCTGATCTGCATCTGCTGCGGGTAGACACCGCTCTGTACCTCGCCAAGCCAGGGCTGCGGCAACTGCCAGAACAGCGCTCGCTCGCAGATCAACACGTGCGCTTGCTCGCTGGGCACCAGCAGGCCGCTCGCCAGCAACGACGGTACCCACGCTGGCGCCTTCGGCACATGCCAGGCCAGGCGCTGGCAGGCGGGATCGCGCGACAGCAGCCAGTAGCAGGCAGCCCACAGGGCCTGGACGCCGCGATCCGGGCAGACGGTTTCCAGGTGAACCTGCACAGGGTCGGCGGGCACCAGGCGTACCTGGATCAGCGGGCGCCCCTCCAGGGTCAGACTCAACCGGGAACCGGTCTCGTCGCCTTGCAGGCTGTGCCATCGAGGAAGGGAAAGCGGCGTCGAAGCAGCGTCGAAAGGCATGGTCATGGCTCACGGAAAAATGGAATCACACTCAAGTGTCTGAACGTGATCGCAGCCCGCGAATTTAATTGTTCGGCGTTTGCACGGTGATCCGATAAGGGCCGAAAAGCGCTGCCAGCTCACCGCTGTCGCGCAGGCGCTGCATCAACTGGGTGAAGACTTCGGCGCGGATCGGCGCACCAGGACGCAGCAGCGCGTAGTGATGGTAGACCTGATCGACCCGATCCGAGGCCAGCAGCTCGCTGCCCTTGGCCGGGTTGCGCTTGAGGTAGTCACTCAGGTACGAGCGGGTCACCAGGGCAATGTCCGCACGCTCGCGTTGCACCATCGACAGGTTGCTGTCGTGGGAATAGGAGAGGATGGCCCGGAAGGTCTTCTTCAGGTATTCAGGGTCGGGATTGAAATCGGCAAACGCGTAGTGATAGCCATTGAACAACGCCAGGCGCTTGCCTTTGAGGTCATCGAAATAATGCTGGTCACGCCCTGCCTGACGATGGGCGACGAAGATCTCTGCATCTTCCAGGCCCATGTCGACTACCGTGTGCGGGATCTGCTGCCAACCCCATTGCGGGTTCTCGAAGATCGCCATGTCGGTGCGACCCTGCTGGAAATCACCAAAACGACGCGGGATCGAGGTTGGCACCAGAACGAAACGGTAACCGGCCTGGAGCTGGTTCAGTGCCTCGGCGAGCTGCGGCAACAGCCCCGTATCGGCCCCCTGCTCCGGACGCACCGTATAAGGCGGGAAATGCGCAGCCCCGATCCGCACCTCCACCATTTCGGCGGCACAGGCCGAGCCGGCCAGCCACAGTGCAGCGAGCATCATCAGGGATGACAGGGCCTTGAGGGCGGGCAGTGGCGTCAAGTGAGGCACTCAAATCACGGGCGTGGACCTTGATGCGCCTAAGCTAGGCGTTTTCCTGTCAGGGCACAACCGCTGGTTATGCCAAAATAGCGGCATTCTGCCAGGGGATGCCGTAAGGGTTCTGGATTGGCTACGCTCTAGGGTCTGTCTGAAATGTGTCTGCGCGAAGGCCAGACAAGGCGAAACGGGGGGAGGAAGCGGAGTGTACTGGAGTACATGAGCATTCCGAGCCCCGTTTCAACGCAGTATGGGCGAGTGCAGATACATTTCAGACAGACCCTAGGGGCCCGCGGCCCTGGCCCATGCCTAACGCCGCGGACCACAGCGTCTTGCAAGGGAGCCTGGTATGGGCCATTGGCTGGTCATCGACCTGGAAGCCACGACCGACGACGGTGGCTGGCCGGTCACCGAGATGGAAATCATTGAAATCGGCGCAAGCCTGGTCACCCGCGAAGGCCGCGAGGTCGATCACTTCCAGCGCTTCGTCAAGCCGCGGCGGCGTCCGCAGTTGACACCGTTCTGCCGCGAGCTGACGCACATCGGCCAGGCCAGTATCGACAGCGCCGCACCGTTTGCCGAAATCTGGGCGCAGTTCGAGCGCTGGCTCGGTCATCACCAGGCGCAGTTGCAGGCCTGGGTCAGCTGGGGCGACTACGACCGCCAGCAGTTGTTGCAGGAATGGCAGCAGCATCAGGTCAGCAGCCTGCTGGCGCAGTTGCCGCACATCAACCTCAAGCAGCGCTTTGCCAAGGCCCGCCACCTGCAGCGCCCCACCGGCCTGAACGGTGCGCTGCAACTGGCGGGCATGCAGTTCGTCGGCCAGCAGCACCGGGCGCTGGAGGATGCACGCAATACCGCGCGGTTGCTGCCCTTGAGCCTCACCTGAAAGCAGATGACGACCGCGCAGGGCTTGGGCATACTGGCCAGCCTTTTTTCAGCCCTTCTGTTCAGGAGTCGCCCATGTTCCAGGTCAACGAGTACTTCAACGGCACCGTCAAGTCGATCGCCTTCTCAGGCGAAGAAGGTCCGGCCACCGTGGGCGTGATGGCCCCGGGCGAATACGAGTTCGGCACCGCCAAGCGCGAGATCATGCACGTGGTCTCCGGCGCCCTGATCGTCAAGCTGCCAGGCAGCGACAACTGGGAAACCTTCAACGCCGGCGACAAGTTCAATGTGCCTGCCGACAGCAAGTTCCAGCTGCAGGTCAAGGTCGATACCGCTTACCTGTGCGAGTATCGCGACTAAGCATCAGGCGCTTCGCGGGCTTGCCCGCGAAGAACCCAGCGCTAACCCTTCAGAAACCCCGCCACCTTCTCAGCCGCCGCCTGCAGATGCTGCTCATGGCTGAACCCTGAAGCTTTCAGCGGCTTCAGATCATGATCCCCCGCCACCAGCCAGTTCACCTCGATCGCCGGTGACAGCGCATACCGCTCAACCGCCTCCCGATTCCCCAGCGCATCCCGCTCGCCCTGGACGATGAGCGTCGGTGTCTTCAGCTCGGCCAGATGCTCGACCCGCGGCTTCTCCGGCTTGCCCACGGCATAGAACGGATACCCCAGGCACACCAGCGCATCCACCTGCAGCTCATCGGCCAGCAAACTGGCCATGCGCCCGCCCATCGACTTGCCGCCAATGGCCAAGGTGCCCGTGACCAATGGTCGCACCTGCCCATACACCTCGCGCCAGCACTCGAGCAGCACCTTCTGCGGATTGGGCGGACGCTTGCCGCCGTTTATCCGGCGCTCGGCCATGTAGGGAAATTCGAAGCGGATCACCCCGACCCCAAGCCCCGCCAGCCTTTGCGCGATCTCGTCCATGAACGCGCTGTCCATCGGCGCACCGGCGCCATGGGCCAGGATCAGGCTGCAGGAACGCCCCTGATCGCCCCGGATTTGCGGAGGATCGACGCGCAAGCCTGGGACATTTCCCACTTGGGCCCATTGATCCCCGTCAATACCGGCACATTGCCCATCTTTCATGCTTGCCTCGCTGTTTAGCCTGCCTATAACCGTGGATGGGAACCCATACATGAACACAACCAGCAGTACCGCCTACAACTACAAGGTGGTCCGCCAATTCGCCCTCATGACGGTGGTGTGGGGCATCGTCGGCATGGGGCTCGGCGTCTTCATCGCCGCGCAACTCGTCTGGCCGAGCCTCAACTTCGACCTTCCGTGGACCAGCTTCGGTCGTCTGCGACCGCTGCACACCAACGCGGTGATCTTCGCCTTCGGTGGCTGTGCCCTGTTCGCCACCTCCTATTATTCGGTGCAGCGTACCTGCCAGACCATCCTCTTCGCGCCAAAACTGGCGGCCTTTACCTTCTGGGGCTGGCAACTGGTGATCCTGCTGGCAGCGATCAGCCTGCCACTGGGCTACACCAGCTCCAAGGAATACGCCGAACTGGAATGGCCGATCGACATCCTGATCACCATCGTCTGGGTCTGCTACGCCATCGTGTTCTTCGGCACGCTGATGAAGCGCACCACCAAGCACATCTATGTGGGCAACTGGTTCTTCGGTGCCTTCATCCTCACCGTGGCGATCCTGCACATCGTCAACAACCTGGAGATGCCGGTCAGCCTGACCAAGTCGTACTCGGTCTACGCCGGGGCCACCGACGCCATGGTGCAGTGGTGGTACGGCCACAACGCCGTGGGCTTCTTCCTGACCGCAGGCTTCCTGGGAATGATGTACTACTACGTGCCCAAGCAGGCAGAGCGTCCGGTGTATTCCTATCGCCTGTCGATCGTGCACTTCTGGGCGCTGATCACCCTGTACATCTGGGCCGGCCCGCACCACCTGCACTACACTGCCCTGCCCGACTGGGCCCAGTCACTGGGCATGATCATGTCGCTGATCCTGCTCGCACCGAGCTGGGGCGGGATGATCAACGGCATGATGACCCTCTCCGGTGCCTGGCACAAACTGCGCAGCGACCCGATCCTGCGCTTCCTCGTGGTGTCGCTGGCGTTCTACGGCATGTCGACCTTCGAAGGCCCGATGATGGCGATCAAGACCGTCAACGCCCTCTCCCACTACACCGACTGGACCATCGGCCATGTCCACGCCGGCGCCCTGGGCTGGGTGGCTATGATCTCCATCGGCGCGCTGTACCACACCATTCCGAAGGTGTTCGGCAAGCAGCAGATGCACAGCATCGGCCTGATCAACGCGCACTTCTGGCTGGCAACCATCGGCACCGTGCTCTACATCGCCTCGATGTGGGTCAACGGCATCGCCCAGGGCCTGATGTGGCGTGCGGTCAACAGCGACGGCACGCTCACCTACTCGTTCGTCGAAACCCTGGTGGCCAGCCACCCCGGCTTCATCGTGCGCTTCGTCGGCGGGGCGATCTTCCTCAGCGGCATGTTCCTGATGGCCTGGAACACCTGGCGCACCGTGCGTTCGCCAGCGCTTGACGCCGCCCCTGCGAACGCCCAGCTGGCTTGAGGAGACACGCCTGATGAAACATGAAGTCATCGAGAAAAACGTCGGCCTGCTGGCCTTGCTGATGGTGTTCGCCGTCAGCATCGGCGGTTTGACGCAGATCGTCCCGCTGTTCTTCCAGGACGTCACCAACAAGCCGGTCGAGGGCATGAAGCCCTACACCGCGCTGCAACTGGAAGGCCGCGACATCTACATCCGCGAAGGCTGCGTGGGCTGCCATTCGCAGATGATCCGTCCGTTCCGTGCCGAGACCGAACGCTATGGTCACTACTCGGTGGCCGGTGAAAGTGTGTGGGACCACCCCTTCCTCTGGGGTTCCAAGCGCACCGGCCCGGACCTGGCCCGCGTCGGCGCACGCTACTCCGACGACTGGCACCGCGCGCACCTGTACAACCCGCGCAACGTGGTACCGGAATCGAAGATGCCGGCCTACCCGTGGCTGGTCGCACAGCCGGTCGACAACAGCCACACCGACACCAAGCTGCGCGTATTGCGCACCCTCGGCGTGCCCTACACCGACGAAGACATCGCCGGTGCCCGCGACGCGGTCAAGGGCAAGACCGAGATGGATGCGCTGGTCGCCTACCTGCAGGTGCTGGGCACCTCGATCAAGAACAAGAGGTAAGCACGATGGAATTCGACATCGGCATGATCCGCGGCCTCGGCACCCTGGTGGTGATGATCGCCTTCATCGGCCTGTCGCTCTGGGTGTTCAACCGCCGCCGCGACCGTGATTTCGCCGAAGCGCGCCTGCTGCCCTTCGACGACGACCGCCTGCCCCCTGCCGGGCAGGAACCTGCCATGAGGAGTAACGGGCAATGACCACCTTCTGGAGTACGTACATCAGCGTACTGACCATCGGCAGCCTGATCGGCCTGACCTGGTTGCTGCTCGGCACCCGCAAGGGCCAGAGCAACAACACCACCGACCAGACCATGGGCCATAGCTTCGACGGCATCGAGGAGTACGACAACCCGCTGCCCAAATGGTGGTTCTGGCTGTTCGTCGGCACCCTGGTGTTCTCGGTCGGCTACCTGATCCTCTACCCGGGCCTGGGCAACTGGAAAGGCATCCTGCCCGGCTACGAGAATGGCTGGACCCAGGTCAACGAATGGCAGAAAGAAATGGACAAGGCCGACGCCCGCTTCGGGCCGATCTTCGCCAAGTTCGCCGCCATGCCGGTGGAGGAAGTGGCCAAGGATCCGCAGGCATTGAAGATGGGCGCACGCCTGTTCGCCTCCAACTGCTCGGTGTGCCATGGCTCGGACGCCAAAGGGGCCTACGGCTTCCCCAACCTGACTGACAAGGACTGGCGCTGGGGCGGTGAACCCGAGACCATCAAGGCCTCGATCATGAACGGCCGCCATGGCGTGATGCCAGGCTGGGCCGAGGTCATCGGCGAACAGGGCGTGGCGGATGTCGCAGGTTTCGTGCTCACCAACCTCGATGGCCGCAGCCTGCCTGAAGGGGCCAAGGCCGACGTGGCCAAGGGCAAGGAGATCTTCGCCAGCAACTGCGTGGCCTGCCATGGGCCGGAAGGCAAGGGCACCCCCGCCATGGGCGCACCCGACCTGACTCACCCGCAGGCGTTCATCTACGGTTCGAGCTTCGCCCAGTTGCAGCAGACCATCCGCTATGGTCGCCAGGGCCAGATGCCGGCTCAGGCCGAGATCCAGGGCAACGACAAGGTGCACCTGCTGGCGGCTTACGTGTACAGCCTGTCCCATGATGAAAACGCTGAAACGCTGACAACCAAGTAAGTACCCCTGCAAATCCCCCCTGTGGGAGCGGCGACTCGCCCTCCCACAGGGGTGCGCCGCTCCCCCTCCCTTGCACCCCCTCCGAACGGAACTAAGCTTGTTGCCACAGTGGCCTCGCGTTGCAGCGATGGCCTCGACGCGGCGCATTGCCTGACGCCGCGCGCGAAAAAGACATCAAAAAAAAAGCTTGACCGATCGATCAGAAAAAGGTGAAAAACGGTACACATTACAGATATTTATTTGTGTACAATCGTTCGACCCGAAACGCCACGGGACGGTGGTGGGAAGGGTATGGACACGGGTCGGCGCAGGGTACCTTGCGTTGCCATAGCCATTGCGGCTATCGAGACTGGCGCCGATTTTTCCACCAACAAGAACACCTAAACCGTGGAACCTTAGCATGAGCACAGCAATCAGTCCGACTGCTTATAACTATAAGGTCGTCCGCCAGTTCGCCATCATGACGGTGGTCTGGGGGATCCTTGGCATGGGCCTCGGCGTCTTCATCGCATCGCAGCTGGTGTGGCCGCAGCTCAACTTCGACCTGCCCTGGACCAGCTTCGGACGCCTGCGACCGCTGCACACCAACCTGGTGATCTTCGCCTTCGGCGGCTGTGCCCTGTTCGGCACCAGCTACTACGTGGTGCAGCGCACCTGCCAGACCCGGCTGATCTCCGACGGCATGGCCGCCTTCACCTTCTGGGGCTGGCAGGCGGTGATCCTCGGCGCGCTGATCACCCTGCCGATGGGCTACACCACCACCAAGGAATACGCCGAGCTCGAATGGCCCATCGCAATCCTGCTGGCCATCGTCTGGGTCACCTATGCAGTGGTGTTCTTCGGCACCATCGTCAAGCGCAAGACCAAGCACATCTACGTGGGCAACTGGTTCTACGGCGCCTTCATCGTGGTCACCGCGATGCTGCACATCGTCAACCACATCTCGCTGCCGGTCAGCCTGTTCAAGTCGTACTCGGCCTACGCCGGTGCCACTGACGCGATGATCCAGTGGTGGTATGGCCACAACGCCGTGGGCTTCTTCCTCACCACCGGCTTCCTGGGGATGATGTACTACTTCGTGCCCAAGCAGGCCGAGCGTCCGATCTACTCCTACCGCCTGTCGATCGTGCACTTCTGGGCGCTGATCACCCTGTACATCTGGGCCGGCCCCCACCACCTGCACTACACCGCCCTGCCCGACTGGGCGCAGTCGCTGGGCATGGTGATGTCGATCATTCTCCTGGCCCCGAGCTGGGGCGGCATGATCAACGGCATGATGACCCTCTCCGGTGCCTGGCACAAACTGCGCACCGACCCGATCCTGCGCTTCCTGGTGGTGTCGCTGGCGTTCTACGGCATGTCGACCTTCGAAGGGCCGATGATGGCGATCAAGACGGTCAACTCGCTGTCGCACTACACCGACTGGACCATCGGCCACGTCCACGCCGGCGCCCTGGGCTGGGTGGCGATGATCTCCATCGGCGCGGTGTACCACATGATTCCGAAGCTGTACGGCCGCGAGCAGATGCACAGCGTCGGCCTGATCAACGCGCACTTCTGGCTGGCGACCATCGGCACCGTGCTGTACATCGCCTCGATGTGGGTCAACGGCATTACCCAAGGCCTGATGTGGCGCGCGATCAACGATGACGGCACCCTCACCTACTCCTTCGTCGAAGCGCTGCAGGCCAGCCATCCGGGCTATATCGTCCGCGCACTGGGCGGCGCCTTCTTCGCCTCGGGCATGCTGCTGATGGCCTACAACGTGCTGCGCACGGTACGCGCTGCCAATCCGGCGCAGGCCGATGAAGCCGCCAAGATCGTCGTCGTGGGAGCGCACTGATGAAGCATGAAGCAGTCGAGAAGAACATAGGCCTGCTGGCCTTCTTCATGGTCATCGCCGTGAGCATCGGCGGCCTGACGCAAATCGTCCCGCTGTTCTTCCAGGACGTCACCAACAAGCCGGTCGAGGGCATGAAGCCGCGCACCGCGCTGGAGGTCGAAGGGCGCGACATCTACATCCGCGAAGGCTGCGTAGGCTGCCATTCGCAGATGATCCGTCCGTTCCGTGCCGAGACCGAACGCTATGGCCACTACTCGGTGGCCGGTGAAAGCGTCTGGGACCACCCCTTCCTCTGGGGCTCCAAGCGCACCGGCCCGGACCTGGCCCGCGTCGGCGGACGCTACTCCGACGACTGGCACCGCGCACACCTGTACAACCCGCGCAACGTGGTGCCGGAATCGAAGATGCCCGCTTACCCATGGCTGGTGGAAAACCACCTCGATGGCAAGGATACGGCCAAGAAGCTCGAAGTGCTGCGCACCCTCGGCACGCCCTACACCGACGAAGATATCGCCGGTGCCCGCGATGCGGTCAAGGGCAAGACCGAGATGGACGCCCTGGTGGCGTACCTGCAAGGCCTTGGCACCCTCATCAAGAGCAAACGGTGACGCTGATGGATATCGGGATGATTCGCGGCCTGGGCACCGTCGTCGTGCTGGTGGCCTTCGTGGGCCTGGCGCTGTGGGTGTTCAGCCCGCGGCGCAAGAAGGATTTCGACGAGGCCACGCAACTGCCCTTCGCGGATGATCCCGAGGCCAGCCGGCATGTCGAGCACGCGCAAAAGAATGCTTCTGGGAGCAAACAACAATGACAACCTTCTGGAGTCTGTACGTCACCGTCCTGACCCTGGGCACCATCTTCGCCTTGACCTGGCTGCTGCTGTCGACCCGCAAGGGCCAGCGCGAAGAGATCACCGATGAAACCGTCGGCCATGCGTTCGACGGTATCGAGGAGTACGACAACCCGCTGCCCAAATGGTGGTTCTGGCTGTTCGTCGGCACCATCGTCTTCGCCCTCGGCTACCTGGCGCTGTATCCGGGCCTGGGCAACTGGAAAGGCATCCTGCCAGGCTATACGTACCTGGATAACGACAAGCAGACCGAATTCAGCAATGGTCAGTCGGGCTGGACCGGCGTGCACGAATGGGAAAAGGAAATGGCCAAGGCCGATGCCCGCTTCGGGCCGATCTTCGCCAAGTTCGCGGCCATGCCGCTGGAAGACGTCGCCAAGGATCCGCAGGCCCTCAAGATGGGCGCACGCCTGTTCGCCTCCAACTGCTCGGTGTGCCATGGTTCGGACGCCAAGGGAGCGTACGGCTTCCCCAACCTGACCGACAGCGACTGGCGCTGGGGCGGCGAACCGGAAACCATCAAGACCACCATCATGAATGGCCGTCATGGTGTGATGCCGGCCTGGGCCGAGGTGATCGGCGAGCAGGGCGTGGCGGACGTCGCCGCCTTCGTGCTGACCAACCTGGACGGGCGCAGCCTGCCCGAGGGCATCAAGGCCGACGCGGCCAACGGGCAGAAACTCTTCGCCGCCAACTGCGTGGCCTGCCACGGCCCTGAAGGCAAGGGCACCCCCGCCATGGGCGCACCCAACCTGACTCACCCGCAGGCGTTCATCTACGGCTCGAGCTTCGCCCAGCTGCAGCAGACCATTCGTTACGGTCGCCAGGGGCAGATGCCCGCCCAGGCCGAAATCCAGGGCAACGACAAGGTGCACCTGCTGGCGGCTTATGTGTACAGCCTGTCGCAGCAGGCGGAGCCGACTCAACCAGCTGAGTAAGCCTGGGCTGGCCTCATCGCGGGACAAGCCCGCCCCCACAAGGCTGGTGCAGTACTTGTAGGAGCGGGCTTGCCCGCGATGAGGCCGGCAAATGCACCACTGGCTGACCTGGATCAATTGACACTCGCCATAACACGATTTAAACGACCACCCAACGCGACTAAACGTCGCAGCCAAGCCCTACCCTGCCATCACAGGCGTATCATGGGCCGCAGAGCGCCAACACAGGCGCGCGACCACGGCCGGCATGCACTGGCCCTGGCATTTCTCCACTGCCGTGGGACTTGATGATGAGCAAGCAGATTCCGGTACATGACGTCACCCCGCCTGCCAACAAAGGAAAGGATTCCGTCGACCTCTACGCCTCTCGAGAGAAAATCTACACCCGCGCCTTCACCGGCGTGTTCCGCAGGTTGCGCATGGTCGGCGGCGCATTGCTGTTCCTGCTCTACTTCGGCACCGTATGGTTGAACTGGGGCGGGCACCAGGCCGTCTGGTGGAACCTGCCCGAACGCAAGTTCTACATCTTCGGCGCCACCATCTGGCCACAGGACTTCATCCTGCTGTCGGGCATCCTCATCGTCGCCGCCTTCGGCCTGTTCTTCATCACCGTGTACGCAGGCCGTGTCTGGTGTGGCTACACCTGCCCGCAGAGCGTGTGGACCTGGATCTTCATGTGGTGCGAAAAAGTCACCGAGGGCGACCGCAACCAGCGCATGAAGCTCGACAAGGCGCCCATGAGCGGCAACAAGTTCCTGCGCAAGCTGGCCAAGCACAGCCTGTGGCTGTTGATCGGCTTCGTCACCGGCCTGACCTTCGTGGGTTACTTCTCGCCAATCCGCGAACTGGCCATCGAATTCTTCACCGGCCAGGCCGATGGCTGGGCCTATTTCTGGGTCGGCTTCTTCACCCTCGCCACCTATGGCAACGCCGGCTGGCTGCGCGAACAGGTGTGCGTGTACATGTGCCCCTACGCGCGCTTCCAGAGCGTGATGTTCGACAAGGACACGCTGATCGTCTCCTACGACCCGCGCCGCGGCGAAGCCCGTGGCCCGCGCAAGAAAGGCGTCGACTATAAAGCCCAGGGCCTGGGCGACTGCATCGACTGCACGATGTGCGTGCAGGTATGCCCCACCGGCATCGACATCCGCGATGGCCTGCAGATCGAATGCATCGGCTGCGCCGCATGCATCGACGCCTGCGACGGCATCATGGACAAGATGGACTACCCGCGCGGGCTGATCAGCTACACCACCGAGCACAATCTTTCCGGGCAGAAGACCCACATGCTGCGCCCGCGCCTGATTGGCTACGCCCTGGTGCTGCTGGTGATGATCGGTGCACTGGCCACCGCCTTCGCCACCCGCTCGCTGGTCGGCTTCGACGTCAGCAAGGACCGCGTGCTGTACCGCGAGAACGCCCAAGGCTGGATCGAGAACGTCTACAGCCTCAAGGTGATGAACAAGGACCAGCGCGACCACGTCTACGTGCTCGATGCCGCCGGCCTGCCTGGCCTGCAGCTGTCCGGGCAACGCGAGATCCGCGTGGCCGCAGGCGACATCGTCAGCCTGCCGGTGCAGCTGTCGGTCGCCCCCGAGAAACTGCCCTCGAGCACCAACGACATCACCTTCATCCTCAAGGATGCCGACGACAACGGCACCCAGGTTGAAGCCAAGAGCCGCTTCATCGGCCCACAGATCCGCTGAGAGAGACGTTCGACAATGACTGCCGCCACCGCCAACAGCCCCTGGTACAAGCACCTCTGGCCCTGGATCATCATCGGCATCCTCACCACCTCGGTGTGCCTGAGCCTGACCATGGTCAGCATCGCCGTGCGCAACCCGGACAACCTGGTCAACGACAATTACTACGAGGCAGGCAAAGGCATCAACCGCTCGCTGGACCGCGAGCTGCTGGCCCAGACGCTTGGTCTCAAGGCCAGCGTGCATCTGGACGACCTGACCGGCGAGGTGGAACTGCGCCTGACCGGCAACAGCGATCCGCAGACCCTGGAGTTGAACCTGATTTCGCCGACCCAGCCCGACAAGGACCGCAAGGTCCAGCTTGCCCGTAGCGAAACCGGGCGCTATGTCGGCCAGCTCGACGACAAGGTCGAGGGCCGGCGCTTCGTCGAGCTGCTGGGGACCGAGAACGGCCAGGTATGGCGCCTGTTCGAGGAAGAGAAGGTCGAGCATGGCGTGACCTTGCAGTTGGGCGATGAAGCCCTGCAAGGCGCCGAGCATCAAGAATGAACCGCTGCAACAGCACCGACCCCGTGGGAGCGGGCTTGCCCCGCGATAGCGTCAGCCCAGGCAATGATGTTGTCCAGGTGATCGCCATCGCGGGGCAAGCCCGCTCCCACAGGTTTTGCGCTGTTGCCCACGGCCAGGCATGACCCCGATGACCCAACCCACCCCCTGCTACCACTGCGCCCTGCCCGTCCCCGCCGGCAACCGCTTCAGCGCCGTGGTACTTGGCCAGCCCCGGCAGTTCTGCTGCCCTGGCTGCCAGGCAGTCGCCGAAGCCATCGTCGCAGGCGGGCTCGAGCACTATTACCAGCACCGCAGCGAAACCAGTGCCAACCCCGAGGCACTGCCGCGGCAGTTGCAGGACGAACTGGCGCTGTACGACCGTGCCGACGTCCAGCAGAACTTCGTGCAGCACCAGGGCGCCCTGGCCGAAACCACCTTGATGATCGAAGGCATCAGTTGCGCGGCCTGCGGCTGGCTGATCGAGAAGCACCTGCGCAATCTCGAAGGCGTTGGCGAGGCGCGCCTGAACCTGTCCAACCACCGCCTGCACGTCAGGTGGAACGACGGGCAACTGCCGCTCTCGCGGCTGATCGCCGAACTGCGCGGCATCGGCTACGCCGCCCACCCCTACCAGCCCGACCAGGCCGCCGAGCAACTGGCCCGGGAAAACCGCACGGCGCTGCGACGGCTCGGCGTAGCGGGCCTGCTGTGGTTCCAGGCGATGATGGCGACCATGGCGACCTGGCCGGAATTCAACATCGACCTGTCGCCCGAACTGCACACCATCCTGCGCTGGGTTGCGCTGTTCCTGACCACGCCGATCGTGTTCTACAGCTGCGCACCGTTCTTCAAAGGGGCTGCTCGTGACCTGCGCACCCGCCATCTGACAATGGATGTCTCGGTATCGCTGGCCATCGCCCTGGCCTATGGCGCCGGGATCTGGACCGCAATCACCGGCAGCGGCGAGCTGTACTTCGATACCGTGGGCATGTTCGCCCTGTTCCTGCTCACCGGCCGCTACCTGGAGCGGCGCGCCCGCGAACGCACGGCAGCGGCTACCGCGCAACTGGTCAACCTGCTGCCGGCCTCGTGCCTGCGCCTCGACGAGCAGGGGCGTGCCGAACGCATCCTGCTGGCCGAGCTGGTCCGCGGCGATCATGTGCAGGTCCTGCCGGGCGCGGTGATTCCCGCTGACGGTCGTATCCTCGAAGGCCGTTCGAGCATCGACGAATCGCTGCTCACCGGTGAATACCTGCCCCAGGCCCGACGGGCTGGCGACCGGGTCACCGGTGGCACGCTCAACGTCGAGAGCGCCTTGACCGTAGAGGTCGACGCCCTCGGCCAGGATTCGCGCCTGTCGGCCATCGTGCGCCTGCTCGAACGCGCACAGTCGGAAAAGCCACGCCTGGCGCAGATTGCCGACCGCGCCTCGCAGTGGTTCCTGTTGTTCAGCCTGGCTGCGGCGCTGGCCATCGGCCTGTGGTGGTGGCACCTCGATGCCGAGCGCGCGTTCTGGATCGTCCTGGCGATGCTGGTCGCGACTTGCCCCTGCGCGCTCTCGCTCGCCACCCCGACCGCCCTGACCACGGCCACCGGTACCCTGCACAAACTTGGCCTGCTGGTGACCCGCGGCCACGTGCTCGAAGGGCTGAACCAGATCGACACCGTGGTGTTCGACAAGACCGGCACCCTGACCGAAGGACGCCTGGCCCTGCGCAGCATCCGCCCGCTGGGCAGCCTTGCGCCTGACCGCTGCCTGGCCCTGGCAGCCGCCCTGGAGAACCGCTCGGAACATCCCATCGCCCGTGCCTTCGGCCACAGTGCCGAACCTGCCGACGATGTCCAGGCCGTACCTGGGCTGGGCCTTGAGGGCCAGGTCGACCAGCAGCGGCTGCGCATCGGGCAGGCCGCCTTCGTCTGCGCCCTGAGCGGCGCCGAAGTGCCGGCGGTACCCGAGCCCCGCGGGCAGTGGCTGCTCCTGGGTGACCGCATGGGCCCCCTGGCCTGGTTCGGCCTTGACGATCGCCTGCGTGACGATGCCAGCGAGTTGCTGGCCGCGTGCAGGGCGCGCGGGTGGCAGACCTTGCTGCTGTCGGGCGACAGCTCGCCGATGGTCGGGGAAGTCGCCGCGCAACTGGGCATCGACCAGGCCATCGGCGGCCTGCGTCCGGACGACAAGCTGGCCCGGGTCAAGGCCCTGCAGAGCGAAGGACGCAAGGTGCTGATGCTCGGTGACGGCGTCAACGACGTGCCGGTGCTGGCCGCCGCCGACATCAGCATCGCCATGGGCTCGGCCACCGACCTGGCCAAGACCAGCGCCGACGCCGTGCTGCTGTCCAACCGCCTGCAGGCACTGGCACAGGCTTTCGACCTGGCGCGCCGCACGCGCCGTAACATCCTCGAGAACCTGCTCTGGGCAACGCTGTACAATGGCCTCATGCTGCCCTTCGCCGCGCTGGGCTGGATCACGCCGGTGTGGGCGGCGGTCGGCATGTCGGTGAGCTCGCTGATCGTGGTGCTCAATGCCCTGCGCTTGACGCGCATGCCAACCGTGCAGGCTGCCAATGCTGCCCCTCGTCCCGTCATGGCCTGAGCAGGAATCGCCGATGCCCGCCCTCTATGTGATGATCCCCGCCGCCCTGCTGCTCGTCGGCGTGGCGGTGTACATCTTCTTCTGGGCCGTGGACAGCGGCCAGTACGATGACCTCGAGGGCCCTGCCCACAGCATCCTGTTCGACGATCAGGACCCGCGCCACCAGGCCGCGGTGAAACCCGAAGAAGCCAAGCCCGAACAGCCCGACGACAAGGATCCCACCCCGCGTGTCTGACCTGCTCCCGCTGCTCGGTTCCGCCCTGGTGCTCGGCCTGCTGGGCGGTGGCCACTGCCTGGGCATGTGCGGCGGCCTGATGGGCGCCCTGACCCTGGCCATCCCGCCCGAACAACGCGCCCGCCGCCTGCGCCTGCTGGTTGCCTACAACCTCGGCCGCGTGCTCAGCTACGCGGCCGCCGGGCTGCTGCTGGGCCTGGCCGGCTGGGCCCTGGCCAGCAGCCCTGCCGCCCAACTGCTGCGAGTGGTGGCAGCCTTGCTGCTGATCGCCATGGGCTTGTACCTGGCCGGCTGGTGGAGTGGGCTGACCCGGATCGAGGCCCTGGGCCGAGGCTTGTGGCGACACATCCAGCCGCTGGCGTCGCGCCTGCTGCCGGTCTCGAGCCTGCCGCGGGCCCTGCTGCTCGGCGCACTGTGGGGCTGGCTGCCCTGCGGGCTGGTCTACAGTACCTTGCTGTGGGCGGCGAGCCAGGGCAACGCCGCGCACAGCGCCGCGCTGATGCTGGCATTCGGTATCGGCACCTGGCCAGTGTTGCTGGCCACGGGCCTGGCCGCAGAACGGGCCAACGCGCTGCTACGGCGGCGCAGCGTGCGCATGGCGGGCGGAGTGTTGGTGATGCTGTTCGGCCTGTGGACGCTACCTGGGCCGCACCAGCACTGGCTGATGGGGCATTGATCGCCTGAGAGTGTTGCACCAGGTGACTGCCGACTCGGCTTGATACAAGTCAAGACCCCTTCCTACAGACATATCTAGACTCCGGGCACTGCTGCTCTATCCGGGGACTGCCCACATGCTCGACGACCTACGTTGGGATGCCGACCTGATCCGTCGCTACGATCTGGCCGGACCACGCTACACCTCCTACCCGACCGCCGTGCAATTGCATGGCGAAGTGGGTTCGTTCGACTTGCTGCATGCCCTGCGCGAAAGCCGCCGTGCGGTGCGCCCGCTGTCGTTGTACGTGCACGTGCCGTTCTGCGCCAACATCTGCTACTACTGCGCCTGCAACAAAGTCATCACCAAAGACCGCGCCCGCGCCGCGCCCTACCTGCAGCGCCTGGAGCAGGAGATCCAGCTGATCGCCTGTCACCTCGACCCCAAGCAACGGGTCGAACAACTGCATTTCGGCGGTGGCACTCCCACCTTTCTCAGCCATGTGGAACTGCGCCAGCTGATGACCTGCCTGCGCCAGCATTTCAACCTGCTGGATGATGATTCGGGTGACTACGGCATCGAACTCGACCCGCGCGAAGCCGACTGGTCGACCATGGGCCTGTTGCGCGAGCTGGGCTTCAACCGTGTCAGCCTCGGCGTGCAGGACCTGGACCCGGCCGTGCAGCGAGCGATCAACCGCCTGCAGAGCCTGGAGCAGACCCGCGCTCTGGTGGAAGCCGCACGCACCCTGCAATTCCGCTCGGTGAACCTCGACCTGATCTACGGCCTGCCACGCCAGAGCCCGGAAGGTTTCGCCCGCACCGTCGAGGAGGTGATTCGCCTGCAGCCAGACCGCCTGTCGGTGTTCAACTATGCGCACCTGCCCGAACGCTTCATGCCCCAGCGACGCATCGACGCCGCCGAGTTGCCAGCCCCGGCCGCCAAGCTGGAAATGCTGCACAACACCATCGAGCAACTCACTGCCGCCGGCTATCGCTATATCGGCATGGACCACTTCGCCCTGCCCGACGATGAACTGGCCATCGCCCAGGAGGAAGGTACCCTGCAACGCAACTTCCAGGGCTACACCACCCACGGTCATTGCGACCTCGTGGGGCTGGGGGTTTCGGCTATCAGTCAGATCGGCGATCTCTACTGCCAAAACAGCAGCGACCTGAACACCTACCAGGACACCCTCTCCAGCGCCCAACTGGCGACCCAGCGTGGCCTGCTGTGCAATCAGGATGACCGTGTGCGCAGGGCCGTGATCCAGCAACTGATCTGTCATTTCGAACTGGACTTCGAGCAGATCGAGCAGGCTTTCACCCTGGACTTTCGTGGTTACTTCAAAGGGCTCTGGCCGCAACTGCAGGCCATGCAGCGTGACGGTCTGATCACCCTCGACAGCCGCGGTATCAAGGTGCTGCCGGCAGGTCGGCTGCTGGTGCGCTCGGTCTGCATGGTGTTCGATGCCTACCTGGACCTGCACAATCGCCAACGTTTTTCCCGGGTCATCTAGTCGGTTTTTCCGAGACGTTACACCGCATGGACAGTCGGCCTTGTCAGGCACACCATGGATTGGTAGAAGGCGCCCGAACTCATCCGCGCAGGGTGCCGCCAAGCCGCACCAAAAAAGTGCAGGCTGGCCTCTAGTCCAGCTGTGGGTTACCCTTACAGCTTATGTGTGCTTTATCACAAGGATCGAAAGAAATGTCCGAGCCAGTCAAACTGCGCCCTCACAGCCAGGCCCATTGCAAGGATTGCAGCCTGGCCCCTCTGTGCCTGCCCCTGTCGCTCAATCTCGAGGACATGGACGCACTGGATGAAATCGTCAAGCGCGGCCGCCCACTGAAGAAGGGCGAGTTCCTGTTCCGCCAGGGTGACAATTTCGGCTCGGTCTACGCTGTACGCTCCGGCGCCCTCAAGACCTTCAGCCTCAGCGATGCCGGCGAAGAACAGATCACCGGCTTCCACCTGCCCAGCGAACTGGTCGGGCTATCGGGCATGGACACCGAAGCCTATCCGGTCTCGGCCCAGGCCCAGGAAACTACCTCGGTCTGCGAAATCCCCTTCGAACGCCTCGATGAGCTCTCGGTGCAACTGCCGCAACTGCGCCGCCAACTGATGCGGGTGATGAGTCGCGAGATCCGCGACGACCAGCAGATGATGCTGCTGCTGTCGAAAAAGACCGCCGACGAGCGGATCGCCACCTTCCTGGTCAACCTCTCGGCACGCTTCCGCGCCCGCGGTTATTCGGCCAACCAGTTCCGCCTGAGCATGTCGCGCAACGAGATCGGCAACTACCTGGGCCTGGCGGTGGAAACCGTGTCGCGCGTGTTCACCCGCTTCCAGCAGAACGGCCTGCTCAAGGCCGAAGGCAAGGAAGTGCACATCCTCGACCCGATCCAGCTGTGCGCGCTGGCCGGTGGTGCGATGGAGGTCTAATCGCTGCCACGGCAGGGTATACTGACGCCACGTTTTTCCAGGATACCCGCCCCATGCACAGCGACACCTTCGACCTCAAAGCCCTGATCCGTCCGGTAGTGGACTTCCCCAAGCCGGGCGTGATCTTTCGTGACATCACTCCGCTGTTCCAGTCGCCACGCGGGCTGCGCTATGTCGCCGACCAGTTCATCGAGCGCTATGTCGAGGCCGAGTTCAGCCACATCGGTGCCATGGATGCACGGGGTTTTCTGATCGGCTCGATCATCGCCCACCAACTGAACAAGCCCCTGATCCTGTTCCGCAAGCAGGGCAAACTGCCGGCCGACGTACTGTCGGAGCCCTACCAGACCGAATACGGCGAAGCCTTCCTGGAAGTGCATGCCGACAGCCTGTGCGACGGCGATTCGGTGCTGATCTTCGATGACCTGATCGCCACCGGCGGCACCCTGCTCGCAGCCGCCAACCTGGTGCGCCGTACCGGGGCCAAGGTATTCGAGGCTGCAGCGATCATCGACCTGCCCGAGCTCGAAGGCTCGCGCCGCCTGCAAGCCGCCGGGGTGCCGACCTTCTGCCTGACCGAGTTTTCGCTGTCCGAATACTGATCAGCGACCGGGCCGAACCCGAGTCCTCGGGTTCAGCCCAGCCGTTGGAAGACCAGCGCCTTCAACCCGCCTTGTGGGTCGGCATCGGGAAACTCCGGTGGATTCTCGAGACGCTGGACAAAGGCCAGCTGCGGCGCCTGCTGCGCCATGCCGTCGATGAGAAATTCCGGGCCGATCGCCGGATCGTTCACGCAGGCCAGCACTGTCCCGCCCTCACTCAGCAGTTCAGGTAAACGACGCAGGATCTTGGCGTAGTCCTGGGTGAGCACGAAGCTGCCGCGCTGGAAGGTCGGCGGGTCGATGATGATCAGGTCGTACGGGCCGTACTTGCGCACCTTGCCCCACGACTTGAACAGCTCATGCCCGAGATAAGCGACGCATGACGCATCATGGCCATTGAGGCGGTGGTTCTCGCGCCCACGCGACAGCGCCGACTTGGCCATGTCCAGGTTCACCACCTGCTGTGCGCCACCGGCGATGGCCGCCACAGAGAACCCGCAGGTGTAGGCGAAGAGATTCAGCATCCGCTTGCCCGCCGCCTGCTCCCGCACCCAGCGGCGACCGTAGCGCATGTCCAGGAACAATCCGTTGTTCTGCCTAACGCCCAGGTCCAGCAGGTACTTCAAGCCGTCCTCGATCACCTCGCGCTGCTGGCAGGGCTCGCCGAGCAGCCACTGACCGGGGCTGTCGGGCAGGTAGCGGTGCTGCAGCAGGATCGCCTGTCCGCTCCATTGCGGGCGCTCGGCGAGGGCACGCAGCATCGCCTCGAGCTCGGCCAACTGGCCATCGGGCGGCTCGCGGAACAGCGCGACCAACAGCACCCCGTCGAGCCAGTCGACGGTGATCTGCTCCAGGCTCGGCCAGCAACGGCCACGGCCATGGAACAGACGACGGGTTTCGACAGGCGCGGGGTCGAGGGCGGTGAGCAGGTGCTGCTCCAGAGTGTGAATCGGGGAGGTCATGGCGGGCCGCATAGCGAAAAACCGCCATTCTACCTGCTTTGTGAGGCCGAGGCCGCCCTGCGCGACCTGAACCACCACCCCTGCTGCATCCCTGCCGCCGCCAGCAGGATCAGCGCCACGCCCAGCCACTGCAGCGGTGCCAAGCGATGGCCGAAGGCTACCCAGTCCACCAGAATTGCCGCAATCGGATAGATGAACGACAGGGCGCCGGTCAGCGCCGTGGGCAGGCGTTGGATGGCGCTGTACAACAGCACGTACATCAACCCGGTATGCACCACCCCCAGTGTCACCAGGCTACCCAGCGCGGCAGGCGCTGCCGGTAGCCCGCCGAACCCGACCCAAGGGGCCAGCAGCAGTGCGCCGGTACTTACCTGGATCAAGGCAATCAGGTGCGGCGGGGTTCCGCTCAAGCGCTTGATGATCAATGCCGCCACGGCATAGAGCAGCGCCGCCCCCAATGCCAGGCCGATACCCAGCAGGTACTCATCGCCGCCCTGCCCTTGCCCGTGAGCGCTGACGATCGCCAACATGCCGAGGAAGGCCAGTGTCAGCCAGGTCAGCTTGGCTGCGGTAATCCGCTCGCCAAGAAACACCGCCGCCAGGCCCACCAGCAGGAACGGCTGGACGTTGTATACGGCCGTGCCGATGGCGATCGAAGCGCGCGAATATGAGGCGAACAGCAACAACCAGTTGCCGACGATGGCGACCCCGCTGAGCACCGCCAACAGAAAGGTGGTGCGGCTCAGGATACCGGGCTTGAGAAAGCCCATGACCGCACAAATCAGCAGCAAGGTGCCAGCACCCAGCACACAACGCCAGAACACCACGTCCAGCACCGGCTGCCCGGACACCAGCACGAACCAGCCAATGGTTCCGGAAATCAGCATGGCGGCGACCATTTCCAGCGAGCCGCGACGAATCGAACTGTCCATCTCATGCCTCCTGTCGAAGATGGCAACAGTATGCTGGCGCGGACATGGGCACTCCAGCGGATAAACAAGGCCAGAACCACCAATCGCCTTTACTATCAAGGCTGATTCGCACTTTTACCTGACGAGGCAAGCATGACCGACGATATCGACCAACTGCTGATCAATGCCCTGATGGAGGATTCGCGCCGCTCGCTCAAGGCCCTGGCGCAGATCAGCGGCCTCTCCGCCCCCAGCGTCAGCGAGCGGCTGCGCCGCCTGGAGGAACGCGGCGTGCTGCGCGGCTACACCGTGGAAATCGACCCACGCTGTTTCGGTTACCAGTTACAGGCCATCGTGCGAATCCGACCGCTGCCGGGGCAATTGCAGGAAGTCGAGCGGCAGATCGTCGCCATTCCCGAGTTCACCGAATGCGACAAGGTTACTGGCGAGGACTGCTTCATCGCCCGCCTGCATGTGCGCTCGATGGAACAGCTGGACACCCTGCTTGACCGGCTCAACACCCTGGCCGAGACCAACACCGCGATCATCAAGAAGACACCGGTCAAGCGGCGCCTGCCACCGATGGCATGACCCAAGATTTGTACACAAGAATGTCACCTAGAGTGCCATTTTTGTGTGCACTGGTTACGGACACGCCCCAACACGTTACACCGGAAAGGCGATAAAAATTGACTCTAAAATCAACTAATAAGTGAATGCAAAATAAATACTGATCAAATGGTCAGCTTATAGTTCTTTATTTTCATAACGTTACTAAACAACAGGAGCAAATCAAAGTAATAGCAACTCAGAAACTGTGCCCTCTCTGGCATGGAACTGGCTTAAGTGAACTTGTGTTTTGTATACAACTTAAACAAAACATAAATACACAAGAACACGCAGCGCCTGCCCCGCAGGCCGCTAGCGCCCAGAACCCAGTGATGCCAATGCTGCACAGACGAGAAGGCGAGCCCGTGCGCAAGCCCGCCTCATCGCAGTCCTAGCGCATCAGGAGCCGCCGGAATGAGTAGCAGTCTCGACCTTGCCCCTGAACTTTCCGTTGCCAGCACCAGCCCCACCGCCACCACGCTGGAAAACCCCGCCGGACCGTACGAGCTGAGTCCACGCCTGCACAACCGTGATCTTGCGCCAACCCGCATCGAGGGTCGGCGCTGGGGTGGCTACAGCATCTTCGCCCTGTGGACCAACGATGTGCACAACATCGCCAACTACTCTTTCGCCATGGGGCTGTTCGCCCTGGGCCTTGGCGGCTGGCAGATTCTGGTCTCTCTGGCGATCGGTGCCGCGCTTGTCTACTTTTTCATGAACCTCTCCGGCTACATGGGCCAGAAGACCGGCGTACCGTTCCCGGTCATGAGCCGCATCGCCTTCGGTATCCATGGCGCGCAGATTCCCGCGCTGATCCGCGCGGTGATCGCGATCGCCTGGTTCGGTATCCAGACCTACCTGGCCTCGGTGGTACTGCGCGTGCTGCTCACCGCCGTGTGGCCACAGGTAGCCGCCTATGACCACGACAGCATTCTCGGATTGTCGAGCCTGGGCTGGGTATGCTTCGTGGCGATCTGGATCGTGCAGTTGGTGATCCTCGCCTACGGCATGGAGATGGTGCGCCGTTACGAAGGTTTCGCCGGGCCGGTGATCCTGCTGACCGTGGCGAGCCTGGCCGCCTGGATGTTCTTCAAGAACGATGCGCGCATCGCCTGGTCGGTGGCCGATCCGCTGACCGGCTACGAGATGTGGCGCAACATCTTTGCCGGCGGCGCGCTCTGGCTGGCAATCTACGGCACCCTGGTGCTCAACTTCTGCGACTTCGCCCGGTCCTCGCCATGCCGCAGGACCATCCGCGTCGGCAACTTCTGGGGTCTGCCAATGAACATCCTGGTATTTGCGGTGATCACCGTGGTGCTGTGCGGCGCACAGTTCCAGATCAACGGGCAGGTGATCGACAGCCCGACCCAGATCGTCGCTACCATCCCCAACACCCTGTTCCTGGTCCTCGGCTGCATGGCCTTCCTGATCGTCACCGTTGCGGTGAACATCATGGCCAACTTCGTCGCGCCAGCCTTCGTGCTCAGCAACCTGGCACCACGCCACCTGAACTTCCGCCGCGCCGGGCTGATCAGTGCCACCGTGGCGGTGCTGATCCTGCCGTGGAACCTGTACAACAGCCCGCTGGTGATCGTGTACTTCCTGTCCGGCCTGGGCGCCCTGCTCGGCCCGCTGTACGGCGTGATCATGTCCGACTACTGGCTGCTGCGCAAAGGCCGGGTCAACGTGCCGGAGCTGTACAGCGAGAACCCGGCCGGCGCCTATCACTACTCGCGTGGCGTCAACCTTCGGGCGCTCGCGGCGTTCATTCCATCGGCCCTGCTGGCGATCGTGCTGGCGCTGGTACCGCACTTCCACAGCGTCGCGCCATTCTCCTGGCTGATCGGCGCAGGTACCGCGGCCGCGCTCTACCTGCTGATCGCACCGCGCAATCGCCAATACCTCGACGTCAGCGGCGAAGCCATCGCCGTCGACCATAGCAGCCATTGATCAAGGGAAGTTCTTTGATGCGTATTCTGATCGTCAACGTCAACACCACCGAAGCCATCACCGAGGCCATTGCCGAACAGGCGCGCAGCGTTGCAGCGCCCGGCACCGAGATCGTCGGGCTGACGCCTTGGTTCGGCGCAGAGTCGGTGGAAGGAAATTTCGAGAGCTATCTGGCCGCCATCGCCGTGATGGACCGGGTGCTGGCCTACGACCAGCCCTACGACGCGGTGATCCAGGCCGGGTACGGCGAGCACGGCCGCGAAGGTTTGCAGGAGTTGCTCAATGTACCGGTGGTGGACATCACCGATGCCGCCGCCAGCACCGCGATGTACCTGGGCCATGCCTACTCGGTGGTCACCACGCTGGATCGCACCGTGCCGCTGATCGAGGATCGCCTGAAGCTGTCCGGACTCTACGACCGCTGCGCCTCGGTACGGGCCAGCGGCCTGGCGGTGCTGGAGCTGGAAGCTGACCCGCAGCGCGCCGTGGAGGCCATCGTCGAACAGGCCGAGCGTGCCGTGCGTGACGACAAGGCCGAGGTGATCTGCCTGGGCTGCGGCGGCATGGCCGGGCTCGACGAACAGATTCGCCAGCGTACCGGCGTGCCGGTGGTTGATGGCGTGAGTGCGGCGGTGACCATCGCCGAATCGCTGGTGCGACTGGGGTTGAGCACGTCGAAAGTGCGCACCTATGCGACGCCACGGGTGAAGAAGGTGGTGGGCTGGCCGATGCGGCTGGGGCGGTAGCCCCTAAAGGCCTATGCCTTTCAATGTGCATGTGATTGCGTGAGGGCTCACAGGCGCTCGCCGAAAGTTTTTCAGCGCCTATGAGATCGAGCGCCGCGCGGGCGGCGCTCGATCTCATAGGCGCTAAAAGGCTTCCGACGAGCACCTGTCAGCCTCTACGCATACACCTTGAAAGGTATTCCCTTAAAGGCCAACGCCCTTCGACATCCCGTAGGATGAGCGTCGAAGGGCTTTGTAGCCAACAGTGTGCAATCAGTCCCGTTGCACATGGTGGTAGCGACGAAAGAACAAGCATGACCCCATCATCATGCACCACGACTTCCACAACATTAGATCAATGCCGTAGTAGGACCAGGCTTGGACGAAAAGTAGGCTGAACAATCCAAAGGGAAATAGGAACAGCCCAAGCCACTTGCGCCAGACAGGCGATTTGATGACATGGTCAATGATAACCGTCACTACCAGCATCAAGCCTATCTGCACTGGATCTTCATACATATCCAGCATCATTGGTAAAGCCTGACAGCAATCGAGGAGTGCTGCGGCCCGATACCACCACGGACTCTCGCGTCTATGCCTATCAGGACATCGCCGGCATGGAAGGTGGGAAGACGGGAGGCGACAAGCGGAACCACGCTGGCTTTTGTCAACCCGCCAGCCAGCGGACCTGCCACGGCCGCAACCGCACCGCCCACAGCTCCCGAAACCACACTCGCCACGGTCCAGCGCTGCATATTGAGTTGATCCCCCTGCTCACGCGTCAACGGCAATGAAACCGCCACCACCATCACGCAGGGCAACTGCCCGGCCTGCATCCGCTCGTACAGTTCCTTCACCTTGCCGACCACGCGATACTGATGTCGGCCCGCTGTTGGAATATGCAGCGTATTGACCCAGCAGCAGTTATCGGCCCTCACGGTGAACTCGATGACATCGAAGGTCACGCCGCGATGACCGATGAACCGATAAGACCGATCGATTTCCATGCAACCACGCACTCCTCACGCCCGGTATCGAATTTCCGGAAACCCGTGAACAGTGCCTTGTCGTCACCTGGAAATAAGTCAGGCTGGACACCCCGACCGAGTCAGAAACGTCTGAATCAGGTCGGGCAAACCTCGGACCCACCATCGAGTTCCTGACGCACGTTGCGGCTGAGCATGGTGGCCTTGCCGTCATGCCAGGTCAGGGTGATCACGTAGAGCGTGTCGAAATCATCGCCGTCCCAGTCCGAGGTGATGACGCGCTTCTCGCCCAGGGCCTTGCCAGCCACGGCGTTGATCAGGTCTGGCAGGTAGCCGTGCGACCAGGCGGTATAGACCGTGGCGTTGCGGTACTTGGCGCGCAGCAGTTCTTCGGCGAGATCGTCGTAGTCGTTGGCGCCGAAGTCGATATTGACCGGCAGCCCAAGGCGGATGGCGCTGGGACTGATGGTCATGAGCGGGCGGATGTAGCTGTAGCGTTTATCCTCGCTGCCCTCCTCGACATGCCGGCCGGGGTCGGCTGCAAACACGTAGTCGGCAGCGCCGAAACGCTCCGGCAGCAACGTGGCCAGGTCGATGGCGCGGTTGAGGCCCTGGCAGTTCAGTTGCCCCAGCCCCTCGCCGGGCTTCTCGGCATGGCGCAGGAACACCAGCGTCTGGGTTCCATCACCGTGCTGGTCGCGACTTTGCACCACATCGAGGGTCAGCGGTATCAGCACCGCGGCGAGGGTGAGACCGAGAAACAGGTGACGGCGTCGCAGGTATTGCATCCACTTCATGGCAGGGCTCGTTCGGCTAAGGACGGGGAGCATCCTTGCTTGTGCACCATCCTTGCCGGCGGCGGTGCAAGGCACCGGCCGCCTGATGGGCTCTTCCATGCTGGCCCTCCCTGGCAGCAGCCATGTTGGACCATCGATGTTGCCGAATTACGTCACCCTTGCAACAACCGGACATCAATCATCCCGCGTCAGCACCTCGAGCAACTCGATCTCGAAGGTCAGGTCCGAGTTCGGCGGGATGCTGCCCACCGAGCGCTCGCCATAGCCCAGGTGCGCGGGTACCTGCAGTCTGCGCTTGCCGCCCACGCGCATGCCCATCAGACCCTGGTCCCAGCCCTTGATCACCCGGCCGGTACCGATCACGCACTGGAAGGGCTTGCCGCGCGACCAGGACGAGTCGAACTCGCTGCCGTCGGCCAGCCAGCCGGTGTACTGGGTGGTGATCAGGGCGCCTTTGACCACGGCCTTGCCGTCGCCTTCCTGGATCTCGGTGATGTGCAGTTCCTGAGTCACGGTCATTTCCTTGCGGCAGATTTCGAGGCCGCCCTTTTCTCAGGAATGCACGGATTTGGCAAGTCCGGGGGCGACGTCGTGCTGGCGCATCGACCACCGGACGCCGCCCATCACCTTCACGATGGCTGCCGTCTCCAGTCAAGTCGGGCCAGTCCGGCATGCAATCCCACAATTTCGCCGAATGGTTGCGAAACGCGCTTAGCTGAACAGCTGCATGACCTGCTCGCCGGTGAGGTCCTGGGTCTGATTGGAGAAGCAGTACCAGCTCGGGCGCTCGTCGACGTAGATCTGCATCGTGAACTGCCAGTCATCGCCTTTGAGCAGGCCGACCGGCAACGCGTATTCGTTCTTGGCGATCAGGCGGTAGTAAAGGTGAGTGCCACACTGCCCGCAAAAGCCCCGCTCGGCCCAGTCGGAGGAGCGGAAGACGCTGGGAACAGCGCCTTCGAAACTGGGCGGCTGGGTGCAGTGCACGGCCAACATCGGGCCTCCGGCCCAGGTGCGGCACATGCTGCAGTGGCAAGCGTTGACTTCGAGGTTGTCGACCGTGGCAGTCAGGCGGGTGGCGCCGCAGAGGCAGGCGCCGTGCTTGGTGTGAGACATGGGAGGGGCTCCTGGCGGGTGAGGAAGCTGCAAAGTATAGCGGTGCAGCTACAGCCCTCTTCGCGGGCAAGTCGCAGCGGCGAACCGCCGCTCCCACAAGAGGCCCGCAAGCCACCCTCGCCCGTCAGATGAACACGGTCCCTCGCATATACAGCGCCCCACGCCCGCTGATGATCACTCGGCCGTTACCCGGCACCTCGCACTGCAACTGCCCCTTGCGCACCCCGCCCTGCTCGCAGCTGAGGCTGCGCTTGCCGAGGCGCTCGGACCAGTAAGGCGCCAGCGAGGTGTGTGCCGAGCCGGTCACCGGATCTTCGTTGATCCCCACTCGAGGGCCGAACCAGCGGGTGACAAAGTCGAAGCCGCGCCCCGGCGCAGTCACGGCAATGCCACGCACATCGAAGGCCGACAGCGCGACGAAATCGGGCTTGAGCGGATCGATCAACGCTGCATCGTCGATCACCACCACGAAGTCATCCGAGCGGTACAGCGCGAGGGCGCTCGGCAGACCGAGCGCCTCGAGCAGGCCATCGGGGATGTCCACCGCCACAGGTTGCTTGGCCGGGAAGTCCATGGCCAGCAAGCCATCTGCACCGCGACTGACGCGCAACTCACCGCTGCGGGTATTGAAGCGCAACACATCGGCCTGCTCATGCAACTGCTCGAACAACACCCAGGCCGAAGCCAGGGTGGCGTGGCCGCACAAATCGACCTCCACGGCCGGGGTGAACCAGCGCAGGTCGAAGCCTTCGCCGTTACGCACGAAGTAGGCCGTCTCGGACAGGTTGTTCTCTTCGGCGACGCGCTGCAGCACATCGTCCGGCAGCCAGCTGTCCAGCGGAATCACCGCCGCCGGGTTACCGCCAAAAGGTTCGGCCGAAAAAGCATCGACCTGGAAGATCTCAAGTTGCATGCACACACTCCTTGTCAGGCGGGATCGAAAGCTGGGATTACGACAGTACTGGCGTGAGCACCGGTTCGCCAGCGAAGAATGCCTGGAGATTGCGCAGCACCAGGGTCACGGTGTCGCGCGCCGCTTCCGGCGACTGGCCGGCGACATGTGGGGTCAGCACGGTATTGCCCAACACCTTGAGTGCCTCGGGCACGGCAGGCTCGTCATCGAAGACATCCAACGCTGCGCCAGCGATGACGCCTGCCTGCAATGCCTGCACCAGTGCCTGGGTATCGACCACGCTCGCGCGGGCGATATTGACCAGATACCCCTCGCCCCCAAGCGCCTCGAGCACCGGGGCATCGACCAGATGCAGGGTACCGGCACCACCCGGGGTGGCGATCACCAGGATGTCCACGGCCTGGGCCAGTTGCAACGGGCTGTCGTACCAGGTGTAGGGCACATCACCACGCGGCGTGCGACTGTGGTAGCTGACGCTCATGTCGAAGCCCTGGGCTGCACGCTTGGCGATGGCCTGGCCGATGGCGCCAAGGCCGATGATGCCAAGGCGCTTGCCGCTCACCGATGGGCTGATGACTCGGTTCCATTCACCGCGCCGGGTGCTGGCATCGGCCCGGGGAATGTCGCGCAACATCGCCAGCAACAGGGCCATGGCGTGATCGGCGACCGGGCCTGCGTTGGCGCCAGCACCATTGGTGACGGTGATGCCACGGGCCTTCGCGGCGGCCAGGTCGACCTGCTCATAGCCTGCGCCGATCACGCAGATGATTTCGAGTTTGGGCAGTGCCTGGATTTCAGCACCGGTCAGGCCCAGCGGGCCACGGGTGAGGACAGCGTCGATCTGCTCGGCATGCTGGGCGATGGCTTGTGCACGCTGTTGCGGGGATGGGGCACGAATCAGGCGGTAACCGGCCTGCTCCAGCAGTGGCAGGTAATCATCGACGGTTTCCACCAGTACCAGGACTGTCTTGCTCATGCCACCCTCCGGTTCGATTCAGAGGGGGATTATGCCAGTTCGGCGGGAGACTGCGAGGGCCTCTATCGCGGGGGCGAGCCCACGACAGGGACGTGAAGGATACTTACTGCGCGAAGGCCCTGCCCAACCCGCCCGGCACACCGCTGCTGTCGGTTTCCTGCCAGGGGCCATTGGGGCTCAGCGACCAGCTCCAGCCCTTGTCATAACGGTAGTAGGTGCGCTGACGATAGAAGGTGTTGGGCTGCTTCTCCAGCACATAGACGCCAAGCTTCGGGTCCCAGTGGCTGGCACCGCCTGGCGGGGGCGCGAAGCTCGCGGAGGTGCGTGGCATCGGCTTGGGAATACCGGACGGCGCGCCAGGCTGCGGTGCGGACTGTCCGCCCGGTAGCGGCTTGACCACCGGCCCCTGGTGCGGTGGTGGCGTGGTCTCGATCGGTGGCAGCGACTCGCGCTCGCCTGGCTGGTGCACCGTACAGGCAGAAAGCCCCAGGGCCAGGGTGATCAGGGTCAGGCGTACGCTGCGGTTCATGGCGGCAATCTCTTATCGGTCGGGTCGGTCGATGGACAGCTGCTGTGTTGGCTGGCCGCGGGTAGCCAGCGGCGCGCTCTGGCCGATCCACTCGCCCTGGGTCGGCTGGCCGGCACGCGATACGCGCGCAACCAGTTGGACTTCAGCGAAGTCCGACAGTTTCATCTGCGGCATCATCGCGTCGGCATCCGACAGCTGCACTTCGATCGGCAACTGCGCCACCGTCACCCGCTTGGCCGCCAGCGGCATCGGCGGGCCGTTGCTGGCGCGGGCGAAGATGAACACGGTGTCGTCCGGCTTGACCTTGTCCTTGAGCGCTGCGGCCAGCTCGACACGCACGGTCAGGCTCGCCGCCTGCACCGGCTTGCCGCCATCGGCCTTGAGCTTGTCGGCGGCACGGTCGATACCACCCTGCAAGGCAGCGCGCGAGGCGTCGCCTTCGGGCAGTTGCGCCAGCAGGCGCTGCCAGTAATCGATCGCTTCCTGATAGCGCTCGCCCTCGAAGGCAGCGATGCCGCGCAGCCCCAGGCTGGTAACCTCATTCGGGTCGGCCTTGAGTGCTTCGTCGGTCAGGCTCTGCAGTTGCGCACTCCACTGCTTGTCGGCAGCGAAGTACTGCGCCTGGGCCCACTGCCCGAGCAGCTCGGGTTCACGACCGGCCAGGGCGACCGCACGCTCGAAGGCCTTGGCGGCATCGCCTGGACGCTGGTCGGCCATGTAGGCGCGGCCGAGGAAATACAGGCCCTCGGCAGAGTCCGGCTGGGCCTGCACGGCACGCTCCAGGCGCGTGGTCATCTCCTGCATGGTTTTCGGCGCATCGGCGAACTCACGGGTCAGCTCGACCTTGTCGGCGGCGCCGAAATGCAGGTACAACCCCAGCGCCATTACCGGCACCAGCACGGCAGCCACCAGCGGCAGGGTCTTGCCCAGATGCCCCTGACGCGGCGCCTCGCTACCTTCGGTGTCGGACAGCAGTTCACGGGCCGCCTCGTCGCGGCCCTTGGCCAGTTGCCCGGCGTCGAGCACCCCGGCCTCCTGCTGCGCAGTCAACTCAGCGACCCGCTCCTGATACAAGGCCACGTTGAGCGCGGTGCGGTCTTCTTCGGCCTGCTGCTGGCGGCGGCCACGCAGGATCGGGATCAGCAGGAAAGCCAGGGCGGCGAGCAACAGCAGGCCCGCACTCAGCCAGAATTCAGTCATGGGTCTGTTCTTTATCCAGCAGTTTGGCGAGACGTTCGCGTTCGTCCACGGAGAGTTCGGAGTTGCCGTGCGCCACCGGGCTGCGGCGCCGACGGACGATCACCGCCAGCACCACGAAGCCGCCAGCCAGCAACACGCCAGGGCCGAACCAGAGCAACCAGGTACGCGCCGTCAGCGCTGGCTTGTAGCGTACGAAGTCGCCGTAGCGATCGACCATGAAGTCGATGATCTGCTGGTTGCTCTGGTTTTCGCCGAGCATGCGGAAGATCTCCCGGCGCAGGTCGGCGGCGATCGGTGCGTTGGAGTCGGCGATGTCCTGGTTCTGGCACTTGGGGCAGCGCAGTTCCTTGGTCAGTTGCTGGTAGCGCTCGCGCTCGGCATCGTCGCGGAACTGATAGGTATCGATGGCCGCCCTGGCCATGCCGGCCAGGCTCAAGCCAAGTAAGGCGGCGGCAAGCCAGCGCTTCATGGCCGCTCCTCATCGACCAGTTCCTGGTACAACGGCGCCAGTTGCTCGCGCCAGACCGTGGCATCGACCACACCGACATGCTTGTAGCGGATGATGCCCTTGGCGTCGATGAGGAAGGTTTCCGGCGCGCCGTACACGCCAAGGTCCAAGCCCAGAGTGCCCTGCTCGTCGCGGATGTCGAGCTGGTAAGGGTTGTGGAACTCGGCCAGCCATTTGAGCGCGGCGGCGTTGTCGTCCTTGTAGTTGATGCCGTGGATCACCACGCCTTGCTCGGCCAGTTGGTTCAGGTAAGGGTGCTCGACCTTGCACGATGGGCACCAGGTGCCCCAGACGTTGACCAGCGCCGGTCGCCCCTGCAGGTCGGCCTGGGTCAGGGTCCGGTCGCCCTGCACGCTCCGCAGCGAGAATGCCGGGAATGGCTTGCCGATCATCGCCGACGGCAGTTCGTCGGGCTTGAGGAACAGCCCCTTGTACAGAAACACGGCCATCAGCAGGAACACCGCCAATGGCACTACCATGATCCAACGCTTCATGCCGTCGCTCCAGACAGGCCCAATGTATCGCGCACCCGCGCCGTGACCTTGACGCGATAACGCCGATCGAGCGCTGCGAGCAGCCCGCCCAGTGCGGTCAGCAAGCCGCCCAGCCAGATCCAGCGCACATAGGGCTTGATGTGTACCCGTACCGCCCAGGCACCGTTTTCCAGTGGCTCGCCCAGGGCGACATAGAGGTCGCGGGTAAAGCCGGCATCGATACCGGCCTCGGTCATCATCGATTGCTGCACGGTGTACAGGCGTTTTTCCGGGTGCAGCACGGTCACTTCACGCCCCTCGCGCGACACACGGATGGTGCCCCTGTCGGAGATGAAGTTCGGACCCTCGAAGTGCTTGGCGCCCTCGAACAGGAAGTGATAACCGCCCAGCTCGACGCTTTCGCCCGGCGCCATGCGCAGGTCACGCTCGGCGCTGTTGTTGCTCGACAGCACCACGCCCAGGGCACACACCACCAACCCCAGGTGCGCCAGGTGCATGCCCCAGTAGCTGCGGTGCAGGCCGCGCAGTCCCTTGAGCAGGCCCTTGTGACGGGTCTTGTCGAGAATATCGCGCACCCCGCCGAGCACCACCCAGGCGGCCAGGGCGAAGACGCTGAGCGCCGGCCAGTCGAAGTCGTCGACGATCAGCCCGGCGACCGGCGCCAGGATCGCGCTGCCGATCAGCACCGGCATCAGCATGCCGAACAGCCATTTGCCAGGCGTATCCTTCCAGCGCACCAGCACACCAATCGCCAGCACTACCATCAGCAGCGCCATCAACGGCAGGAACAACGCATCGAAGTAAGGTGGGCCGACCGACAGCTTGGCGCCGGTCAGGGCGTCGAGCACCAGCGGGTAGAGCGTGCCCAGCAGGATCATCGAGGCAGCCACCACCAGCACCAGGTTGTTGGCCAGCAGCAGCGTCTCGCGCGACCACAGGCCAAAGCCCACGTGGCTCTTGACCACCGGTGCGCGCAGGGCGAACAGGGTCAGCGAGCCGCCGACCACGAACAGCAGGAAGATCAGGATGAACACACCGCGCGACGGGTCGGCGGCGAAGGCATGTACCGAAGTCAGCACCCCGGAGCGCACCAGGAAGGTACCCAGCAGGCTCAGCGAGAACGCCGCGATGGCCAGCAGCACGGTCCAGCTCTTGAACACCCCGCGCTTTTCGGTCACTGCCAGCGAGTGAATCAGCGCAGTGCCGACCAGCCATGGCATGAACGAGGCGTTTTCCACCGGATCCCAGAACCACCAGCCGCCCCAGCCCAGCTCATAGTAGGCCCACCAGGAGCCGAGCGTGATGCCGATGCCGAGGAAGGCCCAGGCGACGATGGTCCAGGGCCGCGACCAGCGCGCCCAGGCGGCATCCAGGCGACCACCGAGCAACGCCGCGATGGCGAAGGCGAAGGCCACCGAGAAGCCCACGTAGCCCATGTACAGCATCGGCGGATGGACGATCAGGCCGAAGTCCTGCAGCAGCGGATTGAGGTCGCGACCGTCGGTGGGCACCTGTGGCAGCAGGCGGGTGAACGGGTTGGAGGTGATGATCAGGAACGACAGGAAACCGGTGCTGATCATGCCCATCACCGCCAGCACCCGCGCCAGCATCACTTGCGGCAACTGGCGCGAGAACACCGACACGGCGAAGGTCCAGCCACCCAGAATCAACGCCCAGAGCAGCAGCGAGCCTTCGTGGGCGCCCCACACGGCGCTGAACTTGTAGTACCAGGGCAGTGCGGTGTTGGAGTTGTGGGCGACATAGGCGACCGAGAAATTGTCGGTCATGAAGGCGTGGGTGAGGCAGGCGAAGGCAAAGGCGAGGAAGGCGAACTGGCCCCAGGCCGCAGGGCGCGCCAGACTCATCCAGAGACGGTCGCCACGCCAGGCACCGAGCAGCGGCACGCTGGCCTGCACCACGGCAAAACAGATCGCCAGGATCATCGCCAACTGGCCAAGCTCGGGGATCACCAGGGCAGCGTTCATGGCTTGACCTCGCCGGCAGTGGCGGCCTGGCCGCTCTCCTTGAGCGCCTTGGTCACTTCAGGCGGCATGTACTTCTCGTCGTGCTTGGCCAGCACCTCGTCAGCCACCACCACGCCCTCGGCGTTGAGCTTGCCCAAGGCAACGATGCCCTGCCCTTCGCGGAACAGGTCCGGGAGGATGCCACGGTAGGTGATCGGCACCGATTTGTTGAAGTCGGTGACCACGAAGCGTACGTCGAGCGAGTCGGCCGAGCGCTGCACCGAGCCCTTCTCGACCATGCCGCCGGCGCGAATGCGTGTGTCCTGCGGTGCCTCGCCGTTGGCGATCTGGGTGGGCGTGTAGAACAGGTTGATGTTCTGCTGCAGGGCACTCAGGGCAAAGCCCAGGGCCACGGCGACGCCGACCAGCAGGCCGAGGATGAGCAACAGACGTTTCTTGCGCTGCGGATTCACTGGTGGTTCTCCCGGCGCAGACGGCGCGCCTCTTCTTGCAGGTAGCGGCGGCGGGCCAGCAGCGGCAGGGCGACATTGATCGCCAGTACCGTGAGGCAGATGCCATAGGCCGACCACACGTACAGGCCATGATGGCCCATGGCGAGGAAATCACTGAAGGAGGCGAAACTCATCGCACGATCTCCCGGCCCAGGCTGCTGAGCACCTCTTCGCGCACCCAACTGGCACGCGCTTCGCGCTTGAGCACTTCAAGGCGCATGCGCAGCAGCAGCACGGCGCCGAAGAAGCAATAGAACCCCAGCACCGTCAGCAATAGCGGCAGCCACATCTCGGCGGGCATGGCCGGTTTTTCGGTGAGGGTGAAGGTGGCGCCCTGATGCAGGGTGTTCCACCACTCCACCGAGTACTTGATGATCGGGATGTTGACCACGCCGACGATGGCCAGCACCGCGCAGGCCTTGGCGGCGCTGTCACGGTTACTGATGGCCTGGCCCAGAGCGATGATGCCGAAGTACAGGAACAGCAGGATCAGCATCGAGGTCAGGCGCGCGTCCCACACCCACCAGCTGCCCCAGGTCGGTTTGCCCCAGATCGCCCCGGTGACCAGCGCCACTGCGGTCATCCAGGCGCCGATGGGGGCGGCGCACTGCAGGGCGACGTCGGCCAGCTTCATCTTCCACACCAGCCCCACCACACCGGCGACCGCCAGCAGCACGTAGCAGGACTGCGCGAGCATGGCCGCAGGGACGTGGATATAGATGATGCGGAAGCTGTTGCCCTGCTGGTAGTCCTGCGGGGCGAAAGCCAGGCCCCAGGCGATGCCCACCAGCAGCAGGAGCACCGCAGCGATGGTCAGCCACGGCAGCATGCGGCCGCTGATGGCATAGAACCATTTGGGGGAACCCAGTTTGTGGAACCACGTCCAGCTCATTTTCATCAGGGTACATCCAGGGTCTTTGCCGGGCTTCGGTGCCCGGGACTCGTTATTCGCCGACGCTGATCTTCAGGCCGGCCGCTATCGCAAAGGGTGTCAGTGTCACGGCCAGGGCGGTCAGGCTGGCCAGCCAGAGCAGGTGTCCGGTCGCGGGCATATTCTGCAACGCCGCCTGCAACGCACCACTGCCCAGGATCAATACAGGGATATACAACGGCAGAATCAGCAACGCCAGCAGCAAACCACCGCGCTTGAGCCCGACCGTCAACGCCGCGCCCACCGCCCCCAGCAAGCTCAGCACCGGAGTGCCGAGCAGCAGCGAGCCGAGCAGCACCGGCAGGCAGGCGACTGGCAAACCCAGCATCAGCGCCAGCAGTGGCGCCAACAATACCAGCGCCAGCCCGGAAAAGGTCCAGTGCGCCAGAACCTTGGCCAGCACCAGCAATGGCAGTGGATGCGGTGATAGCACCCACTGCTCCAGCGAGCCATCCTCGAAATCGCTGCGGAACAGGCCGTCCAGCGACAGCAATACCGCGAGCAAGGCCGCGACCCAGACCAGTCCAGGCGACAAGGTTTGCAACAATTGCGTCTCGGGGCCGACCGCCAGCGGAAACAGCGCCACGACGATGGCGAAGAACACCAGCGGGTTGGCCAGCTCCGCCGGGCGACGGAATAACAGGCGCGCTTCGCGGCGCAGCAACAGAAGGAATACGCTCATGCCGCCCACTGCCCCAGGTTGAGTTCACGGTAGCCGGACGGTCTGTGCTCGAGGTTGTGATGGGTGGTCAGCACCACCGTGCCCCCCTGCTCGCAGTGCGCGGCCAGGTGCGCTTCGAGCTGGGCCACCCCCTGCTTGTCGAGGGCGGTGAACGGTTCATCGAGGATCCACAGTGGCGGGCAGTCCAAGTACAGGCGGGCCAGGGCGACGCGGCGCTGCTGGCCGGCCGAGAGGGTGTGGCAAGGCACATCCTCGAATCCGCGCAGGCCGACCGCCTCGAGAGCCGTCCAGATGCCCTCGCGGGTCGCGGGTCGATGCAGGGCGCAGAGCCAGGCAAGGTTCTCTTCGGCCGTCAGCAACTCCTTGATCCCGGCAGCATGCCCGATCCACAGCAGGATACTGGCCAGAGCATGGCGCTGCTCGCCGAGGGCGCGGCCATCGAGCAGGATCTGCCCTGCCGTCGGCTGCATCAGGCCGGCCAACAGGCGCAGCAGGCTGGTCTTGCCGCTGCCATTGGGGCCGCTGACCTGCAGCATGTCGCCGGGGCGCAGTTCGAAGTCAAGGTGCTCGAAGAGCAGTCGCCAGTCGCGCTCGCAGGCAAGGTTCGCGGCTTGGAGGTGGAGGGTCACGGTTTCGCCTTATGCTGTTCATGGCGTGTCGAGCAGTGCGCCTTCTTCGCGGGCAAGCCCGCTCCCACAGAAGCAGCGATCCTGTGGGAGCGGGCTTGCCCGCGAATGAGACACCGCAGATCAACACCCTTGTCTCAAGTCGCCCTGCCACTGGCCGTTATACTGGCAGTGGCAACGCGACCGGCATTATTACATGTGCCATCCCGCTGCCAAGAGGGCTGGCTCGACAGGTTGTATACAATCATGACGGAAATCAATAGTCTCGGCGCACAAAGCGCATTCGCAGCGCAGGTGGCCAAGGCCAGCCTGACCGGTGAGCTGCTGCGCCTGAGTCAAGCGCAACCCGGCCTGATCCCCCCGGGCCAGACTGCCCAGGCCGAAGTGCTGAACCTGCGCCAGGTAGGCCAGGACTTCATGATGCTGTTGCGCCTGAGCCTGCCCAACGGCAACCAGGCCCAGGTGCAGGCCAGTGCCAACCAGCCCCTGCCCCCCGGCAGCCAGATCACGCTCGGCCAAGCCGATAGCAACCGCCTGGCGGTGGTTTTGCAACAGGCCAGCGCCAGCAACATCGCCACCCTCACTCAGCTCGACACCGGCAAGATACCGATCGGCACCTTGCTGCAAGGCAAGGTGCTGACCAGCCAGGCACTGCCAGGCGGCGCGGCGCAGAGCACAGCGTTCCGCTCGCTGGTGAGTCTGCTCAACAGCAGCCAGGCCGGCGCCACCCTGACCATCGACAGCCCACGTCCGTTGGCGGTCGGCAGCCTGCTCAGCGCGCTTGTGCAAGGCGACCAGTCGCTGCGCTTCGTACCCCTGAGCGGGCGCCAGGACCAACTGACCATCGCCCAGCAACTGCTGACCCAAACCAGCCGCCAGGCGTCGCTGCCAACCTTGCTCAACGCCTTGCAGCAGATCGCCAGCGCCCCCGCTGGCAACAGCGAGCTGAGCGCTACCGCCGCGCGCCTGCTGGCCAGCCTGCCAACCCCCGCACAGCTGGGCGACGCCAAGAGCATCGCCCAGGCGCTGAACAACAGTGGCGCGTTTCTCGAAGCCAAGCTGCTCGGCGGCCTTGGCGCGGGAGTGGCTCCAGACCTCAAGGCGCAGCTGGTGCGCCTGGTGGCGCAGGTCTTGCCGAGCGTTCCGGGCAACCCCACATTCAATCCAGCGCTGGCCGCCACCGCCCTGGCCCAGGTCCTGCCGGGCATGGCCCGCAGCGCCCTGGGCATGCTCGACCAAGTCAGCAGCCGCCCGCAGCCCGGCACCTTCCCCCTGCCCTCACGTCTGCTGCAGAGCCTGGAAGAAAAAGGCGACCTGCAGCAACTGCTGCGCCTGGCCGCCGCCGCCATTTCGCGGGTACAAAGTCATCAACTGGCCAGCCTGCAGCAGACCGGTACCACCGAGAGCGGCAACCAGCAGACCACCTGGCAAACCGAGATCCCCTTGCGCCACGGCCAGGAGTTCATCCCGCTGCAGGCCAAGCTGCAACGCGAGGACACCCCCCGGCAGCAAACCGACTCGCAGCGCGAGCAGCGCGATCCGCTCGAGTCGTTGTGGCGCATCGACCTGGCCTTCGACCTGCCGCCGCTGGGCCCACTACAGGTCCAGGCCCAGCTCACCCAAGGCCGACTCAGCGGCCAGCTGTGGGCCGAGCGCCCGCAAACCGCCGAACTGATCGACAGCCAGCTTGGCAGCCTGCGCGAACGCCTGCTGGCACGGGGCCTGGACGTTGGCGATCTGGAATGTCATCCCGGCATCCCGCCACAAGGCCCGCGCACACGACTGGAACAACGCTGGGTGGATGAAACCGCATGAGCAACAAAGCCCCCCGCCAGGCTATTGCCCTGAGCTACGACGGTGATCAGGCGCCCACCCTGAGCGCCAAGGGTGAGGACGAACTGGCCGAAGCCATCCTCGCCCTGGCCCGCGAACACGAAGTGCCGATCTACGAGAACGCCGAACTGGTAAGCCTGCTGGCACGCCTGGAGCTGGGTGAGCAGATCCCCGAAGCGCTGTACCTGACTATCGCCGAAATCATTGCCTTCGCCTGGCAACTGCGTGGCAAGGTACCGGAGAACTTCGACGACTCGGCGCCAGGCGAGCGTGACATCACCCCTGGCAACCCGCTGCTGCCGTAGAGCCATTGAGCTCGCCGGTGCAGGGGCACCTATATCTAACAGCCGGTTTCTATCGCCATATCGCCCGGCTCAGACGGATGACCGGGCCTGCCGCTGTTGAATACGCTGCGCGAGATAAACAACTTGAGTGGTATCCAGCGCCTCAACTTATGGCTGTTCGTTGACCTGGCACAGGCACTACGGCTGATGGACGAGCTGTTACCGCCAGGACCGGTGGTACGGGTCGGAGGCAGCCAATCCTGGCTGAGGGAATGAGGGGAGAAACGGGGCCGCAAAGCGACCCGCGATGACAAGCTCGAATAAGTGCCGTTCGACACTCAGTCGCGCCGATGCAACTTGCTCATCAACTCAGCTTCGGCCTGGGTCAGCCCGCAGCTTTCAGTGAGTTCGGACACGCTTGCGCCCATCCCCACCAACTTGGCCGCCTGGGAGAAGGTGACATTGTTGGGGTCGCGCTGCTCCAGTTGCAGGAGCCTGTCAGGCAGCGGCGCGACCGCCGCGCGCAGTTCATGGATGGCTTCCCCCATGCGCACGGTGACGTTCTGGTAGTCATCCAGGCGTTTGGCCAGGTCCCTGATGCGCTGGTCACGCAGCGCATCGCCCTGGGCCTGCTGACTGGCCAGCTCGCGCTGGCGCTTGCTGTAGTTGAGGAAGAACCACAGGCTCAGCGCCCACAACAGCGCCAGGAGGATTACCGCAGCCTCGAAGATCACCTCAGATGTTCTCCAGCTCCGACCACTCTTCCTCGGTCATCATCTTGTCCAGCTCGACCAGGATCAGCAGCTCGCCGTTCTTGTTGCACACGCCCTGGATGAACTTGGCCGACTCTTCGTTACCGACGTTCGGCGCAGTCTCGATCTCCGACTGACGCAGATAGACCACTTCGGCCACGCTGTCGACCAGGATGCCGACCACCTGCTTGTCCGCCTCGATGATCACGATACGGGTGTTGTCGGTGACGTCCGAGGGCATCAGGCCGAAACGCTGGCGGGTGTCGATCACGGTGACCACGTTGCCGCGCAGGTTGATGATACCAAGCACATAGCTCGGCGCACCCGGCACTGGAGCGATTTCGGTATAGCGCAGGACTTCCTGCACCTGCATGACGTTGATGCCGTAGGACTCGTTGTCCAGACGGAAGGTGACCCACTGCAGGATCGGATCTTCGGAACCTTGTGCAGACGACTTTTTCATTCCCCTAGCCCTCTTGTACCGCCGTTGGCGGTGTGCTCGTTGAGGCCGCGGCAGATGCGGCGCCCATGTCAGTTGTGTTTGGTATTCAGCTGCTTGACCGCACCACTGGCGATCAGCTCGGCCAGCTCGGCGACGTCGAGCAAGGCGCACATGTGTTCAATCACCGTGCCCGCCAGCCACGGGCGTTGACCACGCTGGCTGCGCCACTTGATCTCGGCCGGGTCCAGGCGCAGCGAGCGGCTGACCTGATGCACCGCCAGCCCCCACTCGTAGCCCTGCACGGAAATCACGTACTGCAAGCCTTGGCGGAAATCCTCGCGGTAGCGGTCAGGCATGACCCAGCGTGCGGTGTCCAGCACCTTCAGGTTGCCGGCCTGGCAACTGAGGATGCCGAGGAACCAGTCCGGTTGGCCGAACAGCGGCGTGAGCTCCTGGCCGGCCAGGCTGTAGATCGAACCCAGGCACACCAGCGGCACCGCCAGGGTCAGCCCGGCGACGTCGAACAGCAGGCATTCGAAAGGCTCCGCTGCCCAGGCCGGACGCCCGTCGACGGTAGCCGGCGGCACCGGTGCAGCAGGTGACGGCAGGTGGACTTCGACCAGCGGGGCGACCGGCTCTATGGCTTGGGTCTGGGTCAGCACCGGAATCGAAGCCTCGGCCAGCACTTGCTCTTCGACCACGCTGACCACCGGCTCCACCGGCGGCAGCAGCGTCGGCAGGATCCTGGGCGCAGGCTCGGCAAAGGGTTTGAGCGCCACCACCGACTCAGGCTGGCGGACGGCATCGCGGGCTTGTTCTTCACGAACCGCAGCGGCGAATTCGTCGCTGGGCTCGGCTGCCTGTGGCTGCACTGTCGGCAGCGGCGCCTCAGGCACTTCAACCGGCTCGGTGGCTTCCTGCAACAGGCCGTCGAGGTACGACTGCAAGGCCAGTTGCGGCTTGCTGGTGATCTGCGGGGCACGGTTCATCAGGCCACCTGCAATGCGTTGCGGTAGGTCAGCAGGTGCTTGAGCAGCGCCCGGTAGGCGATCACACCGCGGCTCTTGCCGTCGAACTGCGAGGGCGTGACACCGTTGCGGCTGGCATCGCGCAGGCGCGTGTCGACCGGAATGTAACCCTGCCAGACCTGCTCGCCGTAGGTGTCGCGCAGCACTTTGAGCGTGCCGAGCGAGGCCTGGGTACGGCGGTCGAACAGGGTCGGGACGATCTGGAAGGGTAGCGCCTGCTTGCGTGAGCGGTTGATCATCGCCAGGGTGCCGACCATCCGCTCCAGGCCCTTGACCGCGAGGAACTCGGTCTGCACCGGGATCACCAGTTGTTGGCTGGCCGCCAGGGCGTTGACCATCAGCACACCCAGCAAGGGCGGGCTGTCGATCAGGGCAAAGTCGAAATCCTGCCACAGCTGCGCCAGACTCTTGGCGATTACCAGGCCCAGGCCATTCTGGCCCGGCGACTGGCGCTCCAGCACCGCCAGTGCAGTGCTCGAGGGCAGCAACGAGATACGCTCATGGCTGGTCGGCAGCAGCAACTGCCCCGGCAGCCCTTCGGGCACCACGCCCTTGTGCAGGAACAGGTCGTAGCAGCTGTGCTCCAGGGCGTCGGGATTGTGCCCGAAATAGCTGGTCATCGAGCCGTGCGGGTCGAGGTCGACGACGACCACGCGCTTGCCCGCCTCGGCCAGCAGGCCGGCCAGGGCGATGGTGGTGGTGGTCTTGCCGACGCCACCTTTTTGATTGGCTACTGCCCAGACTCTCATCGTGCGTTGCTTCCTCCCAGCATGGGCGAAATGTCCCGCCGGGAACGGTTCTATAGATTCGGTGACGGAGATTTGACGGGATTGCTCCCGACCGTCGTGGCTGGCGTAGCTGGTGCACTTTGTGTGCCAGCACGGCGCAACGCTGCGTCCGGGGTGGCGTTGGCGCTGCCGGAGCCAGTCAGGCTGCGGCGCACTTCGAGATTGCGCGAAATCACCAGCACCACGCGACGATTGCGCGCCCGGCCATCGGCGGTATCGTTGCTGGCGACCGGTTGATACTCGCCGTAACCCACCGAGGCCATGCGCGCCGGGTTCACCCCTTCCATTGCCAGCAAGCGCACGATGCTCGCCGCGCGCGCCGACGACAACTCCCAGTTGGTCGGGTACTGGGCAGTGCGGATCGGCAGATTGTCGGTGAAGCCTTCGACATGCACCGGGTTGGCGAACGGCTTGAGGATCCGGGCCACCTTCTCGATGATCTCGAAGGCGATGTCGCTTGGCATGGCATCGCCGCTGCCGAACAACAATGCCGAGTTGAGTTCGATCTCCACCCACAGCTCATTGCCACGCACGGTCATCTGGTTCGACTTGATCAAGTCGCCGAAGGCATCGGCCACCTGGTCGGTGATGGTCTTGAGCGGGTCGACGCTGGTCTGTCCCAGGCCTGCATCGACCTGGTCACTGTCCTTGATCAAGGGTTCTGCCGGCTTGATCGTCAGCGGGCGCTCATCGCCGATCGGGATCGGCTTGAGGCTGCGCTCGGGGTCGTTGAACACTCCGATCAGCGCCTGGGAAATGACCTTGTACTTGCCCTCGTTGATCGAGGAAATCGAGTACATCACCACGAAAAAGGCGAACAGCAAGGTGATGAAGTCGGCGTACGAGACCAGCCAGCGCTCGTGGTTCTCATGCTCCTCGGTATGGCGACGACGACGCATGGCTTACTCCATGAAGCCTTGCAGCTTCAGCTCGATCGAGCGTGGGTTCTCGCCTTCGGCGATCGACAGCAGCCCCTCGAGCAGCATCTCGCGATAACGCGACTGGCGCATGACGATGGCCTTGAGCTTGTTGGCCACCGGCAGCAGGATCAGGTTGGCACTGGCCACACCATAGATGGTGGCGACGAAGGCCACGGCGATGCCGTTACCCAGTTGCGACGGATCGGCCAGGTTGCCCATCACATGGATCAAGCCCATCACCGCACCGATGATACCGATGGTCGGCGCGTAGCCGCCCATGCTCTCGAAGACCTTGGCAGCCTGGATGTCACGGCTCTCCTGGGTGAGGAAGTCGACCTCGAGAATGCTGCGGATCGACTCAGGCTCCGCGCCGTCGACCAGCAACTGCAAACCTTTGCGTGCGTATGGGTCCGGTTCGGCATCGGCGACGCCCTCCAGCCCCAGCAGGCCTTCCTTGCGCGCAGTCAGGCTCCAGTTGACGACACGATCGATGCCGCCAGCCAGGTCGACCCGAGGCGGGAAGAAGATCCAGCGCAGGATCTGCAACGCACGCTTGAACGCCGACAGCGGCGACTGCAGCAGCGCCGCGGCCAGGGTGCCGCCGATGACGATCAGCCCGGCAGGGCCGTTGAGCAGCGCACCGACATGCCCGCCTTCGAGGAAGTTGCCGCCGACGATGGCGACGAACGCCAGGATCAGGCCGATAAGGCTAAGAACATCCATCAGACACAGGCCTCTACCAGGTGCTTGCCGATCTCGTCCAGGCTGTACACGGCGTCGGCCAGGTTGGCTTTGACGATCGCCATGGGCATGCCGTAGATCACGCAGCTTGCCTCGTCCTGGGCCCATACGGTGCTGCCGCCCTGCTTGAGCAGGCGAGCACCTTCGCGTCCGTCGGCACCCATGCCGGTCAGCACGACCGACAGCACCTTGTCACCGTAGGTCTTGGCCGCCGAGCCGAAGGTGATGTCCACGCAGGGTTTGTAGTTCAGGCGTTCGTCCCCCGGCAGGATCTTCACCGTGCCACGGCCATCGACCATCATCTGCTTGCCTCCCGGGGCCAGCAGCGCGAGGCCTGGACGCAGCACATCACCGTCCTCGGCCTCCTTGACGCTGATCTTGCACAGCTTGTCGAGGCGCTCGGCAAAGGCCTTGGTGAACGCCGCAGGCATGTGCTGAATCAGCACGATGGGGGCCGGGAAGTTGGCGGGCAGTTGCGTCAGCACCCGCTGCAGGGCAACCGGGCCGCCTGTGGAGGTGCCGATGGCCACCAGCTTGTAGGGCTTGCGCTTGGGCGCCGGCGAATGGCTGGCGGCAGGCGCAACGCTGCGTACCGGCGCCGCAGGGCGTGTCGGTGCAGCGCTGCCCAAGGTGCTGGCCGGGACGTGGCTGGTGCTCGACGCAGCGCTGGCAACCGGGCTTGGCGCGTGGCTGGCGAAGCTGCTGAAACGGCGATTGCTGCGCGAGATGGTATGGACCTTCTCGCACAGCATCTGCTTGACCTTCTCGGGGTTGCGCGAAATATCCTCGAAGTTCTTCGGCAGGTAGTCCACCGCCCCTGCGTCCAGCGCATCGAGGGTGACACGCGCACCTTCGTGGGTGAGCGAAGAGAACATCAGGACCGGTGTCGGGCAGCGCTGCATGATGTGCCGCACGGCGGTAATGCCGTCCATCATCGGCATCTCGTAGTCCATGGTGATCACGTCAGGCTTGAGCGCCAGCGCCTGATCGATCGCTTCCTTGCCGTTGGTCGCGGTGCCGACCACCTGGATGGTCGGGTCCGCCGAGAGGATTTCCGAGACACGGCGGCGGAAGAAACCGGAATCATCCACCACCAGGACCTTGACTGCCATAAACACTCCGTTAGGCGGCGCAACCGCCAGGTCGCGCCGCCGAAATCAAATACGCCGGGCGGCATAACGCTTGAGCATGCTCGGGACGTCGAGGATCAGCGCGATACGACCGTCACCGGTGATGGTGGCGCCGGACATGCCCGGGGTGCCCTGCAGCATCTTGCCCAGCGGCTTGATCACCACCTCTTCCTGGCCCACCAACTGGTCGACCACGAAGCCGATGCGCTGAGTACCGACCGACAGGATCACCACATGCCCTTCGAGCTGCTCCTCGTGCTGCTGGTCCTGGACCAGCCAGCGCTTGAGGTAGAACAGCGGCAGCGCCTTGTCGCGCACGATCACCACTTCCTGGCCATCGACCACGTTGGTGCGCGACAGGTCGAGATGGAAGATCTCGTTGACGTTGACCAGCGGGAAGGCGAACGCCTGGTTGGCCAGCATCACCATCAGCGTCGGCATGATTGCCAGCGTCAGCGGCACCTTGATGACGATCTTCGAGCCCTGGCCCTTGGCCGAGAAGATGTTGATCGAGCCATTGAGCTGGGAAATCTTGGTCTTCACCACATCCATGCCCACACCGCGGCCGGACACGTCGGAGATCTCGGTCTTGGTCGAGAAGCCCGGGGCGAAGATCAGGTTGTAGCAATCCGACTCGCTCAGGCGGTCGGCTGCATCCTTGTCCATCAGGCCCTTCTCGACCGCCTTGGCGCGCAGGACGTTCGGGTCCATGCCTTTGCCGTCGTCGGAGATCGACAGCAGGATATGGTCACCCTCCTGCTCGGCCGACAGCACCACCCGACCGGTACGCGCCTTGCCGGAGGCCTCGCGTTCCTCGGGGGTCTCGACGCCATGATCGACCGCGTTGCGCACCAAGTGCACCAGCGGGTCGGCCAGGGCCTCGACCAGGTTCTTGTCCAGGTCGGTCTCTTCGCCGACCAGCTCCAGGTTGATCTCTTTCTTGAGCTGGCGGGCCAAGTCGCGTACCAGGCGCGGGAAGCGGCCGAAGACCTTCTTGATCGGCTGCATGCGAGTCTTCATGACCGCGGTCTGCAGGTCGGCAGTGACCACGTCGAGGTTGGACACGGCCTTGGACATGGCCTCGTCGCCGCTGTTCAGGCCCAGGCGCACCAGGCGGTTACGCACCAGCACCAGTTCGCCAACCATGTTCATGATTTCATCCAGGCGCGCAGTATCGACCCGCACCGTGGTTTCCGCCTCGCTGGCGCCGTGCTTGTCGGCAGCCGGCGCTGCAGCGCGTGCCGGTGCCGGAGCAGCGGCCGGCTTGGCAGCCGCGGCGGGGGCAGGCGCCGGCTTGGCGACAGGCTTGCTTTCGACCTTGGCAGCAGGCGCGGCAGCCACGGCAACGGCAGGCGCTTCAGCCGCGACGGCATCGCCACTGAACTTGCCCTTGCCATGCAGTTGGTCCAGCAGGGCCTCGAACTCGTTGTCGGTGATGTGATCGCCGACAGGTTCGGCCGCTGGCGCAGTGGCGGTGGCTTCGACGCTCGGCAGTGCATCGGCGGCAAAAGCGCCCTTGCCATGCAACTGATCGAGCAGCGCCTCGAACTCTTCGTCGGTGATCTCGTCACCGGCCGGCGTCGCGACTGCAGCCTCCGGCTCGCTCGCCGCGACTTCCGGCGAGAACTGACCCTTGCCATGCAGTTGGTCGAGCAGCGACTCGAACTCGGCGTCGGTGATCTCGTCGGCACTGCCGGAAACGGCTTCGCCCTGCGACTGCTCGGCCGCCTCGGCCTGGGCCTTGACCGCGTCGAGGGAGTCAAGCAGTTGCTCGAACTCGGTATCGGTGATGTCCGCCTCGGCAGCCGGGGCCTCGACGACCGCCGCCACGGCAACCGGTGCCACGGCATCGGCGCTGGCCGGTTCGGCCAGGCGCGACAGCGCGGCGAGCAGCTCTGGCGTAGCCGGGGTGATGTCGCTGCGCTCGCGAACCTGGCCAAACATGCTGTTGACCGTGTCGAGCGCTTCGAGCACCACATCCATCAGTTCGGCATCGACCCGGCGCTCTCCCTTGCGCAGGATGTCGAAGACGTTCTCGGCAATGTGGCAGCACTCCACCAGCTCATTGAGCTGAAGGAAGCCGGCGCCCCCTTTTACAGTGTGAAAACCGCGAAAGATCGCATTGAGCAGGTCCGCATCATCAGGTCGGCTTTCCAGCTCGACCAGTTGCTCGGACAGTTGCTCGAGGATTTCGCCGGCTTCTACCAGGAAATCCTGAAGGATTTCTTCATCGGCGCCGAAGCTCATTAAACGTGCTCCCTAAAAACCCAGGCTGGACAGCAGATCGTCGACATCGTCCTGACCGGACACGACGTCTTCACGCTTATCGGCATGAATCTGCGGACCTTCACCCCGAGTTGGATGTTTTTCTTCATCTTTTTCAGCGCGCAATTGATCGTGGTCATGTTCGATGCCGGCAAAGCGGTCGACTTGACTTGCCATCAACACGAGCTTGAGCAGATTGCTTTCGACTTCGGTGACCAGCGCGGTCACCCGCTTGATCACCTGCCCGGTCAGGTCCTGATAGTCCTGAGCCAGGAGAATATCGTTGAGATGGCCGGCCACCTTGCGGTTACCTTCGGCGCTGTGCGTCAGGAAACTGTCGACGCGCTTGACCAACTCACGAAATTCAGGCGCTGCCACCTCGCGGCGCATGAAGCGCTGCCAGTCGGCAGACAGGTTCTGGGCTTCGGATGCCAGATCGTTGAGCACAGGCGTGCTTTGCTCGACCAGGTCCATGGTGCGATTGGCCGCGTTCTCGGTCAGCCGGACCACGTAGGACAGCCGTTCGGTGGCGTCGGTGATCTGCGACACTTCCTCGGCCTGCGGCATGCGCGGATCGATCTGGAAACTGACGATAGCGCTGTGCAGCTCGCGAGTGAGCTTGCCCACTTCCTGATAAAGGCCGCGGTCACGGGTCTGGTTGAGCTGGTGAATCAGCTGCACCGCCTCGCCGAACTGGCCGCGTTCCAGGCTTTGCACCAGCTGCTCGGCGTGCTTCTTCAGGGTCGACTCGAACTCCCCCAGAGAATCGTTTCTTGATTCCATAGCGCCCCCAGACATGGCTCAGCCGTTGACGCGTTCGAAGATCTTTTCGATCTTTTCTTTGAGTACCTGCGCGGTGAAAGGCTTGACCACATAGCCGTTGACCCCGGCCTGGGCCGCCTCGATGATCTGGTCGCGCTTGGCCTCGGCGGTCACCATCAGCACCGGCATGCCCTTGAGACGGTCGTGGGCGCGCACCTTGCGCAGCAGGTCGATGCCGGACATGCCAGGCATGTTCCAGTCGGTCACCAGGAAGTCGTAGTGACCGCTTTCGAGCATCGGCAGAGCCGTGGTGCCATCGTCGGCTTCGTCGGTGTTGGTGAAGCCCAGATCACGCAACAGGTTCTTGATGATCCGCCGCATCGTCGAGAAGTCGTCAACGATGAGGATTTTCATATCTTTGTTCAATTAGACCTCCAAGCAGTCTTAAACGCGCTCGTCTCACAAGCGCGCGCTCAATCAATTCGGCACCACGTAAAACGACTGCATCGAACCCGGGTTCACCGCGCTCGCCATTCACCCAACCGACTGCGCAGACGCGCCGCGCACTGGCTGTGCAACTGGCTGACACGCGATTCGCTGACCCCCAGCACTTCCCCGATTTCCTTGAGGTTCAACTCTTCGTCGTAGTACAGCGCCAGGACCAGGCGCTCGCGCTCCGGCAGGTTGGCGATCGCATCGGTCAGTGCAGCCTGGAAGCGTTCGTCTTCCAGGTCACGCGACGGCTCGACCTGGCCGCTGACACCGTCCTCGTGCAGCCCTTCGTGTTCGCCGTCCTGCAGCAGGTCGTCGAAACTGAACAGGCGGCTGCCCAAGGTATCGTTCAGAATCCCGTAATAATCGTCGAGACCCAATTGGAGTTCGGCAGCAACCTCGTGATCTTTAGCGTCACGACCGGTTCTTGCTTCGACGGCGCGAATCGCGTCACTGACCATGCGCGTGTTGCGGTGCACCGAACGCGGCGCCCAGTCGCCCTTGCGCACCTCGTCGAGCATGGCGCCACGGATACGGATGCCGGCATAGGTCTCGAAGCTCGCACCCTTGCTGGCGTCGTACTTGTTGGCCACTTCCAGCAGGCCGATCATGCCGGCCTGGATCAGGTCCTCGACCTGCACGTTGGCCGGCAGGCGTGCCAACAGGTGATAGGCAATCCGCTTGACCAGCGGGGCATAGCGCTCGACCAGCTCGTACTGAGCGTCCTTGGACGCCTTGCTGTACATCTTGAATCCGCTCGCACTCATAGCACCGGCCCCGCACTGGTGGGCTGTACCAGGCGCTCGACGAAGAACTCCAGGTGCCCGCGCGGGTTGGCCGGCAGCGGCCAGCTGTCGACCTTCTGCGCAATGGCCTTGAACGCCAGGGCGCATTTGGAGCGCGGGAAGGCCTCGTACACTGCGCGCTGCTTCTGCACCGCCTTGCGCACGCATTCGTCGTACGGCACGGCGCCCACGTACTGCAAAGCCACGTCGAGGAAGCGGTCGGTAACCTTGGTCAGCTTGGCGAACAGGTTGCGCCCTTCCTGAGGGCTCTGCGCCATGTTGGCCAGGACGCGGAAACGATTCATGCCGTAATCGCGGTTGAGCAGCTTGATCAGGGCGTAGGCGTCGGTGATCGAGGTGGGCTCGTCGCACACCACCAGCAACACTTCCTGCGCCGCGCGAACGAAACTGACCACCGAGTCACCGATACCTGCAGCGGTGTCGATCACCAATACATCGAGGTTGTCGCCGATCTCGCTGAACGCCTGGATCAGCCCGGCATGCTGGGCTGGCGCCAGGTGCACCATGCTCTGGGTACCCGAGGCCGCCGGCACGATGCGCACGCCGCCCGGCCCCTGCAACAGCACGTCGCGCAGCTCGCAGCGTCCTTCGATGACGTCGGCCAGGGTACGTTTGGGGGTCAACCCCAGCAGCACGTCGACGTTGGCCAGACCCAGGTCGGCGTCCAGCAGCATGACCCGGCGGCCGAGTTCAGCCAGCGCCAGGGACAGGTTCACTGAAACGTTGGTCTTGCCGACGCCACCTTTGCCACCGGTGACGGCGATCACCTGTACGGGATGCATGCTACCCATGTCTGTTCTTTACCTTGTCTCGCGTGGGACCTGCCCACTTGAAGGGCCGCTGTCGACCCCCTGCGCCGTTCATCTTCAACCCGCGCGCTTATCGGGATTGTGGTAGAGATCAGCGAACATGTCGGCCATGGCCTCTTCGCTGGGCTCTTCCTGCAACTGCACGCTGACCGCGCGGCTCACCAACTGATGCTTGCGCGGCAACTGCAGGTCGTCAGGAATGCGCGGACCATCGGTGAGATAGGCCACGGGCAGTTCGTGACTGATGGCCAGGCTCAGCACTTCGCCGAGGCTGCCCGTTTCATCGAGCTTGGTCAGGATGCAACCGGCCAGGCCACAGCGCTTGTAGCTGTGATAGGCGGCGGTCAGCACCTGTTTCTGGCTGGTGGTGGCCAGTACCAGGTAGTTCTTGGCGGCGATGCCGCGGCTGGCGAGCGATTCGAGCTGCATGCGCAGCGCCGGATCGCTGGCCTGAAGGCCGGCGGTGTCGATCAGCACCACGCGCTTGCGCAGCAGTGGTTCCAGGGCCTGGGCCAGCGACTGGCCCGGATCGACATAGGTCACCGGCACATTGAGAATGCGCCCGAGGGTCTTGAGCTGCTCCTGGGCACCGATGCGGTAGCTGTCCATGCTCACCAGCGCCAGGTGCTGCGAGCCGTACTTGAGCACATAGCGCGCGGCGAGCTTGGCCAGGGTGGTGGTCTTGCCCATGCCGGCCGGGCCGACCATGGCGATGACCCCGCCCTCCTCGATCGGCTCTACCTCAGGCACCTCGATCAGGCGCGCCAGGTGTGCCAGGACCATGCGCCAAGCCTGACGCGGGTCTTCGATCTCACCGGCCCGCTCAAGCAGATCACGAGCGATCGGGCCAGACAGCCCCAGGCGCTGCAAGCGACGCCAGAGGTTGGCCTGCTGCGGCTTGTTGCCCTGCAATTGGCCCCAGGCAAGCGAGCCAAGCTGCACTTCGAGCAGCTCGCGCAAGCCCGAAAGCTCCGAACGCATGGCGTCGAAGACGCGCTTGTCGACCGTCGGGGCCGCAGGGGCCGGCGCAGGCGCCGGAACATCCACATGCGGCTCGACCAGCGGCTCGGACGCGGTCAGCGACAGGCCGGCAAACAATTGCCGGTTGCCGAGTTCGGCGTCACCACGCCCATCCAGCTCGGCCTGGGCGGTGGCGATGCGCGAATGGGTCTTGCGCAGCTCGTCCTCGAGCTCGACATTCGGCACGCGTGGGGCCAGGGCGGACAGCTTGTAGTCCAGCGCGGCCGTCAGTTCGACACCGCCGGCGATACGCCGGTTGCCGATGATTGCGGCATCGGCGCCAAGCTCATCACGGACCAGCTTCATGGCCTGACGCATATCGGCGGCGAAAAAACGCTTAACTTGCATAACCCACTACCTCAGCCGTTAGGGCCCACGGTGGCAACGATGGTGACTTGCTTGTTGTCCGGTATTTCCTGGTACGCCAGCACATGCAGGTTGGGCACGGCCAGACGACCGAATCTCGACAGCATGGCACGGATCGGGCCGGCGACCAGGAGGATGGCCGGCTGGCCTTGCATCTCCTGGCGCTGCGCCGCCTCGATCAGCGAACGCTGCAGCTTCTCGGCCATGCTCGGTTCAAGAAGAACACCGTCTTCCTGACCCTGCCCGGCCCTTTGCAGACTATTGAGCAAGATCTGTTCCAACCTTGGCTCAAGGGTGATCACAGGCAGCTCGGACTCAACGCCGACAATGCTTTGCACGATGGCGCGTGACAAGCCGACCCGCACCGACGCCACCAACGCGGCGGTATCTTGACTCTTGGCGGCATTGTTGGCGATGGCCTCGGCAATGCTGCGGATGTCACGCACGGGCACCTGCTCGGCAAGCAGGGCCTGCAGGACCTTGAGCAACCCCGACAAGGAAATGACACCTGGCACCAATTCCTCGGCAAGTTTCGGCGATGCCTTGGACAGCACCTGCAGCAACTGCTGGACCTCTTCATGGCCGATCAGCTCGTGGCAGTGCTTCTGCAGGATCTGGTTGAGGTGAGTAGCGACCACGGTGCTGGCATCGACCACCGTGTAACCCAAGGACTGCGCCTGGGCGCGCTGGGCCACATCGATCCACACCGCCTCCAGGCCAAAGGCCGGGTCGCGCGCGGCGATACCATTGAGAGTGCCGAACACCTGTCCAGGGTTGATCGCCAGCTCGCGGTCGGGGTAGATCTCGGCCTCGGCCAGGATCACCCCCATCAGCGTCAGGCGATAGGCACTGGGCTGCAGGTCGAGGTTGTCGCGAATGTGCACGGTGGGCATGAGAAAGCCCAGGTCTTGCGAGAGTTTCTTGCGCACGCCCTTGATCCGCGCCAGCAACTGGCCGCCCTGGTTGCGGTCGACCAGCGGAATCAGGCGATAGCCGACTTCCAGGCCGATCATGTCGATCGGCGTGACGTCGTCCCAGCCCAGCTCCTTGGTTTCCATGGCGCGCTGCGGCGATGGCAGCAGATCCTGTTGGCGCTGCGCTTCCTGCACAGCCAGGAGCTTGGCCTTCTGCTGCTTCTTCCACACCATGTAGGCGCCGCCGCCGGCCAGCACGCCGAGGCTGAGGAAGGCGATGTGTGGCATACCCGGCACCAGCCCCATCACCACCATCAGCGCGCCGGAAACGGCTAGCGCCTTGGGCGAATCGAACATCTGCCGGTTGATCAGCTTGCCCATGTCCTCGGAGCCCGAGGCGCGGGTGACCATGATCGCGGCCGCAGTGGACAGCAGCAGCGAGGGCAACTGCGCCACCAAACCGTCACCGATGGTCAACAAAGCGTACACCTTGCCGGCGTCGCTGAAGGTCATGCCATGCTGCAGCATGCCGATGAGCATGCCGCCGATGAGGTTGATGAACAGGATGAGCAGGCCGGCGATGGCGTCACCACGCACGAACTTGCTGGCACCGTCCATCGAACCATAGAACTCGGCCTCCTGGGCGACCTCGGCACGACGCGCCTTGGCCTGGGCCTGGTCGATCAGGCCGGCGTTGAGGTCGGCGTCGATGGCCATCTGCTTGCCGGGCATGGCGTCGAGGGTGAAGCGCGCGCTCACCTCGGAAATACGCCCGGCACCCTTGGTCACCACGACAAAGTTGATGATCATCAGGATGGCGAAGACCACCGCACCGACCACGTAGTTGCCGCCGATCACCACCTCACCGAAGGCCTGGATCACCTTGCCCGCCGCTCCGTGGCCCTCCTGGCCGTGGAGCATGACCACGCGGGTCGAGGCGACGTTGAGCGCCAGGCGCAGCAGCGTCGCCACCAGCAGGATGGTCGGGAACGCGGCGAAGTCCAGCGGGCGCAGGGCGTAGACGCAGACCAGCAGGACCACGATCGACAGCGCGATGTTGAAGGTGAAGAACACATCGAGCAGGAACGGCGGGATGGGCAACATCATCATTGCCAGCATCACCAGCAGCAACAGCGGCACACCCAGGTTCCCCCGACCGAGACCGGCCAGGTTGTTACGGGCGTTGCTGATTAACTGTGCGCGATCCACCGGGTATCCTCTTCAAGCAAAACTTTGACGCCTGGACGGCGCTTGGGCGTGGCTTTGCAAGAAGCTTTCCAACTTTGCCGGGGTATGGGGCCAGGCGCTCTGTTGCGGTGTTTTCGCGATCCACGGCGGTGTTCTTTTCGCGGGCAAGCCCGCGCCTACAGAATCAACTGTCGCGCTGCAGGTCCGGCGGGATCGGCAGATCCTTCTTCAGCGGCTCGGGCGGCTTGCCCTTGCCCGAGCGGTACTGGCGAATCTGGAACACGTACGCCAGCACCTGCGCCACTGCCAGGTACAGACCGGCCGGAATCTCGTGCTCAAGCTCCGTGGAGTAGTAGATCGCCCGTGCCAGCGCCGGCGATTCGAGGATCTGTACCTTGTGCTCCTGGCCGATCTCGCGGATCTTCAAGGCCAGGAAGTCGGTGCCCTTGGCCAGCAGCAGCGGCGCCGCACCGCCCTTCTCCGGGTCGTACTTGAGCGCCACGGCATAGTGCGTCGGGTTGGTGATGATCACATCGGCCTCGGGCACCGCCGCCATCATCCTGCGCTGCGACGCCTCGCGCTGCAGTTGGCGAATGCGCTGCTTCACCTCCGGCTTGCCCTCGGTATCCTTGTATTCGTCGCGCACTTCCTGCTTGGTCATCTTCAGCTTCTTGTGCGTCTGCCAGAGCTGGAACGGCACATCGACGATGGCGATCAGCAGCAGACCCGCCGCCATCCACAAGGCGCTCCAGCCCACCACCTGCACGCTGTGGATGATCGCCTGCTCGAGCGGCTCCTTGGCAATCGCCATCAGCGCCTCGCGGTCGTTGGCCAGCACCACCAGCGCCACCACCAGCACCAGGAAGAACTTGGCCACCGCCTTGAGCAGTTCGGTCAGCGAGTTCAGCGAGAACATGCGCTTGATCCCGGACAGCGGGTTCATCCGGCTGAACTTGGGCTGCAGCAAGGAGCCGGAAAACAGAAAGCCGCCCAGGGCGATAGGGGCCACGAACGATACGACGAACAGCAGCACCAGCACCGGCTGGGTGGCCCAGATGGCCATCTTGCCCGAGGCCATCAGGAAGGCGCCCATGGCCCGCTCGTCGACTATCACTTCGCGCGACAGGCTGAAGTTCACGCGCATCAGCGTCATCAGGGTTTCGGCAAGGTGGCCACCGAAGGCCAGCAAGGCGCCGGCGCCCCCCAGGGTCACCGCGAAGGTGTTGAGCTCTTTGGAACGGGCGATGTCACCCTTTTCCCGTGCGTCGCGCTTGCGCTTCTCGGTAGGTTCCTCTGTCTTGTCCTGACCGCTCTCGCTCTCTGCCATGCTCAGGGCGCCCGTGCCAGCTCACGCAGCCACTGCAAGGCCTCGCTGGCCAGTTGCTGGTAGTGCGAGAGGATGTCGGCAAGCCCGACCCAGAAGATGGCCAGCCCCAGCACCAGGGTCAGCGGGAAACCAATGGAGAAGATGTTCAGCTGTGGCGCGGCTCGGGTCATCACACCAAAGGCGATGTTGATCACCAACAGGGCTGCGATGACTGGCAGGATCAGCACCAGCCCCGCTCCCAGCACCCAGCCCAGGCGTCCGGCGATCTCCCAGAAATGCGCGACCACCAGGGCATTGCCCACCGGCAGCGTGGTGAAGCTTTCGGTCAGTACCTCGATCACCACCAGGTGGCCGTTCATCAGCAGGAACAGCACACTCACCAGCATGGTCAGGAACTGCCCGACCACCGCTACGTTGACGCCGTTGGCCGGGTCGATCATCGAGGCCATCGCCATGCCCAACTGAATCGCCACGATCTGCCCGGCGACGACGAACGCCTGGAACAGCATCTGCAAGGAAAACCCGAACAGCGCGCCGACGATGATCTGTTCGGCGCACAGCAGCACGCCACGCACGCTCAAGGGCTCGAACTCGGGCAGCGGTGGCAGGCCGGGCACGATCACCACGGTGATCGCGACCGCTACATACAGGCGTATGCGCGCCGGCAGCATGCGCGTCCCGAACACCGGCATGGTCATCAGCACCGCTGCCACGCGAAACAGCGGCAGGATGAAGGTGGCGACCCAGGTGCCGATCTGCGCGGCGCTCAGCTCGAGCATGGGCTCATCATCCGATCAACTGCGGAATGCCGCTGTACAGGCCGGTCATGTATTCCATGAACTTCTGCACCAGCCACGGACCGACCACGATCAGGGTGATCAGCATCACCAGCAGGCGCGGCAGGAAACTCAGGGTCTGTTCGTTGATCTGCGTGGCCGCCTGGAAGATCGCCACCAGCAGGCCGACCAGCAGGCTCGGCACCACCAGCACCGCCACCATCAGGGCCGTCAGCCAGAGCGCATCGCGGAACAGGTCGACGGCAACTTCAGGGGTCATCGAAAACTCTCCTTGAGCGGCCTCAGACGCCGCCGAAACTGCCGGCCAGCGTACCCATGATCAGCGCCCAGCCATCGACCAGGACGAACAGCATGATCTTGAACGGCAGCGAGATGATCAGCGGCGACAGCATCATCATACCCATCGCCATCAGCACGCTGGCGACCACCATGTCGATGATCAGGAACGGGATGAAGATCATGAAGCCGATCTGGAACGCGGTCTTGAGCTCGGAGGTGACGAATGCCGGCACCAGGATGGTCAGCGGCACCTGGTCGGGGCCGGCGATGTCGGTGCGCTTGGACAGGCGCATGAACAGGTCCAGATCGCTTTGCCGGGTCTGCGCCAGCATGAAGTCCTTCAGCGGCCCCTGGGCTTTGTCGATGGCCTGTTGCGCGGTCATCTGTTCGTTCAGGTAGGGCTGCAACGCGTCACGATTCACCCGATCGAACACCGGCGCCATGATGAACATGGTCAGGAACAGGGCCATGCCGGTGAGCAACTGGTTCGACGGTGTCTGCTGCAGGCCCAGGGCCTGGCGCAGGATGGAGAAGACGATGATGATGCGGGTGAAGCTGGTCATCAGGATGACGAACGCCGGAATGAAGCTCAGCGCCGTCATGATCAGCAGGATCTGCAGGCTGACCGAATATTCCTGCTGGCCGTCAGGCCCATTGGACAAGGTGATGGCCGGGATCGACAACGGATCGGCGGCCAGGGCCACGGGCGCGGCCAGCAGCAGCGCCAGGGTCAACAGTAAGCGCAGCGCGCCGCTCATCACTTCTTGTCCTTCTGGTCCTTGCCCATCAGCTCGAGCAGCCGCTGGGCGAATTCCGGTGCCGCCTGACGCGCGCCGACAGGCACCTCCACGGGCTCGGCCATGACGTGCAACGCTTCGATGCTGCCAGGGCTGTGGCCGATCAGGATCTGTTCCTTGCCCACCTGCACCAGCAGCAGGCGATCGCGCGGGCCGAGGGCTCGGCTGCCGACGATCTCGATCACCTGCCCGCCGCGCGGCTGTGCCACCTGCAGGCGGCGCAACAACCAGGCGAGCAGGAAGATGGCGCCCACCACCACGAGCAGACCGAAGACCATCTGCGCCAGTTGTCCACCCATGCCGCCGGGCGCGGACGTGCTGGCCGACACCGACGCGGGATCAGCCGCGCCGATCACCACCTCGCTGGCGAGCAATGTGCCCAGGGCGGCGACGCCGCGTATCAGGCCCTTCACTCAGCGCAGCTTCTTGATGCGTTCGCTGGGGCTGATCACGTCGGTCAGGCGAATGCCGAACTTCTCGTTGACCACCACCACTTCGCCATGGGCGATCAGCGTGCCATTGACCAGTACATCCAGCGGTTCGCCTGCCAGGCGATCAAGCTCGATGACCGACCCCTGGTTCAGTTGCAGCAGGTTGCGAATGCTGATTTCCGTGGCGCCCACCTCCATGGAGATGCTCACTGGAATGTCCAGGATCACGTCCAGGTTCGGCCCTTCCAGGCCGACGTTCTCGCTCGGCCGCGGGGAGCTGGCGAACTCTTCCATCGGCAGGCGACCTGCGCCAGAGGAGCGACCATTGTCAGCTGCCAGCAGCGCATCGATGTCCGCCTGGCCGGCATCACCGGTTTCTTCCAGGGCTGCCGCCCACTCATCGGCCAGGGCCTGTTCCTCTGGGGAGGTGATCTCGTTTTCGTTAGCCATAAAGTCCTCGACAGGCTTTCAATTCGTAGTGCGACCGGCTCGCCGTCAGCGGCGCTCGATCGGGTCGATGATCTGCAGCGACAGGGTGCCCTTGTGCGAGCCCAGGCGCGCCTTGAACGACGGCACGCCGTTGGCGCGCAGTACCAGGTGTTCGGGCAGCTCTACCGGAATCACATCGCCCGGCTGCATGTGCAGGATGTCGCGTAGCTTGAGCTGACGACGGGCAACGGTGGCCGAGAGCGGAACATTGACGTCCAGCACGTCCTCGCGCAGGGCCTTGACCCAACGCTCGTCCTGGTCGTCCAGGTCGGACTGGAAACCGGCATCGAGCATTTCGCGCACCGGTTCGATCATCGAATACGGCATGGTCACGTGCAGGTCGCCGCCGCCGCCATCGAGCTCGATGTGGAAGGTCGAGACCACCACCGCCTCGCTGGGCCCGACGATGTTGGCCATGGCCGGGTTGACCTCGGAGTTCATGTATTCGAAGTTCACCGGCATGATCGCCTGCCAGGCTTCCTTGAGGTCGACGAAGCACTGGTCCAGGACCATACGCACCACACGCAGCTCGGTCGGGGTGAACTCACGCCCTTCGATCTTGGCGTGGCGACCGTCGCCACCGAAGAAGTTGTCCACCAGCTTGAACACCAGCTTGGCGTCGAGGATGAACAGCGAGGTGCCGCGCAGCGGCTTGATCTTGACCAGGTTGAGGCTGGTCGGCACGTACAGCGAATGCACGTACTCGCCGAACTTCATCACCTGCACGCCGCCCACCGCCACGTCGGCAGAGCGACGCAGCAGGTTGAACATGCTGATGCGGGTGTAACGGGCGAAGCGCTCGTTGATCATCTCCAGGGTCGGCATGCGACCGCGGACGATCCGGTCCTGGCTGGTCAGGTCGTAGCTCTTGACGCCACCGGGTTCGGCAGCGCTCTCGGTCTGTACCAGCCCATCGTCGACCCCATGCAGCAGGGCATCGATCTCATCCTGGGACAGCAGGTCCTGCACGGCCATCGAGTGTGCTCCTACTGCAATACGAAATTGGTGAACAGCAACTGGTCGATGACCGGCTTGCCGACTTCCTTCTGCGCCACTTCCTGGACCACCGCAGTGGCCTTCTGGCGCAGCATTTCCTGGCCCACGGCACTGCTGGCCAGGCTGTCGAAGCCTTGCCCGGAGAACATCATCACCAGATTGTTGCGAATCACCGGCATGTGCACTTTCAGCGCATCGAGGTCAGCCTGGTTGCGGCCCTGCAGGGTAATGCTCACCTGCATGTAGCGCTGGCGGCCGTTCTGGTTGAAATTGACCACGAAGGCCGGCGCCAGGGGCTCGTAGATCGCCGCTTGCTTGACGCTGGCCACGGCAGGGTCGGCCGCAGGTGCAGGCTCGCTCTTGTGCATGATGAACCAGGTGGCGCCCACCGACAGGCCCACGGCCAGCAGCAAGGCCAGCACCAGCAGCAGGATCAGCTTCAGTTTGCCTTTAGTGGCGGGGTCTTTGACTGCGTCGCTCTTCGCCATGCCAATAATCCGTCGTCCATCGGGGTTTCAAGAAAGGATGACGTGGCTGAGCAAGTGTTATGCCAGATTTGGCCGAGCGGGCTTGAGGAGGTTGCGAGCGCTATAACGGTGTGGCTGACGGGACAGTCCTGGGAGGAGCGGGCTTGCCCGCGAACACGGGCGTAGCCCGTGCCAGGCAGCGCGGTGTATTTTTCGCGGGCAAGCCCGCTCCCACAGGGATTTGGGCTGGCTTCTAGATTTGAGCAAGACAGTTGCTTACAACGGTCCGCACCGGTGTCAGACGCAGCCCCGAATGATCAGGCGTAGTAATCGACCGCACTGTCGCCGATCACCACCTGCTGCTCCACCGGCCGTGAAGCATCGGCCAGCTCACCGTCCTCGCCCGCCTCCCCGGCCCGACGCGCAGCCACACCAGACAGATTCGATCCACCCTGCTGGGCCTGCTGCTGTTGCTGACGCGACTGGTCGGCGACGTTGACGTCAGGCTGGGCCAGCCCCTGCTGGGCGAACAGTTCGCGCAGACGGTACAGCTGGCTGTCGAGCGCATCGCGCACGCCGGCGTGACCACTGATGAAAGTCACCTGGGTGGCCTGGTCCGACGCGACATTGACGCGAATGTCCAGTCGCCCCAGCTCTGCAGGCTCGAGCTGGATGTCGGCCGACTTGAGGTTCTGGCTCGACAGGTACATGACGCGATTGACCAACCCTTCGGTCCAGGCCCCCTGATTCATCGCCAGGGGCTGGTGCAGCGGATTGGTCGGCGGTACGGCATGGGCAGTCTTGGCGGTGACGGCCTGGGTCAGGTTGGCCAGGCGATTGGCGAAGTCGTCCACGCGGGTGTCGCTGTCGGCATGCTTGACGTCCTTCAGACCATTGGACAACAGCTCGGAGAAGCCTTTTTCGCCAGGCTGTGACTGTCCACGCTCGGATTCGCCCTCAGGCTTGACCGCCAGGTTCGCCAAGGTATTGACGTTGGCCTGGGCACTGTCGTCCTGGGCCTGGGTCTTGTCCCCCTGGCCAGAGGCGTGCGTCGAGGTGGTGCCTTTGGCCTGGGCGCTCTGCTCGAGCGCCAGGCGCAAGGTCGGCATGTTCGCCAGGGCGTCGGCCTCGGGATCGAAGTCGCTGTCGGCCTGCTCGGCGACTGGCGGCGCCAGCTCTTCAGGGACCGGTTGCGCAGCAGGCTGCTGGATCGCGGCCTGCAGCACCGGAGCGACGGCTTCGGCCTGGGCCTGGAGCAATTGCGCACCCGCCTGGGCGTCGGTCACCTGCCCCGCCACCAGGCTGGCGTCCAGGGAGCTCGAGTCGCTTGCCTGATTGCCGTCGCTGGAGGCCTGCTGGGTACTGTCACCCGCCTGTTGAGTGCTGTCGCTACCCTGGTTGTTCCTGTCAGCGGCCGATGCGGCCTTGTTGCTGTTGGCTGGCAAGTTCTTGCCATTACCGGCAACCGGCGAAGATCGGTCGTTGCCGCCCTTGCCGCCGGCATTGAAGTCAGGCTTGTCCCTGGGCGCCGGCACAGAGGCCTTGTCGTTGCGCACCGGCATCTTGTCGCTCTGCTGTCGGGCCATCAGCTGGTCGAAGCCGCTGCCCTGATTGCCCGGTGCTTGCGGGGTTTTGTCCGCCGCAGGACTGGTCGCCCGCGAGGTCGCGTTGGCGAGGCCGGCTTGCAACAAGGGATTGGATGCGACAGGCATTGAAACTCTCCACGCCAGTGAACCGAAATAGAATCTGGGTGAAGACAGGCAAAACTCGCGCCAGTTTTGCCGTCAGCCTGCAGAAACCCGCTCGCGCTCGCTACGGTAGAAGCGCTGGACCTCGACGAACTCCTGGTCGATCCGATTGATCAGGTCCTCGATGCCATACAAAGGCTGTTGCCGCACACGCTCCTCGAGCTGCTGGCACAGACTGGCCAGGCCCACTGCGCCCATGTTGCTGCTGCTGCCCTTGAAGCTGTGGGCGGCCATCCCCAACTCGCTGGCGTCCTTGGCCTCGTGCAACTGACTGAGACGGCGCTCGGAGTCTTCCAGGAAGGTTTCCAGCAACTGCAGGTAGCCATCTTCCATGACCTCCTGCAGGTCGCTCAGGACCTTTTGATCGATATGCTCGTGTGTCACTTGCTCACTCCTTGATCAAGCTTGATTATGCCTCAATCGCCGAGGCCGCTCACCAACCGAACTCCACCCGCGCCCGCCGCCCCTGGTCGAGCCATTGAGCCTTGACGCCCAAGCGCTGTACCAACTGTAGCCCACGCCCACTGAAACCTTTTTCCGACGCAGGGCGCGCCAAGACTTTCTCGATATCAAAACCCGTGCCACTGTCGCTGATTTCAACAGTCAGACGACCACCTGTTGCCATGGGTTCCACCCTCAGCGCGATTTGCACGAACCCTTCGGACAACGCCGCCAGGCGCCGACCGCGTTCGCGGTAGTACTCGGCAAATCCCTCGGCATCCTGCTTGAGCCGTGAGTCCAGGCCCAACACCCCGTGCTCCAGCGCATTGGAATACAGCTCACCCAGCACACTGTGCAACACCCCGCTGCTGGGACGCAGACCATGGATTTCCTGGAGGAACTGCAACAGATAAGGCACCGGGTTGAAGCGCTTCAGGCTGTCGGCATGCAGCACCAGCGACAACGACCAATCCAGCGGACTGGAGCGACCGCTGTCGGAATACACCGGCGCCACAGGTGCCAGGCCACCAGGTTCGGCCATGCGGACATCACACAGGCTGATGTCGTCTCGCGGCACACCACCAAAGCGCTCCAGCGCCTGCATCACTTCATCGAACAGTCGCCCAGGGTCGCGGTTGGCCGCCAACACCTCACGCAAGCGCTCCACACCAAACAATCGATCCGTCGCATCGCTGGTATCGACCACGCCATCGGACAGCAGGAACAATCGCTCCCCCGCGGCCAGCGGCAGTATGTCGGTGCGGTCGTCGAACTGCTCGGGCGCCAGGATGCCCAGCGGCAAGTGCCGGGATTGCAGCACCGACAGCACCTCGCCGGCGGCCGACAAACGATAGCCATCGGGCATGCCACCGTTCCACACCTCGACCGTGCCACGCTCGAAACTCAGGTTCAGCAACAGCGCACAACAGAACATGTCCACCGGCAGGATGCGCTTGAGCTTGGCGTTCATCTCGCGCAGCGTCTCGACCAAACCATAGCCCTTGGCGGTCATGCCATAGAACACCTCGGCCAGGGGCATTGCCCCCACGGCCGCCGGCAGGCCGTGACCGGTGAAATCACCCAGCAGCACATGCATGTCGCCCGAAGGCGCGAACGCCGCCAGCAGCAGATCGCCGTTGAACAATGCGTAGGGCGACTGCAGGTAGCGGATATTGCTGCTTCTCAAGCAACCGGAATGGGCGACCTTGTCGAACACCGCTTTGGCTACGCGCTGCTCGTTGAGCAGGTGATGGTGATGCCGGGCCAGTTCGTCGCGCTGCTCCAGTACCGTGGCCTGCAGCCGACGCAGGCGATCCATGGCGCCGATCTTGGCAGCCAGAATCACTGCGCTATACGGCTTGGCCATGAAATCGTCGCCGCCGGCTTCCAGGCAACGCACCAGCCCTTGCTCCTCGTTCATCGAGGTGAGGAAGATGATCGGTATCAGCGCTTCACCGGCCATGGCCTTGATCCGTCGCGCCGCCTCGAATCCATCCATCACCGGCATCAAGGCGTCGAGCAGCACCAGGTCCGGCCTCTGTTCGGCGAACAGCGCAACGGCCTGCTCGCCGTTTTCGGCAGTGACCACCTCGTGTCCCTGGCGCCGCACGATCTGCGCGAGCAGCAAGCGGTCCGCGGCACCGTCCTCGGCGATCAGCACCCTCAATCCCTGTTCGGCGGGCATGAACGGCCTCAGCTGACGTCGAACAATTTTTCGAAGTTGGAAATGGCGAGGATCTTGCGCACATCAGAACTGGTATTGATCACTTTGATATCCGAGTGGTCACCACCGGCGTGATCGCGCAACAGCAGCAGCATGCCCAGTGCGGAGCTGTCCAGGTACGTCGCATCCTTGAGATCCACCACGACCGAGTCCGGGGCCGGATGCTGGCGCTCGTAGGCGTCACGAAATTCCTGATGCTTGCCGAAATCGAAACGGCCCTTGACCTTGATCGTCAGCTGCTTTTCGTCCGGTGAAAAATCAGTTTCGACTGCCATGCGTGCGATTCCTTCGATGATGGCTACGACTCAGGAAGGTTTAGCAGCAGCCCGGCTGGGCCGCAAGCGCAGCGGCTTTGAGCGGTGTCAGCCTGGAAAATGATTCTGCCTGGGCAAGCGCTGTGACAGCTCGTCGAGCAGCTTCTGCTCACGCTTGTCTTCGGCCCGGCGGGCTTCGTCCAGGTAACGCTGCACCAGCTTGCGCAGACCCTCGACCCGGGCGTAGGCCTGTTGCCAGGCGTCGCGGGCATTCTTGAGGTTGTTCTGATGCCAGGTCAGGCTCTGGCGCTGCTGGGTCATGGCCGTTTCCAACTGGCCCAGAAAGCGCTGGTAGTTGACCAACCAACTGCCGCCAACGCCCTGGCTGCCGCGGTTGATCCACTGCAACTGGTAGTCCTCGCGAAAACGCTCAAGCTCGGCGAGCTTTGCCTGCGCCTGGGCCACCAGTTGCTGGAAGTGGCCCATGCGCTGGACAGCCTTGCGCTCGGCCTCCTCGGCCATCTCCACCACCGGCGAAAGGCGCGCGGCACGACTGGGCAGGGCCATGGCCTATCAGCCGCCCGCCGGCGGGGCGAACACCGCGCCCAGCTGCTCGCCGCTCTCGGCCATGCCGACACTTTCGTCCAGCCCCTGGCGCAAGAACGCCACCAGCTTGGACTGCAAGGCAATGGCCAGGTCGGTTTCCGGATCGCCACCGGCCACGTAGGCACCCACGCTGATCAGGTCGCGACTCTGCGACAGGCGCGACCATAGTTGCTTGAACTTCTGCGCCTGGCGCAGATGGTCGGCATCCACCACCTGCGGCATCACCCGGCTGATCGAAGCCTCGATGTCGATCGCCGGATAATGCCCCTCCTCGGCCAGGCGCCGGGACAGCACGAAGTGTCCGTCCAGCACCCCACGTGCCGAATCGGCGATCGGGTCCTGCTGGTCATCCCCCTCGGAAAGCACGGTATAGAACGCAGTGATCGAACCACCCCCCGCCTCACCATTACCCGCGCGCTCGACCAACTTGGGCAACTTGGCGAACACCGACGGCGGATAGCCACGGGTGGCGGGCGGCTCGCCGATGGCCAGGGCGATTTCCCGCTGCGCCTGGGCAAAACGGGTCAACGAATCCATCAACAACAGGACATTCTTGCCCTTGTCGCGGAAATACTCGGCGATGCGCGTGCAATACATGGCTGCGCGCAGTCGCATCAGCGGTGCATCGTCGGCCGGCGAAGCGACCACCACCGAGCGCTTGAGCCCTTCCTCGCCAAGGATGTGCTCGATGAACTCCTTCACCTCGCGGCCCCGCTCACCGATCAGGCCGACCACGATGATGTCGGCCTTGGTGAAGCGGGTCATCATGCCCAGCAGCACCGACTTACCGACACCCGTACCGGCGAACAGACCCAGGCGCTGGCCGCGACCGACAGTCAGCAGGCCGTTGATACTGCGGATACCCACATCCAGCGGCTGACTGATCGGATCACGGTTCAGGGGGTTGATCACCGGGCCATCCAGCGGCACCCAGTCCTCGGCCTTCATCCCGCCCTTGCCATCGAGGGCACGGCCGGCGCCATCGAGCACCCGTCCAAGCATGCTCATGCCCATGGGCAGGCGGCCGCTGTCGTCCAGCGGCACAACCCGCGCCCTGGGGGCGATACCGGCGATACTGCCGACCGGCATGAGAAAGACCTTGCTGCCGGCAAAGCCCATCACTTCGGCCTCTACCTGTACCGGGTGGTAGCTGTCGTCGTTGATCACCATGCAGCGGCTGCCCACTGCGCCGCGCAAGCCCTCGGCTTCGAGGGTGAGACCGACCATGCGCAGCAGACGGCCCTCGACCACCGGCTGCTCCGGCAGATTCACCGCCTCGGCATAGCCGGCCAGGCGCTTGGCGAAACTGGTGCGTTCAAGGCGCATCGGGGCTGTCCAGGTCGACCGACAGATCCGGCGCAGCAGGATGCAGTGATTGGTCGTGGGTCTGCTCGAACAACTGCGCCACAGCCTTCTCCATGCGGGTTTCCATGGTGGCATCGATGCGGCTGTGGGCCGTCTCGATGCGGCAACCGCCTGGCAGCAGCGACTCGTCTTCAAGCAGCTTCCAGCTTTCCTCGTGGCGTTCGCGCAGGGCCTTGGCCAGCTCGAAATCCTGCGGATTGAGGTGGATGCGGATATTGTCTGCGCCCATCGGCAGCAGTTTCAGCGCCTCGCGCAACACATGAGTGATCTGGCTGGAATCGCTGGCCAACTCGCGACCGATCACCTGACGGGCGACATGGGCGACCAGGTGCACGAGGGACTTCTCGATCTGGGTATCCTGCTCGGCGATGGGCTCGAGCAGGTTCGCCATCAATAGCTCCAGGCTCGCCAGCTTGGCCGTCAGTGCCTCTTCGGCCTCCTGGCGCACCTTGAGCTGCGTGCTGTGGAAACCCTCGCGCTCGCCGGTGGCGAAGCCTTCGTTGTAGGCCTCCTGGCGAATCGCTTCGAGCTCTTCGAGGGTCAGCGGCTGGACTTCCTCCAGCGGCACTTCCTCGACTTCCTCGACCACCTCGGGCTCAGGTTCAGGCGCGGGCTCAGGCTCCGGATCGAAGCTGGGCAATGCCCATATATCGACGCCCTCGAGGTCGCGGGCGCGGATCAGGTCGCTGGGATGTTCTTTGGTGGACATGCTGTCATGTTCTCGAAACCATGTTCAGCCAACGCGATCCCCGTGGGAGCGGGCTTGCCCGCGAATGCGTCAGCAGGAGCAACGCGTGGCCTGACCTGGCGCCTTCGCGGGCAAACCCGCTCCCACAGGGTCAGCGCCAGTCAGAACGGTGCGCGAAATCGCTTAGATCATTTCCTCGGCACCCTTGCCACCGAGCACGATCTCGCCGGCCTCGGCCATGCGTCGAGCGATGGTGAGGATTTCCTTCTGCGCCGTTTCCACATCGCTGACCCGCACCGGCCCCTTGGCCTCCAGGTCGTCGCGCAGCAGTTCCGAAGCACGCTTGGACATGTTCTTGAAGATCTTGTCCTTGACCTTCTCGTCCGCGCCCTTGAGCGAGACCACCAGCACGTCCGAGGACACCTCGCGCAGCAGCGCCTGGATACCACGGTCGTCGACGTCGGCCAGGTTGTTGAAGACGAACATCAGGTCTTCGATCTGCTCGGACAGGTCGCTGTCGATATCGCGGATCGCATCCATGAGCTGGCCTTCCACGGAGCTGTCGAGGAAGTTCATGATGTCGGCAGCGCGCTTGATGCCGCCCAGGGTGGTGCGCGCAGCATTGGAGTTGCCCGAGAACTGCTTCTCGAGGATCTGGTTGAGCTCCTTGAGTGCCGCCGGCTGCACGGTGTTCAACGAGGAGACGCGCAGGACGATGTCCAGGCGCACCTTGTGGTCGAAATTGCTCAGCACTTCACCGGCCTGGTCGGGGTCGAGGTAGGCGACCACGATGGCCTGGATCTGCGGGTGCTCATAGCGGATGACATCGGCCACGGCACGCGGCTCCATCCACTTCAGGCTGTCCAGGCCACTGGTGTTGCCACCGAGCAGGATGCGGTCGATCAGGCCGTTGGCCTTGTCCTCGCCGAGCGCCTGGTTGAGCATCTTGCGGATATAGCCGTCGGAGCCGACGCCCAGGCTGGTCTGGTCGCCGACGATCTCGACGAACTCGCTCATCACCTGCTCGACCTGCTCGCGGTGCACGTTGCCCATCTGCGCCATGGCGACGCCAACCCGCTGCACTTCCTTGGGCCCCATGTGCCGCAGGACCTGGGCTGCATCGGTCTCGCCCAGGGACAGCAAGAGAATCGCCGCCTTGTCGACGCGGCTCAGCTTGGCGGTAACGGCTCGGTTGTCACTCATCGGCGTTGATCCACTCTTTCACGACCTGGGCGACACGGCCCGGGTCTTCGGCCACCAGGCCCTTGATTGCGTTCAGTTGCGCCTCATAGCCTTCGCTCGGGCTTGGCAACAGGATACTGCTCGGCCCGCCAAGGCTGACGCGGTCGTTGCCCAGTTCGCCGTCCAGGCCGATCATGCCGCCCAGTTCCATGTCGCTGTCGGTGGCCGCGCTCTTGCCGCCACCGGTGATGTTGTTGAGCACAGGGCGCAGCACGCCGAACACCAGCACCAGGATGAACACCACGCCCAGCACTTGCTTGATGATGTCCCAGAACCAGGGCTGCGAGTAGAACGGGATGTCGGCGAGCACTTCGCCACGGTCGGCGGAGAACGGCACGTTCATCACGGTCACGCTGTCGCCGCGGCTGGCATCGAAGCCGACCGCATCCTGCACCAGGCGGGTAAAGCGCGACAGGTCCTCGGCGCCCCAGGGCGCGCGGGTGGTCTCGCCGTTGGCATCGACCTTGACCTGATCGTCCACGACCACGGCCACCGACAGGCGGGTCAGGCGACCTTGCTGCTGGCGGGTATGGCTGATGGAGCGGTCCAGTTCGAAGTTCTTGGTGCTCTGCTGACGCTTGTCGGACGGATACGGCGCGAGCATCGGCTGGCCGGTGGCCGGGTCCATGATCTGCTGGCCGTTGGCATCGACCAGCGGCTGGCCGGGGGCGATGGCACCGGCCGGGGTACCGGTACCGGCGGCGTTCTCAGGTGCAGCAGCACCGGCTGGCGGCTGGTTGCTCAGCGCGCCGGGAACACCCTGCGGGCCCTGGCTGCTGGCACGCTGCTCGTTGACCGACTGCTCGCTGCGCAGCGCCGGCTGGTCAGGGTTGAACTGCTCGGAGGTGGATTCGACGGCGTTGAAGTCGACGTCGGCGGAGACCTCGGCCTTGTAGCGGTCGTTGCCCAGCACCGGCTGCAGGATGTTGTGCACACGCTGGGTGAGCAGGCCTTCCATGCGGCGGGTGTAGTCGAACTGCTTGCCGGCCATGGTCAGCGAGGTGTCCTGCAACTGATCGGACAGCAGATTGCCCTTCTGGTCGACCACGGTGACCTGCGACTTGTCCAGTTCCGGCACGCTGGTGGCGACCAGGTTGACGATGGCCATCACCTGACCGGCTTCCAGGTTGCGGCCTGGGAACATTTCGACCAGTACCGAAGCACTCGGGCGGCGCTCGTCACGCACGAACACCGAGCTTTTCGGAATGGCCAGGTGCACGCGAGCAGCCTTGATGTTGTTCAGGCTGGAGATCGTACGCGCCAATTCGCCTTCCAGGCCGCGACGGTAACGGGTCGCCTCCATGAACTGGCTGGTGCCCAGGCCCTGGTCCTTGTCGAGGATCTCGAAACCGATGTTGCCATCGCTTGGCGCCACGCCGGCGGCGGCCAGTTTCATGCGGGCACGGGAGAGGTCATCGGCCTTGACCAGCAGCGCGCCGGAATTGGGTTCGACGGTGTAGGGAATATCAGCGGCGGCCAGGGTTTCCATGACCTGCTTGGTGTCCATGCCGGCCAGGCTGCCATACAGCGGACGGTAGTCCGGCTGCTGCGACCAGAGCACCACGGCAAAGCCGATGGCCACGCTGGCAGCCAGCCCGACCAGCAGGCCGACCTGACGCAGCATGGGCATCTGCGAGATGTTTTCCAGGAACGCCATGCCGAACAGCGGCGGCTTGGCCACGGGCGGGCCACTCTTGGCGGGGGCGTTATCGACGACTGCTTCGGCCATGACTCAATTCGTCCTCAAACCGGCATCTGCATGATGTCCTGGTACGCCTGGACCAGCTTGTTGCGCACTTGGGTCAGGGCCTGGAACGACACGCTGGCCTTCTGCGAGGCGATCATCACGTCGGTGAGGTCGACACCGCTCTTGCCGATCTCGAAGGCGTTGGCCAACTGGCTCGATGCCTGCTGGGTATCGCTGACCTTGTTGATGGCCTGGCCGAGCATGTCGGCAAAGCTGCTCTGGCCCGGGGCGAGCTCAGGCGCAGCGGCGACCTTGGGCAGCGACATGGCATCGGCCTGCATCGCGCGCATGTCCAACATCAGACGATTGAATTCAACACCTTGGCTCATGAACTTCTCTCTCCGGCGGCCGCATTTTTTTGACACTGATGCAGCGGGTAAAACGGTTAAAGCAACAAAGGTGCCAGCCTTCGCAAAGTCGCTCCGCAAAGGCACTCACCCGTACAGGCTGGCCTCGACATCCATCCCCGCATCGCGCATCTGCGCCAGCTTGTAGCGCAGCGTACGCGGGCTGATGCCCAACCGTTCGGCAGCCTCCTTGCGACGCCCACGTTCGGCGCGCAAGGTATCGATGATCATCTGGAACTCATGACGACGCATATCGTCGCCCAGGCCACTGGACTCAGAAGCCGATTCGAGCGATGATGGCCCTGTGATATCACTGCTTGCTGGTGACAAGGGAATGGCGCCCGCTAGACAGAAATCCGCCGCCTCGATCACCCCACCCTGCTGCAGGATCAGCGCTCGCTGCAGCGCGTTGTCCAGCTCGCGCACGTTGCCAGGCCATGCGTGCGCCTGCAGGCATGCCCGCGCTTCGGTCGACAGGCGAACCGGCGCATGCTTCATCTTGCCGACATGCTTGGCCAGCAGGCGCTCGGCCAGCGGTAGGATATCGGCGCTGCGCTCGCGCAGTGGACGCCAGGCCAGCGGGAAGACCGAAAGACGGTAGTACAGGTCCTCACGGAAGCGCCCGGCAGCGACTTCGCCAGCCAGGTCACGGTTGGTGGTGGCCAGCACGCGAATGTCCAGGCTGATCGGCTTGCGCCCGCCGACCCGCTCGACCTCCCGCTCCTGCAGCACGCGCAGCAGCTTGGCCTGCAGGCCCAGCGGCATTTCGGAAATCTCGTCGAGCAACAGGGTGCCGCCATCGGCTTGCTCGAACTTGCCCGCCTGGGCCGCGATGGCACCGGTGAACGCGCCTTTTTCGTGACCGAAAAGCGTGGCTTCGAGCATGTTGTCTGGAATCGCCGCACAGTTGATCGCCACGAATGGCTGCGCGGCGCGCGCCGAGCGCTGATGAATGTAACGCGCCAGCACTTCCTTGCCGGTACCCGACTCGCCCGAGATCAACACCGTGGAGTCGCTGCGCGCCACGCGGGCAGCCAGCTCGAGCAGTTGCCGACTGGCCGGCTCACTGGCCACCGGCCCCTCCTCTTCGGCACCCAGGTGCCCAGCGGCATGACGATCGACCAGACTCAGCAACGCCTTGGGCTCGAACGGCTTGACCAGGTAGTCGGCAGCGCCCTGACGCATCGCCTCCACCGCACGCTCCACTGCAGCATGCGCAGTCATCAGCAGCACGGGCAGTTGCGGGTGGTGGCGACGCAGTTGCGCAAGCAGTTGATGGCCATCCATCCCCGGCATGTTCACATCACTGACCACTAGCCCGAAGGCCTCTTCGGCCACGGCGTCCAGCGCTTCTTCTGCACTGCCCACGGCGCGGTAGTCGAATCCGCCGATCTCCAGGGTATCGCCCAATGCCTGGCGCAAGGCACGATCGTCCTCGACCAACAAAACCTTGACCATCACTGCACCTCCGTCGATTGCCCGCCGATCAGCGGCAGCACCACCCGCACGCAAGTGCCACGCCCGACTTTCGAGCGCAGCTCAAGACTGCCCTGATGCGCCTTGACCACCGCCTTGACCACCGCCAGGCCGAGGCCGGTACCGGTGGCCTTGGTCGTCAGGAACGGCTCGCCCAGGCGCGCCAGCAACTGCGCGTCGATCCCGCTGCCAGCGTCACTGACGCACAGGTGCAGGCTCTGCCCGCGACGCAACAGGTGTACTTTCAGGCGCGCGGGCTCCGAGCTTGCCTGCAGCGCGTTCTCGATCAGATTGAGCAAGGCGCCAACCAGGGTGTCGCGATTGCACAGCAACTCGCCCAAGTGCGTATCGCACTGCCAGCGCACCGCATGCCCCTGCACATGGGACTGCGCAGCCTGTTGCAGCGCCTGGAACAATGCCTTTGGGGTCAGCCGGTCATTGAGCGGCAACTCGCCACGGGCGAACACCAGCATGTCGCGCACCTGATGCTCCAGCTCGTGCAGACGCTCCTTCAGACTGCCGGCGAAGCGCTGACGGGTTTCCAGAGCCAGGCCGCCCTGATCGTCGGCCAGATGGCTGGCATAAAGCATGGCCGCCGACAGGGGCGTGCGAATCTGATGCGCCAGCGAGGCAACCATGCGCCCCAACGACGACAGACGCTCGTGACGCGCCAGTTGTCCCTGCAGGCGACGGGTTTCGGTCAGGTCGTTGAGCAGCACCAACTGACCGGGCTCGGCATCCAGCGAACGGGTGGCAATGGACAAGCGTCGACCGTCACGCAGCGACACCTCGTGGCCGTCATCCTCTCGCGGCGCGAAGCTGCGAGCGATGACCTGGCGCCAGAGTTCACCGACCAACGGCGCACCGAGCAACTCACAGGCGGCAGGGTTGGCTTCGCGCACATAGCCCTGGCCGTCGATGACGATCACCCCGCCAGGCAGCAGATCCAGCAAATGCTGCAGGCGGTTGGCCAGACGCTCCTTCTCACCCAGCTCGGCCATGCGCTGTGCGCTGACCACCTCCAGCTCGCCCTTGAGCTCGCTGACGCGGGCCTCGAGCATGTTGTACGACTCACTGAGCTGGGAGGAAACCTGGTTGAACAGGGCGAACGCCTGCTCGAGCCCCTGTCGACTTTCCTGTTCGACCGGGGTGCGTCCCTGCTGCTCAGGGGCTCGGGAGATGTGGGCGGCCTGGGGCATCGTGCTCTCTCGCATGGCTGACCGTCATAAAAACGGTACTTTGCCTGCGGTGTAGCAATAGCCGTGCCGGGGATGGGGATTCTGAAAACACGCCAGCCCCTTGCAGGCGCAACGCGAGGTTGCGCCTGCAAGGGGCTGGGCTTCAGTCTTCGGCCTGGTCTTCGCCGCCCTGGCGACTCATGCCGTACTTGCGCATCTTCTCGACAAGCGTGGTTCGACGGATGCGCAGGCGTTCGGCGGCGCGGGCAACGATACCGTTGGCGTCGTCCAGGGCTTGCTGGATCAGCCCCTGCTCAAGGCTGCCGAGATAGTCCTTCAGGTCCAGGCCTTCCGGCGGCAGCATGGCGTGGCTGGAGAAGTTCGGCGCATGGCCGTTGATCGCCACGCGCTCTTCGAGATCGCTGCGCAAGCTGTCGACCAACTGCTCGTCTTCGTCATCGACGTAGCGGAATTTTTTAGGCAGCTCGGCAACGCCGATCACCCCGTACGGATGCATGATCGCCATACGCTCGACCAGGTTGGCCAGCTCACGGACGTTGCCCGGCCAGCCATGCCGGCACAGCGACATGATCGAAGCCGAGTTGAAACGGATGGAGCCGCGCTTCTCGTGCTCCATGCGCGAGATCAGCTCGTTCATCAGCAGCGGAATGTCCTCGACACGCTCGCGCAGCGGCGCCATTTCGATGGGGAAGACATTCAGGCGATAGTACAGGTCTTCGCGGAAGGTCCCCTCCTCGATCATGGTCTCGAGGTTTTTGTGGGTCGCCGCGATGATGCGCACGTCGATGCTCTGGGTCTTGTTGCTGCCAACCCGCTCGAAGGTACGCTCCTGCAGCACGCGCAGCAGCTTGACCTGCATCGGCAACGGCATGTCGCCGATCTCGTCGAGGAACAGGGTACCGCCGTTGGCCAGCTCGAAACGCCCCGCACGGCTGGTGATCGCCCCGGTGAAGGCGCCCTTCTCGTGTCCGAACAGCTCGCTTTCGAGCAGCTCGGCAGGGATCGCCCCGCAATTGACTGGCACGAACGGCGCTTCACGGCGCTTGGAGTGATAGTGCAGGTTGCGCGCGACAACTTCCTTGCCCGTGCCGGACTCACCGAGGATCAGCACGCTGGCATCGGTGTCGGCCACCTGCTGCATCATCTGCCGCACATGCTGGATCGCGCGGCTGGTGCCAACCAGGCTGCGGAACAGGTTGGGTTCGCGCTGACGACCGCGCTCGCGCGCCTGGTCGTACATCTCACGGTAGACCTGGGCACGGTGCAGCGAATCGAGCAACTGGCTATAGCTGGGCGGCATCTCCAGGTTGGACAGCACGCGCCGGCGCAGGTCTTCAGGGAACTCGGCGGAAGAAATTTCACCTAGAAGCAGAACTGGAAGGAACTCATCCCACGCAGCCACTGTCTTAAGCAGGCCGAGGACACTTGCCGGTGCATTCACAGCCCCGATCAGCACACACAGGACTTCCCTGCTCGAAGACAACGCCTCTACCGACTGCTGCCAGTCCGCACTGGAGCAGGAGAGGTTCTCTTCGCCGAGAAAATTCAGGACCACCGCCAGATCGCGGCGGCGTTCGCTGTCGTCATCGATCAGGAGGATCTTGGTTTCACGCCACATTCAATACTAACTTCCCTAGTCATATCGGCGCCCGCAGGCGTGCACGACATCATTCCGACTGAAATGGTCAGTGTTCGGACGTCTGAAATTCGAAAACAGCCACTAGTTAAGTCAAAAAACAGCACACAGTCAAATTAATGGCGCGCAGCTTCTTGCATTGCCCAGCGATCAGCTGAACAGATGGTATACCTTTGTCGCGTTTTTTGCCTGACGTATCTGCGTCATCTCGTCGACTATCGATTGACGTTCACCACTTGCAAATTCAATCAATTGCCGATACACCGCCAGCAATTCATCCAGACTGCTCCTGACCTGCGCATCGTTTTCCTGCGCTTCGGCCAGGATATCCTCGACGCACACGCGACATGCCAGGTCGAGCTTGCCCACCGCATCCCAGTCGCGCTCAGCGAACGCTGCCAGCAAGGCATCGCGGGTCTCTTCGATACGTGCAATCACTTCGCTCATGTGCGCCTCCTGGAATTACTCTGCCGGCACCTGTTCGCCGATGGCGTCCCAGCCTTCCTTGACCGTGATCAGCAGGCGCGCCACTTCGTCGATGATCGCCGGGTCACTGTGGACGTTGGCTTCGATCAGGCGACGACTCATGTACTGGTACAGATTGTCGAGGTCGGTCAGGCTGTCGGCGTGATTCTCCAGATCCAGCCCTTCGCGCAGGCCGCCAATGATGTCGATGGCCTTGCCGATCAGAATGCCCTTCTGGGCGACGTCCTTGCGCGCGATCGCGCCCTTGGCCTGGGCCATCCGGTCAAGACCGCCCTGCATCAGCATCTGCACCAGACGGTGCGGACTGGCTTCGGAAGTCTGCGCAGCACCGTTGACTTTCTGGTACTGCCGAAGGGCCAACATCGGGTTCATGGAACTACCTCATTGCAGCGAAAAGGTTGCGTATACCTGCTGTATCGCCAGCTCGTCAAAAAACTTTAGCCATGAAACACAAAGCCCGGGACACCTGCAAGGTGCCGCCGGGCTTTTGTCGCCGTTTAGCGATCAGCCTTTCTTGGCCTGGGCATTCATCGCATCGAAGATCGAGACGATCTGCTCGCCCTGCTTCTTCATCAAGCCCAGGGCGGTGTCGAGCGCTGCGTACTTCTTGGTCAGCGAGGTGGTCAGCAGCTCGGTACGACGGTCCAGCGCAGCCTGCTGGTCCTGCAGGTTCTTGGTCACCTTGTCGAGCGCCGTCTTGCGCGAATCCAGCGAACCGCCGGTCTTGACGTAGGGATCGAGGGCCTTGGTCATCCGGTCGAAAACGCCACCGTCGGCAGTGAACAGCCCCTGGATCTCCGAGCCAAGCTTCTTGTCGTTCAGTGCAGCGGTGAACTTGGTGCTGTTGAACTCAAGCGTGCCGTCTTTCTGGGTGTTGATACCCAGCTGGCTGAGGGTATTGAGCTGGGTGCCCGAACCGGCTTCGGCGATCACCTTGCCGATGTCGCTCAGCAACGAGCGCGTGGTCGGATCGTTGGTCAACGGGCCCAGGCTGGTCACGTTACCGGAAGAGTCCTTGGTCGGTGTCGTCAGGGCGGTAACAGCCTTGCGCAGGGTGTTGTAAGCATCGACAAACGACTGAACCGATTTCTTCAGGCCATCGTTATCGAGCGTCACACTCACCTTGACCCCGGTCGTGGCAGTGGGCGAGGTGGTGCCGGTAAGCTCGAGGCTCAGGCCACTGACCGCGTTGTCGACGACGTTCTTGGAGCTGGTCAGCTTCAAACCGTCGACGGAGAACTCGGCATCCTGTGCCAGGGCGTCGATGAAGCCGCCCCCCGCACCCACCATCTTCTGCGTGCCATCGATGGTGAGCTCAGGGATACCGCCGACGGAAATGTCACTGCCCTTGCCGGTCGTGGTAGAGCCGAACACCAGCCGCGAACCGCCCGCCTCGTTGACGACGTTGGCGGTGATGCCTTCCTTGCTCAGCTCCTTGTTGATCTGGTCGCGCACGCTTTGCAGCGTGGAACCGGCAGCAACATTGACCTTGTAGGTCTTCCCGTTCTGGCTGATGGTCAGCTCACCTTCGCTGATCGCTGAGGTTCCCCCACCAGCGAACTGCTGGCTGGCGACCTTGGAACCAGTGGCCAGTTGGCTTACCCGGATATCGTAGGTACCGGCAACCGCACTGTTGGTGGTCTTGATCTTGACCACGCTTTCGTTGGCGGAAGTACCGGCAAAGGCGTTGAAGGAAGGCGCATCCTTGTCGTTGAGCTTCTTCATGGCGTCCTGGAACGCCGTGAGAGCGCTACGCAGGGAGCCAATGCCCGAGAGGATCGCCGAGTTATTGCTCGACTGCCGAGCAATCTGGTTGGACTTGGCCGAAGTATCGGACTTCACCAACGCGTCGACGATCTTGCTGATCTCGAGGCCGTAGCCCACGCCTGTGCTAGGAGTAATTGCTGCCATGTCCTGCCCCTCTCTTCAACGCGCCCGCCTCGCTCCTGCAAGGCCGGCATGATTCGTAACGCGCAATGCTCGCCGCCGGTCAGACCTTGGCGTTGAACAGTACACTTTTGACATCGCGCAGGCTTTCGGCGATCCGCAGGGCCTCCTCGGAGGGAATCTGACGGATCAGCTCGCCGGTTTCGCTGGCGATGACCTTGACGACAATCTTGCCGGATTCTTCATCCGTGGAAAACTCAAGATTACGTCGGGTTTCTTTCAGGAATTGCTCGATCTGCGAGACGGCGTTCTTGACGTTGTCAGTGTCGTGCACCTTGACCGCGTCCTTCTTGCCACCCTCGGCGGATGCTTCCAACGGCCGCGAGACCGGCTTGTCGGCAACCTGCTCGGCCGAACGTGCGGCCGGATAAGACAGGTTCAGCTTGACGCTCATGTCCATGTCCACCACCTCGTAATGAAAAGGCGGGGGAGCGCCGCAAGTGCACTCCCCCGCCAGCAGCTATCAGGCAGATTAGCCCAGCAGCTTCAGAACTGCCGACGGCAGCTGGTTGGCCTGAGCCAGAACCGAGGTCGAAGCTTGCTGCAGGGTCTGCTGCTTGGTCAGCTGGGCAGTTTCGGCAGCGAAGTCGGTGTCCTGTACACGGCCACGAGCAGCTTCGGCGTTCTCGTTGATGTTCTGCAGGTTGTTGATGGTGCTGGTCAGACGGTTCTGGGCGGCACCCAGGTCAGCACGGTTGGTGTTGATTGCCTGCAGGGCCTCGTCGATGGCGCTGATGGCGGCGGTGAAGGTCTGCTCGGCGGCGGTGCTGTTGGCACCGGTGATGCTCTTGCCAGCCAGGGCAGTCAGGGCGGCGCCAGTACCGGTGGTTTTCATCGCGGCGCTGAGCGTCACGGTGATCTGGTTGGCAGAGCCGGAGTTGGAGCCGACCTGGAAGGTCATGACGCCAGCGGTACCGTCCAGCAGGTTCTTGCCGTTCAGCTGGGTGGAGTCGGCGATACGGTCGATTTCCGACAGCATCGACTGGAACTCTTTGTCCAGAGCGTCACGGTCTTGCTGGCTGTTGGAGTCGTTTCGGGACTGGACGGCCAGTTCACGCATACGCTGCAGGATGTTGGTCTGCTCTTGCATCGCGCCTTCAGCGGTCTGGGCGATGGAGATACCGTCGTTGGCGTTCTTGATTGCCATGGTCTGACCGCGGATCTGCGAGGTCATGCGGGTAGCGATCTGCAGGCCGGCGGCGTCGTCTTTGGCGCTGTTGATTTTCAGGCCGGACGACAGACGGGTCATCGAGGTGCTCAGAGCGTCGGAAGCACGGCTCAGGTTTTTCTGAACGCCCAGAGAGGTGGTGTTGGTGTTAACGGTCAAAGCCATGACGAATTCCTCGTTGGATTGGGTACTGCGGCTTCCGGCCCTGGCGTTTGCCGGGTGTGTGGCCTAGAGAACCTTCGTAATGGTTATCGTCGTCGTGGCGGTTTGCTTTAGGGGGTTTTGCGATTTTTTTTAGTGGCACGCTGCCACCCCAATGAAATCAAGGGTTTGACGCCAGAAATACAGCGTCCGCCGGGGCCCGCAGAACTGCCAATAGACCGCAGAAATGCAAAAGCGCCGAACGGTTACCCGTGCGGCGCTTTTGCAGATGCAGCGACAATGCTCAATCAGTGCGTTCGATGATCGCCGAACCCCACGACAAGCCGACGCCAAAGCCACTGAGAGCAACACGCTTGTGGGTCGAACCCAGCACATGCTTCTCCAGCAGCAACGGAATGCTGGAGGAAACGGTGTTGCCGGTCTCGACCATGTCCTTGACGAACTTGCCCCTGTGCGCGCCCTCATCGAAGCGCGCCGACACCGCATCGACGATGGCCGCGCTGCCCTGGTGCAGGCAATACAGGTCGATGTCGTCAGCCTTGAGCTGGCTGGCCTCGAGCAACTGGTTCAGATGCGCCGGTACCTTGACCAGGGCGAAGTTGTAGACCTGACGACCGTTCATGAAGAACTTGCCATCGGTGGTGCGCAGGTGCTCGGCACCGGCACCGTCGCTACCGAACAGCGACTTGCCCAGTTGCCAGGCCGCGCCCTCGCCCATCCAGGTCGCGGTGGCGGCGTCACCGAACAGCATGGTGGTATTGCGGTCCTCAGGGTCGACGATCTTCGAGTACGGATCGGCGGTGATCAGCAGGCCGTTCTTCAGGCCCGCAGCTTCCATGAAGCCCTTCATCGCGTACAGGCCGTAGACATAGCCCGAGCACCCGAGCGAAACGTCGAACGCCGCAACATGGGTCGCAAGCCCCAGCTTGTGCTGGACGATGGCTGCGGTGTGCGGCAGGCCCTCGGCGTCGCCATTCTGGGTGACGACGATCACCGCATCGATGCTGGCAGGGTCGAGCGAAGGATTGGCGGCGAACAGATTGCGCGCGGCCTCGACACACAGGTCGGAAGTTTCCTGCTCGCTGTCCTTGCGCGGCAAGAACGTGGAGCCGATCTTGCCGAAGATGAAATCCTGGTCCTTGCCGAATTTGGCGCCCTGGGCGTAGTTGTCTACCCCTTGAGTCGGCAGGTAACTGGCGATGCTTTTAATGCCAATCATGTGGCTTCCCGTTCAATAACAGCGAAGTAGCCCACGGCGTACGCAACGACGAAACGCCAGGAAACACGGGACGCCCCTGTTCCTGACCACGTTGATGGCTGCGCGACGGCGGCTCCTAGTTTGGACAATATACAGTGAAGATGCGCGAAGTGACTCTCAAGTCACGCGTTTTTTGTCGAATGGACACCGCAGCGTCACATCCTCACTGCGGGTCACTCCCTCAATCGGGTAACCAGGCGCGGCGCCAGCTCTCCAGTCGCGTCCCTTCGAGCAGCCACTGCCCACGCACCGCCGCCTGCAACGCATCACCCAATGCCGCCGACGCGTCGCGGTCGGACAAGTGCAGACGGATCGCCTGCAGCCACTCGTCGGGCTGGTTGCCCGCACGCGACAGCGGCAAGGCATCGCCTGCGGCAAAGCCCGGCACTCGACTGCAGATCACCGGATGACCACAGGCCGCGTGCTGCAACACGCGCATGTCGCCAGAGCAGGCGTTTTCCATCGAGTCGGCCATGGGCACCAGAGCCAGATCCAGATTCAACGCGGCCAGGGCCTCGCCGAGATGCCCTGGCTCGACCGCTGCGTGCAACTCGCTGACGAACGGCTTCAAGCTACCGGGACACTCACCCAGCACCACCCACTCGACTTCACCAGACAAGGCCGGCACTACCTGTTCGAGCATCTCGTCGCCCTTGCCGGCGATCCAGCCAAGACGTGGCAAGTCTCCTGCGCGTCGCTCGCCCTTCAGGCGGCCCCAGCCGACCGGCAAGGCGCTCTCCAACACCCGGATATCGTGGTGCAGCCCCTGCAGCCGCTCGGCCAGCGCAGGGGTCGACACCAGCACCCGGTCAGCGTGCATCAACGCCGCCTGCAGGCGCTGCAGCAGATCCTCGCTGGACTGAAACTGTGCAAGCTCGGGATAACGGTCGAGCACCACCACTTTCAGCGCCCGGGAGAATGCACTCAGCCGACGCAGGGTCAGCAGCCCTGCATCATCCAGCGGTCGCTGCAGGATCACGCTGGTCGGGGCAAAACGCTCCAGCTCCACCGCAGACAACAGCCCGACGGTCGCGGCGCCGTCGAGCAACGCGTTTTCGCACAGCGCACCCAGCGGATGGATCAGACGCGACAGAGCCTGCTCATCCTGCTCGGCAATGCAAGCCAACACCCGCGGCACCTTGCCGAGCAGCGGTCGCCAGCTCAGGTCATTGCTTTGCAGCACGAAACCTTGCCCGGCACGCAGCGAGAAATTGCCGTTGTAGGCCGGGTCATGTGCCAGACGCGGCAACCAACGTGCATACAACGCGTCGTGCTGCTCTTCGTTGGCCAGCGCATCGCGTGGCGCATCCAGCAGCAAGCGCGCATGCGGCGTCCAGACATTCAGATAGCCAGCCTGATGCAGTTTCAGGCACAGGTCGACATCGGCCCAGGACGCCAGTAACTCGCTGGCATCGAAGCCACCTGCCTCGTGGAACAGTTCGCGCCGCAGCATCAGGCACTCGCCACCGACTGCAGCGAAGTTCTGCTCCAGCGCCAGGCGCGCCATGTAGCCTGCAGACTGCGCAGGCAGACCGGCGAACGCCGGCCCCACAGAGCCGTCGATCCCGAGCAGCAAGCCAGCCTGGCGTACCGTGCCGTCACCCGCCAGCAACTTGCCACCGACGGCACCGACTTCGGGGCGTTGGGCATGATTGAGCAGCGCCGGTAACCAGTTGCCATCGAGCACCGCGGCGCGGCCGTCGAGCCAGACCAGATAATCACCCCGCGCCTCCTGCGCAGCCGCGTTGCACAACGCAGCCCAAGGCTGGCCTGGCATGTAGCGCAGCACCTGGAAGCGCCCATCGCCGATCTGCCCGACCATGTCCAGCCATTCGAGCAGCGCCGGGTCTTCGCTGCCCGCCTCGATCAGCAACACCTCGAACTGCTCATGGGCGGTGTGCGTCAGCAGGGTTTCCAGGCAACGCTGGAAGTCGACCAGTTGTCCGCGCAACGGCACCATGATGCTCACGGACGCGACATGTGCATGGCCGTAGTCGATGCGATAACCACCCGGCACGTCGTCAAGGGCGAAGACCCGCGCCCGTTCATAGCCGCGCAGGCGCAGGTGATGCTCGATGACCGCCTGCTCGTCGGCACAGGCCGCCAGCGGCCCGCCATTGCCGATCAACAGAGGCTCGGCGACATGCATGACACTGCCCAACCCGCGCTCAAGCAACAAACTCAACTGAAGGCCAAGTTCGAAGGCTCGCCCGCAGTCGCTGGCGAACCCTGCCGCCAGCGCCTCGCGCCGATAGATCCAGTGTCGCGACAAGCTGCCCGGCATGGCCAGTAGCAGGTCGAGGTTAAGGTCCGGGCGCAGCGCCAGGTCGATTTCCCCTCCCTCGCGGCGCAGCCCTTCGTCGGCGTACACCGCCTGGCAGTCATCGGCCGCATCGAGCAAACGCACCGCCAGCGCCAGCAGCCCGCTGGCGACGATGGTCTCGCCAGCCTCGACCAGCAGGTACCAGTCACTTGCGCTATCGCTCAGCAGCGTGTTGATCGTCGCCACCGGATCACGTGGATCGCAGGCATGCCATTGCACACCGACACGCTGCGGGTCGCACTCACCCAGCACATGCACCTGCAACTGTCGATACAGGCCACGGTCAAGACTCTCCAGGGTCTGCAGCATTGCCTGGCGGTCAGCATGATCACGCACCAGCACGGCAAGCTTGGGCGCCTGTGGCCCGGACAACTCCTGCTGCAGGCGCTGTACCTGGGCGGGCAGCGGATAGCGCTGACGCAGCCAGTCGAGCATGCCGTGCCGGTTGCCCGCGGCTTCACGCACGGCTGCGTCCTGGGTCTTGGCGATGAAGGTATCCAACTGCTGCCAGAACGATGCGGTGCGTTGCACATAACGCTGCAGGCCATCGCCAACGGTGGCCCGGGCCTGTTCGAGGGCGTGCGGCTGGTCGGCCATGGCAAAGCCGACGCAACCGAAGAAGCTGTTGTCGAGCACCTGCTGATCCACGCCATGCCCCGGCATGAACAGCACAGGGCAACCACACAGCACCGCGATCACGCAGGTCATCGACCATTCGTAGGTGTACAGCACCTCGGCATGGCGCAGCACCTCGGCCAGCTCCACCAGGCTCAGGGCATTGGCCACGCTGAGCAGGCGAATGCCGGCAGGCAACTGGTCGTAGTCGATCATCTCCAGCGGGTGGCGGTTCTGGTAGAGGTAGGCGCCCTCGCGAGCACAATCGGCCGCGCCGGCGGCGAACAATTCGATGTCAATGGTGGGCAGGCACAGCAGGTCGACGTTGACATCGCCACGGGCCTCGGCAAGGCGTTCGGCGTAGTAGAAGATCAAGTCGGTCGCCGCCGCATTCATGCTCTTGCCGCTGATGAAGCTCTCGAAGTTGAGCATGTAGCGCGCCACCACTGGGCACTCCAGCGGGTTGCCGCTGACCACTTCGGGATAGACCGCGATCGGCACCTTGCCCTCGGCCAGGTGGCGGCGGGCGACGGCCGGGTCGAACAGCGGCGTCTTCAGGTCTGGATTGACCACATCGGTGCCGTAGATGTATGCCTCGCGGCCATTGAGGTTGAGCATGTGGCAGAGGTAGTGCATCGAAACGATACCGGAGGAGGTATCGCGGTAGGCAGGCGCCAGCAGGTAGTAGGGATGCCCCGGCTTGGTGAACATCAGGCGCAGGCGCGTCAGCGCCTGTTCGAGCGAAAGAGCATCCAGCTGCGCAGCGGTCGACATTGGGGGGCGAACTCCAGGATCTGGACAGGCCGCTGACCATCAGGGTGGCGGCCTGTCAATAATTTGCCAGCGGGCATGAAAAAGCCGGGCTTAACCCGGCTTTTTTGCAATTAGCGCGCCAGTCACCCCAGCTGTGCCAGCCACTGCGGCGCACCCGCGGCGCTCTGACCGTCGAGCCGCGCAACCCCCTGGAACGCGCCGGGCCATTGCTCGGCCAGCGCCTGCACAGCTTGCCCGGCAGGCACCACCAGCTCGTTGCCCATAAGCCTGGCACGCGGCGTCCACACTACCATCAGGCCGTTGCTGCGTACCGCCAGGCACAGGGCCAGGTCTGCCGCACCCGTTGCCGGCAGGCCACCGCACTGCTCGAACGTCTCGCGGCCGATCATCAGGCAATCGCCGGACACCGCCGGGCAATCACGGACCGACAGCGGCCAGCGCGCCGCGGCGCTGCGTGCCACCGAGGCACCGGCCCACGGTGCATTGACCTGCCCGCCGTCGAGCAGCTCGTAGCCAGCATGCAGCAGGACTTCGCCACGCCCCCACAAGCTGGCCCCGACGATCCCCACCTCGGGGCGCTGGGCCTCGTTGAGCAGCGACTCGATCCAGGCTGGAGTGATCACGTGGCAGCGCTCGGACAGCAGCACCAGGTAATCGCCACGCGCCTGCCCGGCGGCCAGCGCCAGCAGTTGCTCGCGCGAGGCATGCGCCTCACCGGCAATCAGCCGCACGCGTGTGCCAAAGGTCTGGGCAATTGCCGCCTGCCCTGCGCTGTCGTGCCCCGGCAAGGCCACCACCACTTCGAAGCGCGGGTAACGGGTGCGCTGGAAGATCCCGGTCAGCGACACCTGCAGTTGCGCGGTATCGCCCTCGCCCGCCAGCAGGATGCTGACCAGCGGCGTGGCGGTATGACGGAAATCGATGGTCAGGCCTGCACTGCCCTGGTCGCTGATCTGAGCGCGGTAGCCCAGCTCGGTCAGGTGGCGGTTGAGGACCTTGGCCGCTTCGTCGGTCAATGCCTGCTCGGGCTGCTGACCGATGACCAGGTAGTCGTCCATGTGCGCGAGACAGCCGACACCCTGCTGCTGGACCAGACGCAGCAACAGGTCGTACTCCAGCGCATGACGATAGGACTCGCTGTAGCCCCCCAGATCGACCACGGCCTGGCGACGCACCAGCCAGTGCCGCGACATCAGGCCTGGTTGGCTGCGCAGCAGGTCCAGGTCACTGCCCGGACGAGTCACGTCAAGCAGACGGCCTTCGCTGTCGCGCTGCACCTCATCGGCAGCGATCGCCTGGCAGCCCGGCGCCTGGGCCAGCTCGACAGCCAGGCGCAACAGGCCACCAGCCAGCAGCACGTCGCCAGCATCGAGCAGCAGCAGCCACTCGCTGGAAAGCTGCTTCACCACCTGGTTCAGGTGGGTCGCCCAGTTGCCTTCGTTGACCTGGATGAAATGCAGGGTATCGCGCGCGGTGGTGATGGCCGGGGGCTTGCCGCCCTTGAGCACCACCAGCTTGAAGTTGCGCAGGCCGCTGGCCAGCAGGCTGTCGAAGGTGGCCTGCAGCGCCTGGTCGTCGTTTTCCAGGTCCAGCACCACGAAGGCGATCTGCGCAGCCGGGTGGCGCGCCAGGAAGCTCTGCGCGCGAGCACGGTCGGCTTCAGCCGGGGTCGCGGCAGCAATGGCGGCCAACACCTTGCCGGACGGCGTCGTCTCGAGCAATGCGCGGGCATCAGGTGCCGGAACGCTGCCCAGGCGCGCCAGCCAGTCCTGCATTTCGCGAACATGGTGGGTGTCTTTGGCGCCGGTCAGCAGCGGCACCAGGCGCTGACATACGTCCTGGTTGAACAGGCCCAGGCCCAGCGCTTGCAGGTAGCGCTGCTGCAGACTGTCGTTGGTGTCGTTCGGATGCACTTGCAGCAGGTCGTGCTGGCGCACCCAGGCGCCTTCGAGCGCATGCAGATGACGCTCACCAGTCGGCCAGGCATGGCAGAGAAACTCGATTTCGCTCAGACGCTGGAACAGCTTGCCGTTGTAGTACGGCAGCTCGACATACTGGCGCGGCTCGAAGGTCTGTTCAGGGTCGTCGATCACGCTGGCCCAGTCGGAGCTGAACAGCAGCGGCGCCTCGCCCTGATCGTAGCTGCTGCGCACGAAGCGGTTGAGCACCACGAAACCTTCTTCGCCGGCACACACACCCGCCGCTTCATCCCACTGGCGCAGGCTGCGCACGGTCTGGGTCAGGCGCTCTTCGCGGGCGGCTGCGCCCAGGTCGTTGCTCAGCAGTTCGCAGACCACATCGGTCTGCTCGAGGCTGCCGATCTCGCCTTGCAGCAAGATCGCGTAGCCCAGCGCCACACGCCAGCCTGCGGCGTCCAGCGCTTGCGGCAGGCCTGCCAGCGCGTTCTGCAGGGTAGCGACACGCAGCACCGCGCGCCAAGCCTGTTGCCCGCTGTGACCATAACGGCGCACGCGCGCCAGAGCGTCTTCTGCGGCCTCGGGCGCGGCGAATGCACCCAGCTTGTGGTAGCTGAGCTTGCAGTTGCCCGCGGCATAGGCCAGGGCATGCCCCTGTACACCCTTCACCTGGGGCTGTGCAGCCAGATAGGCAGCAGCCTTGCCCAGCGCAACGGCGAGAACGAAGTCGGCATCCAGCGCCAGGCAGACGAAAGGCGTTTTCACCCGCTCGAGCAGTTCGCCGAGTTGGCCTGCCGGCTCCAGCGCCAGGCACGGAATGCCCTGACCGGCGTAGTAATGGAGTGCGCGGGCGCGGTGATCCGCCTGGTCATGCCCAAGCAGGACAACGGTCACGTCGGTGTGCGAGCCGGTTGCGGTATCGATCATAAGGCACCTGTTCAAGAGTTCGGTTCTGCGCAAGGCCTGGGCCCAGCGCCTGGATTTCAGTCAGCCAACCAGGCGTTGGCCCAGTGCTGCAGATGATGTTCGGTGAGGACGTAGTCGCTCAGTACCGCCTCGCGCAGAGCATCGCCCTGGCGATAGCTGGCAGCCGGGTCGTCGAGGTGCATGCGGATCGCTTCCAGCCACTGCGCCGTGGTGTTGTCCGCCACCCGGGTGCACGGCAGGTAGCCGGCATAGGCCTTGGTGTCCGTGCAGATGACCGGGAAACCGCAAGCGCCGTATTCGAGCAGCCGCAGGTTGCTCTTGCAGTCGTTGAACAGATTCTGCTCCAACGGCGCCAGGGCCAGGTCGAGGTTAAGGCTGGCCAGCTTGCGCGGGTAGTCACCGAACGAAATGGCCGGGTGAAACTCCTTCACGTAAGGCTGCAGCATCTCGGGGCACATGCCGAAGAACACCCAGTCGACTTCGTCGGCCAGTGTACGCACCACCTCCAGCAGCAGTTCCAGGTCACCGCGGTGGCTGGTGCCGCCCGCCCAGCCTACACGCGGCCGCGCGCTGGTCTGACGCTCACTGCGCAGGCCCGTCCACAAGGAGGCGGCGAGCATGTTGGGGACCACACGGATGTCGCTGTGCATGCTCGACAGGGCATCGGCCAGCGGTTCGGTAGAGACCACCACGCGATCGCACAGGCCGATGGCTTCGCTGACCAGCTCGCGCATGTTGCGCGGCAGGTTGCGGGCGTGATCGTTCTTCTTCGGCGGATCGATGATGTAGTCGTCCAGCTCGTAGATGCGCCGGGTGTTGGAGAAACGCTTGAAGCGAGCGATATCGCGCAGGCTCGCCGGGGTGTAGCGGCACTGCAGGATCACCACATCAGGTTTTTCCCGCTCCAGCTCGATCAGGCTCGGTGCGCTGTAGTCGATGCGCCCCTGGATCCAGCCGGCCTTTTCCAGCTCGGCGAACGGCTGCGATACACGGTAGTGACCGATGGCGGAGGTGCTGCTGGGCAGCCCCATCACTGACGGCATGGCGCGCGCAATGAACGGATCCCAACCACCGCGCAGGCCCGGCTCGAAGTTGAAGTTCGGCAGCTTCAGGCTGAGGTTGCGATTGTAGGCGGGATCGAAAGCAACCCATGCCAGCCAGCGTTCATAGAGCCGCTCCTGATCGGCCAGCAGGCTTTGCGGTGCGGGCTGTTCCTGAGCGGGCACCGGCACCTGGGCGACCCGCGAGAACGGCGTCCACACCGACAGGTAGCCCGCTTCGCGCGCCCGCAGGCACAAATCGGCATCGAACAGCGATACCTCGAACGCCGCGGTATCCAGCCCACCCAGCTCGGCGAACAACGCTGCGCGCACCAGCAGGCAGTCAAGGCCCAGGGCGCTCCAGTTCTGCACCAGGCTCAGGCGGTTCATGTAGCCATCGGCATTCACCGCACAGCTCAGGAACGGCGTGCCGGCAGTGCCGTTCATGCCCATCACCAGGCCGGCCGAGAGCACCGAACCATTGTTGTCGAACAGCTTGGGGCCAACCATGCCGACTTCCGGGCGCTGCCCCAGATGCATCAATTCCTGCAGCCATTGGCCGTCGAACAGCACGCAAGTGGCATCGAGCAGCAGCAGGTATTCACCGCGCGCCTGACGGCTGGCCTCGTTGAGGCTCTGCGCCCGCCCGGTGGCATCCGCCTGGCAAACGCGCAATTGATCACTGCCCAACCCCTGCAGGCCGCCCAGCCAGTCGCGCACCTCGGGGGATGTCTCGCTGCTGGCCACCAGCAACACTTCGAAATCAGCGTAGGCGGTATGGGCGAACAGCGATTCCACGCAGCGCATCAGCACCGCCAGCTCGCCCGCGGCGTGGATGAGGATCGACACACTGGCGGCTTGGGGGTGCAGGTAGGTGACCCGCGTCATCATGCTGCCTTCGATACTCGAAACCCGCGCCTGCACGCCCAGGCGCTCGAAGTGTGCTTGCAGCACACGCGGGGCCTGCACATGCGCCTGCGCATCGTTGAGCCAGTCGGCGTAGCTGTGGTGACACTGCACCAGCACTTCGGCGATGTGCTCGACTACCTGCAGGCCGTGGGCCTCGACCATGCGCCAGAGCAGATCGTGCGGTGCCAGGCTGGCAAAGCCTGCGTCGAAGCCGCCCAGTTCTTGCAGCGCCTGGGTGTTGAAGGCGAGCAGCCGACCGACATAGGGCAGGCTGCGCATCAGGTCGAGGTTGAAATCAGGCTTGAAGATCGGGCTGGAGGGCGCCAGGTTGTCGTTGGCACCTTCATCTATGTAGAGGCACAGGCTGTCGTCACGCAAGGCCATGCGCTCGGCCATGATCACCAGGGCGTGAGGGTGCAGGCGGTCACCGGCGCGCAACAGCAGCAACCAGTCGAACTCAGTGGTAGCGGCCAGCCACTGGTCGAGCTCGGCGAAGCCTTCTGCCTGGCATTCCAGGTGCCGGGCCTCACCCTGCACCTGCGCGGCCAATGCCGATGGGCCCAGCACCAGTGTGCGACGGGCGGGATAGGATTGCTCCTGCAGGCTCTGCAGGGTGGTACGCAGGGCCCTGTCGTCCCCTTGTGCGGCGAACACTGCTACGGCAATACGTGGTTGCCTCGGCCATTGCTCGATGCGCTTGGGTAACAGGCTGACCTGACCTGCCGACAATTGGCGCGACTCGAGCCATTCGGCGTACAGCTCACCAAAGCTGAGGCTGTCGGTGCCGATCTGCTGGGTGAAGTTGGCCATCTGCCCGGAGAAGAACCGACGCAGGTCGACCTCGTCCCAGACCTGGTCAGGCGCACCGGTGTAATCGCTCAACGGCAGGCTGCGCACCCAGCCATCGGCAGGGGCTGGCTCGCCGGTCGACTCGGCAAGCATCTGCATCAGCCATTCGGTCTCGATCTTGGCCGCCTCGACCATTGCCCCCTGATGGCTCAAACGCCCCGGGTACACCCGCTCCAGGCTCAGCACCTGGTCCAGGCTGCACAGGTGGCCGCGGCGCAGCAGGCAGGCGTATAGGGCGATGTCCAGACGCGCGGCAAAGCCGTGTCCATCCTGAACCAGTGCCGGCAGGTAGGCTTGCACTTCGCGGCGGCGCATCAGCGCATGGCTGATCCCGCCAAACAAATTGGGCACGCCATCGGCAACGCCTTCGAGCAGGTCGGTGCCATTGATCACGGCACTGTTCACGGAAATGACGAAATTCAGCCAACGCGCCGGAAGCAGCACATCGTCGGCTGCGCACAGCAGGCGCTGGCAGATGACCATGCTGACCTTGGCGTGATCGCTGAGGACCCTTGCCTGCTGGCTGATGCAGGCGCCGAACAGTACGTCGTCGTCACAGAGAAACTTGATCAGCTCGCCCGACGATTGCTCCAGGCAGCGCTGCAGGTTGCGGGCAAAACCCAGGCGCTCGGGGTTGCGCACGTGACGCAAGGGCACCGTGCAACCGGCACGCAGCTCTTCGCAGATTGCAGCGATCTGGTCACCGCGACTGTCGTCGCAGACCACGATCTCCAGATTCGGGTAATCCTGGCCGATGGCGCTGACCAGCGTGGCGCGAAAGAACTCGGGATTGAACGCGGGGATGGCGATACTGACGAGGGGTTGTGCGTTCACTAGGACTCACTCAAGCGATTGAACCGCGGGACCGGCTGCCACCCGGTCCGGCGCTGACCGGCGGGTGGCGAGGCAGGCTCGTGGGACGATCACCCCGCGATCACCCGCACCTGGGTTCAGATGTAGTTGACCAGCGACAGGCCGGCGATCTTGGCATACGACTGCAGCGAAGCCTGGAGCATGTTGGTCTGCATCTGCAGGCGCAGCATCACCGTGGCCGGGTCGCTTTCGCGGATCGAGCTTTGGGTCTTGGCGTTCTCGTTGCCCAGTGCTTCGTTGGTTTCGGCCTGGACATCCAGCGCCGCGCCGCGACCACCGATGGCGCTGATCGAGGAGCTTACCTGGTTGGTGGCACTGGCGATGTTGCCGATTGCCGAGTCCAGCGAGGCGAGGAAGTTCTGGCGCGCCTTGGGGTCGCTGTCCATCGGCACGCTCAACGCGGTGCGCAGTTGGCCAATGGTGTTGAGCATGTTCTGGTTCTGGTGGGTGTCGACCTTGATCGCGAACGAGTCACCCGCATTGGGTGCACCGGACAACTGGAAGCTCACGCCGGAGGCCGTGGCGGTGTTGCCCGCCAGGGTGCCGGTGGAGATCGGCCGGCTGTTGTCGGTGAGCGGCGCTGCATACAGCTCGAAGTCGGTAGCGCTGGTGAACTTGAGCACCGCGCCGCCACCTGGGAACGAGGCGTTGTACTGCGCCTGGTTGCTGATGGTGGCGTTATTGACCTGAGTGCCGGACGTGTTGCCCGGGCTGCGCGAGCCAGCGATGGCGTCGGGCTTGGAGCTCAGGTTGAAGGTGTGGCCGGCAATCGCGGCATCCGGGTTGTCGCCCGGCTGCAGGGTGATCTTCAGGCGCAGGTCGACACCGCGGAAGGAGATCGTGCCATTCTCGGCATTCGGGTTATAGGTCCCGCCCTGTGAGGCTTCCAGGGTCACGTCGTTGTTGCCCGAATCGAGGATTCGGTACTGAGTGCTGCTGAGGAACTCGACGCGGTACGGCTCGCCACTGCGGAAGCGGTCGTTGAACGTCGCGCTGCCGGACACCTGGCCGTTGGACAGGCTGACCCGACCATCGTCCACCGCTGGAGCGGTCAGGGTGGTCTGGCTGCGGCTGGTGTTGAGGGCCTGCTCGAAGGCATCGAAACCGGTCTCGTTGGCCGCCAGGCTGAGCATGTCGCCCACCTGCAGTTTCAGCTGGCCTTGGTCGCCCTGGTAGCTGTAGGTACCGTCAGCGTTGCGCACGTAGGGCGGGGTGTCGCCCTTGGAACCGGAGAACAGGTACTTGCCGTTCTCGTCCTTGCTGTTCATCAGCGAGAACAACTGCTCTTCCAGCGAACCCAGCTCGTCGGCGTTGGCCTTGCGGTCGGCGTCGGTGAAACCGGCGTTGCCCGAGCTGATCGCCAGCTCGTTGACCCGCTGCAGCACCTTGCCGATGGCATCGAGGGTGCTTTCAGAGGTGCTCAGCGAGTTGCGCACATTGGTGATGTTGCTCTTGTACTGGTCGAGCATGTTCTGTTGCTGCTCGAGCTGCAGCAGGCGCGAGGCGCCCACCGGATCGTCGGCTGCAGTACGCACGCGGATGCCGTCGCTGGATTCCTGCTGGGTTTTCACCACGTTGGAAAAGCCGCGCTGATAGTTGGCGCTGCTGGTGTTGTAGAACTGCGAAGTGGAAATGCGCACGGTCTACGGCTCCTTAAAGGCTGTTGATCAAGGTGGCGAAGGTTTCCTGGGCCGCCTTGATGATTTGCGACGACGCGGTGTAGTACTGCTGGAACTTGATGAGGTTGCCGGTCTCTTCGTCGATCGACACCCCAGAGACGGCGTTGCGCCCATCGAGCGCCGACTTCTGCAGGGCATTGGTGGCGTCGGAGTCCATGCTTGCCTGGCCGGCCTTGCCGCCGACGTTGGACACGAGCTTGGCGTAGGCATCGGTCATGCTGATGCCCTTGCCGTCGGCGCCGACTTCCACGGTGGACTTGGTCTGCAGGTCGATCACCGACTTGGCGTTGCGGTTATCGGACGAGCCTGCGCCGGTCAGCGAGACGGTGAAACTGTCACCGTTCTTCGGCGCGCCCGCGACGTCCATCTCGAAGGTGAACGAGCGCTGGGTGGCGCCGTCCATGATCGGGTTACCGGCGCCATCGACCATCGGCACCGAGAGCTGCAGCTTGTTGCTCTGGCCGGGCACGATGGTGCCGGTGCCGATGGAGTTGCCCTTGGCGTCGTACAGGGTGTAGCCCTGGGGGGACGCGGAGTCGTCGCCGAACACCAGCTTGACCGGGGTCGAATATTTCAGGCCGGTCTGCAACTGAGTGCGATCGGTGGCGTTGTAGATGTCGAGCTTGGAGGTCAGGTTCGGCTGGGTGATCTGCCCGGTGCCCTTGTTGCCCGAGCCGCTCACTGCACCCAACGGCGCGGACAGCGCCAGGCGCTTGGGATCGGTGAGCACCGACTCGATACCGGCTGCGGCGTTGCGGGTCGGGGTGATCTTGAAGCTGTCGCCAGCGGCAACGGCGCCACCATTGAGCGAGAGGCTGAAGCCATCGATCACTTTCGGTGGGTTGTCGTTAAGGTCGAAGTTGCCCATGTCGGTGCCTTCGGGCAGCTTGCGCACGTTGTAGCCGGTGGCACTGGTGAAGGTCACCTGGTAGTCGCTGGTGCCGAGCTTACCGGTGTCCTTGATGGTCACATCGAGGTTGCCGGAGCCTGCACTGTTGCCCTGGCGGGCGATACTGCGCTCGCTGATGGCCTTGGCGCTGTTGATGTCGCCGAACAGCAGCGCGCCGAATTCACCATTCTTGTCGACGCCCTGGCCGAGCTGGCTGTTGATCGCATCGGACACCACCAGTGCCACCCGGCCCAGCTCGTTGAGCGCAGGGTCCAGGGTGTCCTTGCGGTAGCGCAGCAGGCCACCGAGCTCGCCACCGGTGGTGGAATCGGTGATATCCATCTTGGTGCTGCCGCGGTTGATCATCAGGCTCATGCGCGTCGGATCGTTGCGGTTTGGCGCGACCTCGAGGGTCTGGGTGGTCTTGCCCAGCACCAATGCCTGGCCGTTGGGCAGGTAGATGTCGTAGTTGCCTTCGCGCTCCACCACCTGGCTGCCGATCAGCTTGTTCAGTTCGCGCACGGCGCCGTCACGCTGGTCGAGCAGATCGTTCGGCTGGCCCTGGATCGCCGACACGCGGGAGATCTGGTCGTTGTACTGGGCGATGGTCGAGGTGAGCTTGTTCACCTGATCGGCAATCGACGCCATGTTGGCGTTGATGTTGCTGTTCTGCTGATTGAGTTGCGTGGACAGGGTGTTGAAACGCTTGGCCAGCGATTGCGCGCTGGTCAGCAGCAACTGGCGAGAGGCATCTTCGTTGGGCTTGGCCGCAGCGTCCTGCATGGCGGTGAAGAAGCTTTTCAGGGCAGCCGTGATACCGGTGTCAGCGCTCGACAGGGCAGTGTCGAGCGGATTGATCTGGTTCAGGTACGAGTTGGCATCGCTGGACAGCGAGGTGGTGGTGCGCAGCTGGTTCTCGAGGAACGAGTTGTACACCCGGCGCACGTCGGCCAGCGTGGTGCCGCTGCCGATGAAGACGTTGCCGTTCTGCTGCGAGCCTTTGGTCTTCTGCACGTTCTGCTGGCGCGAGTAACTGTCCACATCGGCGTTGGCGATGTTGTTACCCAGGGTGTACATCCCCGACTGCGCGGCACCCAGCCCCGACATGCCAATATTGATCAAGCTCGCCATGATTCGCTGCCCTTAAAGTTGCGTGGTGGTCCCGAGCATTGCGTAGCTCGTGTCCGACTTCATCTGTCTTGCGATCTGCGAGATCTTGCTGGCGTAGTTCGGGTCGGTGGCATACCCGGCCTTCTGCAGCTCTCGCACAAACTGTTCTGGGTTATCGGCCGCCTTCACCGCATCTTGATAGCGCGCGTTGTTCTGCAGCAGGCTGACCAGGTCGTGGAAACTGTCCTGATAAGAGTCGTAGGAACGGAACGCGGCCGTCTCCTTGACGAACTGACCGTTGCGGAACTCGCTGGTGATCGCCCTCGCCTCGCCGCCCTGCCAATTGCCGGTGGCCTTGATGCCGAACAGGTTGTGGCTGCTGCTGCCATCGGTGTTGCGCATGACCGATTTGCCCCAGCCGGTTTCCAGGGCGGCCTGGGCCACCAGGTAACGCGGGTCGATACCGATGCGCTTGGCGGCCTGCTCGGCCATCGGCAGCATGGTGGCGACGAACTCGTCGCTGTCGGCGAAGGCTTTCTTCGGCGCCAGCGGCGGCTGGGCCACCGCGCGCCCGAGAATCTGCATGCCACGCCCTGGCGCGGCGAAGGCCTGGGCCGGCTCCCAGTCACCGGTGGCCACGCCACCGGGCGGGATGTCGCCACGGCCCGGCAACGCCGCGGTGTTGGTCGCCGCAGGATTGCCCGCCGACGGCACGATGCCGGCGAGCAGACGATCGGTGAGCTTGCCCGGCAGCGCCAGACGCCGCGCATTGAGCGCCGCAACGTCGTTGCGAGTGGACGTCGATTCGGCGGCGTGGGCAGGTGCGACCACTTTCGTGCCCCACAGCGCCGGCGCATTGCCGTCGATACGCGGGAACGGACTGGTGTTCGGGCGCACACCCTTGTTCTTCGACAGCTGACGCACCAGTACGTCCTGCAGGCCGATACCGCCGCCTTCACGGGACATGCTCACGGCCAACTGCTGGTCGTACATGTCGCGGTATTGCTTGACCGTCTCGGTATTCATCGGATCGTCGGCAGCCAGCACATCGCCGGCCTTGCGCGAGGCCTTGAGCATTTCGCCGATGAACAGCGACTCGAACTCCTGGGCCACCTTGCGGATGTTGGCATCGCTGTCACGGTCCCCGTGCTTGAGCGAGCTCAGACGGTTGAGGTCGGTGTAGGCGCCGCTGTCGGCGGAACTTGAAACCAGGCTCTTCGGATTCATCGCCAGCGTCCTCAGATCACGATCAGGTCGGCCTGCAAGGCGCCGGCCTGTTTCAGGGCTTCGAGGATCGCCATCAGGTCGCCCGGTGCCGCGCCGACCTGGTTCACCGCACGGACGATTTCATCCAGCGTGGTCCCCGGGCCGAACTTGAACATCGGCTTGGCTTCCTGTTGCGCATTGATCCGCGACCGTGGCACCACGGCGGTCTGGCCGTTGGAGAACGGCCCCGGCTGGCTGACGATCGGGTCTTCGGTGATGGTCACGGTCAGGCTGCCGTGGGTGACGGCGGCCGGCGATACCTTGACGTTCTGGCCGATGACGATGGTGCCGGTACGCGAGTTGATGATGACCTTGGCCACGGCCTGGCCCGGATCGATCTCCAGGTTCTCGAGAATCGACAGGTAGTCGACCCGCTGGCTCGGGTCCATGGGCGCGGTGACGCGCACCGAACCGCCGTCCAGCGCCTGGGCAACGCCCGGGCCGAGCAGTTCGTTGACCTTGTCGACGATGCGCTTGGCGGTGGTGAAATCAGGACGGTTGAGGTTCAGGGTCAGGCTGTTGCCCTGGTTGAAGCCGCTCGGCACCGCTCGCTCGACCGAAGCGCCGCCAGGGATGCGACCGGCCGACGGCACGTTGACGGTGATCTTCGAGCCATCGCGACCTTCGGCATCGAAACCACCGACCACCAGGTTGCCCTGGGCAATGGCGTAGACGTTGCCATCGATCCCTTTGAGCGGGGTCATCAGCAGGCTGCCGCCACGCAGGCTCTTGGAGTTGCCGATCGAGGACACGGTGATGTCGATCACCTGGCCAGGCTTGGCGAAGGCCGGCAGGTCGGCGTGCACCGACACTGCAGCGACGTTCTTCAACTGCACGTTGCCCGAACCTGGCGGCACCTTGATGCCGAACTGCGACAGCATGTTGTTGAAGGTCTGCAGGGTGAACGGGGTCTGGGTGGTCTGGTCACCGGTGCCGTTGAGCCCCACCACCAGGCCGTAGCCGATCAACTGGTTGGCGCGCACGCCGGAAATGCTGGCGATATCCTTCAGGCGCTCGGCGTGGGCGCCGAACGCGAAGGACAGGAGCAAGGTCGCGGCAATCAACTGCCTGGCGTTGAACATGGTCATCCGTACTCAGAAGGGCCAAAGCGGGCTCATGAAGAAGCGGTCCAGCCACCCGGGCTGGCTGGCATCGGCGAAGGAGCCGGTGCCCGAATAGGTGATGCGCGCGTCGGCCACACGCGTGGACGGCACGGTGTTGTCGGTGGCGATATCATCGGCGCGGATCAGACCGGCGATACGCACCAGCTCTTCCCCGGTATTGAGGGTCATCCACTTCTCGCCGCGCACGGCGATGATGCCGTTGGGCAGTACATCGGCCACCGTCACGGTGATCGAGCCGGTCAGGGTGTTGCCCTGGCTGGCCTGGCTGGCGCCCTTGGTGGCACGCTCGCCCTTGTACCCCGCGTTGAGCGACAGGTCGCCGCCGCCGAACGGGTTGTTGGTGTTGGGGGTGGTGCCAAACAGCGAGGTCAGGCCGATATTGGCGTTGCTGTCTTTCTGGATCTGGGAGCCGGCGTTCTTGCTCGCCGAGGTACGCTCGTTGAGGGTGATGGTGATGATGTCACCGACACGAAACGCCTTGCGATCGCCATACATGTTCTGCTCGAACCCGGCCTGGTAGATCGAACCGTTGTTGGCCGCCGACGGCAAAGGTGTCCGCGGCAGTACAGGCGCGTAGTACGGGTCGTTGGGCTTTGCCGTCGGCGCAACGCAACCGGCCAGCAACACAGCCCCTCCCAGGGCGACGACGGACAACAGACGATTCATGACGCTTACCTCACGGTGTAACAGGCGCTGCAACAGCGGCCGGGTAGCTAGAGCCAGGACTTACAGTTGCTGGGTGACGAACGACAACATCTGGTCGGCGGTGGAGATGACCTTGGAGTTCATCTCGTAGGCGCGCTGGGTGGTGATCATGTTCACCAGCTCTTCGACGGTGCTGACGTTGGAGTTTTCCAGGGTCTGCTGCAGGGTGGTGCCGAAACCGTTCAGGCCCGGGGTACCGACCTGCGGCGCACCGCTGGCAGCGGTCTCGAAGAACAGGTTGTTGCCAATCGCCTGCAGGCCGGCCGGGTTGATGAAGTCCGCGGTCTGGATGTTGCCGATGATCTGCGCGGCCGGGTTGCCGGTGGTGGTGATCGACACGGTGCCGTCCTGGCCGACGGTGAAGGTCTGCGCCTCCGGCGGCACGACGATGGCAGGCTCCAGGGCGAAACCGTTGGCAGTCACGACCTGGCCATCGGAGTTCAGGTGGAAGGTGCCGTCACGGGTGTAGGAGACAGTGCCATCGGGCTGCAGGACCTGGAAGAAACCACGACCATTGACCGCGAGATCCAGCGGGTTTTCGGTGGTCTGCAGGCTGCCGGTCTGGAAGTTCTTCTGGGTGCCGACGATGCGAACACCGGTACCGACCTGCAGGCCCGACGGCAGCTCGCTGTCCTGGGTCGACTGGGCACCAGGCTGGCGCTTGGTCTGGTACAACAGGTCCTGGAACTCGGCACGGTCACGCTTGAAACCGGTGGTCGAGACGTTGGCCAGGTTGTTGGAGATGACCGTCAGGTTGGTGTCCTGTGCGGACAGGCCGGTTTTAGCGACCCAGAGAGCCGGAAGCATTTAGTGTTCTCCTCGTGCGCCTGTTTTACGGCACCCGTTCAAAAGTGATTAGCTGATTTGCAAAACCCGAGCCATGGCTTCGTCGCCCTGCTCGGCTGTTTTCATCATCTTGACGTGCAGTTCGAACTGGCGAGAAAGGGCCAGCACCGAAGTCATCTCTTCGACGGCATTGACGTTGCTGCCTTCGAGGAAGCCCGACACCACGCGGACATTGACGTCCGCATCGGCCGGCTGGCCGCTGTTGGTGTGGATCAGGCCGTCGAGGCCTTTGCTGATGCTCTTGATGTCGGGGTTGACCAGCTTGATCCGATCGACCTCGGCCATGACGCGCGGGTCTTCGCCCATGGCGCGGATGCTGATGGTGCCATCGTCACCGACCTCGACCTTCTGCTCGGGCGGAATGGCGATCGGGCCACCGTTGCCGATCACCGGCATGCCATTGCCGGCGCGCAACACGCCGAGGGCGTCAATGTTCAGGCTGCCGGTGCGCACGTAGGCTTCGCTGCCATCCGGGGCCTGCACGGCGATGAAGCCATTGCCACTGACCGCCACGTCCAGCTCGCGACCGGTCTCGATCATCGGGCCTGCGGTAAAGTCGGTGGCAGGCCGCTCGCTCATGGCGAAGGCACGCGCCGGAAAGCTGTCGCCGAACACCGGCATCGAGCGCGCCTGCTCCAGGTCACGCTGAAAACCGGTGGTGGAAACGTTCGCCAGGTTGTTGGCGTGGGCCTTCTGTGCCACCGCATTCTGGGCGGCACCGGTCATGGCCACGTAAAGCATCTTGTCCACAGTCATCCTCCGCTGCACTGGCGATCGATTGCCGCTCACCGTTGCTGTGCAGGCTGTAAAGCAAGTTCCGAACCAACTTTCTTCAAGGCAAGAAAAAGCCCGTGAATACGGGCCTTTAGCGGTTTTCGTCGAGGGTGCAACGTCGGTTATCCGGCGCTGCTTTGCCGCTGGCGGCAAGGGGGTGCCAAAGTTCAGCAATAGCAGTGTTGCTAGTCGCGACACCCGCCATTGCTGTATGGCCCGGCAAAGCGCTTCCAGCCCTCCCCCGGCGACCACTGCGAACACACCAGTCGCCCATCCACCTGACTTTCCCAACGCCACCACGGCGCGGTTCCGGCCTGAGCCTGGAGCAGACACAGCGCCGCAAGCAGCGCGACAGCCAGCTTTTTCATGATCCCTCCTGCAAAAACGACGAACCCCTTCACGGGAAAGGGGTTCGTCCAGACACGCTCAGCCAGCGACCATCAGGTCATCTGGATGATGGTCTGCATGATGGTGCTTTCGGTGGAGATGGTCTTGGCGTTGGCCTGGTAGTTGCTCTGCGCCTTGATCAGCTCGACCAGCTCCTGGGTCAGGTTGACGTTGGACGCCTCCAGGGAGTTGGACTCGACCGAACCGAGGGTGCCGGTCTTCGGCGCATCGATGCCCGGAATACCCGAGGAGAAGGTTTCCTTCCAACGAGTACCGCCAATCTGCTGCAGGCCCTGGTCGTTGGCGAAGCTGGCAATCGCAACCTGGCCGATGGCGCGGGACTGCTGGTTGCTGAAGCTTGCGAACATCACCCCGGTGGAGTCGATCGACAGGCTCGACAGGATGCCGGTGGCATAGCCGTCCTGGTTCTGCGACATGCGCGCGGTCTCGGTGTTGTACGAGGTGGTGCTGTTCATGGCCAGGCGCATGCCGTCGGCATTGCCATCCGAACCGTTGGCCGCCCAGTTGCCTGCGGCATCCTTCGCGGCCGGGATCCAGCCCTTGAGACTGAAGGTGTTGTTGGTCACGCTCCAGTTGGCCGCCGGCACCGTGGTGTTGTCGGTGGTCATGGCCTTGATGCTGCCGTCGGAGTTGAAGGTCATGGTGCCGGTCAGCGGCGTGGTGCTGCCCGGGTTGAGCGGGTTGCGACCATCGACCAGGGTGTACATGGTCCACTCGTTGGTGCCGGTCTTGCGGTAGAACTGCTCCATGGTGTGCTCGTTACCTTGGCTGTCGTACACCTTGGTCGGGAAGGACTTGGTGTAGGTCGACTGGTCGGCCGGGTCGAACGGCTTGTTCGGCACCATCACCGGCGGGGTCGCGCCGTTGGACACTTCCAGCGGGATGGTGTCGGCGGAGGAGTTCAGGTTGATGCCCTGGTCGATCAAGGTGGTGGCCTTGGGGGCCAGCGCCGAGGTATCGATCTTCAGGTTGGTGAGGATGCCCTTCTGGATCTTGCCGGTGCTGTCGGCGGCATAACCTTGCAGGTTCAAGCCATCGGAGGTGACCACGTTGTTGTCCTTGTCGGTGCGGAAGGCACCGGCACGGGTGTAGGTCAGCGAGCCGTTGTCGGAGAGAACGAAGTAGCCCTGCCCCTGGATACCCATGTCCAGCACGTTGCCGGTGTTGTTCACGTCACCCTGGGTGAACTGCTGCGACACCGCTGCCAGGCGCACACCGTTACCGACCTGGTTCTGGCCCACGCCCAGGCGGTTGGCACCGGCGTAGACGTCGGCGAACTCGGCACGGGACGACTTGAAACCTGTGGTGTTGACGTTGGCGATGTTGTTGCCGGTAACGTCGAGCTGCTTGTTGGCTGCGTAGAGACCGCTAAGGCCGATATTGAAAGACATGCTTTGCTCCTTCTGCCGAACAGGCCGGCCTTAGATTCCGATGGTTTGTACTTTGGAGATGCCGACCTTGCCGATACCTGCCAGGTTGAGCATCATCTCGCCGCCAGTGCCGCCCACGGTGACACTGGTGACGGTGGCTGGCAGCAGCGTGTACATCTCCTGAGCCTTGCCATCGACGGTGGTCGTCGCGGTAAAGGTGTAGTTGCCCGCCGCGACCTTCTCGCCCTTGTCGTTGGTGCCATCCCAGATGAAGTCGGCAGTGCCTTTCTTCTGTTCGCCCAACTGGATGGTCTTGACGACATTGCCATCCTTGTCCTTGATCGTGACCTTGCCGCTCTCGATGTTCTGCGGCACCACGACCTGACCATTGAAGCTCTTGGTCGGATCGACCAACGCCTTGTCGTTCTGCACGATCACCGAGCGACCGACCAGCGACGACGCCTGCAGCGCCTGGGACGAACCCAGCGAACCGGTAATGGCATTGACCGACTCGTTGAGGGTCTGGATACCCTCCAGGCTGCTGAACTGCGCCAGCTGGGCAACGAACTCACCGTTGTCCTGCGGGTCGAGCGGGTTCTGGTGCTGCATCTGGGTGACCAGCAACTGCAGGAAGGCATCCTTGCCGAGCGCGTTCTTGTCGGTCGGCTCGCTGGTTGGCTTCTTGGTGCCGTTGCTAACACCAGAATTGGCGAGCACATCATTGATATTGACTGCCATGCGTTGCGCTCCTCAATCACTGACCCAGGGTCAGCACCTTCTGCATCATGGTCTTGGCGGTGTTCATCAGTTCGGCGTTGGTCTGGAACGCACGGCTGGCGGAGATCATGTCAGCCATTTCCTCGACCACATTGACGTTCGGGTAGTAGACGTAGCCGTCCTTGTTCGCCGCCGGGTGATTGGGCTCGTAGCGGGCTTCCAGATTGCTCTGGTCCTCGATGATCCCCTTGACCTGCACACCCTGGCCGGCCTGGCCCTGGTCGTCGAACAGCGACTGGCCGGCACCGTTCTGGGCCTGCTCGAAGGTGGTGGCGAACACGGGGTGGCGCGCGCGGTAGGTCTGATCGATGCTCGAGGAGACGGTCTCGGCGTTGGCGATGTTCGAGGCGACGGTGTTAAGGCGCGTGTTCTGCGCGCTCATGCCGCTACCGGCGATGTTGAAGACACTGGCAAGGGACATGGTCACTCTCCACGCAGGGCCGATACCAGCCCTTTGAATTTACTGTTGAGCAAGGTGAAGCTGGCCTGGAAGTCGATCGCGTTCTGCGCATAGTTCGACTGTTCGATCTGGGCATCGACGGTGTTCTGATCGATCGACGGCTGCATCGGCGTGCGGTACTTGAGGCTGTCGTCGGCCATGGCCAGGCCTTCGGCCTCGATGTGATGGCCGTTGGTGCGGGTCAGCGAGATACGCCCGTTGCTTTGTTTGTCTGCCTCGGCGGCAAGCACCGAGGAGAAATCCATGTCACGCGACTTGTAGTTGGGCGTGTCGGCGTTGGCGATGTTGTTGGCCAGCACCTCGGCGCGCTGGGCGCGGAAGCCCAGTGCCTTTTCATGGATGCCGAGGGCCTTGTCGAAGCTGATGCTCATGTCGGGGAACCTTCGAAGGTTGACCAGCGTTGCGTTGGCCAAGCTATAGCAAGGCCTGTGCCAACAGGCGCAACCCCAGTAATACCGGGCATCGGCTGTATCAGTGAGCAGCGGCAATGCCAGAAAAGCGGCAAAGTGCTTCCGCTTGGTGGCGGGTGAGCGGCAATTGCAGAGCGGCAAAAGCGGCAATCCAAAAAATTGACGTCAACAGACCAGTGTTATTTTGCCATCACTGCGAGTAGCATTCGCGACCGCGCAGAAATGTGGCATGAGGCCACTAGTTACGGTTTCAGGCACAGCATGGATGCGCACTGTCCCCATTGCCTTCCAAGGAAGAAACCGTGTCCCCGCTGACCTATCGCAAGACCCTGCTGGCCCTGGCAATTGCCGCCTGCGCCCTGCCTGCCCACGGCCAGACCGTCCAGCTTACCGATGCCGGCTTCACCTCAAGCCACCAGAGCTACGCGAACGGGCTCGAGTTCGGCGGCAGCTTCACCAATATTTCCCGCAGTGCGATCGTGCTTGACGACGCCACCGTACAGGGCGGCTTGACCTTCAACAGCCCGGTCAACGACAACGACCGCACCACCGTGGACATGGTCAATCGCAGCGATGCCCTCACCCTGCGCAACAGCCAGGTGACCGGCGACCTGGTGAACCAGGCCTTCGTCAGGAGCACCAGCCTCGATGGCAATGCGCTGAAAATCAGCAATACCACGCTCGATGGCAACCTGATCAACCAGGGCACGCTCCAGGCCGGCACCGGCATCGGCATCATCAACCGACGAGAGGCCTACGGCATCAACCTGGCAAGCGCCACCGGTCAATCGACGCTGATCAAGGGCGACGTGGTCAATGCCCAGAATGCCAAGGTTCGCGCCTATGGCTACAACGCGATCACTCTCAACCTCGCCGGTGCCACCGTGCAGGGCAAGATCATCAACCGCGGCGCCATCGAAAGCAGCGGCCCCAATGCCATCAGCGTCAACGCCACTTCGCGCGGCGGCGCCACCGGCATGCCAACCCGCCTGGACAGCATCGAAAACCACGGCAATATCGTCGCCAGCGACACCAATAGCCAGGCCATCGCGCTCGACGGTGCAACCCTGACCACCAGCCTCGGGCGACACATCGACAACCGTGGCTCGATCTACGCCCTGAGCGGCACCGGCATTCGCATCGGCGATGTCGCGTTCGACGCCCCCGGCCAGCAACCCTGGTACCGTGACCACGGCGACCTGAACATCTTCAACAGCGGCATCATCATGGCCCAGGTGGCCATCGACGCCAGCCACAGCAATCGGCCGGTCGAACTCATCCTGCGCGAGGGCAGCCAGATCACCGGCATGCTGGACGGGCTGAGCAACATCGAGGTCGAAGGTGACAGCGAGTTCCAGGCCCACTACCTGCCCCACAGCACCCCGGACATCCGCCTCAAGCCCGATGGCTGGATCGAAGTCGGCAACCTGAGCGACGACACCCGTGCAACCTTGTCACTGACCGCGGCCCGCACCGTGATCGACGGCAACCTGTCGATCGCCGGCAACTCCGCGCTGGGCCTGGAGCTGTCCAGCGAAACCGACCCGAGCGTGGCGGTACTCAAGGTCAGCGGCACCAGCAAGTTCGAACAAGGCTCGCGCATCGCCCTGCACGCCGACGAAGAGGACTTCCAGCCGTCCGGATCGCGCTACCTGCTGGTCGAGGCCGGCCAGGTACAGCTGGTGGACATCGCCGGCCACGACATTGACCCCAACGGCATCCAGGTCACCAGCACCTCGGCACTGCTGCGCGTGCAGAGCAGCGCGGTGGAAGACAACAAGATCTACGCGCAAGTCACGACCAAGCCGGTTGACGAGATCACCGAAATCGTCAAGGAAGGCGGCGGCAACGGCAATGCCCAGGGCGCGATCGGTAACGCCATCAACAACGGCCTCCTGGCTCAACTGCCCAAAGGCGACCCACTGCTGGCCTACGCCGCCACCGCCGACCAGGCCCAGGTCGCGAGACTGGCCCGCCAGCTGACCCCGGAAGTCAACGGCGGCGCCCGCCAGGCGGCCACCGGAAGCCAGCGCATGATCGGCAACGCCATCAGCAGCCGTGCCAGCAGCCTGCGTGGCGCCTCTTCGGGCGAAGGCTTCAGCCAGGCCGGCGTGTGGATTCAATCGCTGTACAGCGACGCCACCCAGAACAACCGTGACGGCGTGGCCGGTTACAACGCCTACAGTCGCGGCATTGCCGTCGGTGCCGATGGCAAGCTCAACGACCAGCTCACCCTGGGCCTGGCGTACAGCTTCCTGGGCACCGACGTCAACGGCAGCAGTGGCAACAAGACCTCGGTAGAGAGTCATGCCTTCACCCTGTACAGCGCCTACACCCTGGGCAACTACTTCGTCGACGCCAGCCTGACCTACGGCCTGGGCGACAACGAAGGCAAGCGCGAGATCGCTGATACCCGAGCCAAGGCCGATTACGACAGCAACCAGCTGGCCGTGAACCTGGTCGGTGGTTACACCTGGCACATCAACCCGCAACTGCTGGTCGAGCCACGCGTGGCCGCGCGCTACAGCCGTGTCGATATCGATGGCTACCGCGAGAAAGGCTCGTCCGCCGCGCTCAAGGTCGAAGATGAACGCTACGAAGCGCTCGAACTCGGCGCAGGTGTACGGGTAGCGGGCAGCTATGCCATTGGCGTCGGGACCCTGGAGCCGCAGTTGAAGCTGATGGGCTACCACGACTTCGCCGCCGACCAGACCAACAGCACCTCGACCTTCCTGCTTGGCAACACGCCATTCGTGACCCGCGGCGCGAGTGCCGTGCGCAACAGCTACGAGGCGGGCATTGGAGCAGACTACAAGCTGGGTGCGGTGACCCTTGGGGTCAATTACGACTACGTGGGCAAGTCGGGCTTCAATGCCGACGTGTTCTCGGCGAAGGTGCGGTACGACTTCTGATCGCAACCTCCAACGATCCTGACCTTGCCGCCTGAAGACAAAAGCAGAGGCAAGGTCTTGTGTTCGCAGTCCCGAAAACGAAAAGGCCGGTATCTCTCGATACCGGCCTTTTCATTCACTTGGCCTGATAGATGATCCCCGGACTGCACTGAACCATCTGGTAATGATCCGGCAAGCCATTGAGCGCCTCCGAAGCCCCCAGGAACAGATACCCCCCTGGCTTGAGCGTCGCGTGGATACGCATGAGGATGTCTTTCTTCACCTGCGCGGAGAAGTAGATCAACACATTGCGGCAGAACACGATGTCGAACTTGCCCAGCGCCGCATAGCTGTCGAGCAGGTTGAAGGAGCGGAACTCCACCCGACTGCGAATCGCCGGCTTCACCGCCCAGCGCCCCGGCCCTTTCGGGTCGAAGTAGCGCTGCAGGCGCTCCTGCGACAAGCCACGGGCAATCGCCAGGCTATCGTACTCACCGGTCTTGCAGTTATTGAGCATGGCGCCGGATAGATCAGTGGCGACGATCTGCGCCCCCATCTTCAACTGGCCCAGGTTGCTGCGCTCGAACTCATCGATGGCCATCGAGATCGAATACGGCTCCTGCCCCGACGAGCAGGCCGCCGACCACATGCGCAGGCGCTGACCGGGGTTGCTGCGGATGAACTCGGGAATCACCTTGTTCTTCAGCACTTCGAACGGATAGGTGTCGCGAAACCACAGGGTCTCGTTGGTGGTCATGGCGTCGACCACCTGCTCGCGCAGGCCGCTGCGGGGCTGGGTCTGGATGCGCTGCACCAGCTCACCCAAGCTCTTGATGCCCTGTTGCTCCATCAGCTTGTTGAGACGGCTGGACACCAGATACTGCTTATTTTCGCCCAGCAGGATGCCACAGGCTTTCTCCAGGAATACCCGGAACTGTTCGAAATCCAAATTACCCGTAGACAATGCTGCCGCCTCTTTTCAATCACTTGCGCCGGGGCTCGCCCCGGCCGTTTCAATGCGTTGCCTTGATTCGATCGACTACGCGCTGGGCCAGGTCGTCCGGCTTGAACTTTGCCAGGAAGTCGTCAGCGCCAACCTTCTTGACCATCGCCTGGTTGAACACGCCCGATAGCGAAGTATGCAGGACGATGTGCAATTTTTGCATGCGCGGATCGTTACGAATCTCGGCGGTGAGGGTATAGCCGTCCATTTCCGGCATTTCAATGTCGGAGATCATCATCAGGAACTCGTCTTCCGGCCGCTTGCCCTCATCCACCAGCTTGCGCAGGTAGTCCAGCGCCTGGCGGCCGTCGTTGAGCGCCACCACCTCCACGCCCACGGTCTGCAGGCAACGGCTGACCTGCTTGCGCGCCACCGACGAATCATCGACGGTCAGCACCCGCAGCAACACGGCCTTGTCCTGCACCTCGGCATCGACCACGCCGGCGGAGACCGACTCCGAGGACGGCGCCACTTCCGCAAGCACCTTCTCGACATCGACGATCTCGACCATGCGGTTGTCTACCCGAGTGACCGCCGTCAGGTAGTGATCACGCCCGGTACCCTTGGGTGGCGGGTGGATCTCTTCCCAGTTCATGTTGACGATGCGCTCGACCGAGTGCACCAGGAAACCCTGGGTCTTGGTGTTGTACTCGGTAATGATCACGAAACTGTTACGGGTCTCTTCTTTCAGGCCCGGCAGCCCCGTCGCCATCGACAGGTCGAGGATGGGGATGGTCGCCCCACGAATGTTCGCCACACCGCGCACCACCGGATGGGACTTGGGCAACAGTGTCAGCTCCGGGCACTGCAGCACTTCCCGGACCTTGAACACGTTGATGCCGTAGAGTTGATCGCCATTGAGACGGAACAACAGCAGCTCGAGGCGATTCTGTCCAACCAGTTGCGTGCGCTGGTTGACCGAATCCATAACGCCAGCCATGCCAGACTCCTTCTATTTTTCTGCTCGCTTGCCAACAAGTCGGCACGGGCTTTGCTTTTTTGAGCGTATGTATACGAAAACGACATTTTTCCGACGACTGACGCGCCTGCTGGCCATCCCCCTGGCCATTGCATGCCTGCTCGCATCCGGCGCCCGCACGCTGGCGGATTCGTTTACCTTGCCTGAACAGCTTATCGGTGTCACCCAAGGGTTTCTTGAATTCACCGTCGAAGACTACATGACGCGCACCCAGACCGTGGGGCGTTATGACATCCAGGTCAACAATCTTGACCCACGCCTGCGCATGCCGGTGTGCAGCCAGCAACTGGACGCCTCGCTGGAAAGCCCGGCACAGCCGCTTGGGCGAGTGACGGTGCGGGTACGTTGCGACGGTACTTCGCCCTGGACAGTGTTCGTGCCGGCACAGGTCAAGCTGTTTCGCGACGTGGTGGTCATGACCCGCCCGCTCAAGCGCGAAAGCGTGATCGGTGAAGGTGACGTAGCCCTGCGCGAGCGTGACGTCAGCACCCTGGGCCAGGGCTTTCTGAGCGAACTCGACCAGGCCGTGGGCATGAAACTGCTGCGCCCGACCGTCCTTGACCAGGTCCTGACGCTGCAGCAACTGGAACAGGCGGATGTGATTCGCAAGGGCGACCACGTGGTGATCACCGCCCGCAGTGGCGGCCTGAGCGTACGCATGCCAGGCGAAGCCTTGAGCAAAGGCGGCCTGACCGAACAGATCCGCGTGCGTAATCTCAACTCCCAGCGCGTGGTCAAGGCCACGGTTGTCGGGCCGGGCCAGGTCGAAGTGGCGATGTAGAAAGAAGCCGCCGGCGGATCCTCGCCGACGAAATAATGCAGGGCCCCGGGACTGGCGGCGATGAACCGCTTTTCCTAAACTGTGTCAGAAATCGGGATACGCGGGTTTGCTGACGGACGGCAGAACATTTGTGCCTAAAGTTTGTTTCGAGTTAGCCGAAACAAAGGCAAGCGTCCTATTTACCCAGAGGTTTCTGATCATGGTCATCGACTTCAGTCGTTTGAATAACTCTCCGTCCATAACGGGCGGCGTTCGCGGCAATGCCGCATCGGGCAACACCGAAAAAACCGGTGCTGCCAGCGATGCAGGCAAGCCTGCCAGCGTCAGCGGAGAAGCGGTACACCTCAGTCAAGAGGCCCAGCAGTTGCAGAAGATCAGCGACAAGCTGCGCGATCAACCCGCAGTCGACAGCGCCCGTGTGGCCCAGTTGAAGCAGGCGATCGCAGACGGCAGCTACCAGGTCGATGCCGGCCGGGTCGCCAGCAAACTGCTTGATTTCGAAGCGCAGCGCTAACCTTACGGTGCGCTGACTTCCAGGACGCCAGAGCCAAGAGCCAGCCATGCACGACACCACACTGCTGCAACTGATCGAAGACGACATCGCGCCGACCCAGGAACTGCTCGACCTGCTCCAGAAGGAAACGGTCGCCCTGCACGGTCGGGACATGCAGGTGCTGGAGACCATCCTCGCCCGCAAGCAATCGCTGATCGTCTTGCTCGAGCAGCAGGGCATGCGGCGCAATCACCTGCTCAACGGGCTCGGCCTCAGCGCCGACCGGGCAGGTGTGCAGGCCGTCGCTGCACAATCGCCCAACGGCGAGATCATCCTGCAGCAACTCGATGTGCTGACCCAGTTGATGGACACCTGCCAGAAGGTCAACGAGACCAACGGCCGGGTCATCCAGGTGCAACAGCACGCCACGGCCAACCAGATCAGAATCCTCAACGGCGGCGACTCTCCGTCGCTGTACGACAGCCGTGGCACCACCTCCCCCATGGACAAGCCCCGGGCGATCAGCCAGGTGTGATTATTCCTATTCAAGGCACGGAACATACTGGCAAAATGCCGTTACTTGCGTGTGTCGTTTTTGCCTGGAGATTGATTACCCGTGTTCAATGAGTCCGATGCTCCTCAGCCACCAAAAGTGCTGACCACTCCTCTGGAGATTTCGGCGAACCTGCGCCAGCTGATGGACAGCCATGATCCACTGATCATCAGCTTCCATGAGCGCAGCCAGCGCTTCCAGAGTTACGTGGTACAGGTGGACCGGGACGCCAACGTTCTGGCACTGGACGAAATGATCCCGCGTGATGGTGAGAAATTCATCGAGAACGGCGAACCCTTCCGTGTCGAAGGTTTCCACGATGGCGTACGCATTGCCTGGGAGTGCAACACTCCGCTGACCATCGGCGAAGTCGATGGCCACCGCTGCTACCGCGGCCCGCTCCCCACCGAAATGACCTACCACCAGCGCCGCAATGCCTTCCGCGCAGCGCTGAAACTGTCGCAACTGGTCGACATCATCCTCGACGGCACCCACCTCAAGGGCAACGGCGCGCTGCGCGGCAAGCTGCTCGACGTGTCCGCCACCGGCTGCAAGCTGCGCTTCGACGGCAATGTCGAAGACCGCCTGCAACTCGGCCAGGTGTACGAGCGCTTCAAGGCAGCCAACCCCTTGGGCCTGACCGACGTCATGGTGGAATTGCGCCACCTGCACTTCGAAGAGCGGATCAACACCACCTTCGCCGGCGTGCGCTTCCACAACCTGAATGGGCAAAGCCAGCGCAAGATCGAGAGCTTCGTGTATCAGTTGCAGCGCGAAGCAAGGCGGTTCGACAAGGACGACTACTGATCGTCTGGCTCAAATGAAAAACGCCACCGATCGGTGGCGTTTTCGTTCTGGTCCGTGGGGCTCCGCGACAGGGCCGGCACAGCCTGCGTCAAACCGACTTGTCTGCCTCGGCCTGCGGCGCCTTGGCAGCTGTGTCCTTCTCTTCCTCGGCCTCGGTATCCTCCGCCGCCACCGGCGCCTGCATCACGTCCTGCACGGTCTGCTCGTCGACCCGCGGGTCGAGCGCAGCCGACAGAGGCGAACCTGCCGCCGGCATAGCCACGTGGCCCAGCGGTGCATCCTGCACCTGGTGCAGCCCGGTGACCGCCTTCGGCCGAATACGCCACACCAGCACCAGGGCAAAGAAGGTGAAGAAGGCATAGAGCATCTGTGCGCCCAACGCCTTCATCAGAACGCCCGCCACCAGCGGACCGATGCTCGCACCCACGCCATAGGTGACCAGCAGCATCGCCGTCAGCGATACCCGTCGCTCGCTTTCCACGTGGTCATTGGAGAACGCCACGGCCAATGGGTAGAGGCAGAATTGCAGCAACGAAACGATGAAGCCTGCCGCGAACAGCAACTCCAGCGGCACACTGGGCAACAGCGCCAGCGGCAGCGAAACCACCGCCAGGCCGATCGATACACTGCGGATCAGCACTGCCCGATCGTAACGATCCGACAGCCAGCCCAGAGGCCATTGCACGAGAAGCCCGGCAAAAATACAGCAACCCATGAACAGACCGACCTGCTCGGTGCTCAGCCCCTGGCGCGCCGCATACAGAGGGGCCAGACCATAGAAGGAACCGACGATCAGGCCCGCGCCAAGCACAGTACTCAACGACTGCGGTACCCGCTTGATGAAGAACTTCGGCTCCATCGGCGCCGGCCGCAGCGGCGCCGGGTGAATGCGCCGGGTCATCGCCACCGGCACCAGGCACAGGGCGAAGCACATGGCGACCAGCATCAGCAGCTCAGGCCCCAGTGCCGGATGCACCACCAGGATCAACTGACCCAGTACCAACCCGAGGTAGGACGCGATCATGTAGCCGCTGAATACCGCACCGCGCTGCTTGGCGTCGGCCTGTTCGTTGAGCCAGCTCTCGATGACCATGTACTGGCACATCATGCCCAGGCCCACGATCATTCGCAGGCCGATCCAGGCGGGCACGAAGTTGGTCATCCCATGTCCGAGCACCGCCGCGCCGACGATGCCGGCACAGGTGGCATACGCACGAATGTGCCCGACCCGGGCGATCAATCGGTGACCGACCTTGCCGCCCACTGCCAGGCCGAAATAGTTGGCCGCCATCAGCGCACCGACCCACAGACTGTCGACATGGTCGGCAGCCAGGCGCAACGCCAGGTAGGTACTCAACAGGCCTGAGCCGATCAGCATCATCAGGGCGGCGAAGTACAACGAGCGAAATGACTTCCAGATCTGGCGCATGCGTCCCCGCGGGCTCCTTGGGCAGGTGTGGTGCTGCTGGCAAGCATAAGGGCAATTTCCCGGACGCGGGCCCCTGGCAATGAAAAAAAGCCAGGAGCGGCGCGCCGGGCAAAGCTTCTGTCGCGATCAGGCCTGCGCGGCCAGCACCCTACGCTCCCACGGCGTGATCTCATCGAAGAAATCCGTCAATTCCAGGGTCTTGGTGGCGACGTAGCCTTCGATGAACTCCTCGCCAAACAGTTCCCGCGCCAACGTGCTGCGACGCAGGCGCTCGATCCCCGCGTGCAGCGTGCACGGCAGGCTCAGGTGCTCGGGCACCACGAACTCGCCCTGGATCGCCGGCGTGGGCTGCAGCTTGCGCTCGATACCCTGCAGCCCGGCCGCCAGACTTGCCGCGATCGCCAGGTAAGGGTTGGTGTCGGCGCCAGGCAGGCGGTTTTCCACACGTCGCGCCACCGGCGAACTGGCCGGGATGCGCAGGCCGGCAGCGCGATTATCCTCTGACCAGCAAGCATTGTTCGGCGATGCGTACGGGTGGCACAGACGCTGGTAGGAGTTGACGTTGGGCGCGAACAGGGCGGTGAAGTCGGCCATGCACGCCTGCAAGCCGCCGATGAAGTGATGGAAGGTGTCGGTTGCCCTGCCCTGTTCGTCACTGAACACGTTACGGCCGGTGCCGATCTCCACCAGGCTCTGGTGGATGTGCATCGAACTGCCAGGGGTATGCGCCAGCGGCTTGGCCATGCAGACCACGGTCAAACCGTGCTTGAGCGCAACCTCCTTGAGCAGGTGCTTGAACAGGAAGGTCTGGTCGGCCAGCAACAGCGGATCACCGTGCAACAGGTTGATCTCGAACTGACTGACGCCCATCTCGTGCATGAAGGTGTCACGTGGCAGGCCCAGTGCTGCCATGCACCGGTAGACCTCACTGAAGAACGGGCGCAGGCCATTGTTGGAGCTGACGCTGAAGGCCGAATGGCCCAGCTCGCGACGCCCGTCCCTGCCCAGCGGTGGCTGGAACGGCTGGCCCGGATCGCTGTTCGGGGCGAACACGAAGAACTCCAGTTCGGTGGCCACCACCGGCGCAAGCCCCAGCGCCGCATAACGGGCGATCACCGCCTTGAGCAGGCCACGGGTCGAAAGCCCCGAGGGCGTACCATCGAGCTCGACCGCATCGCAGATGGCCAGTGCCCGAGGGCTGTCGCTCCAAGGCAGGACATGGGTTTGCCCAGGGTCGGCGACCAGCGCCAGGTCGCCATCATCGCTGCCGTAGAACCTCGCCGGCGGGTAGCCGCCCATGATGCATTGCAGCAGCACGCCACGCGCCATCTGCAGGCGCCGACCTTCGAGGAAGCCCTCGGCGGTCATCACCTTGCCGCGCGGGACGCCATTGAGGTCGGGGGTGACGCATTCGATTTCGTCGATGCCGGTCAGGCGCTCGGTCGTCATGACGCTGGTCCTTGTTGTTGTAGGCATGCCGCGAACGGCGACAGCCACAACATAGGCCGGGGGTGTTTAAAATATCAAGCACCCTGTAGAGCGGTGGCGACGCTATCGCTGCGACTTGCCCCGCGACAGGGCCTGCACTGACTACTACTCGCGCAAGGTCATGCCATTGGCCGGCAACGGCAACGCCGTCTTGTAGCGCACCTGCTTGAGCGCAAAGCTGGAGCGGATGTTGGCCACCCCCGGCAGCCGCGTCAGGTAATCGAGAAACCGCTCCAGCGCCTGGATGCTCGGCAACAGCACACGCAGCAGGTAATCCGGATCGCCTGTCATCAGGTAGCACTCCATCACCTCGGGTCGCTCGGCGATCTCCTCCTCGAAGCGATGCAATGACTGCTCCACCTGCTTCTCCAGGCTGACATGAATGAACACGTTGACATCCAGGCCCAGCACTTCGGGCGACAGCAAGGTCACTTGCTGGCGGATGACCCCCAGTTCCTCCATCGCCTTGACCCGGTTGAAACAGGGAGTCGGCGAGAGGTTCACCGAGCGCGCAAGCTCTGCGTTGGTGATTCGGGCGTTCTCCTGGAGGCTGTTGAGAATGCCGATATCTGTGCGATCGAGTTTACGCATGAGGAAAATTCACCTGATTCTTGTGTTTATTCAGAATGTTTATCTGCGCCACGCGATAAAGGCAATGAACTTGAGAGAAAAATTCTTCGGCCCAGCCTCTAAGATGTAAATGACGCTGACCTACCAGTCACAAGCCGGTAGGCAGCGGCGGCCGCTTCAGAGCTCACAAAAACAACATTCGAGCGAGCGTAAAAAGCATGAACGAGTACGCCCCCCTGCGTTTGCATGTGCCCGAGCCCACAGGCCGGCCAGGCTGCCAGACCGATTTCTCCTACCTGCGTCTGAACGATGCCGGTCAAGTCCGTAAACCACCTATCGACGTAGAGCCCGCCGACACTGCGGACCTCTCCTACAGCCTTGTGCGTGTGCTCGACGAGCACGGCAATGCTGTCGGCCCCTGGGCCGAAGGCATCGACCCGCAGGTGCTGCGTCAGGGCATGCGCGCCATGCTCAAGACGCGCATCTTCGACAGCCGCATGGTGGTCGCCCAGCGCCAGAAGAAGATGTCCTTCTACATGCAGAGCCTGGGCGAGGAAGCCATTGGCAGCGGTCAGGCATTGGCCCTGAACCGCACCGACATGTGCTTCCCCACCTATCGCCAGCAGAGCATCCTGATGGCCCGCGACGTGTCGCTGGTGGAAATGATCTGCCAGCTGCTGTCCAACACCCGCGACCCGCTCAAGGGCCGCCAATTGCCGATCATGTACTCGGTGCGCGAGGCGGGCTTCTTCACCATCAGTGGCAACCTGGCGACCCAGTTCGTGCAGGCGGTCGGCTGGGCCATGGCGTCGGCGATCAAGGGTGACACCAAGATCGCCTCGGCCTGGATCGGTGACGGCGCCACAGCCGAATCCGACTTCCACACCGCCCTGACCTTCGCCCACGTCTACCGCGCCCCGGTGATCCTCAACGTGGTCAACAACCAGTGGGCGATCTCCACCTTCCAGGCCATCGCCGGTGGCGAGTCGACCACCTTCGCCGGCCGCGGCGTGGGCTGCGGCATCGCCTCGCTGCGGGTCGACGGCAACGACTTCATCGCCGTGTACGCCGCCTCGCGCTGGGCCGCCGAACGTGCCCGCCGTGGCCTGGGCCCGACGCTGATCGAATGGGTCACCTACCGCGCCGGCCCGCACTCCACCTCGGATGATCCATCCAAATACCGCCCTGCCGACGACTGGAGCCACTTCCCGCTGGGCGATCCGATCCTGCGCCTCAAGCAGCACCTGATCAAGGCCGGCCACTGGTCCGAAGAAGAGCACCAGGCCGTCAGTGCCGAGCTCGAAGCCGAGGTGATCAAGGCACAGAAGGACGCCGAACAGTTCGGCACCCTCGCCAATGGCCATATCCCCAGCGCCGCCTCGATGTTCGAGGACGTGTACAAGGAAATGCCCGATCACCTGCGCCGGCAACGCCAGGAACTGGGGGTTTGAAATGAACGATCACAACAACAGCATCAACCCGGAAACCGCCATGGCCACCACTACCATGACCATGATCCAGGCCCTGCGCTCAGCCATGGATGTCATGCTCGAGCGCGACGACGACGTGGTGGTCTACGGCCAGGACGTCGGCTATTTCGGCGGCGTGTTCCGCTGCACCGAAGGCCTGCAGACCAAGTACGGCAAGTCGCGGGTATTCGATGCACCGATCTCCGAGAGCGGCATCGTCGGCACCGCCGTGGGCATGGGCGCCTATGGCCTGCGCCCGGTGGTGGAAATCCAGTTCGCCGACTACTTCTACCCCGCCTCCGACCAGATCGTCTCGGAGATGGCTCGCCTGCGCTATCGTTCGGCCGGCGAATTCATCTCGCCGCTGACCCTGCGCATGCCCTGCGGCGGCGGCATCTACGGCGGCCAGACCCACAGCCAGAGCCCCGAAGCGATGTTCACCCAGGTCTGCGGCCTGCGTACGGTGATGCCATCCAACCCCTATGACGCCAAGGGCCTGCTGATCGCCTCGATCGAGTGCGACGACCCGGTGATCTTCCTCGAGCCCAAGCGCTTGTACAACGGCCCGTTCGACGGGCACCACGACCGCCCGGTAACCCCCTGGTCGAAGCACCCGCACAGTGCCGTGCCGGACGGCTACTACAAGGTGCCGCTGGACAAGGCGGCGATCACCCGCCCCGGCAACGATGTCACCGTGCTGACCTACGGCACCACGGTCTACGTGGCCCAAGTGGCCGCCGAGGAGAGCGGCGTCGACGCCGAAGTCATCGACCTGCGCAGCCTCTGGCCGCTGGACCTGGAAACCATCGTCGCCTCGGTGAAGAAGACCGGGCGTTGCGTGGTGGTCCACGAAGCCACCCGTACCTGCGGGTTTGGCGCCGAGCTGGTTTCGCTGGTCCAGGAGCATTGCTTCCATCACCTCGAAGCGCCGATCGAGCGCGTCACCGGCTGGGACACCCCCTACCCCCACGCACAGGAATGGGCCTACTTCCCTGGTCCTTCGCGGGTAGGTGCGGCATTGAAACGGGTCATGGAGGTCTGAATGGGCACGCACGTCATCAAGATGCCGGATATCGGTGAAGGCATCGCGCAGGTCGAGCTAGTGGAATGGTTCGTCAAGGTCGGCGATGTGATCGCAGAAGACCAGGTGGTGGCCGATGTCATGACCGACAAGGCCACGGTAGAAATTCCTTCGCCGGTCAGCGGCAAGGTCTTGGCCCTGGGTGGCCAGCCCGGTGAGGTCATGGCGGTCGGCAGCGAGCTGATCCGTATCGAAGTCGAAGGCAGCGGCAACCACATCGACGCACCGCAGGCCAAGCCGGCCGAGGCGCACGCCGCGCCAGCGCCAGTGCCAGCCCAGACGAAGGTCGAGCCGCAGCCCGAAAACCGTCCGCAACCAGCGACGAGCCACGCCGCCGCGCCGATCGTTCCGCGCGAGGCGCATGAGAAACCGTTGGCTTCACCTGCCGTGCGCAAGCGCGCCCTGGATGCCGGCATCGAGCTGCGTTACGTGCACGGCAGCGGCCCGGCCGGGCGCATCCTGCACGAAGACCTCGACGCCTTCATCAGCAAGCCGCAGACCGCCCTCGGCCAGGCGCCAGCTGGCTACGGCAAGCGCACCGACAGCGAGCAGGTGCCGGTGATCGGCCTGCGCCGCAAGATCGCCCAGCGCATGCAGGATGCCAAGCGCCGCGTCGCGCACTTCAGCTATGTCGAGGAAATCGACGTCACCCAGCTCGAAGCCCTGCGCCAGCAGCTCAACGCCAAGCATGGCGAAAGCCGTGGCAAGCTCACGCTGCTGCCCTTCCTGGTGCGCGCCATGGTCGTCGCCCTGCGCGATTTCCCGCAGATCAACGCCACCTACGACGACGAGGCCCAGATCATCACCCGCCACGGCGCCGTACACGTGGGTATCGCCACCCAAGGTGACAACGGCCTCATGGTGCCAGTACTGCGTCACGCCGAAGCCGGCAGCCTGTGGAGCAACGCCAGCGAGATCGCCCGCGTCGCCAATGCCGCGCGCAACAACAAGGCCAGTCGGGAAGAGCTGTCCGGCTCGACCATCACCCTGACCAGCCTCGGTGCCCTGGGCGGTATCGTCAGCACGCCGGTGGTCAACACTCCCGAAGTGGCGATCGTCGGCGTCAACCGCATGGTCGAGCGCCCCGTGGTGATCGATGGCCAGATCGTGGTGCGCAAGATGATGAACCTGTCCAGCTCGTTCGACCATCGCGTGGTCGACGGGATGGACGCCGCCCTGTTCATCCAGGCCGTGCGCGGCCTGCTGGAACAGCCCGCCTGCCTGTTCGTGGAGTGAGCATGCAACAGATCCTCGATACCACCCTGCTGATTATCGGCGGGGGACCCGGCGGCTACGTGGCCGCCATCCGCGCCGGGCAACTGGGCATTCCCACCGTGCTGGTCGAAGGGCAGGCACTGGGCGGCACTTGCCTGAACATCGGCTGCATTCCGTCCAAGGCGCTGATCCACGTGGCCGAGCAGTTCCACCAGACCAGCCGGTATGCTGACAGCTCGGCACTGGGCATCAGCGTCTCGGCACCGCAGCTGGACATTGCGCGCAGCGTCGAATGGAAGGACGGCATCGTCGACCGCCTCACCAGCGGTGTGGCGGCCTTGCTGAAGAAACATGGGGTGAAGGTGCTCCATGGCTGGGCGAAGATCCTCGACGGCAAGAACGTCGAGGTCGACGGCCAGCGCATCCAGTGCGAACACCTGTTGCTGGCGACCGGCTCGAGTAGTGTCGAGCTGCCGATGCTGCCGCTGGGCGGGCCGGTGATTTCCTCTACCGAGGCCCTGGCACCGAAAAGCCTGCCGCAGCACCTGGTGGTGGTCGGCGGCGGCTATATCGGCCTGGAGCTGGGCATCGCCTACCGCAAGCTCGGTGCTCGTGTGAGCGTGGTAGAAGCGCGTGATCGCATCCTGCCCACCTACGACGCCGAGCTGACCGCACCGGTGGCTGAGTCGCTGAAAAAACTTGGCATCGCACTGCACTTGGGACACAGCGTCGAAGGCTATGAACATGGCTGTCTGTCGGCACGCGACGGTGCAGGCCAACAGCTGCGCCTGGAAGCCGATCAGGTACTGGTCGCCGTTGGCCGTCGACCACGCACTCAGGGCTTTGGCCTGGAGAGCCTGGCGCTGAAGATGAACGGTACGGCGATCGCCATCGACGAGCGCTGCCAGACCAGCATGCGCAACGTCTGGGCGATCGGCGACGTGGCCGGCGAACCGATGCTCGCACACCGAGCGATGGCCCAGGGCGAGATGGTCGCCGAACTTATCGCCGGCAAGACCCGCCGCTTCGAGCCCACCGCGATTGCTGCGGTGTGCTTCACCGACCCGGAAGTGGTGGTGGCTGGCAAGACGCCTGAGCAGGCCAGCGCCGAAGGCCTGGACTGCATCGTTGCGCAGTTCCCCTTCGCGGCCAACGGGCGAGCCATGAGCCTTGAGTCGAAAAGCGGGTTCGTGCGCGTGGTTGCACGTCGCGACAACCATCTGATCCTCGGTTGGCAAGCCGTCGGGGTGGCGGTTTCCGAACTGTCCACAGCCTTCGCCCAATCGTTGGAAATGGGCGCGCGGCTGGAAGACGTGGCCGGCACCATCCATGCCCACCCGACCTTGGGCGAGGCCGTGCAGGAAGCGGCATTGCGAGCTTTGGGGCATGCCTTGCATATCTGATCAGCACTGAAGCGGCGTTGGCCGTTTTGACCCGCAGCGCCTTGGGGTGCTGCGGGTCTTTTTTTGCAACAGCGGCTGTTGCCGATACCGGCAATGCGCTTCCTTCGATGGGCAATCCGCTGCCCAGGTGGTACCTGTTGCTCGGCTACACCCCCCGCCACGCTTGGCTTGAGCCAAATGGCACAGGTTTTGCCCCTTGCACAACGCGATTACCATCCAAGGAGGAAACACATGATGATCAGCCTCAACGGGCTGGGCTGGCAGACTGCATTGCAGCAGCCAAGCCGGGTCAACCATGACGCTGTGCAGGCCGATTTCATGCCGCAGCGTCAGGCAATGACCACCAGCAACACAGCAGCGCAGCAGAACAATCAAGGCAGTACCTCGCAGCAGAATGCCGAAGACGCTCGTCAGGAAGCTTTCGCCAAGCTCAAGGTGGCCCTGCAGAACCCTGACATTGGCGCACGCCAGCAGGCCAGTTCGTCGAAACCTGCAGCCAGCAATGCGCTGCAGGAGTTCCGCGACTACATGTCCAAGTCGCCAGCGGAAAAGATCAAGGAGAAGATCCTGCAGGAGCTCGGCATGACCGAGGAGGACTACAACGCCTTGCCTCCCGAGAAGAAACAGAAGATCGACGAGCAGATCGCCCAACGCATGAAGGAAGACGTCGAACTCAAGACCCAGGCCAAGCTGCAACAACAGGCTGAACGCGCAGCAGCCAGCACGGCCGACATGGCCCAGGGGAGTGAGACCAGCAAGCAGCAGGAAGACAAGGAAAAGGCGCAGTCCGTCTGAGTGGCTTGACCGCGATGGCCGGTGCAACGCTGGCCATCACGGCAGGCTGCTGCGCAGGCAAAAACGCCTGCAGCCGAATCACCGGATAGCAGTGGTAAGCGAGAGGGAGGGAAAGGCGAGAAAGGAAGGATGTGTCCCCTGCTGGAATCGAACCAGCATCTAGCCCTTAGGAGGGGCTTGTTCTATCCGTTGAACTAAGGGGACATCACGGCGCGCATTCTACGCAAATTCAGTGGGTTGGAGAAGCCACCCGACGCGGCGCAGGCTGTCGGCGGCGAGCATGGTAACCAGCGCTCGACCGTTTGTCATGCCCAATGCTGGCATTTCCACGTAGTCCCTTTCCGCGATTTCTCACCGTCTCCAAGCTGCGAGGCGATTCAATTGCATATTAATGGCATCGCCAGGGAATTTTTTGCGCAGGCACGGTCAAAACGTCAACGTCGGGCGCTTCGGCCTGATGGGGAACGCTTGCGTCATGTTGCATAGCCACTATGCTCATGGATAGGGAAATCTTGCGGGTTTGATGATTTTCCCCAGGTCTTGTCGAACTTTACAAGATTTTGACAGCAAAGGCCTGACAACAGGGCGAGACGGGAAAGAGTAAAACTTTTCAAACCAGTACTCATTTCTGATAATTGGTACTGGCATAAAGCCTTTACCCGGATCACTATTTGTCACAGAATTGACGCCAAGGAAACGGCGACCATGAGGCAAGATGAGCATCCAAAATCACATCACGGTTGAACATTTTGTCGTCGCGACGGTCGAACCCACTACCGTGCGGCCAATTTGAGAACCGCTTCCCCTGAACCAGAACAACCGGTCAATTTATATGCGCCCAATGAAACAGGCTATCTACTCCAGCCGCACTGCTGACAAGTTCGTCGTCCGCCTGCCTGACGGGATGCGTGAGCGCATTGCCGAGGTAGCGCGCAACCATCACCGCAGCATGAACTCCGAGATCATCGCCCGCCTGGAGCAAAGTCTCATCCAGGAAGGTGCACTGGGCGACGAGCTGAGCATGCGCCTGGACAGCCCTGAGCTGTCCCTGCACGAACGCGAATTGCTGCAACGCTTCCGTCAACTGACCCATCGCCAGCAGAATGCGCTGGTCGCCCTCATCGCTCACGATGTGGAAATGGCTGCCGACGCTTCCTGAGGCTTCCAACGCCCACGAAAAAAGCCAGCGCAAGCTGGCTTTTTTCGTTTGAGCTGAATCCGTCAGAGCAGGAACAGTGTCGCCAGGCCAAGGAAGATGAAGAAGCCGCCGCTGTCGGTTACGGCAGTGATCATCACGCTCGAACCCATCGCCGGGTCGCGCCCCAGGCGCACCAGTGTCATGGGGATCAATACCCCCATCAACGCCGCCAGCAGCAGGTTCAGGGTCATGGCCGCAGTCATCACCACACCCAGCGACCAACTGCCATAGAGCAGGAACGCCACTACCCCGATCACCCCGCCCCAGATCAGGCCGTTGATCAGCGATACCGCCAGCTCCTTGCGCATCAGACGACGGGTGTTGCCCGGCGATACCTGGTCCAGCGCCATGGCGCGCACGATCATGGTGATGGTCTGGTTACCCGAGTTACCACCGATACCGGCGACGATAGGCATCAGCGCCGCAAGCGCTACCAGCTTTTCGATCGACCCTTCGAACAGTCCGATCACCCGCGAGGCGACGAAGGCGGTGATCAGGTTGATCGCCAGCCACGCCCAACGGTTGCGCAGCGAACGCCAGACCGAGGCGAAGATATCTTCTTCCTCGCGCAGGCCGGCCATGTTGAGCACTTCGCTTTCGCTCTCTTCACGAATCAGGTCAACCATCTCGTCGATGGTCAGACGGCCGATGAGGCGATTGCTCTTGTCGACCACCGGTGCAGAAACCAGGTCATAACGTTCGAATGCTTGCGCAGCATCGTAGGCATCTTCCTCGGGCGTGAAGCTGACAGGGTCAGTCGCCATGACCTCCGCCACCTTCTTGTCCGGGTCGTTGACCAGCAGACGCTTGATCGGCAGCACACCCTTCAGAATGCCGTCGTAATCGACCACGAACAGCTTGTCGGTGTGCCCCGGCAGCTCCTTGAGCCGACGCAGGTAACGCAGTACCACTTCCAGGCTGACGTCTTCGCGGATGGTGACCATCTCGAAGTCCATCAGCGCACCGACCTGCTCCTCGTCGTAGCTCAGGGCCGAACGCACGCGCTCACGCTGCTGGGCATCGAGGCTTTCCATCAGCTCATGGACAACGTCACGCGGCAGCTCAGGCGCCAGGTCAGCCAGTTCGTCTGCGTCCATTTCCTTGGCCGCAGCCAGCAGCTCGTGATCGTCCATGTCGGCGATCAACGTCTGACGTACGGCGTCGGAAACTTCGAGAAGGATGTCGCCGTCACGATCCGAGCGCACCAGCTGCCAGACCGTCAGACGATCTTCCAGGGGCAAGGCTTCGAGGATATAGGCGATGTCGGCGGGGTGCAGATCATCGAGCTTGCGTTGCAGCTCGACCAGGTTCTGGCGGTGGACGAGGTTTTCCACCAGGTCGTTGTGCTGACCCTCCTGACGATGAGTCAGGTCCTCAACGACGCGCTGGCGCTGCAGTAGCTCGATCACCTGGGCGAGGCGATCCTGCAGGCTCTCTTGGACTTTCTTTACTTCGACTTCGGTCATAGGCGAACTCCACTCCCAGCAGCGGAGCACGCCGGGAGAATCAATCGGTCAGATCTGGCTTGATAAAGCGGATTAAGGGGTAACTACTGGGTAAGTCCATGGTGGTATTCCACAAGCCCCGGCGGGGCTGACGGGCGCAATCATACACTGCTCAAGCTGTCTGATCGCTTAAATTTTTGGCTGGAACAATCGTTTGCGCGATAAAGCTGTGACAACGCTCGAAGCCAACAGCGCGACGGCGGACAACAGCGAAAAAGCACATCGACGTGCAGCAGGGGTTTATACGGAGTCTAGCCGCGTTGCACTGACAGATTCGTGAACGGCAGAAAAGAAAAAGCCCGCTACAGGAGCGGGCTTTTTGGTGTGGCGGACTCAGGAGGATTCGAACCTCCGACCGCTCGGTTCGTAGCCGAGTACTCTATCCAGCTGAGCTATGAGTCCGTGGTGGTAGTTTTAGACCAGATTACCACTGGTTTTTGAAGCTTCTCTTCTTGAAGATTTCTCGACAAGCAAAGCCACTTCAGAAAGTGGCGGACTCAGGAGGATTCGAACCTCCGACCGCTCGGTTCGTAGCCGAGTACTCTATCCAGCTGAGCTATGAGTCCGTCGATGGTACTTTTAGACCAGATTACCACTGGTGAAATGATGCGTCTTCCAAAGAAAACCGCCTCATTGTATGGCGGACTCAGGAGGATTCGAACCTCCGACCGCTCGGTTCGTAGCCGAGTACTCTATCCAGCTGAGCTATGAGTCCGTGTCTTGCCGCGCATTATAGTTCGCTAAACCGTTTTGCCAAGTACTTTTTCGTTTAATTTCAACGACTTAAGCATTTTGACCAGTTACAGCGCCCTACACGAAGAATGGCGGTGAAGGGGGGATTCGAACCCCCGATACCCTTATGAGGTATACTCCCTTAGCAGGGGAGCGCCTTCGGCCACTCGGCCACCTCACCGCAACACGGGGCGTATATTAACCAGACCCCTCCCCGTTTGCAAACCCTTTTTTGAAAAAAACTTCAAAAAAATTAAAGGGTTGGTTCTTCGTCCTTCTCTTTCTTGATCCGCAGGTAGATTTCCTCGCGGTGAACAGCCACTTCCTTAGGGGCACTCACACCGATTCGTACCTGGTTGCCTTTGACACCCAGGACCGTCACGGTGATTTCACCGTCACCAATGATCAGGCTCTCGGCGCACCGACGAGTCAGAATCAACATAGCTTTCTCCTCACGCAGTTCATTCAGGGACAACAGTCTGTTGGAAACAGAGGGCGGGTCGGGACGAAGGCCCAGCCCTCCTTATCGGCTGTCAGGCAGGAAAGGACAGTAACCCGCATGACAGCCAGAAACGCGAAGGGCGCGGCCAAAGCCGCGCCCCCCGGGGCAATGCGTCACTCGCTCTGTCGGGCAGGCGCATCGAGCTCGAACGCGGTGTGCAGCGCGCGTACGGCCAGCTCCAGGTACTTCTCTTCGATCACCACCGACACCTTGATCTCGGAAGTGGAGATCATCTGGATGTTGATGCTCTCCTTGGCCAGGGCCTCGAACATACGGCTGGCCACGCCCGCGTGGGAGCGCATGCCGACGCCAACGATCGACACCTTGGCGATCTTGGTATCGCCGATCACTTCACGCGCACCGATTTCACGGGCGGTGTTCTCCAGCACGCTCAGAGCCTTTTCGTACTCGTTGCGGTGCACGGTGAAGGTGAAGTCGGTGGTGTTATCGTGCGAGACGTTCTGCACGATCATGTCGACTTCGATGTTCGCGGCGCTGATCGGGCCGAGGATCTTGAAAGCAACGCCCGGGGTGTCCGGCACGCCACGAATGGTCAGCTTGGCCTCATCACGGTTGAAGGCGATACCGGAAATGATCGGCTGTTCCATGGATTCCTCTTCATCGATGGTAATGAGGGTACCCGGACCCTCCTTGAAGCTGTGCAGCACGCGCAGCGGAACGTTGTATTTGCCGGCGAACTCCACCGAACGGATCTGCAGCACCTTGGAACCGAGGCTGGCCATTTCCAGCATCTCTTCAAAGGTGATCTTCTCCAGGCGACGGGCCTGCGGTACCACACGTGGATCGGTGGTATAGACGCCATCGACATCGGTGTAGATCTGACATTCGTCGGCCCCCAGCGCTGCCGCCAGGGCAACACCGGTCGTGTCGGAACCACCACGCCCGAGGGTGGTGATGTTGCCGTGCTCGTCGACGCCCTGGAAACCTGCGACCACGACCACGGTGCCAGCCTTGAGGTCGGCGCGGATCTTCTGGTCATCGATCTGCAGGATGCGCGCCTTGTTGTGCGCGCTGTCGGTCAGGATGCGCACCTGGTTGCCGGTGTAGGACACCGCCGGCACGCCACGCTTGATCAGCGCCATGGCCAGCAGCGCAATGGTCACCTGCTCGCCGGTCGAGACGATCACATCCAGTTCACGCGGAACCAGCTGATCGGACACCTGCTTGGCCAGGTCGATCAAGCGGTTGGTTTCCCCGCTCATGGCCGACAGCACAACCACCAGGTCATCGCCTGCCTCGCGGTGTTTCTTGACCTTGTCGGCCACCTGCTCGATCCGCTCGATAGAGCCAACGGAGGTGCCGCCAAATTTCTGTACGATCAACGCCATTTCAAAGTGCCTCAGCCCACGAAGGGCACCCAGTAAACAATCCTTCCTGACGCGCCCCGCAACCAGACTGCGGGGCGCGTCATCTCAAAGCCCCTGCTCGGCGAACGGCACGGCCAGTGCCAGGGCCTGATCCAGCGCAGCGACGTCGACGCCACCACCCTGGGCCATGTCCGGACGACCACCGCCCTTTCCGCCCACCGCCGCAGCGGCCTGCTTCATCAGGTCGCCAGCCTTGAGTTGGCTGGAGAGGTCTTTGGTCACGCCGGCCACCAGCACGACCTTGCCCTCATGCTCGCTGCCCAGCAGGATCACTGCATGGCCGAGCTTGTTCTTCAGCTGATCGACGAGCGCCAGCAGCGCCTTGCCATCCTGCCCATCCAGGCGAGCGGCAAGCACCTTGGCACCCTTGACCTCAACGGCCGCACTGGAGAGATCGTCCCCTGCGGCGCTGGCGGCCTTGGCCTGCAGCTGCTCGAGCTGCTTCTCCAGCTGACGGTTGCGCTCGAGCACAGCCGACAGCTTGTCGATCAGGTTGTCGCGGTTACCCTTGACCAGTTGCGCCGCCTCCTTGACCTGCTCTTCGGCAGCGTTCAGGTAGGCCAGCGCCGCAGCACCGGTGATCGCCTCGATACGACGCACACCGGAGGCTACGCCACCTTCACTGATAATCTTGAACAGGCTGATATCGCCGGTGCGCTTGGCGTGGATGCCGCCGCACAGCTCTACCGAGAAATCACCGCCCATGCTCAGTACGCGCACGGTGTCGCCGTATTTCTCACCGAACAGCGCCATGGCGCCTTTGCGCTTGGCGGTCTCGATATCGGTCTCGATGGTTTCGACCGCGGAGTTCTTGCGCACTTCGCGGTTTACGATGTCTTCGAGTGCCTTGATCTGCGCAGGCGTCACCGCCTCGAAGTGGCTGAAGTCGAAGCGCAGGCGCTGGCTGTCGACCAGCGAGCCCTTCTGCTGGACGTGCTCGCCCAGCACTTCACGCAGAGCAGCGTGCAGCAGGTGAGTCGCTGAGTGGTTCAGCGAGGTGGCGTGCTGCACATCGGCATCCACGCGGGCCTCGACCGGGGCGCCAATCAGCAGCGCGCCGCTGGCCACCACGCCGTGGTGCAGGAAGGCGCCACCGGTCTTGGTGGTGTCGCGCACATCGAAGCGCGCACCGCCAGCCTGCAGGTAGCCACTGTCACCGACCTGGCCGCCGGATTCGGCGTAGAACGGCGTGCGATCCAGGACGACCACGCCCTCCTCGCCTTCGCCCAACTGGTCGACCGACTGGCCATCCTTGTACAGGGCGATGATCTTGCCTTGACCTTCGGTGCTGCTGTATCCGAGGAAATCGGTGGCGGTATCGACCTTGACCAGGCTGTTGTAGTCCATGCCGAAGGCGCTGGCCGAGCGGGCGCGCTCGCGCTGGGCGTCCATCTCGCGCTCGAAGCCGGCTTCGTCGATGGTCAGCTCACGCTCGCGGGCGATGTCGGCGGTCAGGTCCATGGGGAAGCCATAGGTGTCGTACAGCTTGAACACCACGTCGCCCGGCACGACCGTGCCCTGCAACTGCGCCAGGTCCTGTTCGAGGATGCGCAGGCCCTGCTCGAGAGTCTTGGCGAACTGCTCTTCTTCGGTCTTGAGCACGCGCTCGATGTGCGCCTGCTGGCTCTTGAGCTCGGGGAAGGCTTCACCCATCTCGCTGACCAGTGCGGCCACGACCTTGTGGAAGAAGCTGCCCTTGGCGCCAAGTTTGTTGCCATGGCGGCAGGCGCGACGAATGATGCGGCGCAGCACATAGCCACGGCCCTCGTTGGAAGGCAGCACGCCGTCGGCGATCAGGAAGCCGCAGGAACGGATGTGGTCGGCGACCACTTTCAGCGACGACTGCGCTTCGTTGCGGCAACCGATGGCCTGGGCTGCGGCATCGAGCAGACTCTGGAACAGGTCGATCTCGTAGTTCGAGTGCACGTGCTGCATCACCGCACTGATGCGCTCAAGGCCCATGCCGGTGTCCACCGACGGGGCGGGCAACGGGTGCAGGACACCGTCAGCAGTGCGGTTGAACTGCATGAAGACGTTGTTCCAGATCTCGATGTAGCGGTCGCCGTCTTCTTCCGGCGAGCCGGGTGGGCCACCCCAGATGTCGGCGCCGTGGTCGTAGAAGATCTCGGTGCACGGACCGCAAGGGCCGGTATCACCCATGGTCCAGAAGTTGTCGGAAGCGTACGGGGCGCCTTTGTTGTCACCGATGCGCACCATGCGCTCGGCCGGCACGCCGACTTCCTTGGTCCAGATGTCGTAGGCTTCGTCGTCGCTGGCGTAGACAGTGACCCAGAGTTTCTCCTTGGGCAGGTTCAGCCACTTGTCGGAGGTCAGGAAGGTCCAGGCGAAGGTGATCGCGTCACGCTTGAAATAGTCACCGAAGCTGAAGTTACCCAGCATCTCGAAGAAAGTGTGGTGACGCGCGGTGTAGCCGACGTTTTCCAGGTCGTTGTGCTTGCCACCGGCGCGCACGCACTTCTGGCTGCTGACAGCGCGCGTGTAGGCGCGCTTCTCGGCGCCCAGGAAGCAGTCCTTGAACTGGTTCATGCCTGCGTTGGTGAACAGCAGGGTTGGGTCGTTGTTCGGGATCAGCGAACTGGAGGCGACTCGGGTATGTCCCTGCTCTTCGAAGAAGCGAAGGAAGGCTTCACGGATTTCTGCGCTTTTCATAGGTTCTTCCACGGAAACGGCGGCCGTTTTGGCTAACGCGTCGGATCGACGAAACGACGGCAAAGGGCCGCATTATATCGGTCCTGCAATCGAGGTGCAGTGTGTTTATGCGATGGAAACCGGCAAACGGACAGTTTTTCCGCTGCAAACAGGTAAAAACGACATGAGCGGATGCTAAATCGGAGCTTTCGTCACTGACAAGCCAATTACCGCCCAGGGGAAAGGAAAAGGGAATAGGCGGCAAATTAAATCCCTGTCATCCGCCTCATACTTACGATTCAGGCGGTATAGGAGTACCACTGGAACCACCAAGCGAACGCCAGAATGCAGCCTCCCCTACGAAAGGAGACGCCCATGGCGCCCGAAGACCTCATGATCCACACCCCTTCCGGCCTTGTGCTGAGACAACAACTACCCTACAGAAGCGGCCCACTGGCGATCAGTCGCCATGACCACACGCTGCTGATCGAAGCACTGGCCCCAGACACCGAACTGTCGGTTCATCCAAGCCCCGAAGGCATCGTGCTGCGCATCGAAGCTACCCGCTACACGCTGGCCCTGGCAAAAACAGAGATGCTGCATATTCGTACTGGCGCCGGCGATGACAACGTATTCGTCGAGTCCACCCTCGACAGCCGCATCGTGATCGAGACCGGCGAGGGCAACGACAGAATCCGGATCGAGGGCCAATTGCCTCCTGGTGGCCAGCCCCTGAATGCCGGCTCGGTGATCATTGACGCCGGGGCCGGCGATGACCACGTCGTGGTAGAAGGGGTTCGGCAAGCAGAAATCGATGGCGGCAAGGGCAACGACGCCCTGCACAGCGCCGCTGGCCACAGCACGTTGTATGCCGGCGCTGGCGACGACGTCGTCAGGGTCAATGCGGGCAATGCGACCATCGAGGCCTTTGCCGGCAACAATCGCCTGTCCACAGGGCCACTGGACGATCGACGCTACGGCAACGCCAGCAGCATTCTCGTCGAGGACGGTTTCAGCGCACCACTGCTCTACGAGGCACACGATGCGGAGCTACCAGCGCAATACCTCGACACCTTCGATATCCAGGGTGATCCCGCGTACACCGACAAAGTCAGGCGCCAGTTGGTGATGCTGCGGGCCAGCCCGAGTGCCTCGGGGCTTCTGGAGCAGTTGGTGGCGCACAAGGTGAAGGTCGCCATCAAGTCGATCCCGGAACTGGACAATGCTTATGCTGGATTTGATCCCGCCCAAGGCGATCCGACAATCCGAAACGGCATGCGAGGCGATCGCATCCTGAACTGCAAAATCGGCTATAACCCGCTGGCCCACAGGCGTGACGCACCATCACTGGTGATGCTCTACCACGAGCTCTGTCACGTCTGGAACTTTGCGACCGGAAGCGTGAACGACAACTCCGAGCGCTTGGCTGTCGGGCTCGAAAACCCAGGCTCCCTGTTCGATTTCGACGACGATCCAAGCACGCCCGATACCGACACCAATCCTGCGCCGTTCAACGAAAATGCCTTGCGACACGAACTGGGCCTACCACCCAGGCTGACTTACCCTTGAACCCCTACTCCAGGCGCTGCCCGGAATCCGGCACGATCAGAATCCCTGCCCGCAAGCCATTCCTGACCTTGGGGTTGGGGAAAATGATACGTGCCCCTTCCTCTTCCACGACCCAGCGTGTTTCGGCCAGGTCCTCGGCCAGCAGATAGCCCTTGCTCAGCTCGGAAAAATTCTCGATATCCGCCGGCAAGTGCAAGTGGAAACTGTCGCTGTGCTTGATGATTTCCCGGGCGACGCTGAACAGCTTCAGGCCATCGAGCGAGGCATCGGTCTCAGGCTCGGTATGCTCGATGATCTGAACAAGCCGCTCCTCGAGCTTGTCGAGATTGACCTGCTCGTTCTGCCCGAAAGGACGGGCCTTGCCCAGCTCCAGGGTGAAGGCTTCGGCGTCGAGTTGTTCGTAGGTGAAAGCACTGAAGGTGATCGACGACTTGCTCTGCAGCAGCACCGCCTCCATGCCGGCGGCCGCCAGGCGCGCCAGTTCGCGGCGTGAATGCTTGCGGCCTTCCTTGAACGGGTACAGCGCGAACTGCTCGATCTTCGAACCACGAATGGCCGTGTGCAGGTCGTAATGCAGGCGAGTACGCTCGGGCTTGCTGAAGAACACCCGGGCAAACTGCTCGAGCTCCGCGGCGCGCAGCGCCTCGAAACCACTGGAAAGCTCGTGACGACCGTTGAACAGGCGATTGATGTCCTGCTCGATGAAGCGCTCGCCCTTGCGAATCGCCGCAGGGTTGCCGAACAGGAACAACACCCTGGCACGCGGCTTGATCTGGCCGTTGGCCACACCATGCAGCAGCCGCTCCAGCAACTCGATCGGCGCGGTCTCGTTGCCGTGGATGCCGGCCGACAACAACAGGTCGAGCCCACAATCTTCGCTCTCGGCCGGACGCACCTCCAGCGCGCCCTCCCCCAACCAGCGCAAACGCACGCCCTTGGGGGTCACTTGGGTCTTCTCGGCCGGTTCGTGATCGGTCAGGGTCAGCTCAAGCAGTTTGCCGAGGGCGAGCATAGGGCATTTCCTTAGTGGTGGTGACCGCAATCCGGACCGTGCACGTGATCGTCGTCTTCACCGACCTCGGCAGGCTCCATCTCCAGCTGCAGGCTGACCAGGTTGGTGGCCATCGGGCGCAGCAGCAGGTTGGCGTACTCGGTATCGTCTTCCTCGACATCGACACCGATCAGCAGTTGACCGCGGCCATCCTGCTGGATCCACACCTCCTTGCCTTGCCAGACCACCGCAAAGCGGGTGCAGGAGGTTTCCAGCTGGGTGCCGTCTTCATCTTCCAGGATCAGGCGCAGGGCGTCGGACATTGCAAATTCTCTCTATCAAGGTTGGCGTTGGAACGGATAGACCGAACCCAACTTCAGGATCTGGGTCAACTCATCCAGTGCCGTACGGCATTCGTCCAGCAACTGCGGGTCGGCAAGATCAGCTTCGCCCAGACGGTCGCGGTAGTGCTTGTCGACCCACTGCACCAGGGTGTCGTACAGCGGGGCGGTCATGATAACGCCTTGGTTGACCGCCGCCAGTTCCGTTTCCTTCAGGGCCACGCGCAAGCGCAGGCAGGCCGGGCCACCGCCGTTCTGCATGCTCTGCTTGAGGTCGAACACCTTGACCTCCTTCACCACACCCTGCTGGCCGGTCAGCTGACTCAGGTAACTCCACACGCGCTCGTTGTTGCGGCATTCTTCAGGTACCACCAGCAGCATGGAACCGTCGTCACGCGACAGCAACTGGCTGTTGAACAGGTAGGACCGCACCGCGTCCTCCACCGTCACTGCCGAACGCGGCACGCGGATGGCCTGGAAGTTGCCGCCCTTTGCAGCCAGTTTAGCCTGCAGCTGGCCAAGCACCGTGTCGGTCTCGAGGAAGGCGTCCTCGTGGTAGAACAGCACCTCGCCGTTACCCACCGAAATCACGTCGTTATGGAACACCCCCTGGTCGATCACCGCCGGGTTCTGTTGAGCGTAGACCACACCTTCCTCGCCAAGGCCATGCAACCGCGCCACGGCCTGGGAGGCCTCGAGGGTCTGGCGCGCCGGATACTTCTGTGGCGCCGGGTAGCGCGCGTCGAAGGCGCTGCGACCATAGACGAAGAACTCCACGCCCGACTCGCCGTACGCACGGCAGAAGCGCGTGTGATTGGCCGCACCCTCGTCGCCGAACTGGGCCACTGCCGGCAATGCCGCGTGATGGGCGAAATGCTGCTCGTCAGCGAACATCGCCGCCAGCACGCGACTGGTGGTCGGGTGTTCGATGCTGCGGTGGTATTTGCAGTTGAGGTTGGCTGCAGTGAAATGCACCCGCCCATCCGCCGTGTCGGCGCTGGGGCTGACGGTGGCGGCGTTGGCCACCCACATGCTCGAGGCCGAGCAACTGGCGACGAGCAGCGGCATGGCCTCCTTGGCGGCGCGGCGGATCACCTCGGCGTCGCTGCCGGTGAAGCCCAGGCGGCGCAGGGCAGCCACATCCGGTCGCTCCTGCGGGGCCAGCACACCTTGCTTGAAGCCCATGTCCATCAGGGCTTTCATTTTTGCCAGGCCCTGGCGTGCCGCTTCTCGCGGGTTGGAGCACTGCTGGCTGTTGCTCTGCGAGGCCACGTTGCCGTACGAGAGGCCGCCGTAGTTGTGGGTTGGCCCCACCAGGCCATCAAAATTCACTTCATAGGATTTCATCGGCTAGCTCCGAGACCTGTTGTTATAGGGTGACGCCCGGCGTCAGGGTCGCCGGCAGGGCAAGGCTGGCGGTCTCCAGCGAGGCCACGGGGTAGGCGCAGTAGTCCGCCGCATAATAGGCACTGGCCCGGTGATTGCCACTGGCCCCCACGCCACCGAACGGTGCGCTGCTGGCGGCGCCGGTGAGTTGCTTGTTCCAGTTGACGATGCCGGCGCGACTGCGCAGCCAGAAGTACTGGTAACGAGCGCGCGAGTCGGACAGCAACCCGGCTGCCAGGCCGTACTGGGTGTTGTTGGCCTCATCGATCGCCGCATCAAAGTCGCTGTAGCGAATCACCTGCAGCAGTGGGCCGAAGAACTCTTCGTCGGGCCGGTCGGCAACTGCCGAAACATCGAGGATGCCTGGCGTCAACAAGGCAGCGCCGGCCTTTGGCTGGGTCATTTCCAGCAGCGCCTGCGCGCCCTTGGCCAGCAGTTCGGACTGCGCCGCCAGCAAGGCACCGGCAGCCTGCAGTGAAATCACCGAGCCCATGAATGGCGCCGGTTGCTGGTCGAAGGCACCGACGCTGATGCTGCGACTGACCTCGACCAGGCGCGCAAGCAGCGTGTCACCCCAGGCGCCGTGCGGCACCAGAAGACGGCGGGCACAGGTGCAACGCTGCCCGGCCGAAATGAACGCCGACTGGATGATGGTGTAGACCGCAGCATCCAGATCCTTGACCTCATCGACCACCAGCGGATTGTTGCCGCCCATTTCCAGCGCCAGGATCTTGTCCGGGCGACCGGCGAACTGCTGGTGCAGCAGGTTGCCGGTGCGACTGGAACCAGTGAAGAACAGACCATCTATGCCCGGGTTGGCCGCCAGAGCGACACCGGTTTCACGGGCGCCCTGCACCAGGTTGAGCACACCGCTCGGCAACCCGGCGGCGATCCAGCACTTGACCGTCAGCTCGGCGACCTTGGGGGTCAGCTCGCTGGGCTTGAACACGACACAGTTGCCAGCCAGCAGCGCCGGCACGATATGGCCGTTAGGCAAGTGACCAGGGAAGTTATAGGGGCCGAACACCGCCACCACGCCATGCGGCTTGTGGCGCAACACGGCGGTCGCGTCGGCCAGCGGGCCGCTCTTCTCGCCGGTACGCTCGCGGTAGCTCTGCACCGAGATCGCTACCTTGTTGACCATGCTGGTGACTTCGGTGGCCGACTCCCACAAGGGCTTGCCGGTTTCCTCACCGATGCAGCGGGCCAGTTCGTCGGCGTTGGCCTTGAGCTGGTCGGCGAAGCCTTCGAGCACGGCGATGCGCGCCTCCAGGCTCAGTTGCGCCCAGGCTGGAAAGGCATTGCGCGCCGCCTGCACCGCAGCTTCGACCTGAGCAGGCGCCGCGCCCTGCCCTTGCCAGACCACGGCCTGGCTGACCGGGTCGAGCGATTGCAGGGCGTCACCCTGGCCGGCCTGCCAGTTTCCGGCGATGTAATGCGTGGTCATTATTGGGTCTCCCGGGGTGCAGTCAGCGGCACGGCGCGAACGTTATCGCCAACGCCCAGGCGCAGGCGCTTGGCGGTCTGCGGATCGACGACCAATGTCCCGGCCGCCAGACGCGCGGGCGCTGCGGTGATACGGCAGTCTTCGCGCTTGCGGTTGTGGATGATGTAAGGCGTGGCGTCGTCACCCGGCGTACCGACCGCCAGCACCAGGGTTTCACTCTCGCGCACGGCTCGGATCTTCGCGGTCTCGCATTCGATTGCCGGGCCGGCATCGAAGATGTCGACGTAGCCTTGATAGTTGAAACCTTCGCGCTTGAGCATCGCCAGCGCAGGCTCGGTGTCGGTGTGCACGCGCCCGATGACGCTGCGCGCAGCCTCCGACAGGAAACAGGTGTACAGCGGGAACTTGGGCATCAGCTCGGCGATGAACGACTTGTTGCCCACGCCGGTGAGGTAGTCGGCCTGGCTGAATTCCATCTTGAAGAAGTGGCGGCCCAGGCTTTCCCAGAACGGCGAACGACCGGCAGCGTCGGACATGCCACGCATCTCGGCGATGATCTTCTTGCCAAACAGGTCAGGGAATTCGGCGATGAACAGCATGCGCGACTTCGACAGCAGGTGCCCATTGCGCCCGCTGCGGTAGTCACTGCGCAGGAACAGCGAGCACAGCTCGGAGTTGCCGGTCAGGTCGTTGGCCAGGAACAGGGTCGGGATCTCGCGGTAGATGTTCAGTTCCTGCGAGGCGCTGACCGTCAGGCCGACCCGATAGTTGTACCAAGGCTCGCGCAGACCGACGGCGCCGGCGATGGCGCTGATGCCGACCACCAGGCCTTCGTCGTTCTCTAGCACGAACAGGTAGTCGGTGTCGCCGCGCTCGGCTTCGCCACTGAAGCTCTTCTCGGCCCAGCCGACACGGCGGGCCAATCGCTCCTCGTTGGCAGGAAGCGTGGTCAGCCCGGTGGTACCGGTGCTGCGGGCCAATTCGATCAGCGCGGGTAAATCGCTGCTGCGTACAGGACGAACGATCATGCTATCTCCTTGTGCGGCGGCCTTTGCCTGCCGCGAATCGCGCTTGCCAGCTTCGCGCAGGCTCAGGCGGCAACCAGACGGACGTTGCCACCTTCACCGACGCCCAGGGCGTCGGCAGCTTCATTGCTCAGTGCCACCGGCTTGCCCGGCACCCAGTCCAGCTCAAGCAGCACGGCGCGGTAGTCCTGCAACTGGCCGTTGCACACCAGGTACGGGCGCCCGCCCTTGACTGGCGTGTCGTCAATCCTGACCGGCACCACGCGGCTCTGGGCAATCGAGCGGATCGCCGAGGTGCGTGCATGCAAGGTCGGGCCACCGTCGAAGATGTCGATGTAGTGCTCGGTCTCGAAACCCTCGCGCATCAGGATGTCGAAGGTGATCTGAGCGCGCGGGTGCACCTGGCCCATGGCTTCCTGGGCTTCGTCGTGCAGCAACGGCACGTAGATCGGATAGTGCGGCATCAGTTCGGCGAGGAAGGTCCGGCTCTTCAGCCCGCACAGGCGCTCGGCGTCGGCGTAGTTGAGGTCGAAGAAGTTGCGCCCGATGGCGTCCCAGAACGGTGACTCGCCCTGATCGTCGCTGTAGCCGACGATCTCGGTCACCACCGAGTCGGCAAAACGCTCGGGATGCGAGGCCATGAACAGCAGGCGACCGCGCGAATTGAGCTCGGCGAAGCCGCTGTTCACCAGCTCGGGCAATACGTAGAAGCTGGTCAGCAGGCTGTTGCCGGTCAGGTCGTGGCACAGCGACAGAACGTGGATCTTGTTGTGGATCTTCAGCTCGCGCGAAGCGTGCACGAAGGTTTCGTTGCGAAAGCTGTAGAACGGCTCGGAATAGCCGGCCGAGGCGACGATGGCCGAACAGCCGGCGAGCTTGCCGGAGGTGCTGTCTTCAAGCACGAAGAAATAGCTCTCTTCTCCGTTGAAGCTCACCTCGGCAGCGAAGGAGGTTTCCGAGGCGGCGATCTTGTCGCCCAGGCGGCCCGCGTCATCGGGCAGCGAGGTGACACCAATGGGGCTGTCGGCAGCCATGCGCTGCACTTCATTCAGATCCGCCATTTGCGCGGGGCGCATCACCAGCATGGTGTCACTCCTTTGGAATACGGGCCGACCCGGTCGGCACGGAAGAACGGCGGGCACACCCTTGCTTGCACAAGCAGGCACCCGCACTGGAATTCAGGTATCGCCGGCGCAGTACGATCCGCCCCGGCGATGGGACCGCAGGGCGATCAGCCCTGGGTCAGCTTGGCCACAGCGCGCTCGAAGCGGCTCAGGCCCTCGTCGATGTCAGCGTCCTCGACCACCAGGCTCGGCGCGAAGCGCACGACGTCAGGACCGGCCTGCAGCACCATCACGCCTTCTTTCTCGGCGGCATTGAGGATGTCCTTGGCCTTGCCTTTCCAAGCCTCGCTCAGCACACAGCCGATCAGCAGGCCAACGCCACGCACCTGGGTGAACAGGCCAGTGTCCTGGCCGATCTTCTCCAGACGGGTCTTGAAACGCGCGTGCTTGGTCTTGATGCCGGCCAGCGTCTCGGGGGTGTTGACCACGTCCAGCACCGCACAGGCGACGGCGCAACCCAGCGGGTTACCGCCATAGGTGGTGCCGTGGGTGCCAACGGCCAGGTGCTTGGCCAGCTCGGTGGTGGTCAGCATGGCACCGATCGGGAAGCCACCGCCCAGGCTCTTGGCGCTGGTCAGGATATCCGGGGTCACGCCGTAGTGCTGGTAGGCGTACAGCGATCCGGTACGGCCGACGCCAGTCTGCACTTCATCGAAGATCAGCAGGGCGTTGTGCTCGTCACACAGTTTGCGCGCACCTTCCAGGTAGGCCTTGTCGGCCGGCACCACCCCACTCTCGCCCTGGATCGGCTCGATCACTACGGCGCAGGTCTTGTCGGAGATCTGTGCCTTCAGCGCTTCCAGGTCGTTGTACGGGACATGGCTGATGCCGGTGATCTTGGGTCCGAAACCGTCGGAGTACTTGGGCTGGCCACCGACGCTGACAGTGAACAGGGTGCGACCGTGGAAGCTGTTCACGGTGGCGATGATCTCGTGCTTTTCCGGGCCGAAGCGGTCATGCCCGACACGACGGGCCAGCTTGAAGGCGGCCTCGTTGGCTTCGGCGCCGGAGTTGCAGAAGAAAGCACGGTCGGCAAAGGTGGCATCCACCAGCTTGTTCGCCAGGCGCAGGGCCGGCTCGTTGGTGAAGACGTTGGACACGTGCCACAGGGTGTTGGCCTGTTCGGTCAGCGCCTTGACCAGTGCTGGGTGGCAATGACCCAGGGCGTTCACCGCAATGCCGCCGGCGAAGTCGATGAGTTCGCGGCCCGACTGGTCCCAGACGCGGGATCCCTCGCCTCGAACAGGAATGAAGGCCGCCGGGGAGTAGTTGGGAACCATGACCTGGTCGAAATCGGCACGCTGCACCGGGGCTTGCTCAACGGACATCTGAGTCTCCTGAAGAGGAACGCTGGCCTGAAAGTGGCGAGCGATGGGGGGATTGTAAGGACTGATCGGCGCCTGTCCTTGCTGCCAGGCGACAACTTGTTACAGCGCCAACCCCTGTTTTACCTGGGTTTTCGGCAATGCGACAAACACTGTCGCAATCGCGCAGTGTAACGGGCTGACGGGGTGGCGGGGAGAGGGTTGGGCAAATTGGGAGAACGGGTGTTCACAGGAGAGGGAGACGCCCGCGGCGGCCCTGTCGCGGGGCAAGCCCGCTCCCACAGCCACCCCGGCGAACTCAGAATCAGTGGGGCAGCTATGGGAGCGGACTTGCCCCACCCTCACCCACGCTCGACCGGCGCCGAACTCAACTCGAACGGGCTGCTGCTGCGCCGCTGATTGCGGTCTTCCCGCGGCGTGGCGCCGAAGAAATTGCGGTAGGCGCTGGAGAAATGCGGCCCGGATGAGAACCCGCACGACAAGCCGATCTGGATGATCGACTTGCTGGTCTGCATCAGCATCTGCCGCGCCTTGTTCAGGCGCAGCTCCAGATAGTACTGGCTGGGCACGCGATTGAGGTACTGCTTGAAGATCCGCTCCAACTGCCGGCGCGAGACACAGACATGCTGGGCGATCTCGTCGGTGGTCAGCGGCTCCTCGATGTTGGCCTCCATCAACAGCACGGCCTGGGTCAGCTTGGGGTGGCTGGAGCCCAGACGATTCTGCAACGGGATACGCTGACGCTCCCCGCCTTCACGAATGCGCTCGACCACCAGTTCCTCGGACACCGCGCCGGCCAACTCTGCCCCGTGATCACGGGCCAGCACCGCCAGCAGCAGGTCGGTCACCGCCATGCCACCACAGGCAGTCAGGCGGTCGCGATCCCAGTCGAACAGATGACTGGTGGCGATAACCTTGGGGAAACGCTCTGCAAAGTCGTCCTGCCAGCGCCAGTGCACCGCCGCCCGGTAACCGTCGAGCAGACCCAGCAAGGCCAACGGGTACACGCCCGCCGACAACCCACCAATCATGCAGCCACTGCGGGCCAGGTGCTTGAGCGCCGCCGACAGCGCCGAACCCACCGCCAGCGGCGGCTCGTCAGCGAGCACCAGAAGCTTCTGGAAGCCCTCCAGCCGACCGTTCCAGGGCTCACCCGGCAGGCGCCAGGCGCCCGCTTCGGCAGGCTCGGCCTGCAGGTACGCCAGCTCGTAGACCACATCAGGATGCACCCGCTGCGCCACCTGCAGCACTTCCTCGGCCAGGGCCAGGGTCAGCGGCTTGGTGCCGGGCCAGATAAGAAATCCGATTCGCTGGGTGGTCATAGGCTAGGTCCGAAACCTGAAGTCGAGTGAGGCACGGGTCATGCCGCGCTCGCTGCGCAGCATGCCCTATTCTGGTGCGGGAATGCAGCTTTTACTTCAGGCTGCCCGAGAGGAACTGCTTGAGACGCTCGGATTGCGGATTGACCAGCACCTCACGCGGATTACCCCGCTCCTCGACCAACCCCTTGTGCAGGAACACCAGCTGGTTGGACACCTCGCGGGCAAAGCCCATTTCATGCGTGACCACCACCATGGTGCGGCCTTCCTGGGCCAACGACTGCATGACCTTCAGCACATCGCCCACCAGCTCAGGATCGAGCGCCGAAGTCGGCTCGTCGAACAGCATCACCTCAGGCTCCATGGCCAGGGCGCGAGCGATCGCCACGCGCTGCTGCTCACCGCCGGACATGTGCCCGGGGAAAGCATCCTTGCGATGCGCCACACCTACCTTGGCCAGGTAGTGCTCGGCCTTTTCCAGCGCCTCCTTCTTGTTCATGCCCAGCACATGCACCGGCGCCTCGATGATGTTCTCGAGTGCAGTCATGTGCGCCCACAGGTTGAAATGCTGGAACACCATCGACAGGCGCGAACGCATGCGCTGCAGCTGCTTGGGGTCGGCAGCCTTGAGCGCGCCGTCCTTGCCGGCGACCAGCTTGAGCTCCTCGTTGTTGAGGAGGATCTTGCCGGCATGCGGCTGCTCAAGCAGGTTGATGCAGCGCAAGAAGGTGGATTTGCCCGAACCGCTCGAGCCGATGATGCTGATCACATCGCCTGCCTTGGCTTCGAGCGAGACGCCCTTGAGCACCTCGTGGCTGCCGTAGCGCTTGTGCAGGTCTTGGACTTGGAGTTTGTACATGCTGTCGATTCTCACAGAGCGGTCAGTGCTTGCGCGGCGCCAGGTAGCTGAGCCAGCGACGTTCGGCCATCTTGAACAGGCGCACGAGGATGAAGGTCAGGCACAGGTAGAACACGCCCGCCGTGATGTAGGCCTCGAAAGGCAGGTAGTACTGGGCATTGACCGTGCGCGCAGCACCGGTGATGTCGATCAGGGTGACGATCGACGCCAGGCTGGTGGTCTGCAGCATCATGATCACTTCGTTGCTGTACTGCGGCAGCGCCCGGCGCATGGCCGAAGGCAGCAGGATGCGGCGGTACATCTTGAAGCGCGACATGCCCATGGCCTTGGCTGCCTCGATCTCGCCATGAGGCGTGGCCCTGAGGCTGCCGGCGATGATTTCGGCGGTGTAGGCGCAGGTGTTGATGGCGAACGCCAGGCAGGCGCAGAAGGTGGCACTCGACAGCCACGGCCAGAAGATGCTCTCGCGCACCGCCTCGAACTGGGCCAGGCCGTAGTAGATCAGGAACAGTTGCACCAGCATCGGCGTGCCGCGGATCACGTAGGTGTAGAGCCACGCGATCAGGTTCACCAGCGGCTGCTTCGACACCCGCATCAACCCCAGCGGAATGGCCGCCAGCAGGCCGAAGAACAGCGACAGCGCCAGCAGCTTGAGGGTGGTCAGCAAACCACCGATGTACAGCGGCATGGCCTCCCAGATGACGTTGTAGTCGAAGATCATAGTTCAGCCGCCTTTACGCCCACCGAGTAGCGCTTCTCGAGATACTTCAACGCCAGCAGCGAAACGCTGGTCAGCACCAGGTACAGCGCCGCCACCGCCAGGAAGAAAGTGAAGGGTTCGCGGGTGGCATCCGCCGCCTGCTTGGCCTTGAACATCATGTCCTGCAGACCGACCACGGAAATCAGCGCAGTGGCCTTGGTCAGCACCAGCCAGTTGTTGGTGAAGCCGGGAATGGCCAGGCGGATCATCTGCGGCACCATGATGCGGAAGAATACCTGGCGACTGCTCATGCCATAGGCCGCGCCCGCTTCGGCCTGCCCCTTGGGAATGCCGAGGAAGGCGCCGCGGAAGGTTTCCGACAGGTAGGCACCAAAGATGAAGCCCAGCGTGCCGATACCGGCGATCATCGGGTTCAGGTCGATGTAGTCATCGTAGCCGACCAGTGGCGCGACCCGATTGATGATGTCCTGACCGCCATAGAAGATCAGCAGGATGAGCACCAGGTCCGGAATGCCACGGATCACCGTGGAGTACAGGTCGCCCAGCCAGGCCAGCCAGCGCACCGGCGACAGCCGCAAGGCCACGCCGATCAGGCCCAGAACGATGGCCAGGGCCATCGACGACAGGGCGAGCTGCAACGTCAGCCACGCCCCCTCGAGGATGACTGCCCCGTAGCCTTTCAACATGATTGGGATTCCTCAGGACTTGGGAATGAAAAAATGGTGCAAACCTCAGAGATTCTGCTGTTTGCACCATTGCACAGGTGAAACTCGACGATTTAGTTCGACTCTGGGCCGTAGATGTCGAAGTTGAAGTATTTCTTCTCGATCTCTTTGTACTTGCCGTTGGCGCGGATGGCGTCGATGGCAGCGTTGATGCGATCGGCGTTGGCCTTGTCGCCCTTGCGCACGGCAATGCCGACGCCGTCACCGAAGTACTTCACGTCGGTGAACGACGGACCGACGAAGGCGAAGCCCTTGCCGGCGTCGGTTTTCAGGAAGCCATCTTCGAGCAGAGTGGCATCGGCCACGGTGCCATCGAGGCGACCGGCGGCGACATCCAGGTAGATTTCGTTCTGGGTGCCGTAAGGCACGACGGTGGCGCCCTTAGGTGCCAGCACTTCCTTGGCGAAGCGATCGTGGATAGAGCCGCGCTGTACACCGATCTTCTTGCCCTTGAGTTCGTCGAGGCTGTCGTTGACGGTGGAGCCCTCCTTCATCACCAGACGGGCTGGAGTCAGGTAGTAGCGCTTGGTGAAGTCGACGGACTTCTTGCGATCATCGGTGATCGACATCGACGACAGGATGGCGTCGATCTTGCGCACTTTCAGCGCCGGGATCAGGCCATCGAACTCCTGCTCGACCCAGGTGCACTTGGCTTTCATCTCTTCGCACAGTGCGTTGCCGATGTCGTAGTCGAAACCGGCGATGCTGCCATCAGGCTGCTTGAAGGCGAAGGGTGGGTAGGCGGCTTCGATACCGATCTTCAACGGCTTCTCGTCGGCCTGCGAGACCAGGGAAAACACAGACAGCGCCAGGGCGCCAAGCAGTGCAAGCTTCTTCATCAGGTAACTCCATCGGTACGGGGCAATACCAGGCAGGGACACGATTGCCGGATATGCGAATGAGTACAACGCGAGCCGCGCAGGGTTCGACCAAGGTCGCAGACCACGAGCGAGTGAGTGGCATTTTAACGACAGCCCGGTAGTCGATATTTCTTCAAAGCGACAACTACGTACAGAAGCGCCTGAAGCTGCGGGCGGCGATATTGACAGCTCTTGCGAAACATGCAAGCGCAAAAGGAAAACAACCTTTAGACGAAGCAATAAGCGGGCCTATTATTGGCAAAGCCTTGTAATCCGGCAAGTGCAGGGTGCAAGGCTGCAAAAAACGGCTACAGGATCGCACCCTGAAGGCACAGAACTGTTTCCCTTGGCCCCGTTTGAGTGCAATCACGGTGACAGCAGCGGGTTACCGATGAATGTCGGGTAACAGAATGCAAAAACCCCGCCGTTTACCGGCGGGGTCTGGTTGCAAGGCGCGGGGCAAGGCAGCCTACCCCCAAAGCATCATCACGCGGTCGCCAGGTTCATGGCCTTGTGCGTGTCGATCAGGTGCTGCACCACACCCGGGTCGGCGAGCGTGGAGATATCGCCCAGCGCATCGTACTCACCCGTGGCGATCTTGCGCAGGATACGCCGCATGATCTTGCCCGAGCGAGTCTTGGGCAGGCCTGGCGCCCACTGGATGACATCCGGCGAGGCAATCGGGCCGATCTCCTTGCGCACCCAGTTCTTCAGCTCCTGGCGCAGTTGCTCACTGGACTCCTCGCCGGCATTGAGGGTGACGTAGACATAGATGCCCTGCCCCTTGATGTCGTGCGGCACACCTACCACCGCGGCCTCGGCGACCTTGGAGTGGGCGACCATCGCGCTTTCGATCTCGGCAGTCCCCATGCGGTGCCCCGAAACGTTGAGCACATCGTCCACCCGACCGGTGATCCAGTAGTAGCCATCTTCGTCGCGGCGCGCACCGTCTCCGGTGAAATACATGCCACGGAAGGTCTTGAAGTAGGTGTCGACGAAGCGGTCGTGATCGCCATACAGCGAGCGCGACTGGCCCGGCCACGAATCGAGGATCACCAGGTTGCCCTGGGCCGCACCCTCGATCAGGTTACCCAGGTTGTCCACCAGTGCCGGTACCACGCCGAAGAACGGACGGGTTGCCGAGCCCGGCTTGAGGCCGGTGGCGCCCGGCAGCGGGCTGATCAGGATGCCGCCGGTCTCGGTCTGCCACCAGGTGTCGACGATCGGGCAGCGCTCCTTGCCGACGGTCTTGTAGTACCAGTTCCAGGCCTCGGGGTTGATCGGCTCACCCACCGAACCGAGCAGGCGCAGGCTTGAGCCATCGGCACCGGCGACCGCCGCCTGACCTTCGGCCATCATCGCGCGGATGGCGGTTGGCGCGGTGTAGAGAATGTTGACCTTGTGCTTGTCGACGATTTTGGACACGCGGGTGATGTCCGGGTAGTTCGGCACACCCTCGAACAGCAGGGTGGTCGCGCCATTGGCCAGCGGGCCATAGACGATATAGCTGTGACCGGTGACCCAGCCCACGTCGGCGGTGCACCAGTAGACCTCGCCCTGACGGTAGTCGAACACGCGCTCGTGGGTGAGCGCGGCATAGACCAGATAGCCGCCCGTGGTGTGCAGCACGCCCTTGGGCTTGCCGGTGGAGCCGGAGGTATAGAGGATGAACAGCGCTTCTTCAGCGCCCATCTCTTTGGGGGCGCAATGGCTGGAGGCGACCTTCATCAGGTCTTCGTACCAGATGTCGCGATGCTGGTGCCAGGCGATGTCACCACCGGTGCGCTTGCACACGATGATCTTCTGCACACTGTTGGTTTCAGGGTTGGTCAGCGCCAGGTCGACGTTGGCCTTGAGCGGCGTGCGGCGGCCGCCACGCAGGCCTTCGTCGGCGGTGATGACGACCTTGGACTTGCAGTCGATGATGCGCCCGGCCAGCGCTTCAGGAGAGAAGCCGCCGAATACCACGGAGTGGATGGCACCGATGCGGGCACAGGCCAGCATCGCCACCACGGCTTCCGGGATCATCGGCATGTAGATGGTGACCACATCGCCACGGTGCACGTCCTGGCCACGCAGGGCGTTGGCGAACTTGCAGACCTGCTCGTGCAGCTCGCGATAGGTGATGTTGCGGTGTTCGGAAGGGTCATCGCCTTCCCAGATGATCGCCAGTTGGTCGCCGCGCTCTTCGAGGTGACGATCCAGGCAGTTGTAGGAAACGTTGAGAGTGCCGTCGGCGAACCATTTGATATCGACATGGTGGTCGTCGAACGAGGTCTGCTTGACCTTGGTGAAGGGCTTGATCCAGTCCAGGCGCTGGGCCTGCTCGCGCCAGAAACCGTCCGGGTTGATCACCGATTGCTGGTACATGGCCTTGTAGGTGGCCTCGTCGGTCAGGGTGTTTGCCGCAACCTCGGGACGAACGGGATACAGTGGAGCCGCACTCATCTGTGTTACCTCGGTGTAATAGTTGTTTTTGTATGAGACGGTTTTAACTGTACCAGAGCGACCATGACCATTCGACGTTGGTAGTAACGAACAGCATGCGCCGCGGCGAAATTTCATCAAGGCGCTCTAGCCCGCGGAGCCCCAGGCCATCACTGAAGAATTCGGTACGTTCGTACCCGTGATTGTTACCGATTCTGTCAAAAGCCCGAAAAACTTTATCAAAACCAGATCTTTTTCAATTCGAAGCACACTCCTAGAATTCATCTCGCCAGCAACGGCAAGGCGATTAACTTCTTGTAACAGCCCCCACGAAGGCACGTTAATCCCACTCTAATTCAACAGTAAAACTCTGGATGTACTCGCGGCGCCACAAGTGCCGCGTGCCCCCTCACGACCTTAGACAGGTAAATTGAAAATGAAAGCTTTACTGGTATTGGTACTTGGCAGTGTTTGCAGCGCGGCAATGGCCGACGATGTTGCAACGAACGCCGAGCAGATTCCGGTTGAACAGTACAGTTACTCGCAACACCTGGACATCGCCAAGGTGCTGTCCATGAGCGAAGTCCCGAATGTCTGCGAAGTGGTGCCGGCGCGCATGACCTACGAAGACTCCAAGGGCCAGAAGCACATTCTCGAATACCGCGTGATGGGCAACGGTTGCTCCAACGGCTAACGCCACGGCCCGCTCCCTTCGTCCGCTCTCGACATCTCCGTGGGAGCGGGCTTCTGTAGGAGCGGGCTTGCCCGCGAACACAACACCGCCAATTAAATCTTCATTACTTGAAACTCTTCAATCCACCGACTTGCCCAAGGCGTACTCACGCAACTTGTTGGCAATCGTGGTATGGGAAACACCCAGCCTCTTCCCCAGCGCCCGACTACTTGGAAACTCCGTCATCAAACTTTCCAACACCGCTTTTTCAAAGCGCCCGACGATCTGCGCAAGTTCCCCTTCCAGCGAAAATTCACCCAAGGGTTGTCGTGCACCATAATCCGGCAAACGAATATGTTCGCCCTTGACCACACCGCCCTCACATAACGACACGGCCTGGAACAATACGTTTTCCAGTTGCCGGACATTGCCCGGCCAGTGATATTGACTCAACTTGTCCATCGCCGCCGGCGCCAGGCGTGGCAATGCACAACCGATCTGCCGACTGGCCTGGTCGAGGAAGTGCTGCGCCAGCCCCTCCAGCCCATCCATGCACTCACGCAGTGGCGGAATGTGCAACGACAGCACGTTGAGCCGGTGATAGAGGTCCTGGCGGAACTCGCCCCGCGCGCACAGCTCCGACAGGTCGACCTGGGTGGCGCAGATCACCCGCACATCGAGATAGACCTCCTCGTCGCTGCCGACCCGGCGAAAGCAGCCGTCCTGCAGAAAGCGCAGCAGCTTGACCTGCAGGCGCGGGCTCATCTCCCCTACCCCATCCAGAAACAGCGTGCCGCCCGCGGTCAACTCCAGCAGCCCGAGCTTGCCCTCGGCCCGTGCGCCCTCGAACGCACCCGGGCCGTAGCCGAACAGCTCGGTCTCGGCCATTGACTCCGGCAACCCCGCGCAGTTGAGCGCCATCAGCGGTGCCTGGCCACGCGGGCTGGCCAGGTGACAGGCACGGGCCAGCAATTCCTTGCCGGTGCCGGTTTCGCCCTCGATCAGCAACGGCGCATCCAGCGGCGCCATGCGCCGCGCCTCGCGCACGACCGAGGCCATCACCCGTGAACTCTGGAAGATGCTGTCGAAACCACGCAGCTCCTGCTTGCGCACGTTGTAGATACGCTCGCCGATGCGATCGGCGCGATGCAGGGTCAGCACCGCGCCGGCCAGGGCTTCGCTGTCGTCATGTTCGGACTGTAAGGGCGCGATATCGGCGAGAAACACATCACCCTTGACCTTGATGCGCAACCCGTTGATCCGCGACTGGTTGGCCCGCACCAGTTCCGGAAGGTCGAAATCCTCGACATAGCGCGCCAGCGGCAACCCCGGCACCTCGTCGACCCGTACCCCGAGCAACTGCGCCGCGGCACGGTTGGCTGCAACGATGCTGCCTCCCATGTCGACCGACAGCACCGGAAACTCCAGCGCCCCTAGCAACGCATTGAGCTCCATGTGCCGCCGCTCGCTGGGCATCAAGCCGACGCGCTTGACCCCGAATACCCCGGCGATGGCTTCGAATTTTGGACGCAAGGCCTGGAACTGCAGGTTGATCAGGTTCGGGCAATGCAAATAGATGGCGTTGCCGTGATCGCCGCCGACCTCGCCACGCAACACGTTGATACCGTACTCCACCAACAGGTTGAGGATGTCGCGCAGGATGCCGATGCGGTTCTGGCAGTGGACTTTGATACGCATGAAAGGCCCCGAGGCAACCGACTTTATTCATCGGCGCGCAGAAAATTCGTAAAGATAAGCTGACAAAAATACCTTAACTGCCAGCCTGATACCCTTGATTTTTCGGGGCAACCCTCTATTTGTAAAATTATCGTTACAGAAACACCCCATTCCTTCCTTGTCACCCCGCAGATCGACCCGTGCAAAACCGCCTGCGTAAGGCTATTCCTAGGGCAAGTCCCACATAACAAGAAAGCCCTCACCAGGAGAGCTCCATGAAACAGACGCAATACGTGGCCCGCGAGCCCGATGCGCAGGGTTTTATCGACTACCCGCAGCAAGAGCATGCGGTGTGGAACACCCTGATCACCCGCCAGTTGAAAGTGATCGAGGGCCGCGCATGCCAGGAGTACCTGGACGGCATCGACCAGCTCAAGCTGCCCCATGACCGCATTCCGCAACTGGGCGAAGTCAACAAGGTGCTGGGCGCCACCACAGGCTGGCAGGTCGCTCGCGTGCCGGCGCTGATCCCCTTCCAGACCTTCTTCGAACTGCTGGCCAGCAAGCGCTTCCCGGTCGCCACCTTCATCCGCACCCCGGAAGAACTGGACTACCTGCAGGAACCGGACATCTTCCACGAGATCTTCGGCCACTGCCCGCTGCTGACCAACCCTTGGTTCGCCGAATTCACCCATACCTATGGCAAGCTCGGCCTGGCGGCGACCAAGGAACAACGGGTGTACCTGGCGCGCCTGTACTGGATGACCATCGAGTTCGGCCTCATGGAAACCGCCCAGGGCCGCAAGATCTATGGCGGCGGTATCCTCTCCTCGCCCAAGGAGACGGTCTACAGTCTGTCCAGCGAACCTGAACACCAAGCCTTCGATCCGATCGAAGCCATGCGTACGCCCTACCGTATCGATATCCTGCAGCCGGTGTACTTCGTCCTGCCGAACATGAAGCGCCTGTTCGATCTGGCCCACGAGGACATCATGGGCATGGTCCAGCACGCCATGCAGTTGGGCCTGCACGCCCCGAAATTCCCACCCAAGGCGGCCTGAGCCGTCTTGCCGACAACAACTCGAAAGCGGAAAACCTCCATGAATGCCTTGAACCAAGCCCACTGCGAAGCCTGCCGTGCTGACGCGCCGAAGGTCAGCGACGAAGAGCTGGCCGAACTGATTCGCGAGATCCCGGACTGGAGCGTGGAAGTGCGCGACGGCCACATGGAACTGGAGCGTGTGTTCCTGTTCAAGAACTTCAAGCACGCCCTGGCCTTCACCAACGCCGTCGGCGAAATCGCCGAAGCCGAAGGGCATCACCCCGGCCTGCTCACCGAGTGGGGCAAAGTCACCGTGACCTGGTGGAGCCACTCGATCAAAGGGCTGCACCGCAACGACTTCATCATGTGTGCACGCACCGACAAGGTCGCTGAGACGGCTGAAGGGCGTAAATAACGCCAGCTGGATCGCGTCGTTCTCTTCGCGGCGGCTCCACGCTCCAACAAGCCCGCACCTACAGGAATAGTGACCTACCTGCAGGTGCGAGCTTATCAGGGCGCTGGACCGCCGCGAATGCATTCACAGCAAAACCGAGGCGCACACCGTCCGCTATTCGCCCGCAAAACCGACAAGCGAGAGGGAAAAATCTCAAACTGTCATCCAGACTGCTGTATCCTGCCCCAGCTTTTCAAAAGCTTCCAACGCGCCAAGCGCTGCCCTTTCACTCACACTTGCGAGGAACGACGAGATGCATGAAATCCCGAATCTTCCCTTCCCAAGCCTGAACCCCGAAGAGCAAACCGTCACCGCCCACGCCGCCGAGCCGGCACCTGCTTCGCAGGACAGTGACGATCAATCCAGCGCCGATCAGGAATAACCGCGCATCCCCACCGACCGTGTGAAAACGGCTGACCTGCGGGTCATCCCCGTCATCACGTTTTCACACAGTCCAGAACCTTGAAGGCCCCCATGCCCGATTCACCGCGTCCTCTTGCGGTTACCCTGCAAGTCGTCTCCATCGTTCTCTTCACCTTCATCGGCTACCTGAACATCGGCATTCCCCTCGCCGTGCTGCCCGGCTATGTGCACAACGACCTGGGTTTCAGTGCCGTACTCGCGGGCCTGGTGATCAGCGTCCAGTACCTGGCAACCCTGCTCAGCCGCCCGACCGCCAGCCGTATCATCGACAACCTCGGCAGCAAGAAGGCGGTGATGTGGGGCCTGTTCGGCTGCGGCCTGAGCGGGGTGTTCATGCTGGCCTGCAGCTTCCTCACCCACTTGCCCTGGCTGAGCCTCACTTGCCTGCTCATCGGTCGTCTGGTGCTGGGCAGCGCGGAGAGCCTCGTGGGCTCGGGCTCGATCGGCTGGGGCATCGGCCGCGTCGGCGCCGAACATACCGCCAAGGTCATCTCCTGGAACGGCATCGCCAGTTATGGCGCGCTGGCCGTCGGCGCGCCGCTAGGGGTGCTGATGGTCAAGGGCCTGGGGCTGTGGAGCATGGGCGTGAGCGTCATCCTGCTGGGCATTCTGGGCCTGGCACTGGCCTGGCCCAAGCAGGCAGCACCAGTGGTGGCAGGCAAACGCCTGCCCTTCCTGCAGGTGCTGGGCAAGGTATTCCCGCATGGTTCGGGGCTGGCGCTGGGGTCGATCGGTTTCGGCACCATCGCGACCTTCATCACCCTCTACTACGCCAGCCGCAACTGGCCGAACGCTGCGCTGACCCTGAGCCTGTTCGGCGCCAGCTTCATCTGTGCACGCCTGCTGTTCGGCAATCTGATCAACCGCATCGGCGGCTTTCGCGTGGCCATCGCCTGCCTGTCGGTGGAAACCCTGGGGCTGCTGATGCTATGGCTGGCACCCAACGCCGAGCTGGCCCTGGTCGGCGCCGCGCTGAGCGGATTCGGCTTCTCGCTGGTCTTCCCGGCACTGGGGGTGGAAGCCGTGAACCAGGTTTCGGCAGCCAACCGCGGGGCTGCGGTCGGGGCGTATTCGCTGTTCATCGATCTGTCGCTGGGGATCACCGGGCCGCTGGTCGGTGCGGTGGCCTCAGGCTTCGGCTTCAGGTCGATCTTTCTGTTCGCCGCAGGTGCGGCGGTTTGCGGGCTGGTGCTGAGCCTGTATCTGTACCGCCAGGCACGGCTGGGGCGAGAGCTGCACGGCTGAAGGCTGCGCTGGCCTCTTCGCGGGCACCCCCGCGAAGAGGCCGTGAGATCAGTGCACCAGGTACTGCAACACCACCTCCAACGGATGGCGAAGCTGTTTCTCGGCCATGCGCTTGACCTGGCTACGGCACGAATAGCCCGTCGCTAACGCCTCGCCTTCCTTGTCCAGCTTGGTCGCCCACGACTGCTCGAAGATAGTCTTCGAAGCCTGCTGATTACGCGCCTCGTGCCCGTAGGTGCCCGACATCCCGCAGCAACCGGTGGCCTCGGTGGCAAGCTTGAGCCCCATCCGCGCAAACACCTGCTCCCACTGCCGGGTGCTGGCCGGGACGTTGGTCTTCTCCGTGCAATGCGCCATCAGGCGGAAGCTGCCGCCCTTCCCTGCAGCCTGTTCGGGCAACGCATCCATCAGCCACTCCTGCGGCAACAGCACTGCCGGACAACCCTCCAGGCCATCGACCTTCTGGTATTCCTGGCGATAGACCAGGGTCATCGCCGGATCCAGACCCACCAACTGCACACCGCAATCAGCCAGGGCCTTGAGCTGCCGGCCATTGCGAATCGCCGCCTTGGCGAAGGCGCCGAGGAAGCCCTGCACATGCAGCGGCTTGCCGTTGGCGCTGTAGGGCGCCAGGAACACCTTGTAGCCCAGCCGGTGGGCCAGTTCGATGAACGAAGCCAGCAGCGGCGTCTCGAAGTACCGCGTGAAAGCGTCCTGCACCAGCACGATGCTGCGTTCGCGCTGGGCCGGGGTCAGCTCGCGCAGCGCCGGCACACTGGCCACTCCCACGCGGCAGCGGGTCAGGGTGGACTGGAAGTTGAAGCGGCTGATCAATGGGCTGTCGACCATGCCGACCTTGTCGGCCAGCAGGCGGCTGACCCACTTCGACCCCATCACCGCGTTATACAAGCCCGGCGCATGGGCCAGGTACGGAATGGTGAACTCCAGCGAGCCGATCAGATAGTCACGCAGCGGGCGCTGGTAGCGACCGTGGTAGAGCTCGAGGAAACGTGAACGGAAGTCCGGTACGTTGACCTTGATCGGGCACTGCCCCGCGCACGACTTGCACGCCAGGCAGCCGGCCATGGCGTCGTACACCTCGTGGGAAAAGTCCTCCTGGCCCTGACGCTGGGCCCGCAGGTTGCCCAGGCGCTTGGGCAGGCCCTTGATCCACGACGCCTTGCGCTGGGCCGAGGCCAGCACATCGATATTGGCCTCGCCCTGCAGGCGCAGCCATTCACGGATCAGCGAGGCGCGCCCTTTGGGTGAATGGCGACGCTCACGGGTGGCCTTCCACGACGGGCACATGGCGTCGTTGGGGTCATAGTTGTAGCAGGCGCCGTTGCCGTTGCAGTGCACGGCGCTGCCGAAGCTCTGCCACACGCGCTCGTCGATGTTACGGTCCAGGTCGCCACGCAGGGTGACACCATCGACCGGCGTCAGGCCCTCGGCGCTGTCGGGTGGCGTGCAGATCTTGCCCGGGTTGAGCTGGTTGTAAGGGTCGAATGCGCCTTTGAGCCGCTGCAGGGCCGGGTACAGTTCACCGAAGTATTCCGGCACGTATTCCGAGCGCAGCCCCTTGCCATGCTCGCCCCAGAGCAAGCCGCCATAACGCTTGGTCAGCGCCGCCACCGCATCGGAGATCGGCTTGACCAACGCGGCCTGGGCCGGGTCTTTCATGTCCAGCGCAGGACGCACGTGCAGCACCCCGGCATCGACGTGACCGAACATGCCATAGGCCAGGCCATGGCCATCGAGCAGCGCACGGAATTCGGCGATGTAGTCGGCCAACTGCTCCGGCGGTACCGCGGTATCTTCCACGAACGGCTGCGGCCGCACCTCGCCCTCGACGTTGCCGAGCAGCCCCACCGAACGCTTGCGCATGGTGTAGACACGCGTCACTGCCTCGGCGCCCTCGGCGAGGGTGTGGCCCAACCGCTCGACGCTGGTATCGCTGCGCAGGTGTTCGACGAAGGCCTCGACGCGGGCATTGACCTCGTCCGGCTCGTCGCCGCAGAACTCGACCAGGTTGATACCCAAGGTCGGGCGCTCGGCGTCGGCAGGGAAGTATTCGGCGACGCTGTGCCAGACGATATCCTTCATCGCCAGCATCAGTACCTTGGAATCGACGGTCTCGATCGACAGCGGCTTGTGCGCCATCAGCGCATTGGCGTCGCGCAGGGCGTCCATGAAGCTGGTGTAGCGCACGTTGACCAGCACCGCGTATTTCGGGATCGGCAGCACGTTGAGCTTGGCCTCGACCACATAGCCCAGCGAGCCTTCGGCGCCGCACAGCACGCTATTGAGGTTGAACAGGCCCTGCTCGTCGCGCAGATGCGCCAGGTCGTAACCGGTCAGGCAACGGTTGAGCTTGGGGAAGGTGGTCTCGATCAGCTCGCCTTGGGTCTGCTGGATCTCACGCGCCGTGCGATAGACCTCGCCGACCCGGCCAGATGCGGCGCAGGCCTGCTCCAGCGCAGCGTCGTCGATCGGCAGGCTGTGCAGTCGCTCGCCCCCGAGCAGCACGCTGTGCAGCTCGAGCACGTGGTCACGGGTCTTGCCGTAGGTGCAACTGCCCTGGCCACTGGCATCGGTGTTGATCATGCCGCCGACCGTGGCGCGGTTGGAGGTCGACAGCTCAGGGGCGAAGAACAGCCCGTGCGGTTTGAGCGCAGCGTTGAGCTGATCCTTCACCACACCAGCCTGCACCCGTACCCAACGCTCCTGGGTGTTGATTTCAAGGATGGTGTTCATGTGCCGCGACAGGTCGACGACGATGCCGTCGGTCAGCGACTGGCCGTTGGTCCCCGTACCGCCGCCGCGCGGGGTCAGCTTGATCTGCCGAAAACGCGGCTCGGCCATCAGCGTGGCGACGCGCGCCACGTCGTCGGCATCGAGCGGGAAGACGGCCGCCTGGGGCAGGCGCTGATAGATCGAGTTGTCGGTGGCCAGCACCGTACGGGTGCCGTAGTCGGCGCTGATCTGGCCGCGGAAGCCGCTGGCACCGAGGGCTTCGAGGAATTCGGGGTAGCCGGCGGCAGGCGCACGGACGGGCAACTGGGCGATCATCGAAGGATGGCCTCTTGTATGGGCAGGTTCACGGTCTGGCATCACCGGCAGGCGACGCTCTGTTGCTCATCCGGCATGAATAACTCCGGGCCGGATGACGGATAGGCCAATGTTCCTGTACTTTCCAGCCGAGGGCAAACGGATAATCCTGCCGCTATCGATGAGTTTCATGAATGAATTACCGCCACCTGACCCCATCGATGTCCTTGCTGCTGGCCTTCGAGGCCGCTGCCCGGCATGAAAGCTATACCCGCGCGGCCGTCGAGCTGTCGCTGACCCAGAGCGCAGTCAGCCGCCAGGTCCAGGCGCTGGAGCAGCAACTGGGCCTGACCTTGTTCCGCCGCGAAGGGCGCCAGGTGCAATTGACCGATGTCGGGCGCCTGTATCAGCGCGAGTTGAGCGAAGCCCTTGGGCGTATTCGCAGTGCCACGCTGCAGGCACTCGCCTACCAGTCCGGGGTCGGTACCCTGCGCCTGGCGACACTGCCCACCTTCGGTTCGAAATGGCTGCTGCCGCGCCTGAATGCGTTCTACAGCGCGCATCCCGGGATGCTGGTGCACATTCATTCACGCATCGAGGCGATCAACTTCGACACCAGCGAGATCGATGCCGCCATCGGTGTGGCCAGCCACGACCTGCCCGGCCTGATCTGCCACCGGTTGCATGCCGAGGAACTGGTGGTGATCCTGCCGCCGCAGGCGGCGGGCGCTGCGCAGACATGGACGCCAGCGCGCATCAGCGAAGAGTTGCTGCTCAATGTCGCCAACAATCCGCATGCCTGGGGCGAATGGTTTTCCCATCATGAACTGGCGCATCGCGCCATGCGCCTGGGGCCGAGCTTCGAGCTGACATCGCACCTGATCCAGGCGGTACGCGCCGGGATCGGCATCGGCCTGGTGCCAAGGATTCTGGTGGCCGAAGAACTGGCCAAGGGCGAGCTGTTCAGCCCGGGCGAGGCGTTTGCAAGCCAGCGCAGCTACTACCTGATCTATCCGCCGCGCAACGAGGCGCTGCCCTCGCTCAGGGCGTTTCGCGGGTGGTTGTTGGAGCAGATTTAGCGGTTGCCTGGTTGGGCGCTTTCGCGGGCAAGCCCGCTCCCACAGGGCCCGATCAGACAACAAAAAACCCGGCACCAGCCCCTGGCACCGGGTTTCCCGAATCAAGCTACCGGCTTACTTGGCCACGCTACCCGCCGCAGTACCGGCCTGCGCCATGCGCTTGCTCTTGATCACATAGAACACATACATCACCACCAGCCACACCGGGATCGCATAGACCGAAATCTGGATCCCTGGAATCTGCAGCATGATGCCCAGGATCAGCACCACGAAGGCCAGGCACAGGTAGTTGCCGTACGGGTACCACAGCGCCTTGAACAGCGGTTTCTGGCCGGTACGGTCAAGGTGCTGGCGGAACTTCAGGTGCGAGTAACTGATCATCGCCCAGTTGATCACCAGCGCCGCGACCACCAGCGACATCAGCAACTCCAGGGCATGCTGCGGCATGAAGTAGTTGAGCAGCACGGCAATCAGGGTGAACGCTGCCGACGCCAGGATCGCCCGAACCGGCACGCCACGACGGTCGATCTTCGCCAGGCCCGCCGGCGCATCGCCCTGCTCGGCCATGCCGTAAAGCATGCGCGCATTGCAGTAGGTGCCGCTGTTGTACACCGACAGTGCCGCGGTCAGTACCACGAAGTTCAGCAGATGCGCCGCCACGTCACTGCCCAGCAGCGAGAACACCTGGACGAACGGGCTGCTGCCGTAGCTGCCGCCGGAAGCATCGATGCTGGCCACCAGGCTGTCCCACGGGGTCAGCGACAGCAGCACCACCAGGGCACCGATATAGAAGATCAGGATGCGGTAGATGACCTGGTTGATCGCCTTCGGAATCACGGTCTTGGGCTTGTCGGCTTCGGCCGCGGTGAAACCGAGCATTTCCAGGCCACCGAAGGAGAACATGATGATCGCCAGCGCCATCACCAACCCGCTCACGCCATTGGGGAAGAAGCCACCATGGCTCCACAGGTTGGTCACCGAGGCGTCCGGGCCGCCGCTGCCGCTGGTGAGCAGATACGCGCCCAAGGCGATCATGCCGACGATGGCGGCCACCTTGATGATCGCGAACCAGAACTCGGCCTCGCCGAACACCTTGACGTTCATCAGGTTGATCGCGTTGATCAGCAGGAAGAAGCCCGCCGCAGTGACCCACGTCGGGATCTCCGGCCACCAGTAGTGGACGTACTTGCCGACCGCGGAGAGCTCCGACATACCCACCAGGATGTACAGCACCCAGCAGTTCCAGCCCGACAGGAAGCCCGCGAAGCCGCCCCAGTACTTGTGAGCGAAATGGCTGAAGGAGCCGGCCACAGGCTCTTCGACGATCATCTCGCCGAGCTGGCGCATGATCATGAAGGCGATGAAGCCACAGATGGCGTAGCCAAGGATCATCGAGGGGCCGGCGGATTTCATCACCCCGGCCGAACCGAGGAACAGGCCGGTACCAATGGCGCCGCCCAGGGCGATCAGCTGGATATGGCGGTTTTTCAAGCCACGCTTGAGTTCGCCTGACGACTGCGAATTGTGTCCACTCATGAACGAAGTCACCTGCTTGTTTTTATCTGTGACGGAATCGGACCCGCCGCGCTCGTGGCACAGCGGAATGAGGCAAGGTGGTTACCTTGGGTTCCCGGACCCTGGCGCCGCGCCTGGCACGGAGCCTGAGGCGGATCAGCCGGGAGTCGGCGAGAATGCGTGGTACGCGAGGGGGTCACAGGTAAAACGCGGCGCATTGTATACCCCTGCGAGCGCGCAGGCATCAACGCGTTGCGTCGTTTCCTCGGGAAAAAACGCAGCGGTCCTGTGGCAAGGGCCATCAATGGCGTAGTGATCGGCGTACATGGCGCCTCCATTTGTTGTTGTGTAGGCCCGACTGCAGTGGTGGGCTGATGCACATGGCAATGCCCGTCATATCAGCGCGAGGCGGGGCTTTGGGCAATAGTAAGAATGGCCGGCGCAAGGCTCTACAGCGCGGCATGCGGCAAGATCTGTTTACAGCAAATTGCAAAGCAGGAAACCGAACGGCAATTGCGGCAAACTTCGTATAAATTTCGTTACAAGGTGGTTCAAAAACTTTCCAACGTGACGAAAAATCCTTCTTGTTCAGCGGTTTGAGGGCTCGCAGTTTTCGACCAGGCACAAAAAAGCCAGCCCGAAGGCTGGCCCTTTCACTGCAGGATGCGATCACCCACGCGGCTTGCCACGACCACGGCCAACCGGCTTGTCGCCTTCGGCACGCGCAGGACGCTTGCGCATCTCGCTAGGGCGTTCGGCAACGGTGCTGCCACGGCCACCCTTGCGCGGTGCTTCCTCACGAGCCGGACGCGCCGGACGCTCGCTGGCCGCGCGCGGCTGACGCTCGCCGGCATCCTTGGCTGGGCGCAAGTCACGTACGCGCTCGCCACGACCCATGGGGCGCGTGGACTTGCGCTGCAAGCGCTCGAGCTTGTCCTTGGCCTTGAGGTTGAGGGTCGGCAGCGCCACCGGATGCAGGCCGACTTCGGCGGCCAGGATGTCGATCTCGCCCTGGCTCATTTCACGCCAGCGACCCATCGGCAGGTCGGAGTTGAGGAACACCGGGCCGAAGCGCACACGCTTCAGGCGGCTGACCACCATGCCCTGGGACTCCCACAGGCGACGCACCTCCCGGTTGCGGCCTTCCATCACCACACAGTGGTACCAGTGGTTGAAGCCTTCACCACCCGGCGCCTTCTGGATATCGGTGAACTTGGCCGGGCCGTCCTCGAGCATCACGCCCGCTTTGAGGCGTTCGATCATCTCGTCGTCGACCTCGCCACGGACACGCACCGCGTACTCGCGGTCCATCTCGTAGGAAGGGTGCATCAAGCGGTTGGCCAATTCACCGTCGGTGGTGAACAGCAGCAAGCCAGTGGTATTGATGTCGAGACGACCGATGTTGATCCAGCGGCCCTCTTTCGGGCGCGGCAGGCGGTCGAACACGGTCGGACGGCCTTCAGGGTCGTCACGGGTGCAGATCTCGCCATCGGGCTTGTTGTACATGATGACGCGGCGGGTCGCCTCGGCGGCTTCCTCACGCTTGATCAGCTTGCCGTCGACAGCGATGGCATCGTGCAGGTCGACGCGCTGGCCGAGGGTAGCCTCGACGCCATTGACCTTGATGCGGCCTTGGCTGATCCAGGCTTCGACGTCACGGCGCGAACCGACACCGATACGTGCCAGCACTTTCTGCAGCTTTTCGCCGGACGGTGGGGTGATCTGGGTTTCTTGCAGGTCTTTGTCACTCATCTGGGCACCTCCCGGTGTACGGTGTAGTGAAAGCGGTTTGGCGGCGGATGCGCCAAGGGGCGCGTATTGTACGCGGTTCATGCAGCTGGCGCATCGGGATGAGAAAGTTTTTCTGCCCGGCGGTTAGCCCGTGAAAGGGTCAGCGCAGATCAGGACTTGTCCTCATCCTCGACCACATCCTCTTCCTCGCGTAAGTCATCGAAGTCGATCTTGAGCCCTTCTTCCATGGCATCCAGCTCCACCAGCAAGCTGCGGAAGCTGGTCTCCTCCTTCGGCTCACCCTCGTCTTCAGGCCCATCCTCGCCCAGGCTGGCATCGGCCAACGCCTGCAGGTGCGCGGGCACCGGCGCATCGTCCAGGTCGTCGAGCACAGGTTCTGGCTCCATCTCGCGCAACTCGGCCAGGGGCGGCAACTCATCGAGGCTCTTGAGATTGAAATGATCGAGAAACGCCTTGGTGGTGGCGAACATGGCCGGGCGGCCAGGCACTTCGCGGTAGCCGACGATGCGGATCCACTCGCGTTCCATCAGGGTCTTGATGATGTTGCTGTTGACTGCCACCCCACGCACATCTTCGATCTCGCCACGGGTGATCGGCTGACGGTAGGCAATCAAGGCCATGGTCTCGAGCAGCGCCCGGGAATAGCGCTGCGGGCGCTCCTCCCACAGGCGACCGACCCAGGGTGCGAAGTCCTCACGAATCTGCAGACGGTAGCCGCTGGCCACTTCCTTGAGTTCGAAGGCGCGACCATTGCACGACTTGCCGAGCACCTCCAGGGCCTTCTTGAACACGGCCGGCGCCGGTCGCTCTGCCTCCTCGAACAATTCGAAGAGACGCTCCAGGGACTGTGGCTTGCCTGAGGCCAGCAAAAAGGCCTCGATCAGCGACGCAAGGTCGCGGGGTTCGTTCAGGTTCATCGGCGCTCTTTACTGTCACTCGGCCCGGGCACGGACATGGATCGGGGTGAAAGGCTCATTCTGCACCAGTTCGATCAGCGATTCCTTCACCAGCTCGAGAATCGCCATGAAGGTGACCACCACGCCAAGCTTGCCCTCCTCGACGCTGAACAGCTCGATGAAGGGTACGAAGCCTCCGCCCTTCAGACGCTCGAGCACCTCGCTCATGCGCTCGCGGGTCGACAAGGTCTCACGGGTGATCTGGTGGCTTTCGAACAAGTCGTTGCGGCGCATGACTTCGGCCATCGACAGCAGGATTTCTTCCAGCGCGACGTCGGGCAGCAATTTGCGCACCTTGGCCTGCGGCGCCTCCAGTTGTGGCACCAGCACCTCGCGCCCGATCCGCGGCAGCTCGTCGATACCCTCGGCGGCCGCCTTGAAGCGTTCATACTCCTGCAGGCGGCGGATCAGCTCGGCGCGCGGATCGCCCTCTTCTTCCTCGATTTCACTGGAGCGCGGCAGCAGCATGCGCGACTTGATCTCGGCCAGCATGGCAGCCATCACCAGGTATTCGGCAGCCAGCTCCAGGCGCACCGACTTCATCAGCTCGACGTAGCCCATGTATTGCCGGGTGATCTCGGCCACGGGGATGTCGAGAATATCGATGTTCTGCTTGCGGATCAGGTACAGCAGCAGGTCCAGCGGGCCCTCGAAGGCTTCGAGGAAGACTTCCAGGGCGTCCGGCGGGATGTACAGGTCGACCGGCATTTCGGTCAGGGCTTCGCCATAGACCAGCGCCAGTTGCAGTTGCTGCGGTACCTCGCCTTCGACCGGCGGCGCTTCGGGGGCCTGCACCTGGTTCACGCGTTGACCAGGAAGGGTGTGGGATCGCCGCAGCCTTCGCGGATCAGCTGTGGCTCGTCACCGGACAGGTCGATGATGGTGGACGCCTTCAGATCGCCGAAGCCGCCGTCGATGACCAGATCGACGTGGTGCTCCAGGCGTTCGCGGATTTCGTAGGGATCGGTCATCGGCTCATCGTCGCCGGGCAGGATCAGGCTGACGCTCATCAACGGCTCGCCCAGTTCCGCGAGCAGCGCCAGGGTGATGCCATGGTCCGGCACGCGCAGGCCGATGGTACGGCGTTTTTCATGCAGCAACAGGCGCGGCACCTCGCGGGTCCCGTTGAGAATGAAGGTGTAAGGGCCGGGTATATGGGCCTTGAGCAGGCGGAAGGTGCCGGTATCGACCTTGGCATACAACCCCAGCTGCGACATGTCGCAGCACATCAAGGTGAAATTGTGCGTTTTATTCAGGCCGCGCAGGCGCCGGACCCGCTCGATCGCCGCCTTGTCGCCGATCTGACAACCCAGGGCGTATGCCGAGTCGGTCGGATACACCACCACCCCGCCCTTGCGGATGATCTCCACGGCCTGCTTGATCAGGCGCGCTTGCGGGTTCTCCGCATGAATCTGGAAGAATTGACTCACGTAATCGTCCTGTTCATACCGCCATAGGCTGTTCATGGCTGAATCGGCGCCACAGAGGTGGCAGGTCCTCGGGCAATGGCCGGTAGGCACCGATCTCGCCCCAGGTGCCGGGGCCGTGGAAGTCACTGCCAGCGCTTGCCAGCAGGCCGAACTCACGGGTAAGGATGGACATCGTGCCCACTTGCTCGGGCGGCATCATGCCATTGACCACTTCAAGCGCCTGCCCTCCCGCTTGAATATAGTCGGCGATCAGGCGTCTGCGCTTGCTACGCGTCAGTTCATAGTGCATGGGATGGGCCAGGCTCACCCAAGCGTTGGACTGGCGAAGGGTCGCGACAGTTTCCTCGAGTGTCGGCCAATGCAACTTGACGTCACCCAGCTTGCCGGCGCCCAGCCATTTGCGGAACGCCTCGCCGCGGTCCTTGACATGCCCCGCACGCACCAGGAATTCGGCAAAATGCGGGCGCGCCGGCGCGTTGCCGCTGTCGCCCAGCTCCTGCTGCACGGCGCGCGCGCCCTCGAGCGCATCGGGCATGCCCTTGCCCGCCAGGCGCCTGGCGATGTCTTCGGCGCGCAGCCAGCGACCACGGTGCAATTGCTCGATGGCCTCCAACAGTGGCGGCGCATCGAGGGGAAAGTTGTAACCCAGCACATGGATGGTCGCACCGCCCCAGGTGCAGGAAAGCTCCACCCCGCTGACCCATTGCATGCCCAGGTCAAGACACGCCTGGCGCGCCTCGGGGAGCCCTTCGAGGGTATCGTGATCGGTCAGCGCCAGCGTGCGCACCCCGTGCTCGTGGGCGCGGGCGACCAGTGCCGTGGGCGACAGGGCGCCGTCGGAGGCCGTGCTGTGACAGTGCAGATCAACATTCATGGAGGAGCGCTTTCGCCGGAATCGATGTTTGTTATTATGCCGTCACATCCCGCTTCTGGCTGCCATTGTGAAACAATTCATCGATTTCATCCCGCTGCTGCTGTTCTTCATCGTCTACAAGCTGGACCCGCGCCCGGTCGAATTTGCCGGACAAAGCTTCGAGTTCGGCGGCATCTACAGTGCCACGGCGATGCTCATCATCAGCTCCGTGGTGGTCTACGGCGCGCTGTTCCTGCGCCATCGCAAGCTCGAAAAGGGCCAGTTGCTGACGCTGGTGGCCTGCCTTGTGTTCGGCGGCCTCACCCTGGCCTTCCACAGCGAAACCTTCCTCAAGTGGAAAGCGCCGGTGGTCAACTGGTTGTTCGCGCTGGCCTTCGCCGGCAGCCACTTCATCGGCGATCGGGTATTGATCAAACGCATCATGGGCCATGCCCTGACACTCCCGGAAACAATCTGGACCCGCCTGAACCTGGCCTGGATCCTGTTCTTCCTGGTCTGCGGCGCAGCCAACCTGTTCGTCGCCTTCACGTTCCAGGAGTTCTGGGTCGACTTCAAGGTCTTCGGCAGCCTGGGCATGACCGTGATCTTCCTGGTGGCCCAGGGCGTGTACCTGTCGCGCCACCTGCACGACACCGACCCTTCCACCCCTAAGCCCAAGGATTGACATGCTCTACGCCATCATCGCCAGCGACGTCGAAAACTCCCTGGAAAAACGCCTGGCTGCACGCCCTGCGCACATCGAGCGCCTGCAGCAGCTCAAGGCCGAAGGCCGTGTAGTCCTGGCCGGCCCGCATCCGGCCATCGACAGCAACGATCCCGGCGCTGCCGGCTTCAGCGGTAGCCTGATCGTCGCCGAATTCGACTCCCTTGCCGCCGCACAGGCCTGGGCCGACGCCGACCCGTACATCGCAGCAGGCGTATACGAGAAGGTGGTGGTCAAACCGTTCAAGCAAGTGCTGCCCTGAGCCTGATAGGGCCTGTTCGCGGGCAAGCCTTCACGACGACTTGCACGCGAACAGGCCCAGGCAATCCCCGGATTCATCTATTGCGACCCACTGCCGACAACCTTCTGAATCGAACAAGAATCAGGAGTACCGATGCGCCAAGGTCCGATGTCCCTGCTGCTTTTCTGCCTGTTGCTGCTCTCCCCCCTCGCCCTCGCCGAACAGCCTCTGTCGCTGGAAGCCGGTGCGCGCATCACCGAGCTGCAGCAACGTCTGGAGGAAAGCGAGAAACAGCGCGCTGCACTGAGCAAACAGCTGCAAAATGCCGACAGCGCCCGGGAAAGCACCCAACTCGAACGCCTGCGCCAGGACAACCAGCGCCTGCAGGCTACGGTGGAAAAACTGCAGACCACCAGCCCCCTACGCCTGCTTACCGACCAGCAGCAATGGTTCCTGATCGGATCGGTCGTTGCACTGTTGTCGGCAGTCTGCGGTATCTTAGCCAGCGGCGGACACAGAAGACGCCGACAATGGTTGAATTGAGTGAGTCATGAGCGAGCTGTTACTGATTGATGATGACCAGGAGTTGTGCGAGCTGCTCGGTAGCTGGCTGACTCAGGAGGGCTTTGCGGTCCGCGCCTGCCACGACGGCGAGAGCGCGCGCCAGGCCCTGGCCGCCCACGCCCCGGCGGCGGTGGTGCTGGATGTGATGCTGCCCGATGGCAGCGGCCTGGAGCTGCTCAAGCAACTGCGCAGCGACCACGCCGAACTGCCGGTATTGATGCTGTCGGCCCGTGGCGAACCCCTGGACCGTATCCTGGGCCTGGAGCTGGGTGCCGACGATTACCTGGCCAAACCCTGCGACCCGCGTGAGCTGACCGCTCGCTTGCGTGCCGTGCTGCGCCGCAGTCATCCGGCGGCGCCCAGCACCCAGATCGAGATCGGCGACCTGGCCTTCAGCCCCGTGCGCGGGGTAGTCAGCATCGATCAGCGCGAGATGAGCCTGACACTCTCCGAGAGCCGCATCCTCGAAGCCCTGCTGCGCCAACCCGGCGAGCCATTGGACAAGCAGGAACTGGCGCAGATCGGCCTGGGCCGCAAACTGACGCTCTATGACCGCAGCCTGGACATGCACGTCAGCAACCTGCGCAAGAAGATCGGCCCCCACGCCGATGGCCGTCCACGCATCGTCGCCCTGCGCAGCCGCGGCTACTACTACAGCCTGTAAACGCTGCGGGGCGGCCATGCCCCGCAGCGACGCCTTCACTTGCGCAATGGATCGTCCCAGAACGGACGCTCCACCTCCTGCAGGGTATCTGCCCGACTCAACCCCAGATCGTGCAGCGCATCGTCGCTGAGGCTGGCCAATTGCCGGCGCTGGCGGTACAGCTGCTGCCAGCGCAGCAGTCGCTCAAGCGCCTGCGCAAGCAGTTGGCCCAAGGAGAAGGGAGTGTGGGTAAAACCGACATGACCTTTCATCGTGAAGCCCTCCGTGTGAGTGGCTTCAGTCTCGCGCCAGGCTTAGGATCAATCCAACGAATGTTTCTTATGTCTTGCATCTGGAGAATTGATGCAATGTCCACCTACCAGAGCCTCGACGCCGAGGTCTTGCGCACCTTCGTTGCGATCGCCGAACAAGGCGGTTTCACCCGTGCCGGGGAGGTCGTCAACCGTACCCAGTCGGCCGTGAGCATGCAGATGAAACGCCTGGAGGAAGACATCCTCCAGCGCCAGTTGTTCGAGCGCGACGGACGCCAGGTGCGCCTGACCGCCGAGGGCCAGGTGCTGCTCGGTTATGCCCGGCGCATCCTCAAGCTGCACGGCGAGGTGTTCAACACCTTGCGCATGCCACACATGGTCGGCTTAGTGCGCATCGGTACACCGGACGACTACGCCATGCGCTTTCTGCCGGCGATACTCACCAGCTTCGCCAGCAGCTATCCACTGATCCAGGTAGAGGTGCATTGCGAGCCATCGAAGCAATTGATGCTGCGCCAGGACCTTGACCTGACGATCATCACCCGCGAGCCAGGTGCCGAGGTGGGCCAACTGCTGCGCCAGGAACGCCTGGTATGGGCCGCTGCCAAGGGCTTCTGCCCCCACGAACAGCGCCCGATACCCCTGGCGATGTTCAACACCGACTGTTTCTGCCGCTCCTGGGCCTGCAACGCCCTCGAACATCAGGGGATCGATTACCGCATCGCCTACACAAGTCCGAGCCTGGCGGCGATCTTTGCCATCGTCGGCGCGGGTTTGGCGGTTACGGCCCAGTTGCAGAGCCTGATCGGCGACTCGCTGTGCATTCTCGGCGAAGACCAGGGCCTGCCGCAGTTGCCGATGGCCAATGTGATGCTGGTGCGCAATGCGCAAAGCCATTCGCCGATCACCGACTGCATGGCCGACTATGTGATCGACGGTTTCAGGTAAAGGTTGTCAGAGCTCCAGGCCCAGCATCACCGCACAGACGATCAGAAACACGCAGAACAGCGTACGCAGCACTTTCTCGGGCAGCGCATGGGCCAGCTTCACGCCCCAGCTGATGCTGAGCAATCCGCCTACCGCCAGCGGAATACCGACATGCCAGTCAACGCTGCCATGAACGCCATAGGTGAGCAGCGTCACCATGGTGCTCGGCGCCGCAAGCGCCAGCGACAGGCCCTGAGCCACCACCTGGGTGGTGCCGAACACGCTGGTCAGGATCGGCGTGGCCACTACCGCGCCACCAACGCCGAACAACCCGCCCATGCTACCGGCGAAACAGCCCAGCACACCCAGCCACGGCCAGGGATAACGCAGCTGGCTGCTCGGCGGGCTGGCTTTCATGAACATGCGTGCCACGTTCCACACCGCCAGCGCCACCAGGAATGCGACGAAGCCCAGGCGCATGGAGTGTGCATCGAGCCCTACCGCCCAGATCGAGCCCAGCCAGGCAAAGATGAAGCTGCATAGCGAAAGCGGCACGGCATGGCGCAGCTCGATGCGGTTGCGCTGATGATAGCGCCACAGCGCCAGCAGCACGTTGGGCACCACCATCACCAACGCCGTCCCCTGGGACAGCTGCTGGTCGAGACCGAACAGCACTCCCAGTGCAGGAATCGCAATCAACCCGCCGCCGATCCCGAACAGGCCGCCCATGGTGCCCAGCGCCGCGCCCAAAACGATGTACATCAACCACTCGATCATCAGTGCCTCATTCGACTGCATTCTCAATCCAGGCATGCTACCCAGTGGAGGCTGGCAGGGAAACGCACAGCAGCGCACAATGGCTTTGCGTTTTACGCACAAGCATGGGAAGGGTCATGAGTCCAGATATCCTCACCGAACAACTGAGTCTGTTTCTCGATGTACTCGAAACCGGCAGCTTCTCGGCGGCCGCGCGCCGTCACCCCTTGACGCCTTCGGCAGTCGCCCGACGCATCGACAACCTGGAAAACGCCGTGGGCAGCCGCCTGTTCGTGCGCAGCACCCATGCCGTGCGCCCGACTCCGGCAGGCAATGCCTTCGCCGAGCGCGCCCGGCGCATCATAGAGGAACTGCGCCTGGCACGGGCCGAAGCGGTATCCCTGAGCAATGCCCCGGAAGGCCTGATCCGCATGGATGCCCCTGCAGCCTTCGGCCGCCGCCACCTGGCGCCAGCGATCGCGGACTTCCTGGTGGCTTACCCCGGGCTCGATGTGCAACTGCGCCTGATCGACAGCTTCGTCGACATGCACGGCAGCCACCTGGGCGAGGTCGACCTGGTGCTGCGTGCAGGCCCTCTGGCCGACACACGTCTGGTCGCCACGCCGCTGGCCTACATGGTGCGCATCGCCTGCGCCAGCCCGGCCTACCTGGCCGCCAGAGGGGTGCCCACCTGCCCAAGCGAACTGCCGCAGCACGACGGCCTGGACTGGGATGGCCTGGCACCACCGTTCGCCTGGCGCTTCGCCGTCGACGGCCAGGTGCGCCTGTACCGCCCGGCACGCCTGCGCATGACCGCCAACAACGCCGAAACCCTGCTGTTCGGCGCCCTCGCCGGCCTCGGCATCGCCCATCTCCCCACCTGGCTGGTCAGCGAATACCTGCTGCGCGGTGAACTGCTGCCGCTGTTCTGCGAAAACGGCCTGCCCGAACCGGAAACCACCGGTATCTATGCACTACGACTCGAACATGAAACGAACTCTCGCAGCCGCTTGCTGCTCGAATTCCTCAAGAGCCGCTTCAGTCCTGTCCCTCCCTGGGACCTGGCGCTACGCAGTGGACTGCGTGGTTGATGAGCGCGCTAACGATCAGCGTGCTAGATTCTTAACTGAACTCATTCAAGGACCTGCATGAACGCCGACATCAAAGCCCCCTGCGACGAGCTGCTGCTGGACAATCAGGTGTGCTTCGCCCTGCACTCCACCTCGTTGCTGATGACCAAGGTCTACAAACCCTTGTTGCAGGCCCTGGGCCTCACCTATCCGCAATACCTGGCCATGCTCGTGCTGTGGGAGCAGGACGGCCTGACCGTAGGCGAAATCAGCCAGCGCCTGTTGACCGACCCCGGTTCGCTCACCCCGCTGCTCAAGCGCCTGGAAAGCGAAGGCCTGCTCAAGCGCACCCGCAGCCGCGAGGATGAGCGCGTGGTGCTGGTGCAACTGACCGACAAGGGCCGTGATTTGCGCGACGAGGCCAGCAAGGTGCCGCACTGCATCCTGGAAGCCTCCGGGCGCACGGTGGAACGCTTGCAGAAGCTGCAGGCCGAACTGCTCGACCTGCGCAACAGCCTGCAAAAAAGCCTCTGAGGACTATGCTGTGAAAGCCTGTCGGACGAATGGTCGAAAATTTATCTTGCGCACTAAATGATTGTGCGCTAATTTAAACCCATACCCACCCAGCGCCAAGGCGCACAGCACACAAGCGAGGCTCAAGATGCAAAAGGTCACTCCCCTGTACATCGCAGAAGCCACCTCCACTGGTGGTCGCGACGGCAAATCCCGCTCCAGCGACGGCAAGCTCGAAGTCAAGCTGAGCACCCCTAAAGAACTGGGCGGTGCTGGCGGTGAAGGCACCAACCCCGAGCAGATGTTCGCTGCCGGCTACTCGGCCTGCTTCATCGGCGCACTGAAGTTCGTCGCCGGCCAGGAGAAGAAAGCCCTGCCTGCCGACGCCTCGATCACCGCCAAGGTCGGTATCGGCCAGATCCCCGGTGGTTTCGGCCTGGACATCGACCTGCACATCAACCTGCCGGGCCTGGCCCAGGCAGATGCCGAAGCCCTGGTGGAGAAGGCGCACAAAGTCTGCCCATACTCCAACGCCACCCGCGGCAATGTCGATGTGCGCCTGCACGTGACGGTCTGAGTAAACGCCAGACACAAAAAAACCCGGCCAAGGCCGGGTTTTTTTGTGGGTCGCAAGAAGATTACTTCTTGGAACGGCCCTTGAAGCTGTTGTCGCGAGTGTCGATGTCGATCCACTCGTCGATCTGGATGAAGTCAGCTACCGAAATCTCGGTACCGTTCTTCAGCTTGGCAGGCTTCATGACCTTGCCCGAGGTATCGCCGCGAGCAGCGTTCTCGGTGTAGACAACCTGACGGCTGATGGTGGTCGGCAGCTCAACCGATACCAGGCGGCCTTCGAAGAAGACGGCTTCGCAGACATCTTCCATGCCTTCTTCGATGTACGGGAGAACGGCGTCGATGTCTTCGGCGTTCAGCTCGTACATGGTGTAGTCGGTGGTGTCCATGAAGGTGTACGAGTCACCGCTGATGAACGACAGGGTCGCTTCTTTGCGATCCAGGATCACGTCGTCCAGCTTGTCGTCCGCACCGTAGACGGTTTCGGTCTTGTAGCCGGTCAGCAGGTTCTTCAGCTTGGTCTTCATGATCGCGCTGTTACGGCCCGACTTGGTGAATTCCGCTTTCTGGACCAGCCACGGGTCGTTGTCGATCCGCAGTACGGTACCGGGTTTCAGCTCTTTACCAGTTTTCATTACGAAGTATCCGAATCTGGATGGATTTATAAAAATCGAGGCCGCATATCATATCCAATTTCGATAAAACTGTACCAGCGCTGTGGCAAGGTCCGGCCGAGTGGCCTGTTCCAGGCACCATTGCCGGGCATGCATCTGCAGTTGCGGCCAGTGTTTCAGCACCCCGCGCCAGGCCTCGCCCATGTCACGATCCATGTTCCAGGCACGCCACAACGCCACCAGTGCATCTGCGGCATCGTCCGACAGCCCCTGTCGATAGATCTTGAGAAAAGCCTCGAGCTTTTCCCAGTGAGCGTTCTCCTCTTGCACGTAGATGTGCCACAGCAGAGGGCGCCCGGCCCACTGGGCACGCACGAAGGAATCCTCGCCGCGCACGGCATTGAAGTCGCAACACCAGAGGATACGGTCATAGTCGTCCTGGCTGACGAATGGCAGCACCTGCAAGGTCAGCGCCCCGCGCTGGCGCAACTCGCCCACGGCCGGTTGTTCACCCAGCCACGCATGCAGGTCGGACAGGATTCGACCTTCGGGGACCAGCAGGTGGGTGGGCTGATCGTCTGCCGCCAGGGCTTCCAGCCAATGGCCCAACTGCGCGTTCTCGTAGGCGAACAACGACATCAGTCGCGCCTCGGGCGCAGGTTTCACGCCGAGGCCGGCAAGGAATGCCTTGCGCGCGGCAGCATCCTGCTCGAACGCAGCACGCTTGCCCAGCAGTTCGCCTTCACGCAGCAAGCCGCCGGTATTGGCGGTGAAGCCCGGGAAGAAAAACACTTTGCGCAGGCCATTGGGTTGGGGCGACGGTAGCCCATGACACCCCTCGACCCAGTCTTCGGCGCTCAGGTATTCGAGGTTCAGCCACAACGCTGGTGTCGAGCGCTCGGCCAGGGCTTCGACATAGGCCGCCGGTAGTTGGCAACCGAAGGCACCGATGACCACCTCGGCGGTTTCGCATGCGGGCCAATCGACCGGCCAATGGCATACCTCGACCCCTTGCTGATATTGCCGCGCGGCCTGTGGATCAGCCTCCGGGCACAGGCGTGCGAACGCGTGCAGGTCGTCCACCCAAAGGCGCACGGTCAACGCATGCTCATCGGCGAGCTGGCGCGCCAGGCGCCAGGTGACGCCAATATCGCCGTAGTTGTCGACGACTGTGCAGAAAATGTCCCAGGTGGCTTTCACGACCACTCCCCTCGCAGCGCAGAAAACCATGGATTGTGCGGATAAAACGGCACCGACAAAAGCGCTACCCGCACCCGGCAACAAAACAAATCGCACAGCCATGCGACAATGGCCCCTCGATCGACCCCTGCCAGGAGGCCACGATGCCCCGTCGCCGCGAACTGAAGATCACCCTGAACCCTTTGCAGTTGATTGTCTGCGTGGCCTTCGGCCTGTGGCTCGGCGCCGTCGCCATCGCTTTAAGCCTGTGGCTGGCCTGGCAGTTGTGGCCACAGCAGGTCGAGCCACTGGCCCAGGCAGTGGCTCCGGCACGCAGCGCCCCCGCCCCAGTTGCCCCGCCGCAACCGGCCGACGCGCAGCAGGCAATGTTCGAGCGCTACAAGGAGATCCTGAACACGCAGCAAGCTCAACAGGCCATCGAGGCCAACCCGCGCAACCTGAACAACCCCAAATGCCAGTTCTGGCTACAGCAGAACCGCAATGCACCGACCGACAAGAGCCAGGCCAACGTGCTGGAGTTCTGTCGCTGACCATGGACAAGCCAACCCTGCTCGCACGCATCATCGACACCCTAGAGCACGACATGGAGGTGCTGCGCCGCGCCGCCCAGACCGCCTACGAAACCGCCACCGCCGAAGAGAACATCGCCGAGAACAAGTACGACACCCTGGGGCTCGAGGCCTCCTACCTCGCCACCGGCCAGGCGCGCCGTACCGCCGAAATCCGCCAGGCGCTGCTGAGCTACCAGCAGTTGCTGCTGCGCGACTACGATCCGGCGCGCGGCATCCAGCTGAGCAACCGGGTAACGCTTGAAGATGAGCAAGGTCGCCAGCAGTTGCTGTTTCTCGGCCCCGAGGGCGCCGGACTGAAAATCGGCGAAGGTGCTGGGCTGGTGACCGTGATCACCCCGCGCTCGCCGCTGGGCAAGCAGTTGATCGGCAAGAAACTCGATGACGAAGTAAGCCTGGTGCTCGCCGGGGTGGCGCAGGTGCAGTACGTAGTCGAAGTCGACTGACGGCAGAATTCAGGCGCCTGCCATCGCATCGAACTGCTTCGCCAACCCCCGCGCCTCGAAACACGCCAGCAGATAGTCGATGAACGCGCGGGTCTTGCCCGGCAGCAGCTTGCGCTCAGCGTAGTAGACGCTGACGCTGCCATCGTCCACATACCAGTCCGGCAACACCCGGCACAGGCGTTTGCTGGCCAAGTACGGCACGGCGAACGGCATGCTCACCAAGGCAACGCCCAGCCCTTGCTCCGCCGCAGCACAGGCTGCATCCGAGTCGCTCATGGTCATCGCCTGGCGCAGGTGCAGCGGGCGCTGCTCCTGGTTGCGGCTGGTCAGCGGCCAGGAGCGCACTCGCCCGGTCTGCGGGGAACGGATCAGGATGCCGTCGTGCTGGGGTAGTTGTTCCGGCATCTGGATCGGCGCGTGCCGCTGCAGGTACTCAGGCGCCGCTACCAAGACTCGGTGTGCAGGCGCCAGCTTGCGCGCAACGACACCCGGCGGAAGGTCGAAGCCGCCGCCAATCGCCGCATCGAACCCTTGGCCGATGAGGTCGACCTGGCGGTTGTCGAAATGCCAGTCCGGGGTGATCGCCGGGTATCGGCGCAGGAACTCTCCCAGCAACGGCAGCACGTACAAACGCCCGAACACGATGCCCATGCTGACCCGCAGCACCCCGGCCGGTTGACCTTCGCTACTGGCCAGGTTGGCCACAGCGTACTGGATGCTGCGAAAACTCTCGCTCACCTCACCCAGAAAGCGTTGCCCGGCCTCGGTCAGGGTCAGTTTGCGCGTACTGCGCTGGAACAGGCGCACACCCAGGCGAGATTCCAACTGGGCGACGTTCTTGCCCACCGCCGCAGGTGTGATGGACAGACGCCGGGCGGCCTCGGCGAAGCTGCCGACCTCGGCACTGGTGATGAAGCACTCAAGGCTGCTGAAGGATTCCATAAACGATTCCCAACCAGAAGTTCACTCTGATGATAGTGATTGCGATCTTATCAGCAGGTAATCACCCGTCGATACTGACCCCATCCAAGGCACACCGCCTTGCTCGCTTCAGGAGAGCAGCATGTCCCACGTATCGAACCTCGAAGGCAAAGTCGCCCTGGTCCAGGGTGGTTCCCGCGGCATCGGCGCCGCCATCGTCCGGCGCCTGGCCCGCGAAGGCGCACAGGTCGCCTTTACCTATGTCAGCTCCGCTGCCCCCGCGCAGGCCCTGGCTGACGCCATCAACGCCGAGGGTGGTCGCGCCCTGGCCCTGCGCGCCGACAGCGCTGATGCCAGCGCGGTACAGCAAGCGGTGCACGACACCGTCAAAGCCTTCGGCCGCCTCGACATCCTGGTCAACAACGCCGGCGTATTGGCCGTGGCGCCAGTGACCGAATTCGACCTCGGCGACTTCGACCGCATGCTGGCGATCAACGTGCGCAGCGTGTTCGTGGCGAGCCAGGCCGCAGCCCGACACATGGGCCAGGGTGGCCGGATCATCAACATCGGCAGCACCAACGCCGAACGCATGCCGTTCGCAGGCGGCGCGCCCTACGCCATGAGCAAGTCGGCGTTGGTCGGCCTGACCCGCGGCATGGCCCGTGACCTCGGCCCTCAGGGCATCACCGTCAACAATGTGCAGCCTGGCCCGGTGGACACCGACATGAACCCGGCCAGCGGCGAGTTCGCCGACAGCCTGATCCCGTTGATGGCGATCGGACGCTACGGGCATGCCGATGAAATCGCCAGCTTCGTCGCCTACTTGGCAGGGCCTGAGGCTGGCTACATCACCGGCGCCAGCCTGCTGGCCGATGGCGGTTTCGCCGCCTGAGCCCTTGCGACAGGGAGCGGCCCTCTGGCCGCCCCTATCCGCCAGTCGCCACGAAGGCTTCGTCTACCCGCGCCAACTGCGCTTCGCTCAAGGTCCCTGCCTGGTAATGCAGCTTGATCCAGGCCAGCAGGTAGTCGTAGCGCGCCCGCGCCAGGTCACGCCGGGTGGTCGCCAGTTGCTGTTCGGCATTGAGCACATCCAGACTCACCCGCTCGCCGCCCTGCACGCTCTTGCGCGTCGACACCACCAGCGCCTCGGCCGCCTGCAGCGCCCGCTCATAGGCACGCAAGCGACTGGCGCCGGACTCGCAGGCGTTGTATTGCTTGCGCAGCTCGATAAGCGTGTTGCGGGTATTGCCATCCAGTTCGTACTCGGCCTGCTCCAGATGCCGGCTGGCCTGGCGCGTCGAAGCGCTGACGCCACCACCGGCAAACAGCGGCACGCTGATCTCGATACCCACGGTGTTGGTGTCGTAGCGCTGGTTGTAGGTGTTACCACTGTCCGACTCCTGGCGCCGCGAAGTGGCGAAGGCGCTGACCTTGGGCAGGTGCCCGGCGCGATTACGCTCGACTTCGTAGCGCGCCACTTCCAGCGCATGGCGCTGCGAGCCAAGTTGCGGGTTGCTGGCCAGCGCCAGCGATTGCCAGGCCTCATAGCTCGTCGGCGTAACCTGCGGGAAGGCGAAGCCACTGCGCAGCGGCGCCAGCTCATCGATGCGCACAGCCGGCTCGCCGATCAGCGCACCGAGCTCGCGCAATGCGGCATCCTCGTCGTTACGTGCCTGGATTTCCTCGGCATCAGCCAACTCGAAACGTGCCTGGGCCTCAAGGATGTCGGTGCGCGTCCCCTCGCCGGCCTGGAACAGACGCTGGTTCTGCTGGAATTGCTGGCGGTAAGCCTGCTTGCTGGCCACGCTGATAGCTATCTGGTCCCGGGCATACAGGGCCTGGGTGTAGCTGGTCATCACCCGCACCAGCAACTGTTGGCTCTGGTCGCGGAAGCTCTCGTCGGCAAACAGCGCCTGGGCCACCCCCTTGCGGTAGGCGGCATAGGCTTCATAGTCGAACAGCGGTTGCTGGAGGATGAAAGTCGAGCCATAGCTGTCATAGCGCCTGTCTTCGCTCGAACGACGCGAATCACCGAGGTAGCTGGCTTTCGAATCGTTGCGGCCCTTGTTGTAGCTGTAGGAAAGGTTGGGCAGCAGGCCTGCACGGCCGATGGCGCGATACTCCTGGCCTGCCTCGCGGGCCTTGAAGGCGGCGAGGTAGGTTGGATCGCGGCGCAAGGCCTGTTCGTAGACCTGAAACGGCCCCATGCCGGCCTGGGCCAGTGTCGGCAGCAGCACGCAGGCCGCCAGCAGACCGGTTGCAGATGATTTCATCGCAACGTCCTTATTGTTCGGTCAAGGCGCTGCCTGCACGGTCGAGCAGGGGCTTGAACAGGTAGTTGAGCAGCGAGCGCTCGCCAGTGCGCACGAACAGTTCGGCGGGCATGCCCGGACGGATCGACAAGCCCTGCAAACGCGCCAGCGCCTCTTCGCTGACGGTGCTGCGCAGCACGTAGTACGGCTGGCCGCTGCGCTCGTCGAGCAACTGGTCGGCCGATATCAGCGCCACCTCGCCGGTGACCCGTGGCGTGCTGTTCTGGTTGAAGGCCGTGAACAGGATATCGACCGGCAACTGCGGCGCGACCTTGTCCACCAGATTCACCGGCAAGCGCCCCTCCACCTCCAGCGCTGTGCCTTGCGGCACGATCTCCAGCAACGTGTCGCCTGCCCGCACCACCGCACCCTCGGTGTGGACGCCCAGGTTGACGGCGATGCCGTCGGCGGGTGCGAGGATCTCGCTGTGACGCAACTCGAAGCGTGCCGAGTTGAGCTGCTGCTCCAGCGTCGCGGCCTTGACCTGGGCCTCGGCCAGTTGGGTGCGCACCTCTTTCTGGTATTCCTCGCGGCGCTGCTGCAGGTTGAGCCGGGCCTCGACGATGCCTTGCTCCAGGCGCGCGCTGTCGCCCGCGTTCTGCGCCAGGTCACGTTGCACCTGGGACAACTGCCGCTGGTATTCGAGCACCCGATTGCGCGGGATGTAGCCCTCGCCGGCCAGCGGGCGCAGATTGTCCAACTGCTCGCGCAGGGAGTCAGCCTGGGCCTGCAGGTCGCCCCGTGCCCGGCGCATGCCGGCCAGTTGGGCCTGGGAGCCTTCGATGCTGGCCGACACCGCGCCCTGTTCACGGGCCAGGGCCTGGCGACGGCTATCGAACAGCTGGCGCTGACCTTCAACAACCAGGCCGAGTTGCGCATCGGACTCATCCATCAGCTCCGCAGGAAACTGCACCTGCCCCACGTTGTCCCGTTCACCGCGCCAACGCGCAAGGCTGGCCTGGGTCATGCGGTACTGGGCCTGCAGCGCCTCGACATCTGCTTGTACCTGGGTACGATCGAGGCGGAACAGCGGCTCACCCTGGCGCACCACCTGCCCTTCGCTGACCAGAATCCGGCTGACCACCCCGGCAGCCATCGACTGCACTGCCTTGCGCTTGCCCGACACCACCACGGTGCCCTGCACCGCCACGCCCTGATCCAGCGGCGCGAGGCTGGCCCAGGCCATGAATCCGCCAAACCCCAGCAGGGTCAGCAGCCAGCCAAGGCGCACGTAGAAGCGTGCATCGCTCGTCACGCGGCTCATGCACCACCTCCGGCTTGCAGCGGCCGCTGTGCGGTGCCCTGGCCCAGCGCCTGGAGAATATCCCGCGCAGGGCCAAACGCCTGCACGCGCCCGTCGTTCATCACCAGCAACTTGTCAGCCTGGGCCAGCGCCGCGCTGCGATGGGTCACCAACACCACCGTGCGCCCCAGAGCCTTCAACTGGACGATGGCATTGGCCAACGCCGCCTCGCCAAGGCTGTCGAGGTTGGAGTTGGGTTCGTCGAGCACGATCAGACAGGGGCTGCCATAGAGCGCGCGCGCCAGGGCAATGCGTTGCTTCTGGCCGCCAGAGAGGTCGCCACCGCCCTCGCCCAGGCGCGTGTCATACCCCTGCGGCAAGCGCAGGATCAATTCATGCACCCCCGCCAGACGCGCAGCCTCCACCACCTTATGGCCGTCGAGCTCGCCGAATCGGGCGATATTCTCGGCAATGCTGCCACGCAGCAGCTCGATACTTTGCGGCAGATAGCCGATATGCGGACCGAGCGCATCGCGGTCCCACTGGGAAAGCTCGGCGCCATCCAGGCGCACATGGCCCGCCAGCGGTTGCCAGACACCCACCAGCAACCTGGCCAGGGTCGACTTGCCGGAGCCCGAAGCCCCCAGCACCCCCAGCACCTCACCGGGCGCCAGGGCGAAACTGACATGCTGCACCGTGGCGACCCTGCGCCCCGGTGGCCCGCCGCTGACCTGCTCGATGGACAGCTGCCCGTCAGGCGCTGGCAGCGACATTGGCACTGGCGGTTCAGGATGTTCCTGCAGCAAGGTTTCCAGGCGCTTGTAGGCCAAGTGGGCACCGCTCCAGTGCTTCCACACCGCAATGAGCTGGTCGATCGGCGCCAACACCCGGCCCATGAGAATGGAGCCGGCGATCATCATGCCCGGCGTCATCTGGCCCTCGATCACCAGCAGCGCGCCCAGCCCCAGCACCAGCGACTGCAAACACAGGCGCAGGGACTTGCTGGTGGCAGTGATCACTGCCGACGTGTCGCTGGCCCGGTTCTGCAACTCGAGAAAGCGCCCGTGCAAGGCGAACCAGCGCTGGCGCAGCGCGCCGAGCATGCCCATGGCCTGGATGCTTTCGGCGTTGAGCAGTTGGCTGCCGGCCAGGCTGCTCGACTGCTGCTGCAGGCTGCTCGCTTCGGCCAGCGGGCGCTGGGTCAGGCGCTCGTTGAGCATGGCCAGCAGTACCAACAGCAAGGCTCCGGCACTGGCGAGCACACCCAGCCAGACGTTGAACAGGAAAATCACCGCCAGGTACACCGGAAACCAGGGGGCATCGAAGAAGGCGAACAACGCAGGGCCGGTGACGAACTGGCGCACCTGGGTCATGTCGTTCAAGGCCTGGCCAGCGGCGCCATCACCCTGGCGCAAGTTACGTTCGAACGCGGCGCGATAGATGTTCAGGTTGAAGCGCTGTTCCAGTCGATGGCCGACGCGAATCACAATGAAACTGCGCACCGCTTCCAGCACGCCCATATATGCGAAGAAACCCACCACCATCAGCGTCAACATCCACAGGGTGGTTTCATTCTGCGAAGTCAGTACACGGTCGTACACTTGCAGCATATAAATCGACGGCACGAGCATGAGAATATTGATCAACGCAGTAAAACAACCGACGCTGATCAACGTCGATTTGAATTCGCCAAGTGCCGCCCACAAAAGTGCGCCGGGCCTGTTGCTCGGAAGTTTCATGTTTCGCCCTTATTGCCGTTATAACTTGGCCGGGTAATTAATTGTCCACACGCTCCAGCACCACTGCACTGCCGGCGGCTGAAGTCCAGGTGTAGCGACCGGCGCCCTGTCGGCTGAAATGCACCACCGTGCTGCCGTCGCCGCCCACCAGTGCCAGGGTGTCGGGTGTCACCAGCCAACTGCCCGGACGAACCCCGAGCAAGCGCTCGGCGCAGGCCAGGTCGCCGTCAAGCGCGCCCTCGCTGGCCGACAGGCGCAGGGTGCAGGCACTGGCCTGCTGCTGCTGCGGATAAAGCGTCCAGCGCCCGGCCAGTTGCGCGGCGTTGGGGAGTAGCAGGCTGCTCGCCATACCTACCTCGGTCATAGACATCAAGGGAATCGCGCCCAGCGCGATCATTCGTTTGATTGCTCGCATCCATCAACCTCGTGTGGTCCATGTGGCAGGGAGCGACCCGCGCAGCGCTACGCGAGCCGCTCCCGGCCCGTCAGACCACGATATCCGTGGCGACGGCCTGACCTACGGTGGTCACCAGGAAGTCAGCCAGGCTATTGCCGGTGAAGTCGATGGACAGGCTGCCCAGGTTGGTCGCCTGGTCGTAGCTGAGAACGGCCTCGCCGGCATGTCCGGTGAAGGCACTGACGAACTCTAGCGGTAGCTTGCCCTGGGAAAACGCCGAGATGGCTGACAGATCAATCTTGTCCTGACCGCTGACAAAATCCATGATCCGGTCCGGTGCCTTGGCCGTCGAATCGCTGATGGCCCCATAGACGAAGGTGTCCGCACCGCTTCCCCCCCAGAGGGTGTCAGCCCCGCCACCGCCGTAGATGATGTCGTTGCCGGCACCACCCTTGAGCACGTTGGCCACCGCGTTGCCGATCAACAGGTCGTTGCCCGAACCGCCGATGGCGTTCTCCACGGTCACGCCCTTGGCGATCGAGACGTTCCCGATCATGCCACCAACATCGGAGAACGAAGCCTCGTTGAGGTTGATCTTCTGGTTCTGGGTGAACCCGGAGAAGTCCAGGGTATCGTTGCCGCCGCCATCCCACACGCTGAACACCACCTTCGACGAAGCCGAGGTGGCCGAGTAGAAATCGCGATCAGCCGTGGAGTTGAAGCCGTACACGGTGTCGCCCGAACGCGTGGCGTAGTTGGCGCCGTAGAGTTTCTGGATCGCCGCGATGTCGTCCATCAGCGGGGCCGACGCGTAGTACTGCCCGCCGCCCTTGACGAAGTTCTGCGCGGTGTTGCTTTCGCTCCAGTAGCTCATGACGCTGTAGCCGCGGGTGTCCTGTGCATACGAAGCGTCACGGTAGCTCGGGTTGCCCTCGCCGGCGTTGTAGTCACCGGGGTGGGACAGGCCGAGCACGTGGCCGATCTCGTGGGTCAGGGTCTGGCGACCGTAGTTGCCAGTGTCGGGATTGATGTTCACCTGATAACCGCTATTGATCAGGTACCACGACTCACCTTTGTGCGAACCCCATCCGTCGAACGGCAGGTAGGCGAACGCCGCGCCACCGTTGCTGGCGCTGAAGTTGCCGAAGGTCATGTGACCGTCGCCGCCCGAAGCTGCCTCGGTGAAGCTCAGCTTGGCCACGTCGGCCCAGGACTCCATGGCCAGCTTGGCCTGGGCTTTCTGCTGGTTGTTGAACTGGCTGAAGCTGCCCAGGCCACGGCTGGCGAAGTCCGCCGGCGCTTTGGTCAGGAAGGTGTAGGTGAGGCTGATGGTGCCGTCCTTGTTCAGGTCCTTCCAGGACGCCCCGTCGCGCAGCAGCTGGGTGGCGGCCTGATCGACGGTGAACGAAGGTTTGCCATTGATGTTCGCACCACCGCGATCGTACTGGTGGGCGAAGCTGTTGATCAGCCCGAAGGCCGAACTCGGCCCGTTCGGTTGCAACACCGAGGCAGCAGAAACAACAGCATTTGCTTTGACTTTCGACATGCAGACACTTCCTTGTTTGCGGAAAAGTTGATGTTCGACAGGAACGCTCAAACTTTCGGCGAGAGCATCCTGTCACTCGCCCTTGTGAGGCGCAAAAAAACTGACACATTTGGAAACTTTCTGTCCAGTGTTTTTTGACGCCAATCTTCCGAACGGAGAAATAAGCGGTGCGCCGCTGTTATTTGCGCAAACTGTTATGCATCAGATGTATTGAGGAGTACCCGTAATCCAGATAATGACTGACCGGTTTATTATTCAAGGCCGGGAAGTTTTATTATGAAAAAGCGACGTCCTGCTGATGATTCAAGACCGTTGTTCGTTAATGGCGTCTGGCCTCGCGACAACCGGTCGCACGACCCTCCGTCGCCTGCTCGTTGACTTGCCGAGGGGTGCGGCGCTCAGTAGGTGCTGGTTACAGCCCCTCCTGACAGGACGACACAATGACAAGACTCACGGTGCAATCCGGCGATTTCTTGCAAGGTGAAGGCGAGTATCGCAACGGATCGCTCACACTCAAGACCCCACGCAGCCAGGCCGGTGAGCGTATCTCTCTGGCCCGTATCAAGGACCTCCGGCTCGCCAGCCTGGAATCGAACCGCAACCTGGGCGCCACCCTCGGCTGGGGTGTAGCCGGCGCCCTGGTGGCCGGGCCGGTCGGCATGCTCGCCGGATTGTGGCTTGGCGGCAAAGAGGAGGAAGCCACCTTTCTCGCCACGTTCAAGGATGGCCGCAAGCTGCTGGCCATTACCGATGGCAAGACCTGGTCGAAGATCGACGACACCTGGCGCCAGCGTCAGCGCTCGGGCGCCAGGTAAAACCATCGGGGTCGAGTTCGTCTGCATGATCGAGGTGTTCTTTTCGCGGGCACCCCACTGAACCCAAGAGCAGTGTGATACCCGTGGGAGCGGGCTTGCCCGCGAAAAGAACACCGCACAGCCCCTGACACCCCTGCTACCATTGCGCCCCCTTTGCCAACCGCCCCACCGACTGCCGCCGGAGCATACCGGCGCATCCGCCTTCCAAGGAGCCTTGCATGACCCCGCTTCGCCCCCGCCTGCCCTTTGGCCTGCTTGGCCTGGGCCTTGCGCTGCATGCCGGTCAGGGTCTGGCCGATGAACGCGTGACCCTCGCCCCCTTGCAGGTCACCGAACGCAGCGGCGATGACGGCTATCAACCACGTGAAGCCCAGGTCGGCGGCTGGCATGCCGCACCGCTGCTCGACACCCCGGCCTCGGTCAGCGTGTTCAGTCGCCAACTGCTCGATGATCGCCAGGTACGCCTGCTCAGCGAGGTGCTGCAAAGCGATGCCTCGGTCGGCGAAAGCTACGCGCCGATCGGCTACTACGAGAACTTCAACGTGCGCGGCTTCGAACTGAATGCCGCCAGCAGCTATCGGATCAATGGCCAGACCATCGCCGGCGAGCAGAACGTGGCGCTGGAGAACAAACAACAGGTCGAATTGCTCAAGGGTTTGTCGGGCCTGCAGAGCGGCGTGTCCGAACCCGGCGGGCTGGTCAACTATGTGACCAAGCGCGCCGAGGATGTGCGCAGTGTCACCGTCTCGACCAACGAGCAGGGCGAACGCTACCTGGCCACCGACCTCGGCGGCTGGTTCGGCAGCGAGAAACAGTTCGGCCTGCGCGCCAACCTCGCCCATGAAGACATCCGTTCCTACGTCGACCATGCCGACGGCAAGCGCGACTTCGCCTCGCTGGCATTCGACTGGCAGATCAACCCCGACGCCACCCTGCAACTCGATGCCGAGTATCAGCACCGCGAACAGCGCTCGGTGCCCGGCTACCAGTTGCTGGGCGGCACCCAGGTGCCCCACGGCATCGACCCGGACGACCGCCTGGCCTACCAGCATTGGGCCAAGCCTGTGACGAACGACTCGTTGAACCTGGGCGGACGCTTCGAGTACCGCTTCAACGAAGCCTGGACCGGCACGCTCAGCGCTTCGCGCAGCAAGGTGGTGATTGACGACTACAGTGCGTTCGCCTGGGGCTCCGGCGACGACGCGTCCTTCTCCGGCAACGGCGACTACGGCATCTACGACTTCCGCAGCCCCGACGACACCCGGCGCACCGACGAACTCCAGGCCACCCTCGAAGGCCGTTTCCAAGCCTTGGGCCTGCAGCATGAACTGACTGTCGGCAGCAGCGCCCAGCGTCGGACCCTTGATCAGCGTCCGTATTACAACGAGTGGCTCGGCAGCGGAAACATCTACACCGGCGCGCCCGCTCTGGCGCCGTCCGAAAAACCGGTCGGACATAGCGAACGCCGCCTGGACAGCCGCCAGTACGGCCTGTTCGTCAGCGACCGCATCAGCTTCAACGAGCAATGGCAGACCGTACTCGGCGCGCGCGAAGTGCGCCTGGACGAAAAGACCTGGGACGAAACCGGTGCTGCTGGCCGCCATACCCGCCAGTACCAGTTGCTGCCCAACGCCGCCCTGATCTACAAACCGCAAGCGGACACCACGCTGTACGCCAGCTGGTCCAAAGGCCTGTCGGCGGGCGGCACCGCGCCTTGGTTCGCCAGCAACGCTGCCGAGATCCTCGCCCCGACCCTGTCGCGCCAATTGGAAGTGGGTATCAAGCGCGATTGGAAAGGCATGAGCCTGAGCGCAGCGCTGTTCCAGATCCGCCAGGCCTACCAGTACGCCCGACCACAGGACGGTACGGACCCAATCTATGTGCAGCAAGGCCAGCAGAAGAACACCGGCCTGGAGCTCGGCGCCAGCGGCTGGGTGACATCCAGCCTGCAGTTGCACGCCAGCGCCGCCGCGATCCGCGCCCGGGTGAAGAACAGCGGCACCGACGCCTACGAGGGCCACCAGGCGATCAACGTGCCTCGCCTGCGCGCGGCGCTGCAAGCCGAATACAACCTTCCGGTGCCGGGCCTGGCACTGCTCGGCGGTGCACGCTACAGCGCCAGCAAGTACGCGAGCCAGGCAGGCAACGTCGAGGTCGGCGGCTACACGGTATTCGATATCGGCAGCCGCTACCGCACCCGCATCGGTGACTATGACACCGTGCTGCGCCTGACGGTAGACAACATTTTCGACAAGCGCTACTGGCGCGATGTGGGGGATTACCTGGGCGACAACTATCTGTTCCAGGGCGCGCCGCGCACGGCAAGACTGTCGGCGTCGGTCAGTTTCTGAATATATCGCTTCCCCGCGGACACCGGCTTGGTCGGTGTTCGCGGGCGAGCACGCCAAGCCGGATTTCACGCAAACAAAAAACCCCTGAACCTTTCGATTCAGGGGTTTCTTGTGGAATGTGGCGGTGAAGAAGGGATTTGAACCCTTGATACGATTTCTCGTATACACACTTTCCAGGCGTGCTCCTTCGACCACTCGGACACTTCACCGGATCTCTTCAAGCCATTCAGCCTGTCGAGGCGCGCTAATTTAGTAGAAGACCTTTCCTTTGGCAAGCATTTTTTTCAGAATTTTCATGCGCTTAAGCCTCGCCCCGGAAAAGCCTGGCCAGCCAGGGCGATGCTGCCAATCTGGCCTGCGCTTTTTCCGCATTCCTGACACCGGCCCCGACGCCACACGGCGCAAGCGCCCCAGGCTGACCGGCCAGTCAGCCTTGGCGCTTTACCTGGCCTGCGCTGCTGGGTAACGTCATCGCCACGCCACCCAAAGGACTCTGTCATGAGCGAGCTGATTACCTACCACGCCGAAGACGGCATCGCCACCCTGACCCTGAACAACGGCAAGGTCAACGCGATCTCGCCGGACGTCATCACCGCCTTCAACGCAGCACTGGACCGTGCCGAGGAAGAACGTGCCGTGGTGATCATCACCGGCCAGCCAGGCATTCTTTCCGGCGGCTACGATCTCAAGGTGATGACCGCCGGCCCCAAAGAGGCGATCGACCTGGTCACCGCCGGCTCCACCCTGGCCCGCCGCCTGCTCTCGCACCCCTTCCCGGTGATCGTCGCCTGCCCCGGCAATGCCGTGGCCAAGGGCGCGTTCCTGCTGCTGTCGGCCGACTACCGTATCGGTGTCGAAGGTCCGTACAAGATCTGCCTGAACGAGGTCCAGATCGGCATGACCATGCACCATGCCGGGATCGAGCTGGCTCGCGACCGCCTGACCCGCTCGACCTTCCAGCGCTCGGTGAACAATGCCGAGGTCTTCGACCCGCACGGGGCAGTGGTGGCCGGGTTCCTCGACAAGGTGGTACCCGCCGAGCAACTCCAGGAAACGGCGCTGAGCGCGGCGCGGGAACTGAAGAAACTGAACATGCTGGCGCACAAGAACACCAAGCGCAAAGTGCGCAAGGCGCTGCTGGAGACGCTCGACAAGGCGATCGAGGCCGACAAGGGCCACATGGGCTGAAACCAGGCTTGCTGGAGCTGCCGCGTGCCGCTCCAGCAAAGCCAGGACGCGACCGGTCTCTGCTCGCCGGTTTGCCCTGACCAGTGCACGGTCGTACACTGCGCCGCGACTGTCTGGTGTGAGCCGTATCATGCTCTATATGCTTCGCATGCTCCTTCTGGCGCTGCACTTCCTGCTGGTCGGCGCCGTCGGCCTGGTCATCGGCCTGTGCCGCCCCTTCAACCCCGACAACAGCCGCCTGTTCGCCCGCCTCTACAGCGTGCCAGCAGCCTGGCTCATGCGCATCCGGGTCAAGGCTGAAGTCGGCCCCTTGTGGGACCAGCCGCCCGGCTGCGTGATCGTCGCCAATCATCAATCCAACTACGACCTGTTCATTCTCGGCCAGGTGGTTCCACGGCGTACGGTCGCCATCGGCAAGAAGAGCCTGGGCTGGATTCCGTTATTCGGCCAATTGTTCTGGCTCGGCGGCAACATACTGGTGGACCGCAAGAATGCCTACCAGGCGCGCAAGGCGATGCGACTGACCACGCGGATCCTGCGCGACGACACCTCGATCTGGATCTTCCCCGAAGGCACACGCAACCCGACTGAACACCTGCTGGCGTTCAAGAAAGGCGCGTTCCACATGGCGGTCGAGGCCGGCGTGCCGATCGTGCCGGTATGCGTCAGCCGCTACGCCAAGCGCCTGAGCCTCAACAGTTGGCGACAGCGCACGGTGATCGTCCGCTCCTTGCCACCGATCGCCACCCATGGCCTGGGGCAGCAGGACGTGCCGGCGCTGATGGAGCAATGCCGCCTGCAGATGCAGCAGTGCATCGATCGCATGGAGCGGGAGTTGCCGCAGGCCTGAGCCGCCAGCTTGCTCTACGCCGCAGCACGGCCCAAGCTGTCGGGGTGTCCAACCGAAGAAGCAGGCAACCATGGGTCGAGTCGTCGCAGCGGCGGTGTACAGCGCCGGGAGAAAGGTCACCAACATCAGCCTCGACGAAGGCAGTGAATGGGCACGCAAGCCTGGGCACTTCGTCTGGATAGGCCTGGAGGAGCCCAACGCCCAGGAGCTGGCCAACCTGCAGCGCCAGTTCGGCCTGCACGAACTGGCCATCGAGGACGCGCTGGAGAAGCACAGCCGCCCCAAGCTCGAAACCTTCGGCGACGCGCTGTTTATCGTCACCTATTCGCCGGTGCGCCATGAGGGCAAGCTGGAGTTCATCGAGACCCACATCTTTGCCGGCAACGGCTACATCATCACCTGCCGCAACGGCCATTCGAAATCCTACGCCCTGGTACGTCAGCGCTGCGAAGCGCGGCCGCTGCTGCTCGAGCATGGCGAGGACTTCGTGCTCTACGCCCTGCTCGACTTCGTCACCGAAAACTACCAGCCCGTCAGCGAGGCGATCCATGGCGAGATCGAGGAGCTGGAGCAAAGCGTGCTCAGCGGCTCGCTGCAGGAGCAGGACATCCGCCGCCTGCACAGCTTGCGTCGCGACATCCTGCGCCTGCGCCGCTACGTGGCGCCGATGGTGGAGATCGGCGAAGAGCTGCAGCGCCTGAGCTTTCCGTTCATCGACAAGAACATGCGCCCGTACTTTCGCGACGTGCAGATCCACGTCACGCGGCAGATGGAGGACCTTGTCGGCATACGCGACATCGCCAGCCAGACCATCGAGATCGGCATGCTGCTGGAGTCGTCACGCCAGAGCATCGTGCAGCGCAAGTTCGCTGCGTGGGCGGCGATACTCGCCTTCCCCACGGCCATTGCCGGGATCTACGGAATGAACTTCCAGAACATGCCGGAGCTGGGCTGGCACTACGGGTACTTTGCGGTGCTGGGCGTGATCGGGGCGGGATGTGCGGGGCTGTATGCGAGCTTCAAGCGCTCGGGATGGTTGTAACGGGCTAGCTAGCGAGTCGTTCTTTTCGCGGCGGCGCCATACAAGCCCGCGAAAAGAACGCCGCAGTGGCAGGCTCAGGCCGCGCTCTGCTTGCCCTTGCGCGGTTGCTGGACGAACCGCAGCATCCACTCGCCCACCAGATCGCCCTGGTGCTCGGCGGCCAGGCTCGCCACGGCCTTGTGATACACCTCATCCCCCAGAACGTCCTGGCGCGCATCGAGCAGCGCATGGGAATAGTCGTGGACAAACTCCGGATGCCCCTGGAAGCACAGCACCTGGTCACCCACGTGATAGGCCGCATTCGGGCAGAAATCGCTGGAGGCGATCAGGGTTGCGCCTTCAGGCAACGCGGTCACCTGGTCCTGATGGCTGATCAGCAGGGTCAGTTCGGTCACCTCAGGGTCCATCCATGGCGCGTGGGCCGCCAGGCTGTAGCGGTGGATACCCAGCCCCCAGCCGCGATCGGCGCGCTCAGCCTTGCCGCCCAGCACCAGCGCCAGCACCTGGTGACCAAAACAAACCCCCAGCAGCTTCTCGCCCCGCTCATAAAGCTTGAGCAGGTAGGCCTTGAGGGTCTGGATCCAGGGATCGGTACCGAACGAGTCGGCCTTGCTGCCGGTCACAAGGTAGGCATCGAAAGTTTCACCTTCGGGCGGATACTCGCCGTTCATCACGTTGAAGACGCGAAACTCGGCGGCGATCGGCTGACGCGAGAACAGCTGCTCGAACATCCTTCCGTAGCCCCGATACTGCGCGGTCAACTCCGGTCGCAGGACATCGGTTTCAAGGATGCAGATGCGTAACGACATAGGGATAGTCCTGAACGACATGTGATGGAATCTGATGTAGAGACTGACGCGAAAGACACGTACAAGCAAGAGGTGTGCACTGACGAACGGTCACCTGGCAGGCCCTGCCCGTACAGCATCCTCGATGTGTCTAGTCAGAGCATGCCAGCTGAATGGCCATTGGCCTCATAACGTTCGGAAATGCCTGTTAACACGCTTAGAACAAAGGGTTCTCAAACAAGGCCGGTGTTCGCCCTACTGTTGGGGTAGACATTCACGCAAGAGGCACGCAAGGCCTGCGTTTCATACGCCACAGTGATCGACCCGACGCAAGACAAGGAAGCCAAAGGCTATTCAGGAATAACAACAAGAAGGCGGTCCGCCATGTTCAGACAATCGAAAGTACGCCAAGCCGGACTCATACTCTTCGCCACCACGTTGCTGCTGATCCTGCCGAACCTGGCACGCTTGTTCGGCTGAAGGCAGCGGTGGCATTCGCACGCTGCGCAAGGGTAATCTGCCGACCTGTCCGGGTTGGAGATCGCTCATGCGCCATTGCCTGAGTTTGCTGTTGCTGTTGGTCAGCCTGCCACTGGCGGCTGCGCAATTGACACTGGAGCTGGGCAACGGTCAACGCCAATGGCAGTCCGAGCAATTGCTCGAGCACCCGCAGGCGCGTGCGATCGACATCCCCCAGGACGTGGCCTACAAGCGCCCCATGCATTACCGTGCGGTGCCGCTGGCGACCCTGCTCGAAGGGGTGAAGCCCGGCGATCACCTGCAAGCGGTGGCACTGGATGGCTTTGCCGCGGAGATGCCCGCTGCGCCGCTGCTGCAGGAAGGCCCGGCACGGGCGTGGTTGGCCGTGGAAGATCCGCGCCAGCCATGGCCAGCGCTGGCCGAGGACAAGCCCGGCGCCGGCCCGTTCTACCTGGTCTGGACCGACCCGCAGGCAAGCGGCATACGCCCCGAACAATGGCCCTACCAGATCGCCAGCATCCGTCGCCTGGCGCCGGTCGCCGAGCGCTTTCCTGCCCTGCTGCCTGCGCCCGAGCTTCCCGCGCAAGACCCGGTACGCCAGGGTTTTGCATTGTTCCAGCAGAACTGCCTGGCCTGTCATCGCCTCAATGGCGCGGGGGATGCCCAGTTCGGGCCGGACCTGAACCTGCCGCACAACCCCACCGAGTACTTCCAGCCGGGTTACCTGCGCCTGTACATTCGCGACCCGCAGAGCCTCAGGCAGTGGCCGCAGGCACGCATGCCGGGGTTCTCGAAGGATGTGTTGAGCGAGCAGGAGCTCGATGCGCTGATCGCCTACCTCGGGCACATGGCCAAGCGGCGACCTTGAGAAGAATGCGCGGGGCCGCAGCGCAGCCCCGAACGCGTCAGGCGATGAGTCTTTCCTGTTTGACGCCCCAACCCTCGACCTCGCCTCCCAGCGGTGAAATCACCGCCTCGAAGGCCTCCTCGAAAGCCCCGATCCCTCGGTAGGTGGCGTACATGACCTTGCTCAGTTCCAGGTGCCAGGCGCCGTCATCGCGCTCGTGTACCTGGGCATTGATCGACTCTCCGCGGAATTGCCCCGCGGCCCGGCGTGCCCCGACTTCGTCTGGAAAAATGGCATAGAACTCGATGGGATGGATCTGGGTGAAATCGAAACCACCCGCTTTCATCTGGCGAAGCACGCTGCTGCTGATGTCTTCGTTCTGGCTGCTCATGAAACGTCCTCCTGAAAAACCCAAGGGATAGACTTTCCGTGCACTACGCACCTGCCAGCAGCCCGCAAGGGGCCTGGCAGTTCGAGCTGATGCAAGACGCGAATGAAAACGGCGTAGACCCGCAGAAGACCGACGCCTCTGTCCAGCGTAGTGCGGATGACGGCACCTTGCCAGGTGCCCCGTTCAGGGCGCTTCGTGGATGGTGGTGATGATCACGCCGTTCTGCTCCCTGAGCCACAGCGCGGTAGGGGAAGGTTTTCGGTCCTGGAAATCGTTGAGGTCCAGTTCATCCATGAGCGGAAACAGCTTGGAGCGGATGGCCCGCGCCGCATCCTCTTCACTGGGCAGATGCTCGCTTTTGAGCAGCAGGTACTGCGTTACACCTTTCTGATCAGCAAAGATGACTTCCCACTCTTTCATTGATCGACCCTCTTGGAAGCACAACGGTGAGCGATATCCGTACTTAGCTGACCATACACAAAGGCTGATGTTCAGAGTGGCTGAGGGATGGAGATGAAGATTTCTTCAGCAAGCGTTGAGAGATGCCGCATATGAAAAAGCCCGCCATCATCGGCGGGCTTTTCATACAGGCAAGCGTTACTCAGGCTTGCCGTGAACCACGCCGGCGGTGTTGTCCAGCAGGCTCTTGGTCGCGGTCTGGATATAGGCCTCGAGCTTCTTGAGCATCTCAGGCTGATCCGGGCTCTCGATCAACTCGGCCTTGAACTCACGCCCCAGCTGGTAGCGATACATCCGTGGCGTCATGTCCTTGGACTCGATGAGGATGTGATCACCCTGCACCAGGCCAACGATCTGCTCGCTGCCCGATGGCTTGATCATGCCCACACCCTGGTCACCGGCAGGCAGGTTCAGCAGATCACGGCCCCAGCACTGGTGACGGGTGTCGCCACCCAGGCGGCCCATGATGGTCGGCACGATATCGACCTGGGTGCCGACGGTGTGGTTGACCGCACCGAACTTGTCCTGGATACCCGGTGCGATAAGCAGCAGCGGCACATTGAAACGCCCCAGATCCAGCTCGGTCACCTGCTGGTGGTTGCCAAAACCATGGTCGCCGACGATTACGAACAGGGTCTCCTTGAAGTAGGGCTCCTTGCGCGCCTTCTCGAAGAACTGGCCCAACGCCCAGTCGGAGTAACGCATCGCGGTCAGGTGCTCGTCCAGGCGGCCCTGCCCTGTGACCTTCTCCACCGGCAGGTCCTTGGGCAAGGCGTAGGGGGTGTGGTTGGAGAGTGTCTGCAGCAAGGCGTAGAACGGTTTCTTGCCGTAGTTGTGGGCCAGCTCCTGGTTGGCACGGTCGAACATGTCCTGGTCCGAAACGCCCCAGGTCGGGTCGGAGAACACCGGATTGACGAAGTCGTTGCGGCCGATGAAGGTGGTCATGCCCTGGTTGCCGAAGAACCCGGACTGGTTGTCCCAGGCGAAGTCGCCGTTGTAGACGTAGACATCGTCGTAGTCACGGGCGCTGAGCAGCGCCGGCAGGCCCGAGAGCTTGTGCCCGCCCTCGGGCGTCTGCATCAGGTACTCGAAGCCCGGCAGGTTGGGGAAGCACGCCATGGTGGCGAACATGCCCTGGTGAGTGTGGGTGCCGTTGGAGAAGAAGCGATCGAACAACAGCCCTTCCTTGGCCAGCTTGTCGAAGTACGGGGTGATGTTGTTCGGACTGCCCAGGGCGCCCACCGAGTGACCGGCGAAGCTCTCCATGAGGATCACCACCACGTTCTTGATCGGCAGGGTGTTGCCGGCCGGCGGCACGAAGTCGCGGCGGATGGCCGCCTGGTCGGCATCGACCAGCGTGTCGTTGGGGGTCAGCAGCAGATCACGCACGCTTTGTTGGGCGACTCCGGTTTCCAGTACCGGCTTCCAGATATTGGCGCGGTCTTCGCCGAAACGGCTCTTGGCAGCGTCGATCAGCGTCAAGGTGCCGTTCAGGCCCAGCTGGTTGACGAAGTTGGAGTCGGTGGTGAAGGCGTCACCCCAGCGCATGGGTGGGCCCTGGCGCAGGGTGCCACGGGCGGCGACCACTGCCACCAGCAGGATGACCATGAACACCGCCAGGCGGCCGTACCAGGGTGCGACACGGCGCTGAGCGGCGATATGGCCGCTGCCCTGGCCACCGCGAGTCAGGCGGTCGATGCCCTTGAACAGCAGGCTCAGCAGCCAGGTGCCGAACAGCCACGCCAGCAGGTAGCGAACCACCGGGAAACCGTACCAGAGCATGCTCATGACGGTCTTGGGGTCTTCCTGGATGTACTGGAAGACCAGGCCGTTCAGGCGCTGGTGAAATTCACGGTAGAAATCCAGTTCCATCAGGCCAAGGAACATCACGATGCTGGAGCTGACAGTCAACCAGAAACGGAAAAAGCCGCGCCGCGCCATGGCCCAGGGGCTGTTAAGGGCCAGCAGTAGGGGGATGCTCAGGTACACCACCACCCGCAGGTCGAAGCGCAGGCCGTTGAGGAAGCCTTCGGCCACCGTGGAGTACGGGGTGTCGCCGATCATGTCGCTGTTGTAGATCAGCAGCGCCAGGCGCACCAGGCTGAGCATCAGCATGATCAGCAAGCCGCTGAGCAAGGTGTAGGCGAGGTGCGATTTGAGGGTCGGCGAGAACGGTGCCGACGCGGCCCGTTGCTTCAAGGCATCCGTGTTAGCCATGAATGGGAAGATCCTAGGATTTCGGGGTTGGAAAAGGCGCTGGACGCAGCCTCGCAGTCCTGTGCCGGACAATCGCCGGCAAGGGCCCATACATTAAATGTGCGGCGCGGAGTTTGGTTAATGCCGTGTGAAAATTTTGTCACGATGAACGGTCAGAGGCGCACGTTGCCCCGCGGACCGGCAATTGCCCAGATGATCAGGCCCAGCACCGGCAACAGCAGGATGAGCAGAATCCACAGGATCTTGATCCCTGTCTCGCTGCCGCTTTTCAGCACGTTGATGATCGCCCAGATATCCAGGGCCAGAATGACCAGCCCGACCAGGCTGTTGAAGGTAGAACCCATGCTGCAACTCCTGCGTGAACGTTCCTGTGGCTGAGCATAGCCTGCTATCGGCGCGATAGAAGGGAATCCTTGGCCGGGCTCGCAGGTCACTGGATAGACTGCTGTCATCCATCGCTTCCGAGGTTCCCATGCCACCCGCCCACAGCCACAGCGCCGACACCCCTTCTCTCATCGATGCCTGGCGCCAGCAAGCGCTGAGTACCCCCTGGCTCAGTGCGGGCCTTGGGCTGAGCCTGCTGGCGATCGTACTCCTGCTGCTGGCCAGCCTGTGGAATGCCGTCAACGGCGATCACTCACAGAACCTGCACCTGGCGGCGCTGGGCGGGCTATCGGGCTTTGGCGCCACGGCCTTGGGCGCGGTGCTGGCCGTTGTGCTGCGCGATGTCAGTGCTCGCAGCCAGGATGTGATGCTGGGTTTTGCTGCCGGCATGATGCTCGCCGCCAGTTCGTTCTCGCTGATCCTGCCGGGTCTGGATGCGGCACGGGAAATCACCGGCAACGGCCCCGCCGCTGCGGGCGTCGTCGTGCTGGGTATGGGCCTGGGGGTGTTGCTGATGCTCGGCCTGGACCGATTCACCCCACACGAGCACGAGAGCACAGGCCCTTGTGGGCCCGACGCCGAACGAATCAGCCGGGTGTGGCTGTTCGTGCTCGCCATTACCCTGCACAACCTGCCCGAGGGCATGGCCATCGGCGTGAGTTTCACCAACGGTGACATGAGCATCGGCCTGCCGCTGACCAGCGCCATCGCAATCCAGGACATTCCCGAAGGCCTGGCCGTGGCCATGGCCCTGCGCGCCACAGGATTGTCGAATTTCAAGGCCGCGCTGGTGGCGATCGGCTCTGGCCTGATGGAGCCGCTGGGGGCAGTGATCGGCCTGGGCATCTCTACTGGCTTCGCCCTCGCCTACCCGATCAGCATGGGCCTGGCAGCGGGCGCGATGATCTTCGTGGTGTCGCACGAGGTGATTCCGGAAACTCACCGCAACGGCCACCAGACCTCGGCAACACTGGGCCTGATGGGCGGCTTTGCGGTGATGATGTTCCTCGATACCGCGCTGGGCTGATCTGCAGGAGCTCCGTGGGGGCGGCATTCGCCGCCCCTGCAACACACAATCGCCGCGTCAGACGTGCACCGCGACCTTCAAGGCCTCCAACGCCGGTTCCACCTTGATGCCCAACTCGGCGCCCAGCTCCAGCACGCGCGCCAGGTCCTGCTGACCGACCATCACCATCTGCAGCTCGTCATCGAGCAACTGGCTGAAGTCCAGCAGCACATAGCCGCCCGCTTCCTTGTTCAGTGCACCCATCTGCACCTGGATGCGATTGAGCGCGGTCAGCGGCTCGGTACGTGCCAACTGTTTGGGCTTGAGGGTGAAGGGCACGCTCTTGTCGAACGAATCGCTGATCGCCTGGAACAGGTCCTGGTAGCTGTCGGCCTGGAACACCACGGTGTCCGGCAGACTGCCGAGCACCACCCATTCGCCCAGCGGGATCGGGAAACTGTCGTCGTAGTTGATGTCGGGATTGGCCGCAAGAAAAGCGGCAGGGTCGGCGTAGGCCTGGGCGGCCTCGTCGGCGATACGCTCGATGTCCGCCTCGCGCAGGCAACCGGCGCCGATGAGGCTGATGAATTCGAGCAACTGGTTTTTCATGGGGGGCCCTGCTTGGCGAATGGCGAAAAAGGCGCCAAGGATACCCCCCGAGGTGTCAGCCGACCAGCGCCTGCAGGCGAGCGGCTGCTTCGCTGGCACCCATGGTCTGCGCCGCGACCAGCGCGGTAGCGCCACGCGCATCCTGGCGGGTCGGGTCGGCGCCCTGGGCCAGGAGATAGTCGAGGATTTCGCTGCGGTTGAACATCGCTGCCAGCATCAATGCCGTGCGGCCATCGACGGCTGCCGCGTCCACCGGCACACCGTGCTCGATGAACAGCCGGATCATCGCCAGGTCGCCCTTGAAGGCAGCACCAGCAATCGGTAATTGGCCATTGTCGTTGGCGATCAAGGGGTCCGCGCCATGGGCCAGCAGCACCTTCACCGCCTCATGATGACCGTGATAGCTCGCCAGCATCAGCAAGGTGTCGCCCTTGTGATTGCGCAGGTTAGCCGGCAAGCCACCGTCAAGCAGGCGCTCGAGCATGGCGGCATCGCCTCGGCGGGCGCGCTCGAATACTTCTTCAGCGAAGGCGGCGGATTCTTCTTCGGTCATCGCGGTGGGCTGTTGGTCGGACATCTGGAACCTCCTGGCAAGTGTGTTGGCCCAATTTTGTGTCAGGCCATCGCCGGGCAGCAAAGGTTCAGATTCTATGGGACCGAGAGGCAGGCTCTATGACCTTGCAAAATGCACTGTGCAAAATGCACGACCATGCACAATGCACGGCAATCAATTCCAAAAAACAACCTAACTTATTGTTTTTAAAGGAAATTATTTTATCTAAAAGCCTGGCACGGTCACTGCAACCATCAACTCACGTCTGCCAACCTACACGTCAGGAGTTGATATGGACCTCATCCAGGAAAAATTCGTTTCGGTCTTCCCAGCCTATCAGGTCGACACCAAGTCCCGTCCGGACGGCGGCATCCTGCTGACCCTGCGCGCCGCCGACGGCACCGTGACTCGTCGTGTGCTTTCCTATGCGCAACTGCACAGCGCCGAGCAACTGTCCTGGGCCATCAGTGCCATTCGCCGCGACCTGGCCGAGCAAGCCAGCGAACTGCCTGTTATCTCCATGCTGCAAAGCCAGCAACGTTTCGCCCTGCCGACCTATCGTTGACAGTGCCGCCCGTTTCGCGGGGCAATCCTCCTTCCACGAAGGGATTCTGTGGGAAGAGGATTGCCCCGCGATCTATTACAGCTCGCTCATCCCTGCAAACTGTCGTGCCTGCTCGTCGCCGGTCATGCGGATGCCCTGCTCGTTGCCAAACAAGCGCAAGGCCAGGCAAAACGGTGTATCACCCAGATCGATCCAGCGTCGAGTCTGCGCAGGCACTACCAGCACATCGCCTTTCTCGCACAGTAGCGCAAATACCTGCTCACCCAGACGCAGGCTGACTTGGCCTCGCCCGCTCACCATCGCGAATACCTCGACGGCGTCATGCACGTGCTCATCACGCAGGTCGACCTCGGTCGGCTGATCGCCGTCTCGGTTCAGCAGCATCAGGGTCTGGCAACCGTGCGTGGTCATCAGCATGTCGATCAGGCCACCGGCCTCTTCGCGCACCTGGGCCTCGGCGCTGCATGGGCGAATGCGCAGGCCGTGGTCGTGCCGTGCAAATTGCACGCCCTGCTCGGCCAGGGTGGCGGCAATGTCTTCATGGTGGGTCAGCACCTTGTTCGCCAGCTGCGGGCTGCTGGAATGAAAAACGCTGAGAATGCTCATCAGGGGCTGTTCCTGGTCTGTTGCGAACGAAGGGCAATGATAACGGCTGCAGCCAGCGCTGCGACGCTGGCCATACCAAAGGTGAACTGCGGGCCGAGCAGTTTCCAGCTGTAGCCCGAATAAAGCGCACCCAGCGCGCCACCGGTGCCGGACAGCGCCGCATACAGCGCCTGGCCCTGCCCCTGCTGGCGAGCGCCAAAGCTGGACTGGACGAAGGCGATGGAGGCCGCGTGGAAGCAGCCGAAGGTGGCTGCGTGCAGCAACTGGGCAAGGATCAGCACCGCCGGCATATCGGCAAGGCTGCCCAGCAGCAGCCAGCGCAACGAGGCCAGCAAGAAACTCGCCAGCAACACGCTGCGCACCGGGAAGCGCGCAAAGATCCGACTCATCAGCATGAACATCAGCACCTCGGCGACCACCCCGAGCGCCCACAGCAGGCCAATGGCGCCGCGGCTGTAGCCCAGGTGTTCCAGGTGCAAGGTGAGGAAGGTGTAGTACGGGCCGTGGCTGAGCTGCATCAGCGCCACGCAGATATAGAACGCCAACACGCCCGGAGCCGCCAGTTGCTTGAGAAAGCCCTCTGCCTCGCGCCGTTCGGCGTGCTCGACCGGTTGGGCATTGGGCACCCACAGGCTGGCGATGACGATGCCAGCCATGATGCTGACCATCGCCAGCGGGTAGATGTCCAGGCTCAACCATTCGAACAACCGCCCCAACCCGACCACGGTGAGGATGAAACCGATCGAGCCCCATAGCCGGACCTGGCTGTAGCGCGAGGTCTGTCCATGCAGATGCGCCAGAGTGATCACTTCGAACTGCGGCAGCACCGCATGCCAGAAGAACGCGTGCAGGGCCATGACCAGCGCCAGCCAGGCGTAGCTCTTGGCAAAGAAGATCAGGGAAAAGGTCGCCAGCGTACACAGGGCCCCCAGGCGCACGATCAGCAGGCGCCGACCGCTGCGGTCACCCAGCCAGCCCCACAGGTTGGGGGCGATGCAGCGCATGAGCATGGGGATCGCCACCAACTCGCCGATGCGTGCCGGGGAAAAGCCGAGGTGGTCGAAGTACAGGGCCAGGAAGGGTGCGGTAGCACCGAGCAAGGCGAAGTAGCAGAGGTAGAAGCTGGACAGACGCCAGTAAGGGATGGGCTGCATGGATCGGCCTTGTGGGGACCTGTACCGGCCTCTTCGCGGGCAATGCTCCGCGAAGAGGCCGGGCCTGGCTAGATCAGAGCTGGCCCAGCACCGGGGTGTTGACCTTCACCGCGGCATTCTGCGCACGGTGGCGCAGCAGGTGGTCCATCAGCACGATGGCCATCATCGCCTCGGCGATCGGTGTGGCACGAATGCCTACGCACGGGTCATGGCGCCCCTTGGTGATGACGTCGACCGGGTCCCCATTGACGTCGATCGAGCGGCCCGGCACGGTGATGCTCGAGGTTGGCTTGAGTGCCAGGTGGGCAACGATCGGCTGACCCGACGAAATACCCCCGAGAATGCCGCCGGCGTTATTGCTGAGGAAGCCTTCTGGCGTGAGCTCGTCGCGGTGCTCGCTGCCGCGCTGGGCGATGCTGGCGAACCCGGCACCGATCTCCACGCCCTTGACCGCGTTGATGCTCATCAGCGCGTGGGCCAGTTCGGCGTCGAGGCGGTCGAAGATCGGCTCGCCCAGGCCCGGCATCACGCCCTCGGCGACCACGGTGATCTTCGCGCCGACCGAATCCTGGTCACGGCGCAGTTGATCCATGTAGGCCTCAAGCTCAGGGACTTTGTCCGGGTCGGGGCTGAAGAAGGCATTCTGCTCGACGCTGTCCCAGGTCTTGAAGGGGATTTCGATCGGGCCCAACTGGCTCATGTAGCCGCGCACGCGAATGCCCTGGGTGGCCAGGAACTTCTTGGCGATGGCACCAGCCGCCACGCGCATGGCGGTTTCACGGGCCGAGCTGCGGCCACCACCGCGGTAATCACGGATGCCGTACTTGTGGTGGTAGGTGTAGTCGGCGTGGGCCGGGCGGAACAGGTCCTTGATCGCCGAGTAGTCCTTGGACTTCTGGTCGGTGTTGCGGATCAACAGGCCAATCGAGCAACCGGTGGTACGACCTTCGAACACCCCGGAGAGGATTTCGACTTCGTCGGCTTCCTGACGCTGGGTGGTGTGCCGACTGGTACCGGGCTTGCGACGATCCAGGTCGTGCTGCAGGTCGGCCAGCGAAATTTCCAGGCCCGGCGGGCAGCCGTCGACGATGGCGACCAGCGCGGGGCCATGGCTTTCGCCTGCGGTGGTGACGGTGAACAGCTTGCCGTAGGTATTGCCGGACATGGACGCTCCGCGAAAATCAGCCTGAACTTGAAAGAGGCCGCCAGTATACGGAAAGCCGCAGCTTTGCGAAAAAAATCGCGAGAACCTTCGTTCGCACCCCAGGTCAAATCGAACATCTCCCCATGCAGTATCCGAAGATGCGCATCGTCGCCCTGCTCCTGCTGTTGTTCACAAGCCTGGCCCAGGCCGCCGCCCCTACCGTGCTCAAGCATCCCATCGACCTCGACACCGGCCATGGCGTGCTGCACGGCAGCCTGCTCTTGCCGCTGCAGGACACACCGCCGCCGGTGGCGCTGATCATCGCCGGCTCCGGGCCCACCGACCGCGACGGCAACAACCCGGCATCCGGGCGCATCGACAACCTAAAACGCCTGGCCCAACTGCTCGCCAACGAGCACATCGCCAGCGTGCGCTACGACAAGCGCGGGGTCGCCGCCAGCCAGCCGGCGGCGCCCGACGAACGCGACCTGAGCGTCGAAGGTTATGTCGCCGATGTCGTGGCCTGGGCGCACAAGCTGCAAGCCGATCCACGCTTCGGTCCGGTGATCCTGATCGGCCACAGCGAAGGCGCTCTGATCGCCAGCCTCGCCGCCAATCAAGCCGGCGCCAGCGCGGTGATCACACTCGCCGGCAGCGGCCGCCCCATTGCCGATGTGCTGCGTGAACAACTGGCCCAGCGCCTGTCGCCGGCGCAACTGGCCCGCGGCAACAGCCTGCTCGACCGCCTGCAGGCCGGCCAGACCAGCCTGGATGTGCCCACGCCCTTGCGCGAGGTGTTTCGACCGACGGTGCAGCCCTACCTGATCTCACTGTTCCGCCAGGACCCGGCCAGGGCCTTCTCGCGTTTGCAGGTACCGGCACTAATCGTCCAGGGCCGCAACGACGTGCAGGTCGAGGTCGACGACGCCGAGCGCCTGAAAGCCGCCAAACCGGACGCCGAGCTGGTGCTGATCGATGGCATGAACCATATGCTGCGCATCAGCCCGCGAGCGATGAGCGAGCAGCGCGACAGTTACAGCAATCCTGACCTGCCCCTGGCCCACGAGCTGGGCGAGCGGATCGTCGCCTTCATCCACCGCTTGCAGTCCGCCTGACACTTTTACCCCTCAGGTCTTGCCCGGTGCTGCCGATAATGCATGGCAAGAGGCGGTGATGCCAAAGAGCCTTATCGTGCAGCAAGCGTTGCGCGCACAGGCATGGCATCACCCGGCCCGTGCACTTGAGGATTGCCCTGATGACCGATGCACCCGCCGCCGAGGCGATCGAAGAACAACCACCGGAAAGCGCGCCGCTGCCCTGGGCGGACCTGGCCGCCGAGCACTTTCAGCTGCTGCGCCTGGCGCCGCTGCCCACCGACCGCAACAGCGGCGCGCGACCGCTGCGTTTCGTGCAGTTCGGCTATGCCGAGCGCCACGACAAGGCCAACAGCCTGCTGCGCATGGAAATCCTGCTGCCAGGCCAGAAGGTACGCAAGGAGCAGAACCGCCTTGACGTGCGGGTCGACCATGAACAGCGTGTCGTGCGCATCGGTGACGACGCCGGCCTGCAACTGGAGCCACTCAACCGCGGCCTTGGCCGCTACGTGCTGGCCCAGGCCGTGCAATGGCTGCAGCGCAAATGGTCGCACTACCAGGTCGAGGGCATGGCCCTGCCCAGCAAGGATGCCCTCAACGAAGACTCGCGCCTGCGTCGCGACCACGTGCTGCGCAGCGTAGGGCTGGAGGTGGAGTATGCCGACGGCCAGATGCTCAAGGCTCGAACCGTCGAAACGGCGGTCGGCCAGCTCAAGAGCGCCTGGAGCAACGAGAAGGTGCAGCGCGTCGACATGCTCGAAGCGGCGACCATGCTGCAACAGGCAGAGCAGAAACTGCAGGAGAAGGAAGCGCAACTGCGCGAGCGCGACGAGCGTGTGGCCAAGTACCGCCGCGAGGACAGCGGCCTGCGCTTCACCATCACCTGCCTGGTCGCCTTTGCGGTGTTCCAGGCCGGCCTGCTGATCTGGATTGCCACTCGCTGACGCCCGATCGCGGGGGGCATGCCCCGCGACCGAAGCCTCATACCCGCGAAGCAAACAGCTCCTGGTGGTCTCGGCATTGCTGCGCCGTCAGCATGAACACGCCGTGGCCACCGCGCTCGAAGTCCAGCCAGGCGAAGTCCACCTCCGGGTAGAGGGCTTCGACATGGACCTGGCTGTTGCCCACCTCGACAATCAACAAGCCCTTCTCGGTCAGGTGATCAGCTGCCTCGGCAAGCATGCGTCGCACCAGGTCCAGACCGTCGTTGCCGCAGGCCAGACCCAGCTCGGGCTCGTGGTGGTACTCGGTGGGCATGTCGGCGAAATCCTCGGCGTCGACATAGGGCGGATTGGACAGGATCAGGTCGAAACGCTGGCCCGGCAGCCCGGCAAAACCATCGCCCTGCACGGTATATACACGCTGGTCGAGGCCGTGGCGCTCGATATTCTGATTGGCCACTTCGAGCGCGTCGAAGGACAGGTCGGCCAGTACCACTTCGGCCTCCTGGAACACATCGGCGGCAACGATTCCGATGCAGCCGGAGCCGGTGCACAGGTCGAGGATCCGCGCCGGCTCGCTGGCCAGCCACGGCTCGAAGCGCTTCTCGATCAGTTCGCCGATCGGGGAACGTGGTATCAGTACCCGCTCGTCGACGATGAACGACATCCCGCAGAACCACGCCTCGCCCAGCAGGTAGGCGGTCGGTACCCGCTCCTCGATACGTCGCTTGAGCAAGTGCTGCAGACGCACCCGTTCGTCATCCTCCAACTGGCAGTCCAGGTAGCTGTCGGCCACCTCCCAGGGCAAATGCACGGCACCGAGCACCAAGAGGCGGGCCTCGTCCCAGGCGTTGTCGGCGCCATGACCGAAGAACAGCTCGTGCTCATGGAAGCGGCTGACCGCCCAGCGGATGTGGTCGCGCAGGGTGCGCAGGCGGGATGTGATCACGGAGTACTCCTTTTCAGACTGTGCGAAAGTCTAACAGCCCCCCGGCTGAAATGTTCCACCGGTTCCCGTTCGGATAGCCACAGGCCAGTAACCATGCCGTCTGCGTTGTCAACCATTCACATTGGCGCCGAGGCAAGGGAGAATAGAGGGATAAAAGCCCTTCCAAGGAGCCCTTGATGTCCGTTCCAACCACGATGTTCCGCCTCACCGGCCGCGATTACCCGCCGGCCAGGCTGAGCCAAGCCAGCCTGATCGTCATCGACGCGCAAAAGGAGTACCTGAGCGGTCCACTGGCGCTGTCGGGCATGGACGAGGCCGTGGCGAACATTGCCAAGTTGCTCGAGGCTGCCCGCAAGGCCGGCCGCCCGATCATCCATGTCCGCCACCTCGGCACCGTCGGTGGCCGCTTCGACCCGCAGGGGCCGGCCGGCGAATTCATTCCGGGCCTCGAGCCGCAAGGCGACGAAATCGTCATCGAGAAGCGCATGCCCAACGCTTTCAAGAACACCAAGCTGCACGAGACGCTGCAGCAGCTCGGCCACCTGGACCTGATCGTCTGCGGTTTCATGAGCCACTCCAGCGTCAGCACCACGGTGCGCCGTGCCAAGGACTATGGTTATCGCTGCACCCTGGTGGAAGACGCCTCGGCCACCCGTGACCTGGCGTTCAAGGATACGGTCATTCCGGCCGCGCAGATCCACCAGTGCGAGATGGCCGTGATGGCCGACAACTTTGCCTGTGTCGCCCCGACCGCCAGCCTGATCTGACCGTACAACCGCCCGGCAGCCGGGCGGAACCCGACGGGCGAGCACAGGTCTGATTCCGGATACCTACAGAGGAACACGGAATGAAGCTCAAAGGCAGTTTCGATGCCAAGCGCCTGCGCCCGCGCGAGCCGGGCAACTGGGGCGCGCGCCTGGCTGCCGGCCTGTCCGCCCTGCTCGCCACCCTGGGCATCCTCCTGGCCATGGCCGGTTTCGCCGGACTGCTGGGCAACTACCAGGCCCTGGCCGAACTCAATGCCAACCGCCCCTTGTCGGCCATCCTCACGGTGATCGGGTTGCTGATGCTGTACCTGGGGGTGCGCTTCTGGCGGCGCAGCCGCATTCGCCTGCGCCGAGGGCGGGAGCTGAACCTGTCGCCGCACTTGATGAAAAAGCATGATTGAGCGTTGACCAGCGCGCTGCTGACGACGCAGGGCCGTTCGCGTAGAATACGCCGCCCACGTGGAGGCACACATGCAAGACGACGACTTTTCCCTCTTCCGCAGCGAGGTGCGTGGCGTCAAGCCCATCGCACACGACCGCGCCGAAGTCGGCAAGCCCAAGGCCGACCGCAAGCAGCTGGCCGGCCTGCGCCAGGCCGCTACCGTGCGCAGCGACCAGCCGCTGGTGGTCGATGGCATGTCGGACCAGTTCGTCATCGACGTTGGTGCCGAAGACGAACTGATGTGGCGCCGCGACGGCGTGCAGGAAAGCCAGATTCGCAAGCTCAAGCTCGGCCAGATCGCCTTCGAGGGCAGCCTCGACCTGCACGGCATGACCGTTGAACGCGCGCGCGAAACGCTCTGGGACTTCATTGCCGAAGCCACCAAGCTGGAAGTGCGCTGCGTGCGGGTCACCCATGGCAAGGCTGCGCGCATCGACGGCAAGCGCCCGATGATCAAGAGCCACGTCAACACCTGGCTGCGCCAGCACCCGCAGGTGCTCGGTTTCGTCTCTTGCCAGGCCCGTCATGGCGGCACCGGCGCCTTGTACGTGATGCTCAAGCGGACCATGCTCGACGGTCGCGACGAATGACATCACGCTTGCAGCGCCGCGTTTGCCGCCGTAACCTTCGTTTTTGCGTTTTTTCCCACAGGTAGATCCATGTCCCTGGAACAGAACTACACCGAGATCCTCAGCCAGATCGGCGAGGACGTCTCCCGTGAGGGCCTGCTCGACACGCCCAAGCGGGCCGCAAAGGCCATGAAGTACCTTTGCCGCGGTTATGAACAAACCCTGGAAGAAGTCACCAACGGTGCGCTGTTCACTTCGGACAACAGCGAGATGGTGCTGGTCCGGGACATCGAGCTCTATTCGATGTGCGAACACCACATGCTGCCGTTCATCGGCAAGGCCCATGTGGCCTACCTGCCCAAGGGCAAGGTGCTGGGGCTGTCCAAGGTGGCACGGATCGTCGACATGTACGCACGTCGCCTGCAGATCCAGGAAAACCTCAGCCGCCAGATCGCCGAGGCCGTGGAGAAGGTTACCGGCGCCGCAGGCGTTGCGGTGGTCATCGAAGCCAAGCACATGTGCATGATGATGCGCGGCGTCGAGAAACAGAACTCGAGCATGATCACTTCGGTGATGCTTGGCGAGTTCCGCGAGAACGCCGCCACCCGCAGTGAATTCCTCAGTCTGATCAAGTGATCGGACTCTGCGCGAAGCCGACCCCTCGGGGTCGGCTTTTTATTTTCCGTTGTGCACCACAGATCAGGAGTTGCCCATGATCGTCAAAGCCCTGCGAGTCGGCCTCGGCCAACTCATCGTGTTCGGCGACTGGATCAGCCGCCCGGCCAAGCGCAAGCGCGACGCCGCCGCCCAGGCCCAGGTCGAGCAGCAGGCCAAGGGGCTGGCGCTGTACCAGTTCCATGCCTGCCCGTTCTGCGTCAAGACCCGCCGCGCCCTCCACCGCCTCAACGTGCCGGTGGCACTGCGCGATGCGAAGAACGACCCGCAACACCGCCAGGCACTGCAGGAAGGCGGCGGCCGGGTAAAGGTGCCGTGCCTGCGTATCGAAGAGGACGGCAAGGTGACCTGGATGTATGAGTCCAAGGACATCATTGGCTATCTGGAAAAGCGCTTCGGGTCGGTCTGAGCCTGGCGCAGTCACAAGGACTGCGCCGCTGCCAAGCCGATCAATCCACCATCGGCACATGCCGCGGATGGCTGGCAACCCGCTCAAGCCAGGCCCTCACCGCCGGATACTCGGCCAGGTCGAAGCCACCCTGCTGCGCCACGTGGGTGTAGGCATACAACGCCACATCGGCGATCGAGTACTGCTCGCCCACCAGGTACGGCGTCATCTGCAACTGGCGCTCCATCACCTTGAGGGCCTTGTAGCCGCCCTTGTGCAACTTGCGGTACTCCTCGAGGCGCTCATCCGGCAATCCCAGGTAGAACTGGATAAAACGCGCCACGGCAATGTAAGGCTCGTGGCTGTACTGCTCGAAGAACTGCCATTGCAGCACCTGGGTGCGCAAGCGCGGCTCGGTCGGCAGGAACTCGCTGCCGTCGGCGAGGAAGTTGAGGATCGCGTTGGACTCCCACAGGCAGGTACCGTCTTCGAGCTCCAGCACCGGCACCTTGCCATTGGGGTTTCTGGCCAGGAACTCGGGGGTCTCGGTCTCGCCTTTGAGAATGTCGACCGAGTGCCACTCATAGGGGCGCCCCAGAAGATTCAGCATCAACTTGATCTTGTAGCAGTTGCCCGACTGGTAATCCCCATAAACCTTGTACATCGCCCCTCCCCTCCTGTGCAGTTGCAGGTCAGCGCCCAATAGTTGGGGACTGTACGGCTAAATGCAATGACTGCTGTATGGCAAGCTTCCGATTCGCCCGCGTTAGTCTGAAAAAACTGCTTACATGAACAAGGAATGCCCCATGACCGACGCCACTTCCACGCGTCTGCGCCCACTGGCGGACAGCGCCCCATCGGCGGTGGTCGCCGGTTTCATCGCCATGCTGACCGGCTACACCAGTTCCCTGGTGCTGATGTTCCAGGCTGGCCAGGCCGCCGGGTTGACCACCGCGCAGATTTCCTCGTGGATATGGGCCCTGTCGATCGGCATGGCGGTGTGCAGCATCGGCCTGTCGCTGCGCTATCGCACCCCGATCACCGTGGCCTGGTCGACGCCGGGCGCAGCGTTGCTGATCACCAGCCTTGGCGGTGTCAGCTATGGCGAAGCCATCGGCGCGTACATTACCTGCGCCGTGCTGGTGCTGGTCTGCGGCTTGACCGGCAGTTTCGAGCGCCTGGTGCGGCGTATTCCGGCGTCGCTGGCGTCGGCCTTGCTGGCAGGGATCCTGTTCAAGATCGGCAGCGAAATCTTCGTCGCCGCCCAGCATCGCACCCTGCTGGTACTGGGCATGTTCTTCAGCTACCTGCTGGTCAAGCGCCTGTCGCCGCGCTATTGCGTGCTGGCCGCGCTGGTGGTCGGCACGACGCTGTCCGGCATCCTGGGGCTGCTGGACTTCAGCCACTTCAACCTGGAGGTGGCAAAACCGGTCTGGACCACGCCGAGCTTCTCGTTGGCAGCGACCATCAGCATCGGCATCCCGCTGTTCGTGGTGGCGATGACTTCGCAGAACATGCCCGGAGTTGCCGTGCTGCGCGCCGACGGCTACCAGGTGCCGGCCTCACCGCTGATCTCGGCGACCGGCTTCGCCTCGCTGCTGCTGGCCCCCTTCGGTTCGCACGGGGTCAACCTGGCGGCCATCAGCGCGGCGATCTGCACCGGCCCGCACGCCCATGAAGACCCGGCCAAGCGCTATACCGCGGCGGTCTGGTGCGGAATCTTCTATGGTATCGCCGGGGTGTTCGGCGCGACCTTGGCGGCGCTGTTCGCGGCGCTACCAAAGGAATTGGTGTTGTCGATCGCGGCGCTGGCGCTGTTCGGCTCAATCATGAACGGGTTGACCGTAGCGATGAGCGAGGCGCGGGAGCGTGAGGCGGCGCTGATCACCTTCATGGTGACGGCCTCGGGGCTGACGCTGTTTTCGATCGGTTCTGCGTTTTGGGGGATCGTGGCGGGGGTGATTACCTTGCTGATATTGAGTCCGCGCAAGGGGTAAAGGTTATTGGTTGCCTGTACCGACCTCTTCGCGGGCAAGCCCGCTCCTACATAGGTCCAGCAATATTGAAGGCTGCGCCGTACCTGTGGGAGCGGCGGTTCGCCGCTGCGACTTGCCCGCGAAGAGGCCAGCCTCATCCCAAGCGGAAATGCCCCACCATCCCCTTCAACTCATCCCCCAACTGCGCCAGCTCCACACTCGACCGCGCATTGTCCTGCATCGCCAGCGCCGCCTGATCCGCACTACCGCGAATCTGCGTGACGCTGCGGCTGATCTCCTCGGCCACCGAGCTTTGCTGCTCCGCTGCGGCAGCGATCTGCTGGTTCATCTGCTGGATCAGCGACACGGCCGAGGCGATGCTACCCAGGGCGCTTTCGGTGTGCAGCGCATCAGCCACGGCCATGCGCACCAGCTCGGTACTGCCACGAATCTGCGCCACCGATTGCTGGGCGTTGCCGCGCAGGCTGGCTACCAGGCGCTCGATCTCCTCCGTCGACTGCCGGGTACGCCGTGCCAAGGCCCGCACTTCGTCGGCCACCACGGCAAAACCACGGCCCTGCTCACCAGCGCGCGCGGCCTCGATCGCCGCGTTGAGCGCCAGCAGGTTGGTCTGCTCGGCGACGCTCTTGATCACTTCCAGTACATCGCCGATGGTGTGGATCTCGGCACTCAGGCTGTCGATACCGGCACTGGCAGTTTCCGCAGCCTCGGCCAACTGTTCGATGCGCTGCATGCTCTGGCGGACCACCTGCTGGCCGGACTCGACCTTGTCATCGGCATCCTGCGCCGCTTGTGCTGCCTCCTCGGCGTTGCGCGCCACATCGTGCACGGTCGCAGTCATCTGCTGCATCGCGGTGGCGACCTGTTCGGTCTCCTCCTTCTGGCTGCCCACCTCGCGGTTGGTCTGCTCGGTCACCGCCGACAGCGCCTGGGCATTGCCGGCCAGTTGTTCGATACCCTGCTGCAATCCGCTGACGATACCTGACAGCCCCGCCGCCATCTGCTGCATGGCCAGGGTGAGTTGCCCTACCTCATCGCGACCTGCCACTTGCGCCTCGACCACCAGATCGCCAGCCGCGATGCGCTGGGCACTGGCGATCACCCGTTTGAGCGGCCCGACCACGGCGCGCGTGATCAACCAGGCGGCAACGATGCCCACCAGCAACGCCAGGGCCGTGGCGATGGCGATGGCCAGCGCGTTGTGCAGCAGCTCCTGGCGCATGGCTTCCTGCTGCGCCGCATAGGCCTGGTCAACCCGGCTGGTGACCTGTTCGGCGCTGGCCTGCAACTGGGTCTTGGTGCCCTGCTCCTTGGCCAGTTCATCAGTGTATTCGTTGAGTTTGTCGGAGAAGGTGGCGATATGCCCGGCCACTTCCCCCAATACGCTCTGGTAACCGGAATCGGTGACGGCGGTCTTGAGCTGATCGACCAGATTCGCCGCATCGACGGTCTGCGCGATGCGCCCGGCGGACACCGCCTCTTCGCCCTTGCGCCCCTGCTCCAGACGTACCCGCGCCTCGTCCATCGCCTGCAGCATCAGGCGCGAGACCTGGGCCACCTGCGCGGCCTGATCGAGAAACTCGCTGCCCTGCTGGCCCTGGGACTGCTTGAGGGTGTAGGCGCCATCGTCCGCCAGCCCGGCCTGCAGCACATCGAGGTTGTTGGCGACGCTGGACACCGACCAGCCAGCCGTATCCAGCGCCAGCTCCTTGGCCTGCACGGCCTCGACGAAGGCATCGAAGGCCTGGCCATAGGCATTGAGGTCTGCCTCGCTCGCCGCCAGCGTCGGCAGGCTGCGCACGCGCTCGACCAGCGTCTGCAAACCCGCGCGCAGGGCCTCGGCCTCCTTGATGTCAGAACGCAGGGCGAAGGCTTGCTCATGCTGGCGTAGACGCAGCAGGTCGGTATTGACCTCGCCCATCTGCCGCAGCCCGTCGAAGCGCTGGCCGATATTGTTCAGGGCGTACACACCGATGGCCGCCACCGCCAGGGTCAACAGCAGCACCAGGGCGAAGCCCAGGCCGAGTTTACGTGCCATGCCCAGATTGGACAGACTACCGCGCTTGGTCGCCCCCATCGCCGCTCCCCCTTGCCCATTCAGGTGTTCCCGAATACCAAGAGTGACAACCGTGCCGGCCAGCTCACAAGGGCTTGACGTCAGAATGGTGTCAAATAGCTATGACCCTGTCGTTTTCAGCTATCTGCAGGTCGCCCTGCATGTGCGAAGAAGGCCTGGGCACGGATGTCCTGCCCATACGCGACATTGATGCGTAGCCAGTCGCTGTCGGCTCCCTGGTGATCGAAAGCGCTGCCTGGGGTAAGCAACACCGAATGCTCCAGCGCCAGGTGATCGAGCCAGGCGAAATCCCGGCCCGGCACCCGCGCCCAGACGAACATGCCGCCATAGGGCTCGCAGAACACCTCCCAACCAAAGGCCTCCAACTGGCCCAGCAACTTGGCCATGTGCTGGGCCAGGCGCAGCCGCAAGCGCTGCACGCTCTTGCGATAGCTGCCGTTGGCGAGCATCTGCCCTACCACTTGCTCGACGAAGCGTGAAGTCCCGATGCCGGTCACCATCTTCAACTGCGCCAGCTGGCCGATCAGCTCGGCGTCGGCGGCGATGTAGCCGACCCGCAGGGCACTGCTCAGGGTTTTGGAAAAGCTGCCCAGGTAGATCACCCGCTGTTCGCTGTCCAGCGTCGCCAGTCGCGTGGCCGGGCCATCCTGGAAGTCTGCGTAGATGTCATCCTCGATGATCCGCACATCATGCTCACGCGCCAGCTCCAGCAAGCGGTAGGCGGTCTTGGGGCTGAGACTGGTGCCGGTCGGGTTCTGGTAAAGGCTGTTGACGAACAGGCAACGCGGGCGGTGCTCGACCAGCAGTTGCTCGAGCGCCTGGACATCAGGGCCTGCAGGGGTGCGCGGCAACGGCAGCATGCGCACCTGATGCTGGCGCAGCAGGGTGAACAGGTTGTAGTAGCCGGGGCTTTCGACCACCACCGTATCGCCGGGCTTGAGCAGCGTCCGCACCAGCAAGTCAAGGCCATGGCTGCCGCCTTGGGTGGTGAGAATGCGTTCAGCAGCGGTGGGGATATCCAGCTGCGACAGGCGCTTGTGCAACTGCTGGCGCAGGCTGGCCAACCCCAGCGGCGAGCAATAGCGGAACAGGTCCTCGGGGTCGCCACGGCTGACCAGACGTATTGCCTGTGCCAGGGCATCACGGGCGTGCCAGGCGGTGGGCAGCCAGCCACAACCGAGCTTGAGCAGGGTCTCGTGACCATCCCCGAACTGCCTCCAGCTGCCATCGATGGCATCGCCCCAGGCCATGGCATCCTCCTGGGCCAGCCCGGGCTTGCGCTCGGCGACGAAGAAGCCGGTGCCGTGGCGCGCCTCCAGCCAGCCGATGGCCACCAGACGGTCGTACGCATCGATCACACACGATTGGCTGACTTCAAGGGTGCTGGCCAAGGTGCGAATCGACGGCAGCCGCGCACCGGGTCGCAGACGCTGTTGCTCGATCCAGGCTTGCAACTGGTCGGTCAGTTGCTGGACCAGAGGGATGGGACTGAGGCGATTCAGGGAAATGTGCATGGCAAAGTGTTTGCTGATTTTTGGGGAACAGTTAACCACAAATGCCGGGGATGTGTGTCTTGTTGGCGCAGGGAGATGAATTCAATGTGCTTTCACCCACCCCTTCCTAGATGGATACCCCATGCCCGCCCGCCTGGCATTTGCCCTGTGCCTGATCACCCTCGCCGTGAACCTGCAGGCCCCGCTCTACACCACGTACGCCGACCTGTCCGGATACGGCGCCGCCGCTACCGCCCTGGCGTTTTCCAGCTATGTGCTGGGTGTGCTTCCCGTGCTGCTGGCCTTCGGCGGCTTGGCGGACCGGGTCGGCCGCCGCCCATTGATCATGGCCGCACTGCTACTGTCGATGCTGGCCACAACCCTCGTCCTGCTCGCACCCGGCCTCGAAACCCTCGCCCTGACCCGCCTGCTGATGGGCATCGGTACGGCCTTGGCGACCACCACCGCGACCGCCTACATGGGAGAACTGCTGGGCGGCGCCGACAGTACCCGGGCTGCCAATTGGGTAACCGCCAGCACCTCGCTGGGCTTCGGACTGGGCGCGGCACTGACCAGTCTGTTCCTGTTGCGTGGCCCGAGCCTGAGCCCGGGTAGCTTCTATCTGCAACTGCTGCTGGCCGCCGTCGCCCTGTTGCTGGTGTGGCGCCTGCCTGACCGTCGTCCGACACAACGCAGCGCCATGCTGCGCCTGCCCTGCTATCCGCCCGGCAGCCTGCCGTACGGCCTGGCGATCCTGCTGGCCTGGGCCTGCACCGGGCTGGTCATCGCGCTGCTGCCAGGTGTACTGCGCCAGCACGGGCTGAGCGAGTGGTCGGGCTTCTCCACCTTCTGCGTAATCAGTTGCGGCGTGCTGTTCCAGCCGCTGGCTCGGCGCCTGGCAAGCGTGCGCGCCACTCTGCTCGGCCTGACGATCCTGCCGCTGAGCTATGCCCTGTTGGCCTGGGGTGCGGAAAACGGCAGGTTGGCAGCGGTACTGGCAGGTGCCGTGGCTGCCAGCAGCGCCTGTTATGGCTTCATCTACCTTGGCGGGCTGGCGGCGGTAAACACCCTCGCCGGCAACGAGAAGACCCGCGCCAGCGCCGGCTTCTTCCTGCTCGCTTACCTGGGTTTCAGCCTGCCGGTGATCTTCACCGGGCTGCTCAGTGATCGCCTCGGCTCGCGCATGGCGCTGGTGTTGTTCGGCGCAGCCCTGCTGCTGGGCTGCGTCGCGGTGGTGGTGGCGTTGCTGGTCTCGGCACGCGTCTCGATCAGATGGCCGTGGCACCGCCATCCACGGTCAGGCTATGGCCGGTGGTGAACTTCGCCCCATCGCTGCACAGATAAAGCACTGCGCTGGCGATCTCCTCGACCTTGCCGATGCGCCCGACCGGGTGCATCGCTGCGGCGAACTCGGCCTTGCGCGGATCGGCCTCGTAGGCGCGACGGAACATGTCGGTGTCGATCACTGCGGGGCACACCGCGTTGACCCGAATCCCTTTCTTCGCATACTCGATGGCCGCCGACTTGGTCAGGCCGATCACCGCGTGCTTGGACGCAGCATAGATGCTCATCTTGGGGGCGGCGCCCAGCCCGGCCACCGACGCTGTGTTGACGATCGCACCGCCGCCCTGGGCCAGCAGCAACGGCAACTGGTATTTCATGCACAACCAAACGCCCTTGACGTTGACGCCCATGATCGCGTCGAACTCGGCCTCGCTACCCTCGGCCAGACGCCCCTTCTCGATCTCGATTCCGGCGTTGTTGTACGCGTAGTCCAGGCGACCATAGACGTCGATGATCTTCTCGTGCAGCTGGCGCACATCGCTGTCGCGGGTCACGTCGCAGGCCACGAACAGCGCGTCACCACCGGCTTCGCGAATCAGTGCGACGGTTGCCTCGCCACCGGCCACGTCGAGGTCAGCCACCACCACCTTAAGCCCCTCGGCGGCAAATGCCTGGGCCGTGGCTCGGCCGATACCTGCCGCGCCGCCGGTGACCAGGGCGACCTGGCCGGAAAAAGTCATGCTCATCACAGGCTCCTGCTTCACAGAGATCGAGTAGAGACTGAGTCTAGTCAGAGCACCACCCGGCTGGGCAGCATCATCAGAAGCACGGTTGGACTACCATCGTTTGCAGTGATTGTGCGCTGCCAGCCAGATCATCGAGGTGGATTACCGGGCATTCGCCAACCCGGTCAACCTTGCCTGGCAAGGCTCGACGGTCTATCAACAGGCTTTGCCATCTACAGGGAGAGATACCATGACCCAGACCAACCGCCGCTTCCTGCTCGCCAAACGCCCCGTCGGTGCCGTGCGCCGCGAAGATTTCGACTACCAGCAGGGCCCCGCCGCAGAACCCACCGACGGCCAGATCCAAGTGCGCAACCTCTACCTGTCGCTGGACCCGGCAATGCGCGGCTGGATGAACGAAGGCAAGTCCTACATCCCGCCGGTGGGCCTGGGTGAGGTGATGCGCGCGCTGGGCGTCGGCGAAGTCGTCGCCTCCAAACATCCGGACTACAAGCCCGGCGACCATGTCAGCGGCGCGCTTGGCGTACAGGACTACTTCACCGGCACGCCCCAGGGCCTGCACAAGATCGACCCGCGCTTGGCACCCCTGCCCCGCTATCTGTCTGCGCTGGGCATGACCGGCATGACCGCCTACTTCGCCCTGCTTGACGTCGGCCAGCCCAAGGCCGGCGAGACCGTAGTCATTTCCGGCGCTGCCGGCGCGGTCGGCAGCATCGCCGGGCAGATCGCCAAGCTCAAGGGCTGCCACGTCGTGGGGATCGCCGGCGGCACGCAAAAGTGCCAGTACCTCAAGGATGAACTGGGCTTTGACGGTGTCATCGACTACAAGGCCGAAGACGTGCTCGCCGGCCTCAAGCGCGAATGCCCCAAGGGCGTGGATGTGTATTTCGACAACGTCGGTGGCGACATTCTCGACGCCGTGTTGAGCCGCCTGAATTTCAAGGCCCGCGTGGTGATCTGCGGCGCCATCAGTCAGTACAACAACAAGGAGGCGGTGAAAGGGCCAGCCAACTACCTGTCGCTGCTGGTGAACCGCGCGCGCATGGAAGGCTTCGTGGTGATGGACCACGTCAAGGAGTACGGCAAGGCTGCGCAGGAAATGGCTGGCTGGTTGGCCAGTGGCGAGGTCAAGAGCAAGGAGGATGTGGTCGAAGGCCTGGAGACCTTCCCGGAAACGCTGCTCAAGCTGTTCAGCGGGGAGAACTTCGGCAAGCTGGTGCTGAAGGTCTAAAACGGATACAGCTGACCGCTCCGTGCGGGAGCGGCCTTGTACCGCGATGGGCTGCATGGCAGCCCCTGGATCGAATCAACCGCGAATCTCGGCCACAACCGACGCCAGCGCCAGTGCCGGATCCGCCGCTTGGCTGATCGGACGGCCGATTACCAGGTAGTCGGAGCCAGCATCCAGCGCCTGGCGCGGCGTAAGGATACGGCGCTGGTCATCCTGGGCGCTGCCCGCCGGCCGAATGCCCGGAGTCACCAATTGCAGCGCCGGATGCGCAGCTTTCAGTGCCGGCGCTTCCAGCGCCGAGCACACCAGGCCATCCATACCGGCCTTCTGCGCCAGCGCCGCCAGACGCAACACCTGCTCCTGTGGATCGATATCCAGGCCGATACCTGCCAGGTCCTCACGCTCCATGCTGGTCAGCACGGTGACACCGATTAGCAGCGGCTGCGGCCCGCTGCGCTTGGCCAACTCTTCACGGCAGGCCGACATCATGCGCAGGCCGCCGGAGCAATGCACGTTGACCATCCACACGCCCATCTCGGCAGCAGCTTTGACCGCCATCGCCGTGGTGTTGGGGATGTCATGGAATTTCAGATCGAGGAACACCTCGAAGCCCTTCGCGCAGAGGGTCTCGACGATGCCCGAGGCGCTGCTGGTGAACAGCTCCTTGCCGACCTTGACCCGGCACAGCGCCGGATCGAGCCGGTCAGCCAGCTTCAGAGCGGCCTCACGGGTAGGGAAATCGAGGGCGACGATCAGGGGCGTCTGGCAGGCGGACATGGTCAGGTCTCTTGGCAAGTCGTAAACGGCGCGCATTGTAAACGAAGTGGCCGGGGGTTTGGGGGCCGTGGGACATCAGAATTGGCCCGGCTGGGCTGCACTCCTATAATTGAACCAATAGGGTGGCCAATCGCTCGAAAATCGTACAAGTACCTACTGGAGAACGACAATGCCTTGGTATGCCTGGCTGATATTGATCATAGCCCTTGGCTCCATCGTCGGCGGGTTGATGATGCTGCGGGATACGGCGAAGAAGTTGCCGTTGACGGATGAGCAGTTGCGCAAGGTGCATGAGCGCAATGCCGAGGCTGATGCCAAGGACGTTAAAGACCGTTGATGGACGACGAACAAAAGCCGGGACAGACACGCTGCCCCGGCCAATAGGGCTTACTCGACCATCAGCTTGCCCCGATTACGCTCCAGCAAGGCACTGCCGATCCCTTTGATCTCCAGCAGTTCGTCCACGGAAGCGAAGGGACCATTCGCCTCACGGTACGCTACGATCGCCTCGGCCTTGGCCTTGCCGATCCCGTTCAACTCCTTCTGCAGAGTCACTGCATCGGCCGTATTCAGGTTCAGATACGCGATGGAGCCCTGCACCTGACTCGCCAACGGTACTGGCTCCTTTGGAGCGCTTGTGATGGCCGGCGCAGCACTGACGGAAAACGAGAAGCCCGCGAACAGCGGCAGCAGATAATTGAGTACGGTATTACGCATGTGGTCACTCCTGTGAATGGCGTTTTTGCGCAGCGGTTTCCTCGGCTGCCACGTCAAATTAGCGGTTCACAGGTCACCCGCCCAGCCCGATTCCCCAGGAAATGGTAACCGGATTAGACGTCACAGCATGTTGCACGCCTGCTGGGTAAAACATCCCACAACAGGCGTGCAGATAACCTTCAAGCTCAGAAGATCGTGTCGCGCAGAACCCGTTGCAGGTACTGCCCATAGCCATTCTTGGTAAACGGTGCCGCCAACTTTGCCAGTTGTTCGGAGCCGGTCCAGCACTGACGGCTGGCAACCTTCTCCGGGCACGCGACCTTGAGCCCCTGGCGGCGCTCGATAGTTGCAATGTAGCCACTGGCCTCAAGCAGAGAATCGTAGGTACCGGTATCCAGCCAGGCATAGCCGCGCTCCACCACCTCCACCGAAAGCTGCTCGCAATCAGAGGCCTGCCACGCAGTAGACCCGCGTCCACAATCGGCCTAGCGCAACATCACTATTCAATTGTCAATGTCGACAAAACAACAACCGCTCCGCACAACGCCTGCGGGCAGGTCGACGGGCCGGAAGAGACGCAATGCCGGAGCGATCACCAGCACCAGCCTTGAGAGCATCAAGGCTCTAGTCGGCGCTGCTGGTAAATCCAGTCGACGATTTCACCTTCAGGTGCATAGCCGATTACCGTTTCGCGCAGCAGCTGGCGCACACGCACGAAATCGTCGCCAGCCGCAGCATCAAGCAATTGGTCCAAGGCTGTTTTGAGCGAGTCCCATGGAATGAAATCCTCGTTTGCACTCATGATCATAGGATGCCGTGTAGCGATCACATTGTCGCCGATCAGCAATTCCTCATAAAGCTTCTCGCCAGGACGCAACCCGGTAAACTCAATGGCAATATCACCGGTGGGGTTACGTTCGGAGCGAACACTGAAGCCGGAGAGATGAATCATCTTTTCGGCCAGTTCGACAATCCGTACTGGCTCGCCCATGTCGAGAACGAATACATCCCCGCCCTTACCCATCGAACCGGCCTGAATCACTAACTGCGCCGCTTCAGGAATGGTCATGAAATAACGGGTAATCTTTGGGTGTGTAACGGTCAGCGGTCCTCCCGCTTTTATCTGTTTGTGGAACAACGGGATCACCGAACCCGATGAACCGAGAACATTTCCAAAGCGAACCATGGTGAAGCGGGTCTTGTTGACCTGCGAAACATTGCTGGCATCACCGAACAGCACAGGTGCCAGCTCCCGGCTAAGGGCCTGCAAGGTCATCTCGGCAAGACGCTTGGTGCTACCCATCACGTTGGTAGGCCGTACTGCTTTGTCCGTGGAGATCAGCACGAAGTTTGCTACTCCGGCCTGCAAGGCAGCTTGGGCGGTATGCAGCGTACCGATCACATTGTTCAACAAACCTTCTGCGATATTGTGTTCGACCATCGGCACATGCTTGTAGGCGGCAGCATGATAGACGGTATCGACACGCCAGGTTTTCATGATATCGAGCATCTGCGTCTGATTACGCACAGAGCCGAGAATTGAAATCAGGCGAATAGGTAACGACTCGCGAGCTACGCGCTGCTCCAGTTCCGAAAGTATGCTGTAGAGGTTGAACTCGCTGTGGTCGAAAAGCAGCAGCGTCTTGGGCAGCTGACCAAGAATCTGCCGGCACAGCTCCGAACCGATTGATCCACCTGCGCCGGTAACCAGAACAACCTGATCGACAATACAGTGTTCCAGCAGATCATTTTGTGCTGGCACCGCGTCGCGCCCTAACAAATCAGCGATATCGACTTCCTGGATATCATCAACCTTGACCTTGCCACTGGCGAGGTCCATGAAGCCCGGCACACTCCGCACATGCAGCGGGAAATTTTCGAGGAAGTTGAGTATTTCGCGGCGGCGGGTACGTGTCGACGAGGGGATGGCCAAGAGAATCTCTTGAGCCCCGGTCACATCGATCATGCGCTGCAGCCTCTCCGGGTGGTACACCTGGAGCCCGGCAATGACCCTGTCGGTGATACTGGCATCATCATCGATAAAGGCAACCGGACGCATGGCCTTGTCCATGCGCAGCGCCGCGACCAGCTGATTACCGGCCGCGCCTGCACCGTAGACAGCCACTTTTGGCAAACCATCGTCACGGCTGGCGAATGGAACATGCTGAACCGCGGCAGTAAACCAGTCGCCCAGGAAATACTGACGCATTCCCAGGCGCAACCCGCCAACCATGATCAGGCTCAACCACCAATAGTTGAAGGTGATCGAACGCGGCACGACGTTCTGGTGATTGCCCGCCCAATAGATGATGAACCCAAGGATCAACGCGGACAGCGTGACGGCCTTGATGATTGCGATCAATGCATCATTGCCGAAGTAGCGCATGACAGCACGGTACAGGCCAAAACGGATGAACAGCGGTATCGATACAACTGGCGCACAGATGAATAGCCAAGTGTGGTCGATGAGTGGGTTAGCCATCTCATCCAGACCGAGACGGACCGCAAATGCAAGCCACAAGGCAACCCATATCAACACTATATCGGTCATGACTTGCAGCAGCCGCTTGTGGCGACGTGGCAAACCCAGCAGTTTCGTACGCACCTTATCCATAACTCCTCTAGGCATCCTCATGTACCTGATGGCACATCGCCTAATTAATCTCTAACGCCGATCTTCCAGATCACCTGCACGGTAACGCACTGCCAGGACAATCAAAGGAAGATAAGCGATCACCACTCCAAGCACCCCGTCCAGGCCAAGCTGCATGACACATAAAGCCACGGGCAGCAACCAGCACACATTGAGCGCGACGACCGCCAGGGTTACCGGTAAATGCCGGCCATACTGGCGAGATGCAAACTGATAAGCGTGGCTGCGGTGGGCCTCGTAGACCTTGTCACCGCGCAGCAGCCGCCTTACCAGGGTGTATGTGGCATCTACGATAAACACACCCAGCAGGATCAGCCAGCACCAGAACATCTGTGGCACAACCCAGGCCGCTTGCAGCGACAAGCCTCCCAGGACTATCCCGATAAAGCCACTGCCCGCATCCCCCATGAAGATCTTTGCCGGTGGGAAATTCCAGCATAGGAAGCCCGCCACCGCAGCAGCCAGAAGCAGAGGCAACAGGGCCGTTGTATTGAAACCGGCAAGCCAGTAAAGAAGAGCGGCCCCGAGGCATGCAGTAATGGCTTCAACACTGGCGATGCCATCAATACCATCCATGAAGTTGTAAAGGTTGAGCAACCAGACCAGGTACACAGTTGCCAGCAAGCCTCCCAACCAACCCAGGTCCACTGTCCACCCGAAAATCGACAATGGAGGCAACCCGCCAATCCACGCCAGCATCCAGATTGCAGCTACAAAGTGCCCCAGCAGGCGCCACCTTGCGGCAATGTGCCCGTGATCGTCCATGAAACCGATGATGGCAATCAATGCCCCACCACCAACGAGCGCTGTCAGCATCCTGATCTGTTCGTCGCCTGACAACATCAACGCAATGACTGCCAACAGGAAAGTCAGAACGATGGCGACACCGCCGCCTCGAGGCGTTGGCACGGTATGAGAGCTGCGCGCATTGGGAACATCCATGACACTGCGCGCCAGCGCGTAACGACGCAACGCTGCCGTCATCAGCAATGACATGATCAGCGCCACTGGAAGACACCACAAAAGCATCATTTCTTGTTGTTTTCCTGATAGTACTTGGCAGCAGACCGCAGCGCGGCATCGACTGAAACCGGTGGTTGCCAACCAAGCAACTCCCGTGTCTTGCCGATATCGACCTGCAACGACCCACACAGGCGTTGCGACAAGGCGCCCTTGCCCAGCGATCTTGCCCCTGTGACGAGCACCCAGGCGGGAACCGGCAGCAGACGCGCCGACCTGCCCAGCGCCTTAGCCATACGACGCAGCAGCGCCGTCGTCGACAGATCTTCACCATCACTGACCAGGAATGTCTGATTGGAGGCGGCCACATGTGTCATGCACGTGTGCACCAGGTCCACGAGATTATCCAGTGCAACCAGGCTGCGACGGTTGTCGATGGCACCGAATGGCAAGGGCACGCCTTTGTCCAACCAACGCATCATGGCAAGGAAGTTGGCTTTGACACCGGGGCCGTACACCAATACCGGGCGTATGATCACTACCTCCAGATCGCTCTGCGCGGCGAGCTCACGCAGGCCCTGCTCAGCCTCCATTTTCGACACGCCATAGGGATCGGCAGGGGCAGGTACATCGTCCGCCCGATAAGGACGCCCAAGTTCCGTGCCCTCTCCATTGACCTTGATTGAGCTGACGAACACGAAACGCCTCACCCCCGCTGCAAGAGCTTGCCTAGCCAGGTTGAGCGTGCCTTCGACGTTGACCTTGCGAAAAGCTGCCAGGGGATCGGATTCGGTATCGTTCATCACGTGCACCCGGGCGGCGGAGTGAATGACCACATCCACCTCCGCCAATGCCTCCTGCCAACCATCGTTGACGGTGAAGTCAGCACAGTTCACGACACGGGCCGTGGGCGGCAGGCTGGCGGTCTTGTCTCGTGCCGCACAGATCAATGCGCAGCCTTCGCTCACCAGGCGTTGCGCAATCGCAGAGCCGACAAAGCCGGTTGCGCCGGTGAGGAAGACACTCCTTGTCACGCCGCCCATTCAGTGTTTCCGCCACACGGTGCGATTGATGTAATCGGTATAACTCAACACCACACGCACGACCTGCTGCGATACCGGCCCCCCCTCATAATCGGCAACGACTGGAATAAGGCGACGTTCACCCTGATGCTGGCTGGTGATCACCTTGATCGCAGCAAGTACTGACTCCGCTTTCAGACCACTCATGATCAGAGTGCCCTCGTCCATGCCCTCGGGACGCTCATGCGCGTTGCGCAATGTCACCGCAGGCAGGTTCAGCAACGACGCTTCTTCGGTGATGGTGCCACTGTCAGACAGCACACAGAAAGCAGACATCTGCAGGCTGATGTAATCGAGCAAGCCAAAGGGCTTCACGAAACGGATCAGCGGATCGTCCAGGCTTTCGCCCAAGCTTTCTAGGCGCTTGCGAGTCCGTGGATGAGTCGACACGATCACCGGATAGCCGTACTCGCTCACCAGCGCACGCAACGTCGTCAACAAGTCACGCAGGTTTTCCGGACTGTCGACGTTCTCTTCGCGGTGGGTGCTGACGATGAAAAACTTGCCCGCTTCCAGGCCGCTGCGCTCCAGTACATCAGAACGCTTGATCTTCGGCATGTAGTGATCGAGCACCTCATGCATGTGCGAGCCGGTCTTGATGATGGTTTCCGGGCGGATCCCTTCTGCAATCAGGTACCGCCGCGCGTGCTCGGTCAGCACCATGTTGATGTCCGACAGGTGATCGAGCACCTTGCGGTTCAACTCTTCAGGCACGCGCTGATCGAAGCAGCGGTTGCCCGCTTCCATATGGAATACAGGAATCTTACGACGCTTGGCCGCGATGACCGAGAGGCACGTGTTGGTATCCCCATAAAGCAGCAGCGCGTCCGGCTTCTCCAGTTCAAACACCAGGTCGGCCTTGGCGATGACCTCAGCAATGGTTTGTGCCGCGGTTTCGCCAGCAGCGCCCAGGAAATGATCGGGCTTACGAATTTCCAGGTCGTCGAAGAACACTTGGTTCAATTCGTAATCGTAGTTCTGTCCAGAATGGACCAGCACATGATGGACCTGTCGATCGAGCTCGGCGATGACCCGGCTCATCTTGATGAGTTCTGGGCGGGTGCCGACCAGCGTCATGACTTTAAGCATTCAGTTGCTCCTTGATGTAGTCGAGTTTCATGAGCAACTGCTTCACGCCTTCGACATCCAGGCGCTCGGTGTTGTGCGAGGTATAGTCGTCCAGCTCGGAGATCTTCTCCTCCCCTTCGACAAAATACTTCTTGTAGTTGAGGTCACGGTTATCCGCAGGCACGCGATAGTAGCGCCCCATGTCTTCTGCCTTGGCCATCTCTTCACGCGAGACCAGCGACTCGTAGAGCTTTTCACCGTGACGGGTACCGATAACCCGAAGTTTGCTGTCGGGAGCGAAGAGTTCGATGAGCGCCTGGGCCAGTACACCCACGGTCGATGCCGGGGCTTTCTGTACGAAAAGATCTCCCTGCTGGCCATGTTCGAAGGCGTGCAGTACCAGATCCACGGAGTCTTCCAGCGACATCAGGAAGCGCGTCATGTTGGGATCGGTCAGGGTCAGCGGCTCACCGGAGCGCATTTGATCGATGAACAGCGGAATCACCGAGCCACGCGAAGCCATGACATTGCCGTAACGGGTGGCGCAGACTACCGTGCCGCCGACCGGAATCATGCGCGATTTGGCAACCATCAATTTTTCCGACATGGCCTTGGAGATACCCATGGCATTGATTGGGTATACGGCCTTGTCGGTCGACAGTACCACCACACGCTGAACACCGCTGGCAATGGCAGCGTTAAGTACGTTTTCCGTGCCCTGCACGTTGGTGCGAACCGCCTCCATCGGGTAGAACTCGCAGGACGGAACCTGCTTCAAAGCCGCCGCGTGGAAAATGTAATCAACGCCGACCATGGCATGCCTGAGGCTATCGTAGTCACGAACGTCGCCAATATAGAACTTGAGCTTTTCATTGGCGAACGCGATGCGCATGTCCTCCTGCTTTTTCTCATCGCGGCTGAAAATACGAATCTCTCGTACATTGGTATCGAGGAAACGCTTCAGCACGGCATTGCCGAACGAGCCAGTACCGCCAGTGATCATCAAGACTTTATTATCAAACATGTTCGAATTTTCCAATTAACGTGAGCCATGCCGCTTGGGGAGATAGTCGACGGGCACAGCAGCATCCAAGCAAATTACGCAGGACAGCGACTATCGTCCTGCCCACATGATTCGAATCAGCTCAGGCCATGGCGGAGCTTCGTAACCCGTTGCCTCACGGAAACGACCACTCTCCAGCGATCGATCGATGACCAGCTTGTCATCCGGCACGATGGTGATGTCCTTGCCATACTGCGCCGCCACGATCTGCAGCAAGTCAAGCTTCGAAATCGGTTGCGCCGCAACATGGTACAAACCACTCAGGGCTGGCCGGGGCAAGACGTAATCTTTCATGACGCGGGCCAGTTCGACCGTCGGCAGCCCGGAGAAAATGGCTTTGGAGAAGCCTCTTACCTCGCCCTCCTGGGACAGAAACCAGTCAACCAGTGATTGGCTCGAGCTCAACTCATGACCAATGATCGAGGTCCGCAACGTGATTGCATGCGGCGCATCATGAAGCTCGCCAATGTACTTGGACTTGCCGTACAGATCTTCTGCGTCAGAGGTGTCACTCTCCAGATAGTGCCCTTGCCGCCCGGAGAAGACACAATCGGTACTGACCTGAATGAGCCGCGCATTGGCAAGCGCGCACAGGCGTGAAAGCTGGTGTGGCAACAAGGAATTGATGGGTAAGGCGGTGAGAGGGTCTTTGGCGTCGGCCAATTGCTTGATCAGACCGACACAATTGATGACGACTTCGGGACGCACGCGTTCGAACACGGCGATCAAGGCCTGGGCATCGAGCACGTCGACACCGGTGATCAAGCGGTCAAGGCTAGCCTGCGAGAAGCTTTTCAGAGCCGAAGCACTGCGCAGCGTGCCCCATACCTCGTGGTTATCGTCGTTGTCGAAAACCTTGAATACCGCGTTGCCCAGCATACCGGTAACGCCAAGAACCAAAACCCGCATAATTACTCCTGTTCACCGGACATCTTAAGCATTTTTACCAGAGACTCAACTTGATGACGCATATCGAAATGAGCGTCGAAATAGGCCCTGCCGTCACGTCCCATTTTTTCACGCTCGTCCTCACCGATTGAACGCATTCTTCGAATGGTTTGCGCCAATGGCTCGGCCTGCTCGGCCGGCGTGCTCATGCCAGCCCCTGCGTCCACCACCACCCTCGCCCCTTCCCCATCCAAGCAGGCAATGATTGGTCGACCAGCCGCCAGGTAAGCCTGTACCTTGCTGGGAATCGTCTGGGTGAAGATTTCATCGGCGTTCAGGGTAACAAGCAACGCTCCCGCGCGCTCGAAAACCTGAGGCATTGTATCCATCGGGAAACGGCCAGGCAGAATCAGGTTATCCAGCCCATGAAGGGCCTTCTGCTCCTTTAGCCAACCGAGTCTGCTACCGCTTCCCACCATGACCAGGCGAATCTGAGGCTCATCACTGAGCATGATGGCTGCATCCACGACCGTATCCAGAGCCTGAGCAGTGCCGAGATTGCCAGCGAATACGACGCAGAAATGCTCGTCTAGCGTCCGTATCAACTCTTCAGGCACTTGTGCTGTAGGCGCGACCTCGGTGGCATCGATGCTGTTGGGGTACCACACGATCTTGTCACGTCGTGCGTAACGCGCTACCGGATCAAAAAAGGCCTTGGACTGCACGAATAGCTTGTCACAGAAGGCGTAGATGCCTTTGACGAAACAACCAGCCACTTTCAGCGCCAGCGGGCTCTTGATGTAGCCAGTTGCCGCCAAGCTTTCTGGCCACAGGTCCTGCACCCAGACCGTTAATTGCGCACGCTTGATGCACTTCAAGGCAATGGCCGGAATAACCTGCGTCAATGGAGAAGGGGCAAAGACGAAAATCGCGTCGAACCTGCGCTTGCGCAAGAGGAACGGAAACGCAAACAAACCAATGAAGGCAAATGACAGGTAATTCAGCACAAGCTTCCTGGCACCGCCCTCGCCTCTGGCGTAGAGAGGCACACGAAACACATCCACTTTCTCAAGATAGCGTTCGTGCTGAACGCCCCAGAACCGGTAGCCGGGGAAAAAACGGCCCTCTGGATAATTGGGCTTTCCGGTGGCGACCACCACCTCGTGACCCTGCTCGTGAAGCAGCCTCACGACATCATTGATGATGAATGACTCGGGCCAGAAGTACTGACTGAGCACCAATACCTTCAACGGCTGGCCATGGGAATTATTTTGCATGTGCCACCAATTGAAAAATTTCCGCCCAGGTCGAGGCTGCCGTCTTGGACCAGTTGAAATTCTGGCATTGCAATGCAGCCGCATCGGCAAGGCGTTGGGCGTAATCTGAATCCGACAATACGGTGACCATCGCCCGATTGATGTCATCGGCATCGAAAGGCGAAAAATAGGCAGCCGCTTGCGCACCGAACTCCGGCATCGGCATCACGTCGGAAGACAGCACTGGCCGTCCGGCACCCAACGCTTCCAGCATGATGTTCGGGCAGTTTTCACACGAAGAAGCAAACAATGCCAGTTCGGCATGGTGGTAGTAGGCTGGAAGCTCTGCATAGGGCACTGCTCCCAAGATGATGACACGCTCGCCTAGCCCCAGGTTATTGATCAGTTCGTGCACCCGCTCTGCACCGGGCATGTCGGACTCGCCAATCAAGGCCAGATGCACCCGATCACGATATTTGGCGGGGAGTTTTGCATAGGCACTCACGACTTCGTAATGGTGCTTGTACACGTCGAAACGAGACACGTACAACATGTAAGACTCGATTGGCAAGCGCCCGGGACGAGGCAACTGCTTGTCGAAGGTTCTGAACTCCTCGCCAATGCCATGAGGAATGGTCACAGCGTTCGGAACAGTCGCGAGATTCTCGATCACGCCACGCGCAAAATCGGAAATGAAGATCGTGAGGTCTGCACCCGACATGCTACGAAGCATAGTGTGGTACAAAAGCCAGCTGCGAATGCGCTGCAAGCCGAATGGAAGATAACCGAGCACGCGTTTATCGAAAGGGATCATGTTGCGGAACATGGTCACCACTTTGCAACCCACCGGTGCCCGGGTGGCGACCACGCCACCCGGGCAGAACAGGACATCGGCCTTCACTTTGCGCAGATAGGACGGCAGCAGTAACTTTTCCCAAGCGGTACGCACCAACGGATTGTTCAGCGAATAGCTGGGCGCATAGCGACTGATGGCCGGGTGCTCTGGCAGCTTGAGATCGGCCGGGGCCAGCACGATGATGCGAAGATTATCGTGCTGCGGAATATGCTTGAGCAAGTTTACCAGATAGGTCTGCCCGCCACCCAACCTGGCAGAAAAGGCATTGATCACGATCTTCAATTGAATACTTCCTTACCAACGTCAGCCGCCTTGAATTGCTGAGGCAGCTGTATTTCCCTGAGCCAAGCCTGGAACATCAGAACATTCCAGATGTTCACGCTTCGATCGAATTTACCCAAAAGATGCTCAGTCCACATCCTGCTGACTTTATCGGTGTCCAAATAACCCTCACTGGCCAGCCGCGAAGGGTCCAGCAAGTCCTCTGCCCACGACCGAAGTGGCCCACGCAGCCAATCCCCAAGCGGGATGGAAAAGCCCGCCTTGGGCCGTTCGATCAACTGCCTGGGCACATAGCGATCCAGCACCTTCCGTAACGACCACTTTCCGACATTCTCACGCACAAGGAAATGTTCAGGAAGTGAGAATGCCAACTCGGCAACACGGTGATCGAGCAGCGGCGCTCTGGACTCCAGGCTTGAATACATCGTAGCCCGATCCACCTTCACGAGCAGATCATCCGGCAAATACTGATTGACGTCCCAGCGCCTCATGGCGGCAATGCTGCCATTGTCATAGGCAGGAAAACTGTCGAATCCTCCACAGGATCCGCCAATGACCAGATTGTCTTCGGGCTGCCAATGAGACATCAGACGGATATACATCTCTCCCAGGCTGCGAGCCTTCATCAACTGCCCCATACGGTTGACTCGACGCCCGTTGATCGAGCGCTGATAACGCGCTGGTAACATACCCGTGACCTTGTCCCAATCCGACGCCGATGGCATCGCGAGTAGCGAACCAGCGGCGCGGCGCAACGGCATAGGAATTTTGCTGACCTTGTTCCATAGCCCGGCAGTGATCGGATAGCGAGGATACCCGGCGAAAAGCTCATCTCCACCATCGCCAGTCAATGCTACCGTCACATGCTCACGGGTCAGCTTGGACACCAACGTCGTCGGGATCTGGGAGGAGTCAGCGAACGGCTCATCGTATATCTTGGGCAGCAACGGAATCAGAGCCGCGGCGTCCAGCGCCTTGACGTACATCTCCGTGTGGTCGGTACCCAGATGCTCAGCGACGTCGCGAGCATACGGCGCCTCATTGAACGCTTCTTCCTCGAAACCAATGGTGAACGTGCGAACCCGGCTGGAGCTCTGGGCTTGCATCAATGACACCACAAGGCTTGAGTCGACGCCGCCCGACAGAAACGCACCGACAGGGACATCAGAGAAAGACTGCAACTTCACTGCTGCGGCGACTCGGTCATGAACCTCATTCAGTACCTCATCATCGCTAGCCTGCTCAAATACTCTTCGTGTCTCCTGGGCCACAGCGGCGTCAAGCTGCCAGTAGGCACGTGGCTCATTAGCCACACCTTGAGCTGAAACTTCAAGCATGTGCCCGGGCTGCAGCTTGTAAAGTCCTTGATAGATCGAGTGAGGCGCCGGAATGTAGCCAAAGCGCATATATTCGGCGAGCACATTGCGATCAATCTCGAGGTGCTGGGAACACTGGGCTCTTATCGCCTTCAATTCGGAAGCGAAATAGAATTCGTTATGGATGCGCCCATAGTAAAGCGGCTTTTCACCAATCCTGTCCCTGGCCAGGGTCAGCACCTGATTCTGCTTATCCCATACTGCGATGGCGAACATGCCAACCGCTCGACCAAGCGAAGACTCGATGCCCCACAACTCGAATGCTGCAAGCAAAACCTCGGTGTCCGAGTGGCCACGCCAGTCGACATGACTGCCTGCGGACTCGATATCCTTGCGCAAGTCGGCGAAGTTGTAGATTTCACCATTGAAAATGATGACGTATCGCCCACTGACGGAATGCATGGGTTGGTGACCATGCGCGGACAGGTCGACAATCGCCAATCTCCGATGGCCAAGCGCCAGGCCGGTCGATGCATCCGTCCATGTACCTTGGTCATCCGGCCCGCGATGAAAAAGTGGCGCCAGCATGTGCTCCACACGCTCGACCAAGTTGCCTGTGCTTGGCGTTATCAACCCCGCGAAACCACACATGATGTCTACGACCTCTCAGAACCCGACTGCAGTGCGCCGCTCTACAGCACCCGCAGCCTGCATTTAGTACCAGCGCCGCGCATCCGGGCGTTGGTGGCCTTGAATGAGCACCACGCCCGAATTCATTTCGCGGCTCGTGTGGAATGTCGCCGAACGGCGATCTGACCAGAAAGAACAGGAGAAAAAACCGAATCGAAGCTCGACACGTCCTTTCGATGAGTCTTCCAAACCTGTCTCACGCTGAGGGATCGTCATGCAGCTGAAGCCGAGCAGTGCCCAAAGCAGTGAGCCCCTGCCAACGACGACCTATCAATCTCTGAAATATGAAACATACCAGGGCATAGCCTTGGCGATACCTTCATCGATATTGAATAGCGGAAGGTACCCCAACAGGGCCCGCGCCTTTGCAATATCAGCCTGTGAATGACGTACATCGCCCACTCGAAAATCCCGGTAAACAGGCTCTTTGTGGTAAATCACGCCGTTGCCAGCCAAGTGCTTCTTGATGGCATTGAATAGCTGATTCAAGTCTGTTCGACCGCTCACGGCAACGTTGTAGATCTGGTTGCGGGCCCTTTCGTCTTCCGCCACTGCAGCCAGCAGATTGGCCTGAATCACGTTCTCGATAAAACAGAAATCACGACTGGTCTGCCCGTCGCCGTTAACGAACACATCATCGCCACTGATCATCGCCGCCGTCCATTTTGGAATGACCGCAGCGTATGCCCCATCCGGATCCTGTCGCTTGCCGAAGACATTGAAATAGCGCAGGCCGATGGTGGTAAACCCGTAGGTTCGCGCGAAAACCTCGGCATACAACTCATTCACATACTTGGTTACGGCGTAAGGAGATAGCGGCTTGCCAATCACATCCTCTACTTTCGGCAGCCCCGGGTGGTCACCATACGTAGAGCTGCTCGCGGCATAGGTGAAGCTCTTGACGCCTGCATCACGCGCGGCCACCAACATATTGAGGAAACCATCAATGTTTGCCATGTTGGTGGTGATCGGGTCAGCGATCGAACGCGGCACTGAACCCAATGCAGCCTGATGCAAGACGAAGTCGACCCCCGCACAGGCCGCGTGGCAGTCGTCCAGCTTGCGGATATCGCCTTGGATGAAAGTAAAGCGGGCCCATTGCGCCGGGGAAACCTCAGTTTTGACTTCATCCAGATTGCGCTGATGTCCGGTAGCGAAGTTATCAAGCCCCACCACCTGCTGATCCAGCTTCAGCAGTGCTTCAAGCAAATTAGAGCCGATAAACCCCGCAACACCCGTAACGAGCCATTTTTTAGGCTCTTGCTGGAGCTTATTCATTGCAACTTCGTAGTTATTCATCATTTCCGCCATGCAAGTAGGTTTCCTGACAATCATCTGCAGCGCCATAGCGCACTTCATAGACGCAGATCGGAGGCCTCTGCGGCAAGGAGGTACTTGAGATCGTAAAGGACGTGTTCCGGCTTTCCGAAAGCCCGAATCTGCTCGTCGCCCATCGCCTTGAACTGATCGTGCGCAACAGCCAGGATGATACCGTCATAGGCACCATTCTCAGGGGAAACCACCGGGGTAATACCGTACTCGTGCTCAGCCTCCGCTACGCTCACCCAAGGGTCGTAGATATCAGCGACAATGTTGTAATCAGCCAACTCCTTGACGATATCGACAACCTTGGTGTTACGCAGGTCGGGGCAGTTTTCCTTGAAGGTGAGTCCCATGATCAGTACCCGGGAGCCATCCACGTGAATCCGGCGCTTGAGCATGGCTTTGACCAGCTGAGACACTACGTAAGCGCCCATCGCGTCGTTCAACCGACGGCCAGCCAAAATGATTTCGGGATGATAGCCGATGCTCTGAGCTTTATGAGTGAGGTAATAGGGATCCACACCGATACAGTGGCCGCCCACAAGGCCTGGACGGAACGGCAGAAAATTCCACTTGGTGCCTGCGGCTTGCAGCACGGCCTCAGTGTCGATACCCATTTTGTTGAAGATCAAGGCGAGCTCATTGATCAGTGCAATATTCAAATCACGCTGAGTGTTCTCGATAACCTTTGCGGCTTCGGCCACCTTGATCGTGCTCGCCTTATGGGTTCCGGCGAGAATGATTTCCTGATACAAAGCGTCGACTACGTCCGCCGCCTCTGGCGTCGAGCCGGCGGTCACTTTCTTGATGGTTGTTACTCGATGCTCTTTATCTCCGGGATTGATACGCTCCGGGCTGTAGCCCGCAAAGAAGTCGACATTGAACGTTAAGCCAGAATACTGCTCGAGTACCGGAACACAATCTTCTTCGGTTGCCCCTGGGTAAACGGTCGACTCATAGATAACGATATCATCCGGCTTCAGTACTTCGCCAATCAGCTTCGAGGCCTTGATCAGCGGCGTCAGATCAGGACGCTTGTACTCATCGATTGGCGTCGGCACTGTTACGATGTAGACGTTACAAGATTCGAGATCTGCGGCATTTGCAGTATACGAAAGATACTCAGCACTTTTGAGCTCTGCGTCATCAACTTCCAAGGTGGCATCATGCCCTGCCCTCAGCGCCTCAATACGGGAAAGATTGATATCAAACCCCACAACGCTCCGGCGTTTGCCGAACTCAACAGCCAAGGGGAGACCGACATAACCCAGACCGATCACAGCGAGCTTGATATTTTTCAGTTCGAGCATTTTTATTTCCAGAAGTTAATCACGTACACTCATCTTTGGTACGAACCAGAAAAAGCACTCAATCCATCGAGATCCACTACTGAAAGCTCTACCTTCACCGCTTGGAAAACCGACGGATTCACAGTTTCAAGGCTCCTGACCGCTGACAGAATACATCGTACAGGCTATCGCACCGAATTTTTCATCTGTTTCAGCGCCTAACCCTACACAGAATCTGAACGCCCCGCTACCGACACCTTCTGGCGCACCGCCACAGACATCTGCAGGCTCAGCATGGCATACCATACACCCTTCGAAACGAGCCGCGACTTCTGGCACTGTCAGCGCTGAGCCAGAGATCACACGCAACCCTCATTCCTCTGCCCGTTTGCAGCGACCTGACGAGCGGCCGCCCTGAGTACGCGGCCCAAGAACCTTCCCCCATTGAAAAGCATCACCAGCAAGACAAAAAACATCAGCATGTTCAAGACATACATCGCGCCATACCAAAGCCAATGCATGATCGACGCACTCAGAAGCATGTAAAGCAGATACCGAAAATAGGATCGTCCTTCACTGTGTCGATCAACCAGCAGCAAGAGCGTCATGCTAAATAGCGCATCCAGTAACACGCCCATCAAACCAAAGTTCTCGAAACCGACACCTGCCGCATGCATCCCGCCCAGCCCGTAGATATAGTACCAGTCTGCCGGGTTATCCAAGGTAATGGGTTTGATTGCGCCAAAGAAGCTATAGATGGGAGAGGGCGCCATCGAAACAACCATATCGAAATATGTTTTACCATACCTCAGATGATCGCCATACCAATGATTGGAAAGCTGATCAACCATGGGCAAAACAATAGCATTCCAAGAGTTGTAGAGCAGGTACTGGGCAATATTCTCCTCAGTCAACGGCACATCCATCCTCACCATTGAGATATACACACCGCTCATGAGAACGCCAACCGCCAATACACCAATCAGCATCAGCGCCTTAAGCGAAATATATCGGCTCCAGTAAAAAATACTCCCCAGCATCATACCGACGAACAGCACGACAAAGTCGCGATCGCCTGTCCGGGTATTAGCATATGCATAGCCGATTGCCAGCCCCCATGAAACCAGCAACAACCCAACGCGAGCACGGAGTAACGCATAGGCAAAAAATACCAGGATAGAGCAAACTGCAAATGACTCGATCCCCGTGAACACAGCGAATACCTGCTCAGGCATCAATGTCCGCGCAACGATATAAAGAATCGATACCCCACAGAAAAACCAAGCCAGGTAGCGCACCGACTCGACGCTGACAGCACGCTCTTCGTATACCTTCAGATTAACGCGCTCGGTCAAGTTGACAAAAAACAACGCCACCAGCGAGCCCACCAACCCTATTCCCCAGACGAGCGTGAAACGAAAAATGATTGTGGCATTGACATCAAACGTGTAATTACCAATAGGCCACAAGACGATCTGCTCTGCCCACATCCCCCTCATGAGAGCCAAAAAAGGAACCGAGTAGCATAAGAGATAAAGCGACACCAGGTAGCGCTTGAGAGACACACAGTAGAGCAGTGCCCCCAACCACATTAGCAAACATGCAAAAATCCCAACTTCTATCACTACCCACCTCCAGCCCTTATCCCGGCATTAACGCAAAACGCCTACAAATCATCCCTGGCCAACTGCGACATCTGTACGAGAAGCCCATCGCCATCCCAGCACCAGAAGCTGCGCGATCAGAGCCAATGCAAACGCGCTGAACTGCTGATTTGCCGTCATCTCTCCCTGCACCGCATACGCGCACACGACTGAAAAATAGGCAAGTGCGTAAACCAGCCCCGCTAGCATTACAAATCGGCTTTGATTCGCGCTGTGCATCACTTGCACCAATTGCGTCACCACCAGCCCAAGCCCACCCGCAATCAACGCGTAGGGCAGGAGATCTCCACGGGCGCAAACATGCTCGCCCAACAAGCACAACCAAACACCCTGTGCGACATAGAGACCCAGAGGCAGTACTACAGCCACTATTGCTCCTGCGGCCAGATAGCTGGATGACTTGCCCATACCCTTGCGCATGAGCTGTACAATCAGGTAGGGGCTTAGCGAGGCAGGCACCACCGTTACCAGCACATAAAACAAGAAGAAGAGGTTGAAGTATCCCACCTCCTCCATCGACACGGCTGCCTTGCCAAAGATAATCATGCAAATGACATGCACGGGCGCACCAAACAACATTCCGCCCCAGATTGCAAAAATACCTGATTTCTGCAAGAACGCTTTGAGCGATACCACAGTCACGGGATGGCAGGCTTCAGCACGATGCGCCCGCAATATAGCCCATGCACCGTAAGCCGGCGCAAATAGCGGCATCATCGATAATACCGACAGCACCGTGACCGGCGAAGCGCCCGCCAGCGCAACAGCACCCACCAGCACGAAACCAACGCCCCCCTGAGCCAATTGAACGAGCGGCCATCGCCTGACTCCGCCCAACGAAAACATCAGACCGGTCAGCGCAACGTTGAACACAGTGGATGACGCAAAGAGAAATGCCCACCAAGGCATCGCTGACCACTCGAAAGATGCTTGCGCCCCCTGGTAAGGAAACAGCCATGCGGCAGTAATCCCCAACAATCCAGCACTCACTGCCATCAGCAAAACAATGCTCAACAACAGGCATTGATTACCTGACACCCTTTGAGCAATACCATACCTGGAAAGCGCGATTGCGGCCCCTTCCCCAACCACGGAAGCAATCCCTGTAATGACTACATAATAATAGGAAAAGACACCATAATCAGAAACCCCCAATAACTTTGCCAATAAGAACAGCAAGGCAAACGTCATGAGTTTATTAACCAGAAGAGCCGCTGCGTTAAACGCATTACTCATAACTAACCTCGCCCCCAGAAAACCAGGGACTCCGACCAGATTTCAATAGTGCACAGGCATCTCCGCGATGCCTGACTGTATTTCGACATCGAACTACTCCTCAAGCCCCTGCACTTTGACAGCTTCCCAGCGGCGAGCTGCCCTGGCCATCGACCGCCCCTTCAGCAAAGGAAAGGCCAATGATACGAAAGAGCAGCTAACGCGACAACCAATTGCCGCCTGAAGACATGGCCGCGCAGAGGGCACTCATGATCGAACGGCCTACACCCGAAAAGCCACTAGGCATTCGGAAACCTTCATAGCGAAAAACCACACACCAAGCAAAAATACTCAAAAATGCATAGAAAACCTGCCCTGTGTCGCCTATCTGCCTACAAATGTAGATTACAGAACCCATCGAACAATGCGACTGGCGACACATATGGAATTGATTTTTCAAAAAAATTCCCTTGCCCACCGAAAGACAGCTGACAGCAGAAAGTACACCCGATACCATAACGCCCTCTCAAGCGGCGCCATGATTTCGCAAGCAATAGCAATCTTCAACACGGACGGTCAATGAAAGTACTATCAGCGTTAGTTTTTTTGCAGTGTCTGTTACTCCCCGCGGAATGCAAGGCAGATCTAGCCAGCATCCTGATCAAATCCTACGCCAACTCGCTGAACTTGCCGATAACAGATGCAGTAAGAGAATACATCCACAAGAACTCCGACCACGGCGAAGGCACATGGAACCAAGCCCACGGCAACGATCATATTTACGTGATGGATCAACTGTACCGTATTGCCTCTGGCGATACGACAGCGACTCGCCCGGAACTTCTATGCGGTAATCGCGCGACAGTCATGCAGGCACTGCTACAGAATCTCGGAATACGCTCCAGAACAATCTATTTATTTTCCCGCTATTCCGGCTCCTTGATGGGTCATGTCTTCATCGAAGTCATGAACCCCGAAACCGGCGCTTGGGAAGTCCAGGACCCGGACTACAATGTCGCCTATGAAAACGCCAGCGGACACCGCCTGAGCGTTTCCGAAATGATTGCAGCACCCGAATTCACCAACATTTACCCTGTCAATGCCAACGCAAAAGGCTGGACAGAGACCGGCGCTGATCGCCTGATGATCGGCCAGTTTTTCAACCTGGCGCACAGCCCGACGGAGGGTATGCTCTACTATAATCAACAGGCCCTAGACACCGGCCTGGTAGCCGCCACCGAAAGCTATATCCGTAGCAATTACGGGACCGTCAATTATACTCCCGCGCTGGTGGGTCAGTTTTTGATACGCCCATTGATTGATCTGAAGAACGGGGTTTACACCACTCAAACCTCAGACACTGTGCCGCTCTGAACGTAGCGATCATGAAACCTCATGCGCTACCCCTAGCTTGGTTGGTAGCGCAAGGTTTCGGCCCCACGAATTGCCCGCCCGCTCCCGCAGAAGTGCGTGCTTATCGCTTTCTGGCGAGCAAAGCCAACGCCACCAACACACCCAGCGCCAACCCAGCGAGGATACCGAAGACGATTATCATCGCTTTCCGCGGGTTGAGTGGAGTGTCTGGAGATTCCGCCAACCCATCCTGCCAGAACACATCGAAGGCCTGTGGCAACACCTCGAGCCCACGGTAGAACTTCAAAGACTCTTGTTTGGCGCGTAAACCGGCAATGAATGGGTCATCAGAACCACGGTCACGAAGGTTGCTCAACTCCGCTTCCAGCGCCTTGGCGCCACGCATGTACATCAATGAGCCCTCCATTTCACTGGAGAGGTTATTTGAAATGATGGGGGGATTCTCTAAATTCACGGAGCGCGCAACACGCAATGCCTCAGTCAACTGAGCGATTCTATCCTTACGCTGCAACTGAACGGTTTCTCGCTGAGCTGCAATTTCACGCTCAAGACTGTCAGCCTTCGCTTGCGCCTCTCCATGGGCGCCCTTGAGAATTTCCTGCTTTGCGCGATCAACGGCCATCCCCGCATAGCGTGTGACCCACTCGACAGCCTGAACAGGATCCGAAAGCTGGCTAAGCACATAGAACCGGTTGGTGCTTCCCGACACCGGCACTACTTTCAGTATCTGATTAAAACGTCGATACAAGGTATCTACCGAACTCGGCGACACCCCCGACGTTACCATGGGCAGGTAGTACTCTCGAAAGAAATCACGGCGCAACGACTCTGAATGAAGGTGTCTCAAGTAAACAGAGTAGACATCAGTTGGCTCAACGAGCGACAAGCCACTCACGCCACCACGACCATAGTTAAGTGCAGAAACATCATTCCTGCTGGGGGGATCACTATAAAGCCTGGCTTCGTATATTGGAGTGGCAAAGTAAGCATAGGCTGCCGCTAACGCAGTAACTACCAACGTAACCAGTATAATTACCAGCCTCTGCCCCCACAATTTCTTTAACAGCTCGAAAATATCGACCTCATCATCTTTATTCGAGCGCTCTGACTGACTGCGCATTTTATTATTCCATTCTCCAAATAAAAACTCGATACAAATTATTTTCACTCAAGCAACTTTTGCCATGCCCGCCCACCACGCAGACCACTCCAACCCAGCCCCACGCTGATCGCCACATCCGTGCGAGCTCGCCAGGCATGCGCTGGCGCAGACACGACCTGAGCGAAGGCCAGCCCTGAGATTGGTTGACAGAATAGCACGCGAGGTATTGCCACCCGCCCAATAAACGCTTGCAGGTAGCGCAGCAGCTCACAGGGCAAGATACAGCAATGAGATATCAACATCGGCTGAGAAAGCACTAGAATTTTCGTAGTGCCACAGCATCACGCCTGTCGAATTTGCAAGATTAATCAACGCACGAGAAGCACCGGAAAATCGGGTTCTTGAGCCGAAAAGAGTATAATCATGGCACCAACTCTGCAAAGGCTCCCCGCCTCGCAGGCAGCTTGTCATGAGATAGGAACACTTGGTCATGACCGATACAACATCCTTGTCCAAAAATGACGATGAGGACGGCATTGTGACAGCTGCCCACCCAAGAAGCCAGTCACCTGGCCGCCCCACCTGATCATAGGCGCGCGCGAAGTTTTCGCTGCCCGACGACCATGTGCGCCATCGCGATCACGACACCCAGGGCAGCTCCGGCGACCAGACCAAGCACAAAGAGCCATACCTTTTTCGGCTTCACTGGCAAGTCGGGCAATTCGGCCACCCCATCCTGTCGATAAACCCGCAGCCCATCGACATTTATTTCGAGTGAGCGGTAGAACTCCACAATCTTTTGCCGAGGCCGCAAGTTTCGTATAAAGGGCTCATCCGACGCGCGCTTGGTCAAGTTATCGATCTCAGCCTCAAGCGCCTCTGTTCCGCGCATATACATCAAGGAGCCGTCCATCGCACCTGACACCTCTTTCGACAGGCTGCTGGAGATGACCGGCGGCTTCCGCAGGCCTACCGAGCGCGCCACCCGCAGCGCCTCTTTCAACTGAACTATTCGATCCTCACGCTCCATCCTCGCACCCTCGAGATCAGAAACAATCCCACTCTCGAGATTGCGCGCCTTTACCAAGGCGTCCGCCTTGACGTCTTGCAACACCTGGTGTTGCGCAAGACGCCCCGCCATCTCAGCGTATTGAACGACCCATTCAGCAGCCAAGCGGGGATCAGATGAATCCATGGCAACTGCGTAACGAGAAGGGTCATCATTCGAAGCTAGCGCAATCGAAAGCGTCTTCTGGAAATTCTCGTAGCGCTCATCCTGCGATCCCGAACGCGCCCCCCCCTTCATGCCCGCAAGGTATACATTCTCGAAAAACCTCCTACGCAAGGACTCAGACTGAAGGTTACGCAGATAAACATCATAAACCTCTTTCACCGCCAAGGCATTCAGCCCCGTCTTGCCTCCTCGCCCATAATTAAGTGGCGCAATATCATTCTGCGTCGGAGGCTGCACAAAAACTTTCGCCACGTACAGCGGGGTTGCTAGTTGCCCGTAGATAAACGCCGCGCCTGAAACAATAAGTGTGGTTACGATGACTATGAGCTTGCGCTTCCAAACACCATCAAGCCAATCAACTTTGGTGCCCTGGCTATTTACTACATATTCACTTCGATCGTGCATTTATTCTGTTTTCCTCGGGTCTGACCGAATCCCTCTACCTCAGGTTTAATGCCACTGCGAAAATCTGCAGGCTCTAGATTAAAGCGTAGCTGGCGTTTTGCGATCGCGTCTGGGGACTACTCAAAAAAATCAGTCGGAAGTAGAGAGGTAAATCACCAATTTAGTTCCCCGCCTTTAAAATCAGGATATCGGCGCGCTCAGGTGGTTGCACAGGGCGCAACAATGGATTGCACGGGGTGCCCAGGTCACCTGAAAAAACAATGCGTGAACTTGTCTCGTCACCCGGGCAGCGCACATCACACTCCACATAGGCAGCCCCCAACAGATGGCCAGCGCGCTGCAAACGAATGGCGCAAACTACCCCCTCCCGCCCGACAACTGTATGCCATTGCTCGAACGGCACCGCCACGATCAGTCGCTGCAAAAGCGCCAGGTAGCGATCAATCTGGTCAGGATCAGCACTGATACCCAGCTTGTAGGCATCTTCGAGCAACAGCGGCAGTAGGCGGGCAGAAGGCTCACTACAGATGATGGGACCGCGAAATCCCGCAGCTAGGAGCGCAGGGATACGCCCGACATGATCCAGATGAACGTGAGTGATGATGAGCACCTGGATGCCGGTAATGTCGAAGCCGATGGGTGTAGGTTCCCCACCAAGCGGAGCGTCGCGCCCCTGTTCGAGCCCACAGTCGACCAAAAGACTGGTGAGCGGATCGAGGTGAAGCTGGTGGCAGGAACCGGTTACGCTGCGGGCGTCACCATGGTGAGAAAGGGACGGAAATTTCATACGACTGCGCGCTCAAGCTGGACTGAAAATGAAGCCGCTATTACTTCATTTCCAGCACCAGACGCACAGGTGAACACTTCCTGATGAAGCATAGGAATTCGCCTCAATTAACGCTCATTGTCGCCTGCCGCGCCGATGCACGAATCTTGCGCTTGCTGCGCTGCACACCGTAGGCGCCCAGCAATGGACCTACCGCCAACCCCAACACCAGTGCCGCGATCACCGGCACGGCCACAGGCACCGCCGGCGCCGACCAGCCAAACAGCACCAGCGCTACGGCCTGTTGGTTCTCTAGCACGAAGAACAACACAACAGCCGCCAACAGCAGCACGAACAACGCCCCCAGCGCGCGCTTGAAGTTACGCATCAGATTGCTCCTTCATCGCTCAAGGATGTTCGTGTTCTTCTTCATTAACCCGGTCGCGCAGCTCTTTACCCGGCTTGAAATGCGGAACGAATTTGCCCTCAAGACTCACCGACTGCCCAGTCTTAGGATTACGCCCAACCCGAGGCGCACGATAATGCAGAGAAAAGCTGCCAAAGCCACGGATCTCGATGCGATCCCCGGTCGCCAGGCATTGGGACATCTGTTCAAGCATGGTCTTGATGGCCAACTCTACATCCTTGGACGAGAGCAACCCCTGATGGGTGACAATACGTTCGATCAGCTCCGACTTCGTCATATTTTTCCCTTCGTTATCAAGCAGCTAGATCATTGCTTAACCAGTTTGTAGCACGCTTGGAGGGATTTGAACAGGGTGCATCTTGACTTGATAAAAAAATTCAAGATCTGCACATGACACTGACCCTAGGCCAACACCGACAGGAACGCCGCAGCGGTAAGGCTCTGTGGAAGGGAGAGAAATCAAAGGCATAAAAAAGGGCGACCCGAGGGTCGCCCTTTTTTACCGATCAAACAGAACTCAGTTCTGCTTGGCCATTGCTTCGCGCAGCAGCGCAGCCATGGTGGTGTCGGCAGCAGCTTCCGGAGCAGTGTTTTTCAGGCTCTGGATAGCTTCGCGCTCTTCAGCGTCGTCCTTCGACTTGATGGACAGGCTGATGACGCGGGACTTGCGGTCAACGCTGATGATCTTGGCTTCGATCTCTTCGCCTTCCTTCAGGACGTTACGCGCGTCTTCAACGCGGTCACGGCTGATTTCGGAAGCTTTCAGAGTAGCTTCGATGTCGTCGGCCAGAGTGACGATGGCGCCCTTGGCGTCAACTTCCTTCACGATGCCCTTGACGATTGCACCCTTGTCGTTGACAGCAACGAAGTTGGAGAACGGATCGTCTTCCAGCTGCTTGATGCCCAGGGAGATGCGCTCGCGCTCTGGATCAACCGACAGGATGACGGTTTCCAGCTCGTCGCCCTTCTTGAAACGACGTACGGCTTCTTCGCCGGTTTCGTTCCAGGAAATGTCGGACAGGTGAACCAGACCATCGATGCCGCCGTCCAGGCCGATGAAGATACCGAAGTCGGTGATCGACTTGATGGTACCGGTGATCTTGTCACCCTTGTTGAACTGGCCGGAGAAGTCTTCCCATGGGTTGGATTTGCACTGCTTGATACCCAGGGAGATACGACGACGCTCTTCGTCGATGTCCAGAACCATGACTTCCACTTCGTCGCCAACCTGAACGACTTTCGACGGGTGGATGTTCTTGTTGGTCCAGTCCATTTCGGAAACGTGTACCAGGCCTTCGACACCCTCTTCCAGCTCGGCGAAGCAGCCGTAGTCGGTCAGGTTGGTGACGCGAGCGGTAACACGAGTACCTTCTGGGTAGCGGGAAGTGATAGCAACCCACGGATCTTCGCCCATCTGCTTCAGACCCAGCGAAACGCGGTTGCGCTCACGGTCGAACTTCAGAACGCGAACGTCGACTTCGTCACCAACGTTGACGATTTCCGACGGGTGCTTGATGCGCTTCCAGGCCATGTCGGTGATGTGCAGCAGGCCGTCGATACCGCCCAGGTCCACGAAGGCGCCGTAGTCGGTGAGGTTCTTGACGATACCTTTGACCTGTTGGCCTTCCTGCAGGGTTTCCAGCAGGGCTTCGCGCTCGGCGCTGTTCTCGGCTTCCAGCACGCTGCGACGGGAAACGACAACGTTGTTGCGCTTCTGGTCCAGCTTGATGACCTTGAATTCCAGCTCTTTGCCTTCCAGGTGGGTGGTGTCGCGCACTGGGCGGACATCAACCAGGGAGCCCGGCAGGAACGCACGGATGCCGTTAACGTCGACAGTGAAGCCGCCCTTAACCTTACCGTTGATAACGCCCTTGACCACTTCTTCGGCAGCGAAAGCAGCTTCCAGAACAATCCAGCACTCGGCGCGCTTGGCTTTTTCACGGGACAGCTTGGTTTCGCCAAAGCCGTCTTCGACCGCGTCCAGCGCAACGTGAACTTCGTCACCGACCTTGATGGTCAGCTCGCCAGCTTCGTTGTAGAACTGCTCGAGCGGGATGACGCCCTCGGACTTCAGACCAGCGTGAACGGTAACCCAGTCGCCGTCGATGTCGACAACGATACCGGTGATGATTGCGCCCGGCTGAAGATTGAGGGTTTTCAGGCTTTCTTCAAAGAGTTCTGCAAAGCTTTCGCTCATTTTAATTCCTGTAAATTCGGGCGAGACAGACGCCCATCGCCACATTCCAGACAATGTGGGTTTCGTTTAAGTAAAGGAAAGCGGGCAGGACGTTGACTGGTGCCCCTGCCTGCTTTCCTGGCGATCAGAGCAGGTCGCGCAATGCGAGCTCGCTTCTGATCCGTTGCAGCACCTGCTCGATGGACAACTCGGTAGAGTCCAGCTGGATTGCATCGGCCGCCGGCTTGAGCGGGGCCACTGCGCGCTGGGTGTCGCGCTCATCGCGCGCACGAATCTCATCTAGCAGACTCGACAGACTAACATCTTCGCCTTTGCCCTTCAACTGCAGGTAACGGCGGCGGGCGCGTTCCTCGGCACTGGCAGTGAGAAACACCTTCAGTGGCGCATCGGGAAACACCACGGTGCCCATGTCACGACCGTCGGCGATCAAACCCGGCGCCTCGCGGAAGGCGCGCTGGCGCTGCAGCAGCGCCTCGCGCACCGCTGGCAGAGAAGCGACCATCGAGGCGCCCGCCCCTACCGTTTCGGTACGGATGACATTGCTGACATCCTCGCCCTCGAGAATGATCTGCTGCAGCTTGCCCGGCTCGGCAGCGATGAACTGCACGTCCAGGTGGGCGGCAAGCGCCTTGAGCAACTCTTCGTTGGTCAGGTCGACGCCATGGTTCGAGGCGTTGAACGCCAGCAGGCGATACAACGCTCCGGAATCCAGCAGCCGCCAGCCAAGCTCGCGTGCCAGTAGGCCAGCGACCGTGCCCTTGCCCGAGCCGCTTGGCCCGTCGATGGTGATGACCGGCGCCTGCGAATTCACGACTTGCCCTCTTGCGCCACACGAATGCCGACTTCGGCGCAAAGCGCCAGGAAGTTGGGGAAGGAAGTGGCGACGTTGGCGCAGTCGTGAATGCGAATCGGCGCACTGGCACGCAGCGAGGCGATGCTGAAGGCCATGGAGATACGGTGATCACCGTGACCATGGACTTCACCGCCACCGATCTGGCCGCCATCGATGATGATGCCGTCCGGGGTCGGCTCGCACTTCACGCCCAGGGCGATCAGGCCATCAGCCATGACCTGGATACGGTCCGACTCCTTGACTCGCAGCTCCTCGGCGCCGCGCAGCACGGTACGCCCCTCGGCGCAGGCCGCAGCGACAAAGAGCACCGGGAATTCGTCGATGGCCAGCGGCACCAGCTCTTCCGGAATCTCGATACCCTTGAGTTTCGCGCCACGCACGCGCAGGTCGGCGACAGGCTCGCCACCGACTTCACGCTGGTTCTCCAGGGTGATGTCGCCACCCATCAGGCGCAGGATGTCGATCACGCCGGTGCGGGTCGGGTTGATGCCGACGTGCTCAAGCACCAGCTCCGAACCTTCGGCGATGGACGCTGCGACCAGGAAGAAGGCCGAAGACGAGATATCGGCTGGCACTTCGATCCGAGTGGCAGTCAGCTTGCCGCCGGACTGCAGCGAGGCGACAGGGCCATTGCTCTGCACGCTGTAGCCGAAGCCGCGCAGCATGCGCTCGGTGTGATCACGGGTCGGTGCCGGCTCGGTGACAGTGGTAGTGCCTTCGGCGTACAGGCCAGCCAGCAGCAGGCAGGACTTAACCTGGGCACTGGCCATCGGCAGGGTGTAGTTCAGCGCCTTGAGCTTCTGGCCACCGCGAATGGTCAGCGGTGGGCGCCCCTCGGGACCGGTCTCGACCACGGCGCCCATCTCGCGCAACGGATTGGCCACGCGATTCATCGGGCGCTTGGACAGCGAGGCGTCGCCGGTCATGGTCACGTCGAACGGCTGCGCGGCCAACAGGCCCGAAAGCAGGCGCATCGAAGTGCCGGAGTTACCCAGGTAGATCGGACCAGGTGGCGGCTTCAGGCCGTGCAGGCCGACACCATGAATGGTGACGCGGCCGTGGTGAGGCCCCTCGATAACCACACCCATGTCGCGGAAGGCTTGCAAGGTCGCCAGGGCGTCTTCGCCCTCGAGGAAGCCTTCGACTTCAGTGGTGCCCTCGGCCAGCGAGCCGAGCATGATCGAGCGGTGAGAAATCGATTTGTCGCCCGGTACGCGAATCCGTCCGGACACGCGGCCACCAGGTTGGGCCAGGAAGATCAGGTCGTTGGCGTTCATAGCGTCCACATAGGCCCGGCGGGCCAGGATTTTACTGAAATGCTCGCGGGCGACCCGAGCACGGGTGAACACACCCAGCAACTGGTGCCCGTCCCCTGCATCGACCGCGTCGCGCAAGGCGTCGAGATCGCTGCGAAATGTATCCAGCGTGCGCAGGACAGCGTCGCGATTGGCGAGGAAGATGTCATGCCACATGATCGGGTCGCTGCCGGCGATTCTCGTGAAATCGCGGAACCCTCCCGCAGCGTACCGGAAGATGTCGAGGTTTTCATTGCGTTTGGCCAGCGAATCCACCAGGCCGAACGCCAGCAGGTGCGGAAGGTGGCTGGTGGCCGCCAGGACTTCGTCATGGCGCTCGACTGGCATGTGCTCGACATCGGCCTCCAGCGCGCGCCACAGGCGATCGACCAGGGCCAGGGCTGCCGGGTCGGTTTCGACGAGCGGCGTGAGGATCACCTTGTGACGACGGAACAGTGCAGCATTGGAAGCCTCCACACCGCTCTGCTCGGACCCTGCGATCGGATGGCCGGGCACGAAACGCGCCAGGCGCTCGCCGAACACGGCACGCGCGGCACGCACCACATTGCCCTTGGCGCTGCCGACATCGGTGATCACCGCAGCCCCCAGGTCGAGCGGTGCCAGGCGGGCCAGCAGCTTTTCCATGGCCAGGATCGGTACCGCCAGCTGGATCACGTCGGCACCGACACAGGCGACGGCAAGATCCTCTTCGCAGCGGTCGACCACGCCGAGGGCGACAGCCTGCTTGCGCGACTGAGCATCCAGGTCGACACCGACCACTTCGCGGCACAGGCCGCTTTCACGCAGGCCTTTGGCGAAGGAACCACCGATCAGACCCAGGCCGACGACGACCAGGCGATTGATGAGCGGTGCGGGTTTGTTTACAGCATTAACCACGAGTGCGAACCCTGTTCAGAACAGCAACATGTGCCAAATTACAGCCTACAGATGGGCAGGACGAACCCGCACTATAGGTCCGACGCCACTCTCCCGGGCAACGTGAAGCCTGCGGGAGCGGGCTGGTCCCGCGATGGAGCGCAAAGCCCTTCCAGCCACGAGCAACAATAAATTCAGAGCACCGCCTTCGGATAAGACCCCAGCACCTTCAACGCCACGGCCTCCTGGCTGATCTTCTCCAGCACCGCCTTGATCAACGGATCGCGGTGGTGCCCAACGAAGTCGATGAAGAATACGTAGGTCCACTTGCCGCTGCGCGACGGGCGGGTCTCGATGCGGGTCAGGTCGATGCCGTTATCGTGGAATGGCACCAGCAGTTCATGCAGCGCCCCTGGCTTGTTGCTCATCGAAACGATGATCGAGGTCTTGTCGTCGCCGGTTGGCGGCACTTCCTGGTTACCGATCATCAGGAAGCGCGTGGAGTTGTCCGGACGGTCTTCGATCTTCTCGGCCAGACGGGTCAAACCATACAGATTGGCTGCCATGTCACCGGCGATCGCCGCCGAATTCCACTCGCCCTTGACCCGTTTGGCCGCCTCGGCATTGCTCGAGACCGCCACGCGTTCGACGTTCGGGTAGTGCGCGTCCAGCCATTTGCGGCACTGGGCCAGCGACTGGGCGTGCGAGTAGATACGGGTGATGCTGTCGGTCTTGGTGTTCTCGCCCACCAGCAGGTGGTGGTGGATACGTAGCTCGACCTCGCCACAGATCACCATGTCGTGCTCTAGAAAGCTGTCGAGCGTGTGACTGACCGCGCCTTCGGTGGAGTTTTCCACCGGCACCACGCCGAAGTTGACCGCGCCGGCCGCCACTTCGCGGAACACTTCATCGATGGCCGCCATCGGACGGCTGATCACCGCATGACCGAAATGCTTCATGGCTGCAGCCTGGGTGAAGGTGCCCTCGGGGCCGAGGTAGGCAATCTTCAACGGCTCTTCCAGGGCCAGGCACGACGACATGATTTCGCGGAACAGGCGCGCCATCTCCTCGTTACCCAACGGCCCCTTGTTGCGCTCCATGACGCGCTTGAGCACTGCAGCCTCACGCTCGGGACGGTAGAACACCGGCTTCTCGCCTTCGGCGAGCGAAGCGGTCTTGACCCGCGCCACCTCTTCGGCGCAGCGGGCACGATCGCTGATCAGCTCGAGGATTTTCTCGTCGAGGCTGTCAATGCGAACGCGCAGGGCCTTGAGTTCCTGTTCGGACATCAGCCGTGCTCCTTCTCGAATTCGGCCATGTAGGCCACCAGAGCTTCCACCGCATCCAGCCCCAGCGCGTTGTAGATCGAGGCACGCATGCCACCGACCGAACGATGGCCCTTGAGATTGAGCAGGCCGCGGGCGTCGGCACCGGCGAGGAATGCCTTGTCCAGGCGCTCGTCGGCGAGACGGAACGGCACGTTCATCCAAGAGCGAGCGTTATGGCTGATCGGGTTGGTGTAGAACTCGCTGGCGTCGATAAAGCCGTAGAGGCGTTCTTTCTTGGAGCGGTTGCGCTGCTCCATGGCCTCGACGCCGCCCTGCTCCTTGAGCCACTCGAACACCAGGCCCGACAGGTACCAGGAGTAGGTAGCCGGGGTGTTGTACATCGAACCATTATCGGCCGAGATCTTGTAGTCGAGCATGGTCGGGCACGTGCTGCGCGCGCGACCGAGCAGGTCTTCGCGCACGATGACCACCACCAGGCCGCTCGGGCCAATGTTCTTTTGCGCACCGGCGTAGATCAGGCCGTACCGCGACACGTCGATCGGGCGCGAGAGGATGTCGGACGACATGTCGACCACCAGCGGAACATCACCGGTTTCAGGCACCCAGTCGAACTGCAGACCGCCGATAGTTTCGTTGGAGGCGTAGTGAACGTATGCAGCCCCTGGAGTCAGCTTCCACTCGTTCTGACCAGGAATGGCCAGGTAATCGTAGGGCTTGGCACTGGCGGCAATGTTGATATTGCCGAAACGGCGCCCTTCCTCGATGGCCTTCTTCGACCAGATACCGGTTTCGATGTAGTCGGCGGTGGCGTTTTCCGGCAGCAGGTTCAGCGGGATCTCGGCGAACTGCTGGCTGGCACCGCCCTGCAGGAACAGCACCTTGTAGTTCGAGGGAATGGTCAGCAGATCACGCAGGTCTTGCTCGGCCTTTTCAGCGATCGCCACGTAGTCATCGCTGCGGTGGCTCATTTCCATCACTGACAAGCCCTTGCCGCGCCAGTCCAGCATTTCGGCCTGAGCACGCTGCAGCACAGCGTCGGGAAGCGCGGCAGGGCCTGCGCAGAAGTTAAAGGCTCGTTTGCTCACATCCACTCTCGCTCTAATAGAACAAAATCTAACCAGCTGACTCAACAGGGGCCCTGTGGGAGCGGGCGTTGCCTGCTGTAATCAGTCAAACGGGGCGACCTTGGTCGCCCCGTTCGGGTAGTGCACTGGCTTAGTCCTGCGGCGCCTCTTCGGTGCCTGCGGCGTCTTCGCCAGCCGTGTCCAGCGCGTCGTTGTCGACGCCCTCCTCGTCCGCCTCGACGATGTCGTCGAGCTCGTCTTCGGACGGTTCCTGGATACGCTCCAGCCCCACCAGCGTCTCGTCGCTGGCCAGCTTGATCAGCGTCACACCCTGGGTGTTACGGCTCAGACTGGAGACCTCGCCAACCCGTGTACGCACCAGCGTACCCTGATCGGAAATCAGCATGATCTCCTCGCCTTCCTGAACCTGGATGGCACCGATCAGCAAACCGTTGCGCCCCTTGGTGCCCATGGCGATCACACCTTGCCCACCACGACCGCGACGCGGGAACTTGGACAGCGGAGTACGCTTGCCGAAGCCACGCTCGGAGGCGGTAAGGATCTGTGCGCCGGACTCGGGGATCAGCATGGAAATCACTTCCTGCCCCTTGCCCAGCCTCATGCCACGCACACCGCGCGCAGTGCGGCCCATCTCGCGAACCACGCTCTCGGCGAAGCGAATCACCTTGCCGGCGTTGGAGAACATCATGACTTCTTTCGCGCCATCGGTGATGGCAGCAGCGATCAGGGTGTCACCTTCCTTCAGCTTGAGCGCGATCAGGCCGTTGGAGCGTGGGCGAGCGAACTGCACCAGCGGGGTCTTCTTGACGGTGCCGGAAGCGGTCGCCATGAAGATGTAGGCGCCGGTAGGCTCGGCGACCAACTCCGGCGTATCGCCGTCTTCTTCGTCGATCTCTTCCGGCTCGATCACTTCGCCTTCGAGCACCGCGTCTTCCGCCTCGTCGATCTCTTCGTCGAGGTCGGCGCTCTGCTGCAGGGCTTCGAGATCGATCTGCAGCATCGCGGTGATGCGCTCGCCGTCTTCCAGCGGCAGCAGGTTGACCATCGGGCGCCCACGCGCGGCGCGGGAGGCTTCAGGGATGTCGTAGGTCTTGAGCCAGTACACCTTGCCCTTGCTGGAGAACAGCAGCAGCGTGGCGTGGCTGTTGGCGACCAGCAGGTGTTCGATGTAGTCCTCGTCCTTCACGCCGGTGGCCGACTTGCCCTTGCCGCCACGGCGCTGGGCTTGGTAAGCGGACAACGGCTGGGTCTTGGCATAGCCACCATGGGAGATGGTCACCACACGCTCTTCTTCGGGGATCATGTCGCCGTAGTTGAGGTCGTGACGGGCATCGAGGATCTGGGTACGACGGGCATCGCCGTACTCGGCGCGGATCGCTTCGAGCTCTTCGCGGATCACTTCCATCAGGCGCTGGGCACTGTTGAGGATGCGGATCAGCTCGCCGATCTGCTCGAGGATCTCCTGGTACTCGGCCAGCAGCTTCTCGTGCTCCAGGCCGGTCAGGCGGTGCAGACGCAGGTCGAGGATGGCCTGGGCCTGCTCAGGCGACAGCCAGTACTTGCCATCACGCAGGCCATACTGCTCCGGCAGGTCTTCCGGACGGCAGGAGTCGGCGCCGGCGCGCTCGACCATGACCTGCACGGCGCTGGACTCCCACGGCGTGCCGATCAGGGCTTCCTTGGCTTCCGACGGCGTCGGCGAGGCCTTGATCAGGGCGATGACCGGATCGATGTTGGACAGCGCGACGGCCTGACCTTCGAGGATGTGCCCACGCTCGCGCGCCTTGCGCAATTCGAACACGGTGCGACGGGTGACCACTTCGCGGCGGTGACGAACGAAGGCCTCGAGCAGGTCTTTCAGGTTCAGCAACCGAGGACGACCGTCGATCAGCGCGACGACGTTGATACCGAACACGCTCTGCAGTTGGGTCTGCTGATAGAGGTTGTTGAGCACCACCTCCGGCACCTCGCCGCGACGCAGCTCGATGACGATGCGCATGCCGTCCTTGTCGGACTCGTCGCGCAGCTCGGTGATGCCTTCGATCTTCTTCTCTTTGACCAGCTCGGCGATCTTTTCGATCAGACGCGCCTTGTTCAGTTGGTACGGCAGCTCGGTGACGACGATCTGCTGACGGCCACCGACCTTGTCGATGTCTTCGATCTCGGAACGGGCACGCATGTAGATGCGGCCACGACCGGTGCGATAGGCCTCGATGATGCCCTGGCGACCGTTGATGATGCCGGCAGTCGGGAAGTCCGGGCCTGGGATGAACTGCATCAGCTCATCGACGGTGACCTCGGGGTTGTCGATCAGCGCCAGGCAGCCATCGATGACCTCGCCCAGGTTGTGCGGCGGAATGTTGGTCGCCATGCCCACGGCAATACCGCTGGAGCCGTTGACCAGCAAATTGGGGATCTTGGTCGGCATGACAGCCGGGATCTGCTCGGTGCCGTCGTAGTTGGGCACCCAGTCGACCGTTTCCTTGTGCAGGTCGGCCAGCAGCTCGTGAGCCAGCTTGGTCATGCGCACTTCGGTGTATCGCATGGCCGCAGCGTTGTCGCCGTCCACCGAACCGAAGTTGCCCTGGCCATCGACCAGCAGATAGCGCAGCGAGAACGGCTGCGCCATGCGCACGATGGTGTCGTACACAGCAGTATCGCCGTGCGGGTGGTATTTACCGATGACGTCACCGACCACACGGGCGGACTTCTTGTACGGCTTGTTCCAGTCGTTGCCCAGCTCGCTCATCGCGTACAGGACGCGGCGATGCACAGGCTTCAAGCCGTCACGCGCATCGGGCAGCGCTCGCCCGACAATCACGCTCATCGCGTAGTCGAGGTAGGACTGTCTCAGTTCGTCTTCGATATTGACCGGGAGGATTTCTTTGGCCAGTTCGCCCATGAGAAGCCTGATTCCTTTTTCTGGTGAAACTTCGCCATATCCATCGGTGGACGAACGAAGCTCGTCGCCGCAGCGTTCGACAGTGCGACGACATACGACAAATCAATGAGTTGTGCCCAGGATCTGCGCAATGAAGGCCGCGGAAAAGAGCGGCCTTGGAAACTGTCGGATGGTATCACAAAGGGTTGGCGGGTGGGAGATGGGGCAGGATGCCACTGAAGCGGAAAGTCCCGACCGCCATCCTCCTCGCGAAAACACTCAATGCAAGCGCTTGCGACACATCAACTGGGCGATTTTTGCAGCGTCCGGACGCTCGACAATACCCTTTTCGGTCACGATCACGTCGATCAGATCCGCAGGGGTCACATCGAAAACAGTGTTGAACACCTCGACATCCGCAGCAACCCGCTTCCCGGCCACTTCCAGCAACTCGTCTGCCTCGCGCTCTTCGAGAGGGATGTCATCACCGCTGGCGAGGTTGAGGTCAATGCTGGTACTCGACGCCACCACCATGAAACGTACGCCGTGGTGCATGGCAGAGACCGCCAGCTGGTATGTGCCGATCTTGCTCGCCATGTCGCCATTGGCCGCGATGCAATCGGCACCGACCACAACCCAGGTGATGCCCTTGGTCTTCATCAGGTGCGCCAGCGCCGAGTCTGCACACAACGTGACCGGTATCCCCTCATGGGACAGTTCCCAGGCCGTCAGGCGCGATCCGTGCAACCATGGGCGGGTTTCTGCGGCATAGACGTGCTCGACCATGCCCTCCAGATAGGCAGCGTGGATCACCCCCAACGCAGTGCCGAAACCACCGCTGGCCAAAGCTCCGGCATTGCCGTAGGTCAGCAAGGTCTGCTCGCTGCCCTGGTGGCGACGGATCTGCTCGATACCGCTCTGCGCCATGGTCAGGTTGGCTTCGCGATCGCTGTCGTGGATCGCCACAGCTTCAGCCTCCATGGCTGCGAGCACGTCCTCGTCGGGGCGCAACCGCTGCAGGCGCTCGCGCATGCGGTTGAGTGCCCAGAACAGGTTGGCAGCAGTCGGGCGCGCCTCGGCCAGTTCGAGGAAGTCCTCTTCCAGCGCCTGCTCCCAGTCATCGTCCTCGGCCAGGCGTTGACGCAGCGCAAGCACCAGCCCATAGGCAGCACTGATGCCTATGGCAGCCGCACCCCGCACCGCCATGCCACGGATCGCCTGGACCACGGCTGCCACATCGGCGCAGGTCAGCCAGTGCTCGCGGGTCGGCAGCAGACGCTGGTCGAGCAGATGCAGGGTGCCATCACGCCACTGGATGCTGGTCACCTTCTCCGCCGCCAAAAGTCGCTCGCGCATCGCCTCTCCCCGCAATTCACTGATCAAAAGCGGACGATTATAGCGAGCCTCGGGCGCAGGCGCTCGGGTATACTGCGCGTTCCATTTAACGGAACCCGGTAGCCTGCCTATGCTTTCAGCCTCTTCGCCGCTCGACCTGCTGCTCGCACCCCGCTGGCTGGTGCCCGTGGAGCCGGCCGGCGTGGCGCTCGAAGGGCACGCCCTGGGCATTCGGGACGGGCTGATTGCCTGGATCGGCCCCCGCGAGCGGGCACCACAGGCACGCGAGGTGCGCGAACTGCCCGACTGCGTGCTCACCCCGGGGCTGGTCAACGCCCACGGGCACGCCGCCATGACCCTGTTCCGCGGCTTGGCCGACGACCTGCCGCTGATGACCTGGCTGCAGGAGCACATCTGGCCGGCCGAGGGGCGCTGGGTCGACGAAGCCTTCGTGCGCGACGGCACCGACCTGGCAATCGCCGAGCAGCTCAAGGGTGGCATCACCTGCTTTGCCGACATGTACTTTTTCCCCCGCGAAGCCTGTGACCGCGTGCACCGCAGCGGCATCCGCGCCCAGGTGGCCGTGCCATTGCTGGACTTCCCCATCCCCGGTGCGCGCACCACCGACGAGGCCCTGCACCTGGCCATCGAGCTGTTCGGCGACCTGCGCCATCACCCACGCATCAGTATCGCCCTCGGCCCCCATGCCCCGTATACAGTCAATGACGAGAATCTGGAGAAGATCCGGGTCATCGCCGACCAGCTCGACGCGCCGCTGCACATGCACATCCACGAGACCGCCGGCGAGGTCGAGCGGGCCGTGGCCGAGCACGGCGAACGCCCGCTGGCACGCCTGGCGCGCCTCGGCCTGCTGGGTCCGCGCCTGCAAGCCGTGCACATGACCCAGATCAGCGACGACGACCTTGCCCTGTTGGTAGAAAGCAACACCAGCGTGGTGCACTGCCCGGAATCCAACCTCAAGCTGGCCAGCGGCTTCTGTCCGGTCGAACGCTTGTGGCAGGCCGGGGTCAACGTCGCCGTGGGCACCGACGGCGCCGCCAGCAACAACGACCTCGACCTGCTTGGCGAAACCCGGACCGCAGCATTGCTGGCCAAGGCCGTCGCAGGTTCGGCCACGGCCCTGGACGCCCACCGCGCCCTGCGCATGGCCACGCTCAACGGCGCCCGCGCCCTGGGGCTGGAGGCCAGCATCGGCTCGCTGGAGGTGGGCAAGGCTGCGGACATCACCGCCTTCGACCTCTCGGGCCTTGCCCAGCAACCGGTGCATGACCCGGTTTCGCAACTGATCTACGCCACCGGCCGCGACTGCGTGCGCCACGTCTGGGTCGCGGGCCACCACCTGCTCGACGACAGGCGCCTGACCCAGATGGACGAAGCCGCACTGATCGACACCGCCCGCACCTGGGGAGCGCGCATTCGCGCTGGCAAAGAATGACCGGCCGGCAGCTGCGGCTGCCGCCTGAGACACCTTTTATCGAAGTTTTCAGAGGATCTGTTCAATGAGCAACGTCGACCGCGCCGAAATCGCCAAGTTCGAGGCCCTGGCTCACCGCTGGTGGGACCGCGAGAGCGAGTTCAAACCCCTGCACGAGATCAACCCGCTGCGGGTCAACTGGATCGACGAGCGCGCCAGCCTCGCCGGCAAGAAGGTACTGGACGTCGGCTGCGGCGGCGGCATCCTCAGCGAGGCAATGGCCCAGCGCGGCGCCACCGTGACCGGTATCGACATGGGCGAAGCACCACTGGCCGTGGCGCGCCTGCACCAGCTGGAATCGGGGGTCGAGGTCGAGTACCGGCAAACCACCGCCGAAGCGCTCGCAGAAGAGCTGCCTGGCCAGTTCGACGTGGTCACCTGCCTGGAAATGCTCGAACACGTACCCGACCCCTCCTCGGTGATCCGCGCCTGCCATCGCCTGGTCAAGCCCGGCGGCCAGGTGTTCTTCTCCACCATCAACCGCAACCCCAAAGCCTACCTGCTGGCGATCATCGGCGCCGAGTACATCCTCAAGATGCTGCCGCGCGGCACCCATGACTTCAAGAAATTCATCCGGCCATCGGAGCTCGGCGCCTGGAGCCGTGTTGCCGGCCTCGAAGTGAAGGACATCATCGGCCTCACCTACAATCCGCTGACCAAGCACTACAAGTTGGCCAGCGACGTCGATGTCAACTACATGATCCAGACCCTGCGCGAGGAATGAGCATGCGCCTGCGAGCAGTACTCTTCGACATGGACGGTACCCTGCTGGACACCGCGCCAGACTTCATCGCCATCTGCCAGGCCATGCTCGCCGAACGCGGGCTGCCGGCCGTGGACGACGAGTTGATCCGCGGCGTGATCTCCGGCGGCGCCCGGGCCATGGTCGCCACCACTTTCGCCATGAGCCCTGACGCCGAAGGCTTCGAAGCGCTGCGCCTGGAGTTTCTCGAGCGCTACCAGCGCGACTGCGCGGTGCACAGCAAGCTGTTCGAGGGCATGGCCGAACTGCTGGACGACATCGAAAAAGGCAACCTGCTGTGGGGCGTGGTCACCAACAAGCCGGTACGCTTCGCCGAGCCGATCATGCAGCAGCTTGGCCTGGCCGAGCGCTCGGCGCTGCTGATCTGCCCCGATCACGTGAAGAACAGCAAGCCCGACCCCGAGCCGCTGATCCTCGCCTGCAAGACGCTTGACCTGGATCCAGCCAGCGTACTGTTCGTCGGCGACGATCTGCGTGATATCGAATCCGGCCGCGATGCCGGCACCCGCACCGCAGCCGTGCGCTACGGCTATATTCATCCAGAGGACAACCCCAACAACTGGGGTGCCGACGTGGTGGTGGACCACCCGCTGGACCTGCGCAAGGTGATCGACAGTGCGTTGTGCGGCTGCTGAGCTGTAAGGGCTGGCAGCACACACAGGGATAAAAACAGGGAATTCTCAATGTTCGACTACATCGCCCGCCCCGACCTGCTCAAGGGTCGGGTCATTCTTGTCACCGGCGCTGGCCGCGGCATCGGCGCTGCCGCCGCCAAGGCCTACGCAGCACTGGGGGCCACCGTGCTGCTGCTGGGCAAGACCGAGGCCAACCTCAACGAGGTCTACGACCAGATAGAGGCCGCCGGCCACCCACAACCCGTGGTGATCCCGTTCAACCTGGAAACCGCCCTGCCCCATCAATACGACGAACTGGCGGTGATGGTCGAAGAACAGTTCGGGCGCCTCGACGGCCTGCTCAACAACGCGTCGATCATCGGCCCGCGTACGCCGCTGGAGCAGTTGTCGGGCGACAACTTCATGCGCGTGATGCACATCAACGTCAACGCGACCTTCATGCTGACCAGCACATTGCTGCCGCTGCTCAAGTTGTCCGAGGACGCGTCGGTGGTGTTCACCTCGTCGAGCGTGGGGCGCAAGGGCCGGGCCTACTGGGGCGCCTATGGCGTGTCGAAGTTCGCCACCGAAGGCCTGATGCAGACCCTGGCCGACGAACTGGAAGGCGTGGCGCCGGTGCGCGCCAACAGCATCAACCCGGGTGCCACGCGCACGGCGATGCGGGCGCTGGCCTATCCCAGCGAGAACCCGCAGGACAATCCGTTGCCCGAAGACATCATGCCGGTGTACCTGTACCTGATGGGCCCTGACAGCAGCGGCGTGAACGGACAAGCGTTCAACGCCCAATAAACGCCAGCAACTGCACCGGCCTCATCTCGGCAAGCGCGCGATGAGGCCGGACCTGATCAGCCCGCCGCCAACACCGGCTTGCTGAAGGTCTGACGCTGCACAGGCTCCATTGCCAGGCAACGCTCCAGGAACAGGTACATGCAGTCGTAGCTCTTGCAGATTGCCTTGCGCAGTTGCGCCTGCAATTCCTCGGAAGGGTTCTCGCCCACCAGCGTGCAGATGATCTCCAGCGCCTCCCATGGGTGAGCATCATCGTACTCGGCGTGCAGATCCAGCCACCTCATGGCCGCCTTGGACTCCTTGTCACCTCGCTGGATGAAGGCCTGCGCATAGTCCGTGTCGGGATACACCTTCGCCGACCACTCGCCCGTCGCCCCTTCGATCGCATAGTTGGTCGCGGCCATCGCAATGGCCAAAGACTCGGTCGCACAGACGCGCCAGCACCAATCGTTCAAGCCGTTCAGCTCAGGCGGAACATCCTGGGCCTGCAAGTCTTTCAAGGTAATGTCGTGCGCCTTGCACCACTTGACCCAATGGTCGGCATGATTGAGTTCGACCCGGATATTGCGTATCAACCAACGCCGCGCCATATCCTCGCCCTGGCTTCGGCCATAGCGGGTCTTGGTGAGGTTGTGGGCCATGTACAGCGAGAACTGTTCGACCACCGGCCAACCACCGATCAAGTACTGGCGGATGGTCTTCTTGCTCAGTTTGCCGTCGCTCAGGCGCTGGTAGACCTCATGCTCGACCACCTTGCGCTTGCTCTCGGCGCAATCATCGATCATTTTCTGCGCCCAGTCGGGATAGCTCTTGGCGTCCATCAATGGACCGATCCGAACGAATGCGTCAATCACTGTCAGCTCCTTGATTCCCTGTGATTTCCCGGACGGCTATTGGTGTCAGCGGAAGGTCCCTGGCGCCCGGTGCAACAGGGGCCTTACTGCAATCCGTTGTCGCTGGAGGCTGCCACAGGTGAACACCTGCGGCCGCTCGATCAGATAACCCTGCGCGAAATCCACGCCGATCTCCTGCAGCGCCTGCTCGATCAACGGCGTTTCGACGAACTCGGCGATGGTGCGCTTACCCATGACATGGCCGATATGGTTGATCACCTCCACCATAGCCCTGTTAATGGGATCGTCCAGCATATCTTTGACGAAACTTCCGTCGATCTTCAGGAAGTCTACGGGTAAATGCTTCAAATAGGCGAATGACGACATCCCGGCGCAGAAATCGTCGAGGGAAAACTTGCAGCCCAAGCCTTTCAATTCGTTGATGAAGCGAATAGCACTTCCCAAATTGGCGATTGCGCTGGTCTCGGTTATTTCGAAACAAATCATGTGCGGAGGAATCTGGTACTCGGCGAACGATCGCTGCAAGTACTCCAGGAACTTGTCGTCCCCAATGCTGCTACCGGACAGATTGATCGCGCACATCGCCAGCGGCCGGCTGCAACCTTCATCCAGCGTCTGACGGATCACCTGAAACACATTGCGCACCACCCAGCGATCGAGTGCGGTCATCAGGCCATAGCGTTCGGCAGCAGGGATGAAGCTGTCAGGCAGAACGGTCCGGCCGCTCTCGTCATGCAGGCGCAGGAGAATCTCTATGTGCCCGGCGCCCATGTCGGGCTTGAGCGGGGCGATTTCCTGGGCATACAAGCAGAAGCGGTTTTCCTCGAGCGCGACATGCAGGCGCTGGATCCAGGCCATCTCGCCAAAGCGCATCGACAACTCGCTGTCGTCGGCATGGTAGACCTGCACACGGTTGCGCCCCTTCTCCTTGGCCATGTAGCAAGCCATGTCGGCTGCCCGCAGCGAAGCCTCAAGGGTGCCAGGCGACTGGGCAATGTGTACCAGGCCAATACTGACGGTGGTGACGAAGGGTCGTCCCTTCCAGACGAAATGCAGGCTCTGCACGGTCTGGCGCAAGTGCTCTGCAATCCGCTCGGCCTGGTCGGGCGGGCAGTTTTCCAGCAACACGCCGAATTCGTCACCGCCCAGCCGGGCCAGGGTGTCACCTTCGCGCAGGCCTGCCTGCAGCACGGCGCAGATATGGCGCAGCAACTCATCACCCGCAGCGTGTCCGCAGGTATCGTTGACCAGCTTGAACTGATCAAGGTCGAGAAACATCAGCGAATGGCGCCCCGACTGACGGGCCAGGGTGTTGAGCGCCTGCTCCAGGCGATACTCGAACTCGCGGCGGTTGGCCAGGCCCGTCAGGGCATCGTGAGTCGCCTGCCAGGACAGGTTGGCGATGTACTGCCGCTCCTGCGTCATGTCATGCAAGGCCAGCACGATACCGCTGATCTGGCCGTCGGTGTGGATCGGCGATCCAACCAGGTTGACCGACACCGTACTGCCATCCAGGCGCTGGATCAGCCGGGCATGCTCGGCGCCGCCCTTGAGGCTGCCGCTGAGTACCTGCTCGACCAGGGTCAGGCTGTCCCGCTCGGCATTCTCATCGAGCAGACTGAACAGCGCCGCCAGCGGCAAACCCTGGGCCTGGGAAGCCTGCCAATGGGTCAACTGCTCCGCGGCAGGGTTCATGTAGACGATGCACCCCTCGACATCGGTGGTGATCACCGCATCGCCGATCGACTCAAGGGTGGTCTGTGCCCGCTCACGCTCCACCTGCAAAGCGCTGGCAAACGCCTGGCGCTGGGACAGCAACCGTGCAGAACGGCGCCAGGCCAGGGCGATGAGAATCAACGCCGTGAGCAGGTTGGTGACCATCAACACCCGGAGCAGCACCCGCGAGCCTTCACCCAGTGCATCGCTGAATGCCTTGGCAGCCGGCGTCACGCCCTCGTTGATCGAAACGATACGCGCTTTCCAGTCCGCCACCTCGCGTTCAGTGGCCACCCCCTGGACGAAGGCCTCGCGCATTTGCTGGGCCAGGCCGTCCAGTTGCCGCAGGTAGTCGTCGCCGGTGTTCCAGTAGCCGATGGCATTCTGCATGTAACTGATCTGGCGAAAATTGCGGTAGAACCAGATGATCCGGTTGACGTCGTCCGGATGGTTACCACCCTGCAAGATCCCGCGCCGCGCCGCCTCCAGGTCCGGGACAGGCTGATCGAGAGCCACCCGTAGCTCACGGTCGCCCTGGGGTATGGCAATGGCCTGGCGATAACGCTGGAAGATGCGTTCGTCCTGGCTTTCGGCATACAGATTGAGGTAATAGATGGCGTCTTTCTGTGCCTTGGACCACAGGCTTTCGCCGGCCACGTACGCGCGCATGGCCGAAAGCGAATAAAGACTGAGGCTGCCCAACAGCACCTGGAAAACCACCACTGCGACGAAGGGCCAGATGATTCCCAGCAACCTTGGCGCCTCGAGAGTCCGATTTCCCTTCATGTAGTCCCTGTCTCAGAGCGGATATGGCACGAATCGACCCAGACAAGCACAGCGTAGGCCATTTGCCATAACTGCGCGGAGCTTTTTGTCGCAGCCACTGCACCTATTGATGCACCACCCGATCAGGACTGTTGCAGGTGCCCATACAGCTTGGCGTACAACCCGCCTTCGGCGATGAGCTGCTGGTGGCCGCCGTCTTCGGCCACATGACCGCCGTCGAATACCAGAACCCGATCAGCCTGTTTCACCGCTGACAGGCGATGGGCAATGATCAGGGTGGTGCGGCCGCTGAGGAAGCGCGCCAGGGCCTGATGGAGGTTGTATTCGGTGGCCGCATCAAGGGCCGAGGTGGCCTCGTCGAGAATCACCACCTTCGGCTCGGCCAGTACCATGCGGGCAATCGCCAGGCGTTGACGCTGGCCCCCGGACAGGCGCACACCAGAGCGCCCCACCACACTGTCCAATCCCTGCGGCAGCGCGGCGATGGTGGCATCGAGCTGGGCAATGCGCAGCGCCTGCCAACAGGCGTCGTCACTGCACTCGCGGCCCATGGTCAGGTTGGCGCGCACACTGTCGTTGAACAACGATGGATGCTGCAGCACCACCGCGACATGTTCGCGCAGGGTCTCCAGGCCGATCTCCTGAAGGCTGGCACCGCCAAAGCGAATGGTCCCGGCCTGGGCGCTGTACAACCCCAGCAGCAGCTGAACCAGCGTGCTCTTGCCGCCGCCGCTGGCACCGACGATAGCCACCTTTTCGCCCGGAGCGATGGACAGGTCCAGGTGATCGAGCACCGGCTCATCGGCATAGGCGAAGCGCAGGTCGCGCACCTCGATACCCACCGTCGCGTGCCCAGCGAACGGATCACAGGCGGCCGGATACTGCGGTTCGTCCTCTCGCGACAGCAACTCGTTGAGCCGGCTCAGCGCACCACCGGCCGCGTAATAGGCGTACTGCAGGTTGAGCAACTGCTCCACCGGGCCGATCATGAACCACAGGTAACTGAACACAGCCAGCATCTGCCCGATCGACAGGTCGGAGAACAACACCGTGAGCATCGCCGCAGCGCGGAAAATGTCGATGCCGAACTGGAACAGCAGACCGCTGGCCCGACCACTGGCGTCGCTCTTCCACTGCGAGGCCACCGCATAGTCACGCACTTCCCGGGCACGTACTCCAAGGCGCCCGAGGAAATAGCCCTGGCGGTTGCTTGCGCGGATTTCCTGGATGGCGTCGAGGGTCTCGCTCAGCGCCTGGGTAAAACGTCCGGTACTGTCGTTCTCGAGCTTCTTCAGGTGCTTGACCCGCTTGCCCAACTGCACGGTGAAATAGATCACCAACGGGTTGAACAGCAGGATCAGCAGCGCGAGCTTCCAGTGCATCCAGATAAGGATCGCCGCAGTCCCGGTAAGCGTCAGCATGGCCACCAGGAAGCGGCTGAGGGTTTCACCGACGAACTTGTCCAGGGTATCCAGGTCGGTGACCAGATGCGTAGTGACCGTGCCACTGCCCAGGCTTTCATACTCCTTGAGCGAGATCCGCTTGAGCCGCTCGATCAGGCGGATTCGCAAGCGGTACACGATATCCTTGGCGAGCCCGGCGAACTGCCTGGCCTGGATCACACCGAAGGCCAGCGAGGCCAGGCGCAGGCTGAGGGTCGCAACCAGCATCAAGCCGATATAACCGGCTGCCACCTGCCACTGGCTAGGCAGGAACTGGTTCATCCATTTCAAGGCAGCGTCGCCATGGCCCAGCAGCACTTCATCGACCAGCAAGGGCAGCAGCAAGGGAATCGGCACGCTGCAGAGGGCGGCAAGCACGGCAACCAGGTTGGCAGTCCACAAGGCCTTCTTGTGGTGCAGCGCCAGGCGGCGGATTTCCGCCCAGCTCAGACGATCGTGCGCAACGGGGGGCTTCCCCGGGACAGGGTCGCTAGACCCTGGCAGATCAAGCACAGGCAGCCTGCTGCAGCCAGCGGCCCAGCAACGGCTGCAGGCGATCGAGCGGCTGATAGCCGTTGGTCAGCAAGGCCAGTTGACCATTGCGCTCGGCCAGCAGGGTCGGGAAGCCGGCGATACCCAGGTCCTGAACCCAGGCAAAGTCGGCTGTCGTGGTCGTGCGGGTCTCGACGCTTGCGAACGCTGCAGAAAACCGTTCGCGGTCGAAGCCTGCCTGCTCGGCCAGGTCCACCAGTTGCGGAGCACGGGTGACATCCAGGCCCTGTTCGTAGAACGCGCCCTGGATCAGCTTGAGCAGCGCCCAACCGCGCTCGGCATCGAGCTCACGCGCCGTGACCAAGGCGCGGCAGGCCGGCTCGGTGTCATAGACGAACCCGTCAGGCATGGCGCCCTCGAAGCGAAACGCTTGACCGGTGGACTCGGCGACCGCCTGCCAATGCTCGAGGATGTACTTGCGCGTCGAGCTATCCAACGCGCTGCTACCGCTGCGCAGGCCACCCACCACCAGCCGCGTCGGCACGCCGGCATCCCGCGCCTGGGCGATCAACGCCTCGGCCACGGGAGCGAAGCCCCAGCACCAGGAACACATTGGGTCCATCACATAGAGCAGGCGTGCAGTCATGCATCAGGCCTCGGCTTTGTAGTTGTAACCGATCGGGTGCGGCAAGTTGCGCGCCTTGGCCAGCTCGATCTGCTTCTGGCGGTCGATGGCGCTGCGCCGGGTCTTCTCGCTCAGGGTGTCCCAGCAATGCGGGCAGCTCACCCCGGGCGAATAATGCTCGGACGCACGGTCATCCGCATTGATCGGATGGCGGCAGGCATGGCACTGGTCGTACTCGCCCTCGGACAGGTCGTGACGCACCGTGACGCGGTTGTCGAAGACGAAGCAGTCGCCGTCCCAGAGGCTTTCTTCCTGAGGCACTTCCTCGAAGTATTTCAGGACCCCTCCCTTAAGATGATAGACCTCCTCGAAGCCTTCACCGAGCATGTAGCTGGACGCTTTTTCACAGCGAATGCCGCCAGTGCAGAACATCGCGACCTTCTTGTGTCTGCTCGGGTCGAAGTTGGCCTTGATGTAGTCGGGAAACTCGCGGAAGGTCTCGGTCTTCGGATCGATGGCGCCCTTGAAGGTGCCGATGGCCACTTCATAGTCATTGCGGGTGTCGATCAGCAGCACTTCGGGGTCGCTGATCAACGCGTTCCAGTCCTTGGGTTCGACATAGGTGCCGACCTGCTTGTTGGGGTCGACGCCCGGCACGCCGAGGGTGACGATCTCTTTCTTGAGCTTGACCTTGGTGCGGTAGAACGGCTGCTCGTCGCAGTACGACTCTTTATGGTCGACATCCGCCAGGCGCGGGTCGTTGCGCAGCCAGGCCAGCAGGCCGTCGATACCTTCACGGGTACCGGAGACCGTGCCATTGATACCCTCGAGCGCCAGCAGCAAAGTGCCTTTGACGTCGTTGTCCTGCAGGGTTTTCAACAATGGCTCGCGCAGGTCGAGGTAGTCTTCGAGGGTGACGAACTTATAGAGCGCCGCCACGACGATCGGTTGGGACATGAATCTGTATCTCCAGGTGGTTGCCCTCGTAAGGGGCGGACCGGGTTTGACAAAAAACACGGGGGCCGCAAAGCGGCCCCCGGATGAAGCGGATTCTACCAGAACGACGGACAGGTTTCAGTGCCCGCCGCCGGCACACACCGGCGAGGCCGGCGCCGCCCCTACCTGCGCCCATTCTTCGGGCGTGTAGGTGTGGATGGCCAGGGCATGAATCTCGCCCATCAGCTCGCCCATGGTGGCGTAGACCTTCTGGTGACGCTTGACGCTGTTCAGGCCGGCGAACTGTTCGCTGACCAGCACCGCCTTGTAGTGCGTCTCCTGCCCACGACTGTGCATGTGGCTTTCATTCAGCACCTGCAGGTGCTGATCGCCAAGCGCTGCCAGTTGCTGCTCGATGCGTTGTTGCATGCTCATCGATTCAGGCTCACTTCTTCGCCGGAGCGGCGGCCTTGCCAGCGTTCGGGTCAAGCTCCTTGGTCATGTCGTCCAGCAGCTTGTTCACCACCGGCACTGCAGGCTCCAGGCTCTGCTGGGTCAGCTGGGCCGACTGCTGGGTGACCTTGGGCATTTCGCGCAGGACTTTCTTGCCCAGCGGCGACTCGTAGAACTTGACCAGGTCGTTGAGCTCCTGCTCGGTGAAGGTCGCGGTGTACAGGTTGACCATCTGCGGCTTGAGCTTCTTCCAGCCAATGGCATTGTCCAGGGCGGCGTTGGCCTTGGCCTGGTAGCTGTCGAGCACGGATTTCTTCGCGGCCGGGGCCTTGGTCTGCTCGAAGCGCTGGGCGAACATCTGCTGGACCTGCATGTACACCGGGGTGCCCAGCTTGTCGGCATTGGCCAGGGTCAGGAACTTCTCGGCGGCGGCGTTGTGGCTGGCAGTTGCGGCGAGGACCTGGCCGCTGGCACAGGCCAGGGCGACGGCGGCAAAGAGGACACGGAGGCGGGTCATTGCAATTCCTTCATGAGAGGGTGAGGCGGATACCTCAGAGTAGAGCATTCTGCGCCGCGATGGGCACTGTGCTCAAGTGGGAAGACGAGCGATTGACCGCCCGGGTGGATCAGGGCCTAAACTGCGACTTCTGACTGAACAAAGGAGTGAGCGCAGCATGAGCCGTATCGAGACAGACAGCCTGGGCCCGGTCGAAGTTCCAGAGGACGCCTACTGGGGTGCGCAAACCCAGCGCTCGCTGATCAACTTCGCCATCGGCAAGGAGCGCATGCCCCTGGCTGTCCTCCACGCCCTGGCGCTGGTCAAGAAAGCCGCGGCACGAGTCAACGACCGTAACGGCGACCTGCCAGCCGACATTGCCCGACTGATCGAACAAGCCGCCGACGAAGTGCTCGACGGCGAACACGACGATCAGTTCCCGCTGGTGGTCTGGCAGACCGGCAGTGGCACCCAGAGCAACATGAACGTCAACGAAGTGATTGCCGGGCGCGCCAACGAACTGGCTGGCAAGGGCCGTGGCGGCAAGGTGCCGGTCCACCCGAACGATCACGTCAACCGCTCGCAGAGCTCCAACGACTGCTTCCCTACCGCCATGAGCATCGCGGCCGCCCAGGCCGTGCACAACAAGCTGCTGCCGGCCATCGCCGAGCTGTCGTCGGGCCTGGCAGAACTGTCGGCGCGTCACTCGAATCTGGTCAAGACTGGCCGCACGCACATGATGGACGCCACGCCCATCACCTTCGGCCAGGAAATCTCGGCCTTCGTTGCCCAGCTTGACTACGCCCAGCGGGCAATTCGCGCCACCCTTCCGGCAGTTTGTGAACTGGCCCAGGGCGGCACGGCCGTCGGCACCGGTCTCAACGCCCCACACGGCTTTGCCGAAGCCATTGCCGCTGAGCTCGCTGCGCTGTCCGGCCTGCCCTTCGTCACCGCACCGAACAAGTTCGCCGCCCTCGCCGGCCATGAGCCGCTGACCAGCCTGGCTGGCGCGCTCAAGACCCTGGCAGTGGCCCTGATGAAGATCGCCAACGACCTGCGCCTGCTGGGTTCCGGCCCGCGTGCCGGACTTGCCGAGGTACGCCTGCCGGCCAACGAACCAGGCAGCTCTATCATGCCGGGCAAGGTCAATCCGACCCAATGCGAAGCCCTGTCGATGCTGGCCTGCCAGGTACTGGGCAACGATGCGGCGATCGGCTTCGCGGCCAGCCAGGGGCACTTGCAGTTGAATGTGTTCAAGCCGGTGATAATCCACAACCTGCTGCAGTCGATCGAACTGTTGGCCGATGGCTGCCGCAACTTCCAGGAGCACTGCGTGGCCGGCATCGAGCCGGACGCCGAACAGATGGCCGCCCACCTGGAGCGCGGGCTGATGCTGGTGACGGCGCTGAACCCGCACATCGGCTACGACAAGGCTGCGGAGATCGCCAAGAAGGCCTACAGCGAGGGCAAGACCCTGCGCGAGGCAGCGCTGGAGCTCAAGTACCTGACCAACGAGCAGTTCGACCAGTGGGTGCGCCCGGAAAACATGCTGGCACCGGGGGCCAAGGGCTGATCCTGAGACGATAGGGGCCTCTTCGCGGGCTTGCCCGCGAAGAGGCCCCCGCCGATCATCTGTGTACCTCTGCCACCCTGGCCCGCCGCGCCCGCCACCCCGCCACCAGCGAAGGCCCCAGCGCCACCAGTGCCGACCCTGCCACCACCGTCACCGCCCCGGCATAGCCCAGCGCATTGATCTGTTCGGCATGCACGTACTCAGGCCACACCCAGGCCGAAAGCGCCACCGCAATAAAGGTGACCAGCGGCGTCAGTGCCAAGGTCGCACTCACCCGCGATGCTTCCCAATGCGCCAAAGCCTCGGCAAATGCGCCATAGGCGACCAGGGTGTTCAGGCAGCACGCCAGCAGCAACCAGCCTTGTACAGCCGTCAGTTGCAGCGCCTCCAGCGGATGCACCCAGGGCGTCAGCAGCGCCGCGCAGCACAGGTAGATCACCATCATCACCTGCTGCGAATGCCAGACCGTCAGCAACTGCTTCTGGCTCAGGGCATAGAATACCCAGATGCTGGTGGCCAGGATGATCGTCAGTACACCGGTGGTATAGGTCCCAAGTGATGTCAGCAGCTCGTCCAGGCGCTGGTTGAAGAACAGCCCGAAACCGGCCAGCAGCACCAGCAACCCGATACCCTGGCCCAAGCTGAAACGCTCTTTGAACACAAACACACTGGCCACCAGCAACAGCACCGGCCCCAGTTGCACCACCAACTGTGCAGTACCAGGGCTGAGCAGTTTGAGACCGACCAGATACAGCACGTAGTTACCCATCAGCCCACACACGGCCACCGCTACCAGGCCCAAGCCCTTGCGCCCTAGCCGCTGGACTGGCGGCAGGCGCCGGTTGGCGGCCAGCCAGGCGAACAACAGGCCGCCGGAGACCAGCAGCCGATACCAGGTGACCGTGATCGGATCCATCACCTGCAGCACCTGCTTGAGCTTGATCGGCAGAATGCCCCACAGTAGCGCGGTCAGCAGCGCCAGGAACAGGCCATGGACCCAGCGTCCGGAAGAAATGTGCATAGCGTCCTCGATCAATGCCCTGAGTGGGGTGATTGAAGTCTAAGGGCTGCAAAGATGGGGCTGGCAGAAAGTGGCGGGAAAAGAATTCATCAGGTCATTCCCGCGGGGCATGGCTGCCCCGCGGCGGACGGGATGCGTCACTTCTTGTGCCTGGCGAACGCCGCTTCCAGTGCATCGTTGATGGTACGCAGCACCTTGACCCGCGCCCAGCGCTTGTCGTTGGCCTCCACCAGCGTCCAAGGGGCTATCTCGGAGCTGGTACGATCGACCATGTCACCCACCGCCTCGGCGTAAACATCCCACTTGTCGCGGTTGCGCCAGTCTTCCTCGGTGATCTTGTAGCGCTTGAACGGGATCTCTTCACGTTCCTCGAAGCGCTGCAACTGTGTCTCTTGGTCGATTGCCAGCCAGAACTTCACGACCACGATGCCCGAGTTGCTCAACTGTTCCTCGAAATCATTGATCTCGCCATAAGCGCGCATCCAGTCGGCCGGGGTGCAGAATCCTTCGACCCGCTCCACCAGCACCCTGCCGTACCAGGAGCGGTCGAAGATGGTGAACTTGCCGCGCGCCGGTACATGCCGCCAGAACCGCCAGAGGTAGGGCTGGGCTCGCTCCTCTTCGGTGGGCGCAGCGATCGGCACGATGCGGTACTGGCGTGGGTCCAGCGCGGCGGCCACGCGACGAATCGCCCCACCCTTGCCCGCAGCATCGTTGCCTTCGAACACCGCGACAAGGGCGTGCTCGCGCATGCGCTTGTGCCGCAACAGCCCGGCCAGGCGCGCCTGCTCGGCGACCAGCTGCTTCTGGTAGTCGTGCTTGTCGAGGCGCCGGGTGAGATCCAGCGCGCCGAGCAAGCTCAACTGATCGATACTGCGCCCCAATGGCGCGACATTGCCCTGGTGCTTGCCCTTCGGCGCATTGGCCAGCGCCGCGTTCAGGCTTTCGAGCAGAATGCGCCCGGCCGCCAGCGCACGGTAGTGCGGATCGACACCCTCGATCACATGCCAGGGCGCGTAGTCGCGGCTGGTGCGCCGCAGAACCCGCTCACCGAAACGTACGAAGCGGTCGTAGGTCTCGGACTGCTGCCAGTCCAGCGGACTGATGCGCCAACTGTGCAGCGGATCGTCGCGCAGCACCTTGAGCCGGGTCTTCATCTGTTTCTTGGAGAGGTGGAACCAGAACTTGATGATCAGTGCACCTTCGTCGCAAAGCATCTGCTCCAGGCGCTCGGCGCCGGTAATGGCCTGATCGAGCACCGCATCCTTGAAGCGACCATGCACCCGCCCCTGCAACATCTGGCTGTACCAGTTGCCGAAGAACACGCCCATTCGCCCTTTTGGCGGTAGTGCACGCCAGTATCGCCAGGCGGGTGGGCGCGCCAGTTCTTCGTCGGTCTGCTGGTCGAAGGTGAGCACATCGATCATCCGCGGGTCCATCCACTCGTTGAGCAGCTTGACCGTTTCGCCCTTGCCAGCACCCTCGACACCGTTGATCAGTACGATGACCGGAAAACGCGCCTGCTGCTTGAGCTCGAACTGGGCCTCCAGCAACGCCTCGCGCAGGGCCGGCAATTCGGCCTCGTAGGTTTCCTTGTCAATGCTGTGACCGATTTCCGCGGATTCGAACATGGCTCACTCCTTCGATGGATAAGCAAGAGTAGCGGATTGCACGCCAGTCTTGCGCCCTCTTCACCACGGCGGATACAGCGTCGGCGACGCAGATGGCATAAAATCTTCGCTTCACTGCCAGCCGAACCGACCATGCCTGATACCCCACTCCCCCAGCACGCCCAGATCGACTGGGACGACCAGGGCCGCCCCCACTCGCGGCAATACGACGACGTCTATTTCTCGAAGAACGAGGGCGTGCACGAAACGGTATACGTCTTCCTCGAGCGCAACCACCTGGCCCGGCGCTTCGCCGAGCTTGCGCCGCACGCCTGTCTGGTGATCGGCGAGACCGGTTTTGGTACCGGCATGAACTTCTTCTGTGCCTGGCAACTGTTCGCAGAAAAAGCCCACCCCGAGGCGCGGCTGCATTTCGTCAGTGTCGAGAAGTACCCACTGAGTCGCGCCGACCTGGCCCGCGCGGCAGCGCTGTGGCCGGAGCTTTCGCCCTTCAGCGACCCCTTGCTGGCGCAGTATGTGGCCGTGCACCCAGGCTTCCAGCAGTTCAGCTTCGAGCAGGGCCGGGTCACCCTCACCCTGCTGGTCGGTGACGTGCTGGAACAGTTGCCCCAGCTCGACGCGCCCATCGACGCCTGGTTTCTGGATGGTTTCGCCCCGGCGAAGAACCCGGACATGTGGACCCCGGAACTGTTCGCGCAACTGGCACGGCTGTCACGCCCCGGCACCACGCTGGGGACCTTCACCACCACAGGTTGGGTGCGCCGCGGCCTGGCAGCCGCCGGTTTTGCGATCAAGAAAGTGCCGGGGCTGGGCAAGAAGTGGGAAGTGATGGGGGGAGAGTTCGTCGGCTGGCCTGAAGACCTGCCGACGCCGCCACAACCAGCCCCCTGGTATGCACGCCCTGCACCCGTGGACGGCCCCCGTCGCGCGCTGGTCATCGGCGCCGGGCTGGCCGGTTGCGCCAGCGCCGCCAGCCTGGCTGCACGCGGTTGGCAGGTCGAAGTGCTGGAACGCCACGACGCCCCGGCCCGAGAGGCCTCCGGCAACCCCCAGGGCGTGCTGTACCTGAAGCTGTCGGCACACGGCACCGCCTTGTCGCAGATGATCCTCGCCGGGTTCGGCTACACCCGCCGTTGGCTCGAACGCCTGCAGCGTGGCCGCGACTGGGACGACTGCGGCGTGCTGCAACTGGCCTTCGACACCAAGGAAACCGAACGCCAGGCCAAACTTGCCGGCGCCTTCGACAGCAGCCTGCTGCAGTGCCTGGATCGCGAGCAGGCCGAGGCGATCGCCGGGGTCGCCCTGGCCAGCGGTGGGCTGTTCTACCCCGAGGGCGGCTGGGTGCACCCGCCCGCACTGTGCCACGCGCAACTGCAACACCCGCGCATTCGCCTGCTCAACCATCACCAGGTGATCGAACTGCGCCGCGTCGACGGTCTGTGGCAAGCCTGGGACGGCGAACGGTTGCTGGCCAGTGCGCCGCTGGTGGTGCTGGCCGGTGCCGCTGAGATACGCAACTTCGAGGCATGCGTCGAGCTGCCGCTCAAGCGTATCCGCGGACAGATCACCCGCCTGCCGCTGACCGAGCGCAGCCAGGCGCTGGGCACCGTGGTCTGCGCCGACGGCTACGTCGCCCCGGCGCGCGATGGCGAGCACACCCTCGGCGCCAGTTTTGACTTCCATAGCCTCGACCTCGCCCCCACTGCCGGCGAGCACGCAAGCAATCTGGGTCTGCTGGAAGCGATTTCTGCCGACCTGGCGCAGCGGCTCGACACGGCCGCACTGGATCCGGAACAGTTGCAGGGGCGCGCAGCGTTTCGCTGCACAAGCCCGGATTACCTGCCGATTGTCGGGCCGCTGGCCGATCCTGCTGCGTTCAGCACGACCTATTCAATGCTGGCCAAGGATGCCCGACAGGTTCCGGCGATCGCCTGCCCCTGGCTGGAAGGCTTGTACGTCAACAGCGGCCACGGCTCACGCGGCCTGATTACCGCGCCTTTGAGCGGCGAGCTGATTGCCGCCTGGGCCAGTGGCGAACCACTGCCGGTACCTCGGGCCGTGGCCGAGGCCTGTCATCCAAACCGCTTCACGCTGCGCAAGCTGATTCGCGGCAAATGAAACAGCACCCACCCATCCCATATAACAGATTGATCTAAAACTCCCGCAAATCCCCTGGGTCAGTTCCTTAAGGTGCCCCATGTGGGGGCACTCTTTCCCCAACGGCAAAACCGGTAAGGACTTATGTGCGGATTAGCAGGAGAGTTGCGTTTCACCCCCATCGACCAAGCCCCCCGCCCGGCGGATCTCGCCGCGGTGGAGCGCATCACCCATCATCTGGCGCCACGTGGCCCTGATGCCTGGGGCTTCCACAGCCAGGGGCCGATCGCCCTCGGCCATCGGCGTCTGAAGATCATGGACCTGTCCGACGGCTCGGCGCAGCCGATGGTCGACAACACCCTCGGCCTGTCCCTGGCGTTCAACGGCGCCATCTACAACTTCCCGGAGCTGCGCCAGGAACTGCAGGACCTGGGCTATAACTTCTGGTCAGACGGCGACACCGAAGTGCTGCTCAAGGGCTACCACGCCTGGGGCGCCGCGCTGCTGCCCAAGCTCAACGGCATGTTCGCCCTGGCCATCTGGGAGCGCGACAACCAGCGCCTGTTCCTGGCCCGCGACCGCCTCGGCGTCAAGCCGCTGTACCTGTCGCGCAACGGCGAGCGCCTGCGCTTCGCCTCGACCCTGCCAGCGCTGCTCAAAGGCGGCGACATCGATCCGATGATCGACCCGGTGGCGCTCAATCACTACCTCAACTTCCACGCCGTGGTGCCAGCACCGCGCACGATGCTGGCCAACGTGCAGAAGCTCGAGCCCGGGACCTGGATGCGCATCGACCGCCACGGCGAAGTCGAGCGCCAGACCTGGTGGCAACTGCATTACGGCCCAACCCCGGACGAGCAGGACCTCGACCTCGAAGGCTGGACCACCCGTGTGCTCGATGCCACCCGCGATGCCGTGGCGATCCGCCAGCGCGCGGCAGTGGATGTCGGCGTGCTGCTGTCAGGTGGTGTCGACTCCAGCCTGCTGGTCGGCCTGCTGCGCGAAGTCGGCGTGGACGACCTGTCGACCTTCTCCATCGGTTTCGAGGATGCCGGCGGCGAACGTGGCGACGAGTTCCAGTACTCGGACCTGATCGCCAAGCACTACGGCACCCGCCACCACCAGCTGCGCATCGCCGAACACGAGATCATCGATCAGTTGCCGGCCGCCTTCCGCGCCATGAGCGAGCCGATGGTCAGCCATGACTGCATCGCCTTCTACCTGCTTTCGCGTGAAGTCGCCAAGCACTGCAAGGGCGTGCAGAGCGGCCAGGGCGCCGACGAGTTGTTCGCCGGCTATCACTGGTACCCGCAGGTGAATGGTGCCGAGGATGCCTTCGCTGCCTATCGCGAGGCGTTCTTCGACCGTAGCCACGACGAATACCGCGACACCGTGCAGGCCCCCTGGTTGCTGGACAACGATGCCGCCGGCGATTTCGTTCGCGAGCACTTCGCCCGTCCCGGTGCAACCCATGCGGTGGACAAGGCCCTGCGCCTGGACAGCACGGTGATGCTGGTCGACGACCCGGTCAAGCGTGTCGACAACATGACCATGGCCTGGGGGCTGGAGGCACGTACGCCGTTCCTCGACTATCGCCTGGTCGAACTTTCTGCCCGTATCCCGGCCCGCTTCAAGCTGCCCGACGGCGGCAAGCAGGTGCTCAAGCAGGCGGCGCGACGGGTCATTCCCCATGAAGTCATCGACCGCAAGAAGGGCTACTTCCCCGTACCCGGCCTCAAGCACCTGGAGGGCGCGACCCTTGGCTGGGTACGCGAACTGCTGACCGACCCGAGCCAGGACCGTGGCCTGTTCAACCCGGCCATGCTCGATCGCCTGCTGAGCAACCCCCACGGCCAGCTCACCCCACTGCGCGGCTCCAAGCTGTGGCAACTGGCGGCCCTGAACCTGTGGCTCAGCGAACAAGGAATCTGACCGATGAAAGCCCATAGTGCCTATGGCCAGCGCCTGTTGCGCGGCCAGGCGCCCTCCTACGAACGCCTGCAGGCACGCCTGGCCGGTGACGGCAGCGACCCCCACGACCAGCCGCGTGCCGTGCACTGCGGCTGGGGACGGTTGCTGATCGGCCACACCTACCCTGACCCTGCACAACTTGCCGAGGCCATGCTCGACGAACAGCCCGGCGAACGTGACATCGCCCTGTACGTGGCGGCCCCCCAGCAGTTGCTGGCCCAGGCGCCGCAACAGTTGTTTCTCGACCCCTCCGACACCCTGCGCCTGTGGTTCACCGACTACCGCCCGGCCCAGCGCGTATTCCGCGGGTTTCGCATCCGCCGCGCCCAGGCCGAAGGCGACTGGCAGGCGATCAACACGCTGTATCAGGCGCGCGGCATGATGCCGGTCAATCCCGAGCTACTCACCCCGCGCCACCTGGGTGGCCCGGTGTACTGGATTGCCGAGGACGAGGACACCGGCGCTGTGATCGGCAGCGTCATGGGCCTGAACCACAGCAAGGCTTTCGACGACCCTGAACACGGCAGCAGCCTGTGGTGCCTGGCCGTCTCCCCGCAGTGCAGCCGTCCGGGTGTCGGCGAAGTGCTGGTGCGCCATCTGGTCGAGCACTTCATGAGCCGCGGCCTGGCCTACCTCGACCTGTCGGTGATGCACGACAACCGCCAGGCCAAGCGGCTTTACCAGAAGCTGGGCTTTCGCAACCTGCCCACCTTCGCCGTCAAGCGCAGGAATGGCATCAACCAGGAACTGTTCCTCGGCCCTGGCCCTGAAGCCGGGCTCAATCCCTACGCGCGGATCATCGTCAACGAAGCCCTGCGCCGTGGTATCGAAGTCCAGGTAGACGACGCCAGCGCCGGGCTGTTCACCCTGAGCCTGGGCGGTCGCAGGATTCGCTGTCGCGAATCACTGAGTGACTTGACCAGCGCCGTGACCATGACCCTGTGCCAGGACAAGCGCCTGACCCGCAAGGTGCTGCACGATGCCGGCCTGCAGGTGCCTGCCCAGCAATTGGCCGGCAACGCCGACGACAACCTGGCTTTTCTCGAAGAGCATGGCGCCGTGGTGGTCAAGCCCGTGGATGGCGAGCAGGGCCAGGGCGTCGCGGTCAACCTCACCGAATACGACGAGATCAGCCAGGCTGTGGAGCACGCCCGGCGTTTCGACAGCCGCGTGCTGCTGGAGAGCTTCCACGCCGGTTTCGACCTGCGCATCCTGGTGATCGGCTTCGAGGTGGTGGCCGCCGCCATTCGCCATCCGGCCGAGGTGATCGGCGACGGCAAGCACACCATAAAGGCGCTGATCGAGGCCCAGAGCCGCCGTCGCCAGGCCGCAACTGGGGGTGAAAGCCGCATCCCGATGGATGAGGAAACCGAGCGCACCCTGCGCGCCTCCGGGCTGGGTTTTGAAGACGTATTGCCGGCAGGCCAGCGCCTGGCGGTGCGGCGCACGGCGAACCTGCACACTGGCGGCACCCTGGAAGATGTCACCGAACAGTTGCACCCGGTGCTCGCCGATGCGGCGGTGAGGGCTGCACGGGCACTGGAAATTCCGGTGGTCGGCCTGGACCTGATGGTGCGCGATGCGCAGCAGCCGGACTACGTGATCATCGAAGCCAACGAGCGGGCCGGGCTGGCCAACCATGAACCGCAGCCGACTGCGGAGCGGTTCGTGGATCTGCTGTTCCCGCATAGCCAGCCCCTGGCCTGAATCGCTGCTGGCCTTTTCGCGGGCAAGCCCTTGTGGAATGGGCTTGCCCGCGAAAAAGCCAGCAAAGACCCCAAGGAGTACCCATGTCCGAACGACTCCCCGAACCCGACCTGGACTACCTCAAGCGCGTCCTCCTGGAGATGCTCGCCATCCCCAGTCCCACCGGCTTCACCGATACCATCGTGCGCTACGTAGCCGAGCGCCTGGACGAACTGGGCATCCCCTTCGAGCTGACCCGCCGTGGCACCATCCGCGCCACGCTCAAGGGCCGTCAGAGTTCGCCCGATCGCGCCGTCTCGGCACACCTGGACACCATCGGCGCCAGCGTGCGGCAGTTGCAGGACAACGGCCGCCTGGCACTGTCGGCAGTAGGTCACTGGTCCAGCCGCTTCGCCGAAGGCAGCCGGGTCAGCGTGTTCACCGACACCGGCGTGTTTCGCGGCAGCGTGCTGCCGTTGATGGCCAGCGGGCACGCGTTCAACACGGCCATCGACCAGATGCCGATCAGCTGGGAACACGTTGAGGTGCGCCTGGACGCCTACTGCGCTACCCGCGCCGATTGCGAGGCGCTGGGCATCGGCATCGGCGACTTCGTCGCCTTCGACCCGCTACCGGAATTCACCGACAGCGGCCATATCAGCGCCCGTCACCTGGACGACAAAGCCGGCGTGGCGGCATTGCTCGCAGCCCTCAAGGCTGTGGTGGAAAGTGGCCGCCAACCGCTGATCGACTGCCATCCGCTGTTCACCATCACCGAGGAAACCGGCTCCGGGGCCGCAGGCGCGCTGCCTTGGGATGTCAGCGAGTTCGTCGGCATCGACATCGCCCCTGTGGCGCCGGGGCAGGCGTCCAGCGAGCATGCGGTAAGCGTGGCGATGCAGGACTCGTCAGGCCCGTACGACTACCACCTGTCCCGCCATCTGCTCAAGCTCGCGAGCGACCAGGAGTTGCCGGTACGCCGCGACCTGTTCCGCTACTACTTCAGCGACGCCCACTCGGCGGTCACGGCCGGGCACGATATCCGCACTGCGCTGGTGGCGTTCGGTTGCGACGCCACTCACGGTTACGAGCGCACCCACATCGACAGCCTGGCTGCACTGAGCCGCCTGTTGTCGGCGTACCTGCTCAGCCCACCCGTGTTCGCCAGCGACTCGCAACCGGCCAATGCTTCTCTGGAGCGCTTCAGTCATCAACTGGAGCATGATGCGCAAATGGAGAGCGATACCCGGGTGCCAGCGGTGGATAGCCTGGTGGGCAACAAGAGCTGAACCTGGCGGCGGCGTCTACGCGGGTGAACCCGCTCAGACGTCGCCGACGATTAACGTCCCTGCCCCACTTTCAAGTAGCATGCAGCCCAACCTGCCCAACCCGATAGCCATCATGCTGATCCCCTACGACCAACTCGAAGCCGACACCCTCACCCGCCTGATCGAAGACTTCGTCACCCGCGACGGCACCGACAACGGCGACGACACCCCGCTGGAAACCCGCGTGCTGCGCGTGCGCCAGGCCTTGGCCAAAGGCCAGGCATTCATCCTCTTCGACCTGGAAAGCCAGCAGTGCCAGTTACTGGCCAAGCATGATGTGCCACGGGAGTTGCTGGATTAAGACGAGGAGCTGCGCTCCAGTTCCTGCTCCTTGATACGCTTGTAAATCTCCGAGCGGTGCACCACCACCTCACGCGGTGCACTGATCCCGAAGCGCACCACCCCCCCTTCGACGGCCATCACTTTGATACGGATGTTCTCGCCAATGGTGACGACCTCGCCGACATCACGTCCGATTACCAACATGCTCCGATCCTCCAGACCCAGGGAAAATCCGAGCCTGCTATGGGCATTCGGCCTATTCAATCATTCAGCTGTGAAATAGACCCCACCTACCCAGATCGGTAAAAAGCCCTACAGACGGCACCTGCAGAACAGCTATTGCCCTGGCCGCGCCTTGGCCCGCATCTTTACCGCCATACTGGCCATCTCGTCATAGAGCACCTGCGGGGCTTGGCACTTCAGACGCCAGGCATCGCGTCCGGCCTCGTGCGGCAGAATCAGGAATTCGCCCGCCGCGACCTGAGCGTGGATGTAGTCGGCAATCTGTGCGGCAGTGATGGGCGAGCCTTCCAGCAGCTTGCCGACCTGCGCCTTCATCGTCGGATTCGGCCCGCGGAAAGAGTCGAGCAGGTTGGTCTGGAAGAACGAGGGGCACACCACATGCACCCCCACCTCGAGCTGGCGCAACTCCACCAGCAGGCTTTCCGAAAGCGCCAGCACACCGGCCTTGGCGACGTTGTAGTTGCTCATCCCCGGCCCTTGCATCAGCGCCGCCATCGAAGCGATGTTGATGATGCGCCCCTTGCTGCGCTCGAGCAGTGGCAAAAACGCCTTGCAGCCCTTGACCACGCCCATCAGGTTGACTGCGATCTGCCAGTCCCAGTCTTCAAGCGACAGCTCGGCGAAGAACCCGCCCGAGGCGACGCCCGCGTTGTTGACGATCACATCGATGCCGCCGAATTGTTCTTCGCAGGCTTGGGCCAAGGCGGTGAGCTGGCTGTAATCACGCACGTCGCAACGCTGCACGAAACCATCGCCGCCTGCTGCACGTACCTGCTCCAGGGTTTCGCGCAGGCCAGCATCGTTGACATCTGCCAGCGCCAGGCGCCAACCCTCCCGAGCCCAGCGCAGGGCGATCTCGCGGCCCAGGCCGGATCCTGCGCCTGTGATCATGATGCGGTTTTGCATGGTGACGGGCCTTGTGCCGACTGAATTGCAACCGAGTCTAATCAACGTCGGACAGCCAGGCAGGATTCATCAGGATAGTGAATGCAAGCCCATGACCGTTCAGTCAGTGCCGAGCTCGTCGACCTGCAAGGGGCAGACACACAAATGGAATCTTTCAGGTCCGGCAACAGTCCGAATTTACAAGAGGCCAGCAGTTCCAGGCCCTTGACCCCAACCACGCAAGGATTTCGCCCATGACCACGATCCTCATCATCATCCTGATCCTGCTGCTGATCGGTGGCTTACCGGTCTTCCCCCATTCGCGCAGCTGGGGTTATGGCCCGTCCGGCATCGTCGGTGCCGTACTGGTGGTGCTGCTGGTGCTGTTGTTGCTCGGGATGATATGACGCCATCGCCATGCCGCCAGTGGCGGCATGGCGCTTGAGCTGGCGATCCAGTTGCTGCATCGCCGCGCGCAAGGCGCGCACGTCTGCGCTCAATTGCTTCGGTGCGGGTGACGGCTCGGTGCAGGTACGTTCGAGACGTTCGCACAATTCCACCAGAGTACTGGCGCGCACGATGCGCGCAGCGCCCTTGACCCGATGGGCCAGTTGCGCAAGTGCCTGCGGCTGGCTTTTTAACGCCTGCAAGCACTTGAGATCACTACGATTGCTGCTGCGCAGATCGGACAGCAAGGCATTGAGCGCAGCTTGGTCCTTGCCCACCAGGCGCATCAGATGGCCCATGTCCAGAATCGATTGCCCGCATGCGTTCGCCTGTGAGGGTGGACGACACGCCGTCAGTACCCGCTCCAGGTCTTGCAGCCCCAGCGGTTTGAACAGGCAACTGTCCATGCCCGCAGCCCGGCAGCGGTTTCGCTCATCGGCCAGGGCGCTGGCCGTGAGCCCGATCACCCGACAGCGCGGACGCTCGCTGCGCCGCTCATGTTCGCGGATTGCCCGCGCCAGTGCGTGCCCACCGAGGCGTGGCATGTTGCAATCGCTGATCACTACATCGAAATGCTCCTTGAGCCACAAGCGCAGGGCCTGCGTGCCGTCTTCGGCGACGCGGGCCTGATGGCCGAGGTAATCGAGCTGTTGGGCCAGCAACAGGCGGTTGGCCGGATAGTCATCGACCACCAGCACCCGCAATCTGGCGAAGTGCGTCATGGGCGTGGGCACGGCGGGCTCCTCACGGGCTTCCTGCGCGGTCAGCAAAGGCAGCTCAAGGTGAATGCACACCCGTGTTCCCTGCCCCAGCACACTGTCCAGCCTCAGGTGCCCGCCCATCATCTGGCACAGGCTGCGGCTGATGGCCAGACCCAGCCCGGCGCTGTGCCGTGGCGATTGTCGTTGGTTGCTGGCCTGGCGAAACAGTTGGCCAAGGGCGGCAAGCTCATCGGCGGCAATGCCGATCCCGGTGTCCTCCACGGCAAGCTCGACCGACAGCCTGGCCCCCTGCGCACGCGCCTGCAAATCAACCCGGACATGGCCATCGCCGGTGAACTTGATCGCATTGCTCAGAACGTTGGAGAGGATCTGCTTGAAGCGCAGAGGATCGAGCATGACCTCGCACGCCTGTGCACCGCACATGTCCAGTTCCAACACCAGGCCCTTGGCCCGCGCCTGCGCTTCGAACAACTGAACCACGCTGGCCACCTGCTCACCCAGCACGACCCGCTGCGGCGCCAGTTGCAAACGCCCGGCTTCGATCCGGCTGACATCGAGAATGTCACCGATCAGCTCGAGCAGGCCGCGCGCGGCATCGGTGGCCACTTCGATGGCCATGCGGTCGAGGACACCTTGGCCCGCCTTGCGCTGGGCCAGTTCGAGCATGCCCAGCAGCGCGTGTAGCGGAGTGCGGATTTCATGGCTCATGGTGGTGAGAAAGCCAGTCTTGGCCTGGTTCGCCGCCTCCGCCTCGCGGCGCGCCCGTGCCGCCTCTCGCTGCAGACGGCGCAGGTAACGAATCCACGCCAGCGCCAGCAACAGCAGGCCCAAGGCTGCCGCGAAGCCCCCCAGGATCTTGCCACGATAGCGTGACCAGACCCCATCCCCCACGATCAGTGGATTGCGCCAGCGGCGCACCAGGGCATCGGTTTCCTGCGGGGCAAGGCTGAGCAGGGCCTTGTTCAGGATGCCCTGCAACGCCTGCTCGCCGCGCGCCGTGGCCAGCGCAAAGTGAGCAGGCGGCAAGGAGACGCTGGCCGCGATCTTCACGCGCCCCGGATACCAACGGGCGATCATCGGCCGCGCATCGTCGTAGGTCAGCACCGCCGCGCTCACCTGACCGCGTGCGACCGCGTGCAGTGCCTCGAGTGCCCCGCCATAGGCCTGCAAGCGGATACGCGGGTAGCGCTGGGCCAGAAGGTCCGGCACGGCACTGCCCAGGATCACACCCAGTCGGTGCCCCTCCAGCCCGACCAGGCTCGCAGGGCCGGAGGCGTCTTCACGCGTGACCAGCACCCGTGCCGCGCTCAGGTAAGCCCGACTGAAACTCAGCTCGCGGGCCCGCTGCGGGCTGTAGGGCAAACCGGCAATCACCTGCGCACGCCCCTGACGCACCCACTCGATCATCTGCTCGATAGTGCCTGAGGCTTGCACCTCGAAACGCAACCCGGTGCGCTGGCTGATCAATTGCAGGATGTCCAGGCTCAGCCCCTGCAGCCCCGCCTTGGCATCGCGATAGCTCAGAGGTAGCCACTGTTCGTCCAGCACCACCTTGACCACAGGATTGTCACTGATCCAGCGCTGCTCGGAGGTGCTCAACTGCAAGGCAGCAGGATCGTAGGCCGCCATCGCCAACGGGCTCCAGCGTCGGCGGATCTGCTCATGCTGGGGCTCGCCAATGCTGGCGAGGGCTTCATCGACCAAGGTCGCCAGCGGCCCGGTCGAATCGAGCATGGCGAAACCGATCGCCTGTGAATCCAGGTCGGCACGACCGACCGCCTCGACCCCGAACAGCTGACTGCGCCCCAGCAGGTAGCGTCCTTTGTGCTCATCCCCGATATACACATCGGCCTGGCCCAGTACCAGCGCGGCCATGGCACTGAACGGCGAGGCATGCCACTGGATCTGCGCCAGCGGGTAACCTGCCAGAACCTGTTCCAGTGAGCGATAGCCTTCGACCATGGCCAAGCGCATACCGGGCTCATGCCCTGGTCCCGGTGCGCCGGCCGATCGGGCCGCCATCAGCATGGGCCGGTCCTCGGCATAGGGATGCGATAAGCGCAAGCCGGCATCCTGGGCCTGGCGTGCGGTCACCGAGCCGACCAGGTCGATGCGTGCATCACGCAACGCCGCAAAGGCCTCGTCCTGCGTGGCAAAGACCTGCACCTCGACCTGCATGCGCAACCGTGCCGCCACCAGGCTGGCATAGTCGGCAGTGATACCCTCATAGGTCTGGCCGGTGCCCAGCAGGTCGAAAGGGGGATCGTGTCGTTCGACGATACCCAGGCGCAACCGGCTTCGCTCCCACAACCAGCGCAGAGCGTCTTGCGTCGGTTCGATGGCCGGCCCCTCCGGAACAACCGCTGAATGCAACTGGGTGGCAGTTGCTTGCGGCGGGGCGATCAGGCACAACAGCAGCGCCATCGACAGGGCTCGGCCCAGCACTGGACAGCTCTAGATCAAAAGGTTGCGGCGAGCGAAATCCGCGAGATCGATGAGCGAACGGACCCGAAGCTTTTCCAGCAGACGGCTCTTGTAGGTGCTGATGGTCTTGTTGCTCAGCAACATCGCATCGCCGATTGCCTTGTTGCTCAAGCCTCTCGCCAAGTGCTGCAGAACCATCAATTCACGGTCGGTGAGGCTGGCGATGCACTGCGCCTCGCTGGCCTTGAGATCCTGCCGGTGCACCGAGCTGAGCGCCACCTGCGGAAAGTAGGTGTAACCGGAAAGCACGGCGCGCACCGCCTTGTTCAGTTCACCAAGATCATCGGTCTTGGACACATAGCCGGCGGCGCCGGCCTGCATGCAACGCAGCGAATAGGCCTCGGCCAGTTGCGAGGTAAGGATCAGCGACTTGGCCGGGTGCTCCAGGCTACGCATCCGGGCGATCACCTCCAGGCCATCCAGGCCAGGCATGGTGATGTCCAGGATCACCAGATCCACCGGGTCCTGGCGCATCAACCGCAGCGCATCGATACCATTGTCCGCCTGCCCGACGACCTCCAGCCGCTCCTGGCGCAACAGCATGCACACGGTCGAGCGGATGAAAGGATGGTCGTCGACCACCAGTACCCTGCTCATGCTCGTTCCTCGCTCGTCATGTCCATGGACTACAACTCGGCATCGAAAACGACGGTAACCAGGCCACTGTAGGTACTTCCGGCATTGGCCAGCATGCCGCGTACCTGATCGGATTCGATGGCGAAGTGCAACTGCCCGGGGCGATTCGCCACCGGCTGAACCGACTCGAACTGCAATGCCATGGCGCGCCCGGTGGGCAGCGGCAGTCGCTGCACCGCGCCGCCCCCATGCTGGATCCCGCCAGGCAGACTGAGCGCCACTTCCAGGTCGGCCTGATGGCTGGCGGCATCCCGAATCGCGCACCCGGTACCACTGTCGTGCTGACACAGCTTGTAGACCTTGAACGGGCCGGTCGACCACACCCGGAAAGGCAAGTCGCGGTAAAGCCGCTGTGGAACCCGACCGCCTCCCAACCATGCCTGCCAGCCACCTCGTGGTTCGAGCACGGCGCGCTCGGACCCTGGGGGAAACTCGAACAGGAAGGCATGCTGCACATCCAATTCGAAATTGACGGTCAGGGTATCGCCGCTAAGCCCTGACACTCCATTACCGAAGTCGAAGTCCATGCCCGGACCGATGCGGTAGGTGGTGGAGCCTCGATAGATACCAGAACGCAAACGGTAAGGCGGTGGCAGGTCGAGCTGGAAGGCGACGCTGGTTTCCTGCACGTCGAGGTTCTGGCTGAAGCCCGCTGCAGCGTAACCACCATCGGCAGTGCAGGCTCCCGGGGAGGTCGGATTGCCGATGCGCCAGAGGTAGGAGATAAGAGCGGGACGAAATTGCGATACAGTGCCGAGACTGCTGCAACCGCCCTCCACGCTTGCCTGGTAAAGCGTATGTCGATTGATATTCGCGCCGAGCACGCGTTGGCTGAGCGCCGTCCACTCGAACACCATACGCCGCGAATCGAGCCCGTCATCAGAACGCACCTCGATCTCGCGTCGAGCAGGAACCTTGACGAAGAAGGTATCGCGCACATCCGAAGCTGTACGGATCGTGGTCTTGGTATAGGTGATAGGCAGGGTCACGGTCATCTGGTCACGGCAGCTCGAACCCCAGCTCTGGCAAAGCCCGCCAGGCGGCGTAGTATTCTCGAACCGTCCCGATCCGCCGCCATGGTATTTCGCAGTCAAGGTCACCTCCAGGGCAGGGGCCACCGGTGCGACCATCAGCATGAACCATAGCCAGGCGCGACCGATATGCGCAAGGCGACCACGTCCTGCGAGGCGGCTCATCCTTCCACCACGACATCGCGGCGTTCGGCACCTTCATGCAGGTCGAAGCGATGTTCCTTTTCCACATGACCACTGAATTGTCGGCTACGCCCCGGCAACAAGTGATGCTTGGTGGCCGCATCACAGGTCTGCGCCGCCACGTGGCACTGACGAAAACGGTCCAGGACTACACTGGCGTTGCCAGCGTTGGTCACTTCCAACTGACCACCCTGACGGCGAATCCGGGTATCGAAACGCGCCTGCTGCGGGCGCACGAACAACAACGAACCGTAACCGGCCAGCAAGTTGACGCCAGCCTGCAAGTGCTCACGGTAGCTGCGTGCCTCTTTTTCATCGACGGCAAAGCCATCGCCGCGCTCAGGCAGCACCGGGACGAAGCGCAGGCGGAAATAGCGCTCCTGATCTCGTGGCCCTCGGTACAGAAGGCGCACAGCCTGCATGCCACCAGCGGGCACGATCAGCCGGGCAGGACTGGCGATCAGCCCTCGCTGTTCCAGCGCCAGACCATCGGTCGCGACCTCACGAGCACTGCCGTCTGCGTCATACACCAGCTCCACCACGCTGATCCTGACGAAGGCCGTGGTGTCGCCACCATTGCGTACCCGTTTGAGCAAGGTGCTGCGATCACCTTCAAGGTAGTCGTAAAGACCACCGATGTTCAGTTCCGGGGCCGCGTGTAATGACAGCGGCATCGTCAGCAGCAGGGCCATCAGGCCGCGGATATCCATGCGATAAATCTCCATGCAATCAATGTGATATTAGGGGGGCGTGGGGCGCGTGGCCATGCACCGATGCGAGCGATACTTCCCAAAAGGCGATGAGAAAACTCCTACAAAAAGCAGGAGCAATGCACTCCTCAACCACTGCGGGCATCCGTGGCAGGGCCCCCTTCGCCCGCCAGCTCACCGGGCCTGCACTGCTGGTCACCGGCCAACAGCACATCGCCCTCGCGCACCAGTCTCGAGGGGTCAAGCGCCAGCAAGCAGACCGCTGCTCCCTTGAGGCGGACCTCGAGCGTCGGGGTCGACTCGCTCATTTCAACGGCGAAGAAACCGTCGACTTCAGTGACGCTGCGGCTGGCGTGATTGATCACCTGCACGCCCCGCAGGGGCTGGCCCTTGTCGTCGAACAAACGTCCCAGCACCGTGACCGTGCGCATCACCCGCAACTGGCGATAGGCGATGCCGCCTCGGTTCAGGTGGTAATCCAGGCTGGCGGGCTGGATCAACGCAGCGGTGGGGTCGATCCCCTCGAAGTCGAACTGCACGCTGCCGGGCTTGTAGGCCGCAACCGGGATCACGTTGCGACCGGGGCGCAGGACGGCGGTGCTGCCATTGGGGTCTTCGGCGTGCAGTTTCAGGTCGGGCAGGTCACTGTCGACGTCGACAATCAGACCCGCCTGATGCGGCAGGTACTGGCCGCTCAGTGCGACCTTGCCGCCCCCAAGCGCAAGCAGGCTCTCCAGGTTAACCCCACCGCTGAACTCACCGTTGTAGGAAGATTGCTGGACGTAGGCATCGCCATGCATCACCTCGTTTTCGAACTGGGTATCGCCGCCAAGCCCCACGCCATAGCGGTCGGCACTCACCGTTGCACCGACACTGCGCAGCGGCCCGAGCTCGAGGTCTTGCTGATAGGTCAGCGAGGTGTTGATGTCGCGCCCGCCATCACGAGAGGTGCGGGTACCGACAGTCGCCGACACCCGCCGCCCCTTGCCGCCTCCCAGGCTCATGCTCAGCGCCAGGTTGACCCCGCGGCTGCGTGACTCACCCGTGGCCAACGTGCCGGGGCGGTCGAACACCGACAGCCGCCAGTTGGCATCGGAGCCGAACAGCCGCCCGTAATACGACCACCCCAGATCCAGCCCCACCCCCTCGCTGGCACCGCTGCTGTGCGACACCCGCAGGTTGGCAGTGTGCCGCGGGTCCAGGCGCTGACTCAGCGACACCGAGGTCTGCCGGGTCGCCTGCGCCGCATGAGGGCGCTGGGTGGTCGTCTGGGGGGTGAGCCAGGAACGGCTGTGGCTGGCCACCAGGGAGGTGGTCTCGAGATTGCCCACGGCCTGCAGGTCGTAGCCGTTGCCATAGCCCCGGGCCTGATAGAGGTTGCCATACAGCTTGAAGCGCTCGTGCACATCCCAGTCCAACGAAGTGCCGAACTGCTGCTGCTCATCGATCTGCTGCACGGAAACCCCCACCACTGCGCGTGGATGCAGGAGGTAGTTGGCAAGGATGCCGCCACTGAGGCTGTCGTCATGCTCACGTGACCAGTTGCTCAGCACACTGCTCTGGCGCCCCAGGTAGACGTTGTAGCGCCAACGCCCGCCGCGGCTGCTCCAGTTGCTGGGTTTGTAGATGAATGCCTGGTCGCGCGAGGTGACTTGGCCATCCTCGACCAGACGCACCTCGACTTCGTAGATGCCACCGGGCAGCACCCGGGTGTCCAGGGTCTGCAAGCCAGGCTGCACAGGCTGGCTGTTGATCAGCACACCGTTGCGGTAGATCTCGACGATCGCCGGTCGGTCGGGGGTGACGTAGATCGGGGTGGTGCTGGGCATGCCGGTGTCCAGGGCCAACCCGTCGCTGCTGCCGAACATCAGCCCCAGTGTAGTGTCGGGGCTGGCCCCGTTCAGCCGTGGCTGGCGCGTCAGGCCCTGGGCACTGGGGGTGAAGTAGCCGAGCCGATAGAAGTGATATTCGACCAGGCGTTCGGCATACAGCTGCTCGACGTGATAACGGGTCGAGGCATCGGCCTCGCTGCCACGGTCGAGTTGGCCATCGGCCAGGGCGGTCCAGTGGCCGATGCTGCCCTGGCCCTGCAGTGCAAAGCGCCCAGTGCCGCCGCGCCCATCACCGACCAGGTTGAGCTGGTTGCGCAGCAACAGGCCCGTGCTTCCTTGCTCTGGCGGCCGGTGAAAACGAGGTACCTGCCCGGCGCTTTCGGCCTGGAGGGTGAGCAACGATAACTGTGAGTTGACCAGGCTGTAGTGCACGGCCTGAAGCCCGTCGGGACAATCCTGAAGACAATCTCCGAGCGGTCGCGGTCGAGCCAGACGCTCCTGCCAGCGCTGGCGCAGGCTTTCGGGCTCGCGGCTCTCGTCGGTTTCGGTGAACTCGAGCAGTTGCACCTGCTCGTCACGCCCCAGGACCACCATGGCATCGCCCAGGTAGCGGCCGTCCAGGTCCACCCGCACCGCCAGCGGCACATCGAAGAAATGCCCCTCGAATTCACGCGGCAAACCCTCGACCCGCCCCAGGGTTGCAGAGGCAGCAAGGCCGATCCGGGGCATCAGGGCGATGCAGGCGCCCACGAGCAGGCAATGGCGGAGCGCGGCGGGGATAGGTTGAAAGATTGGCATAGGCATCATGGCAGGCAATGCCCGCCCCGCCCTGACAAGCATCAGACAGGAGCAGCAACGGGCAATGGAAAGCAGGGAGTGGGCGAATCAGGGGGTGGCGGTTTCGAACATCATGCTCACCAGCCCCTGGTAGCTGCCGGGCACATAGCCGCCGGCTGGCGCGGCTTGAGCCGCGATCTCGAAACCGACCACCGCACCCGGCGCTGCCTGCGCCGCGGTGATGACTTCGGTGGAGGTGGTGCTGAGTGTGGTGCCGGCCACCGACACATCCAGGCCGATGCTGTTCACGCCGTCGCTGACCGCCGCCGGCGACACCAGGTAAGCGGTGATCGGGCCGACGGTGCTCTTGACCTGCAACTGCTTGCGGATCGGCTGCAGTTCGCTGCGGAACGAGTTCCAGGACAGTTCTTGCGGATCGTTCATCCAGTTGCCGCCCACCGGCTCGACGAAGAAGGCATCGGTAGGCACCTGTGCAGTGACCTGGACCTGCTTTTCGATAGGATCGACGGCATATGCCGATGCGACGGTGAACAGTGCGAGGGGCAGGGCCACGAACAGACGTTTCATGAGGAAATCTCCTTGAAGTGATGAGGCGGAATAACGCTTGACTGCGTCACCTGGCCCATTATTCGCGGAGTAATCGACGCATTAACTCAGACCCTTCCCAGCGAGCTTGGGAAATTTCCCAGGGATAGAGAAATGCCATCAGTCAGAAACGACGACGCCCCGGCAAGCGGGGCGTCGTACTCGGCATCAACGATCAGTGGGAAACCGCACCACTGGCGCCCAGGCCGGTCTGCGAGCGAACGAACTGCGGGTAGAACAGTGCACGCTCGTCATCGGCAGCCTTGGACTTGTCGGTGACCGAGAAGAACCAGATACCCGCGAAGGCGATGATCATGGAGAACAGCGCCGGGTACTCGTACGGGTAGATGGCTTTTTCATGACCGAGGATCTGCACCCAGATGGTCGGGCCGAGAATCATCAGGCCAACCGCGCTGACCAGGCCCATCCAGCCGCCAATCATGGCGCCACGGGTGGTCAGCTTCTTCCAGTACATCGAGAGCAGCAGTACCGGGAAGTTGCAGCTTGCGGCGATGGAGAAGGCCAGGCCAACCATGAAGGCGATGTTCTGCTTCTCGAACAGGATACCCAGGCCGATCGCCAGGACGCCCAGGGCGACGGTGGTGATTTTCGACACGCGGATCTCGTCCTTGTCGTTGGCCTTGCCCTTGCGCCATACGCTGGCGTACAGGTCGTGGGACACCGCCGAAGCGCCTGCCAGGGTCAGGCCGGCAACCACAGCCAGGATGGTGGCGAAGGCCACCGCCGAGATGAAGCCGAGGAAGATGCTGCCACCCACGGCGTCGGCCAGGTGCACCGCCGCCATGTTGTTACCGCCCAGCAGGGCGCCGGCGGCGTCCTTGAAGTCCGGGTTGGTGCTGACCAGCAGGATCGCGCCGAAGCCGATGATGAAGGTCAGGATGTAGAAGTAGCCGATGAAGCCGGTGGCATACAACACGCTCTTGCGCGCTTCCTTGGCATCGCTGACGGTGAAGAAGCGCATCAGGATGTGCGGCAGGCCTGCGGTGCCAAACATCAGCGCCAGGCCCAGCGAGAAGGCCGAGATCGGATCCTTGACCAGGCCGCCCGGGCTCATGATCGCCTCGCCCTTGGCATGCACCTTGATCGCTTCGGAGAACAGGGTGTTGAAGTCGAAGCCCACATGCTTCATCACCATCAGCGCCATGAAGCTGGCACCGGAGAGCAGCAGCACGGCTTTGATGATCTGCACCCAGGTCGTGGCCAGCATGCCACCGAACAGCACGTACAGGCACATCAGGATGCCGACCAGGATCACCGCGACGTGGTAGTCCAGGCCGAACAGCAGCTCGATCAGCTTGCCCGCGCCGACCATCTGCGCGATCAGGTAGAAGGCCACCACCACCAGCGAGCCCGAGGCCGACAGGGTGCGGATCTCTTTCTGCCCGAGGCGATAGGAAGCAACGTCGGCGAAGGTGTACTTGCCCAGGTTGCGAAGGCGCTCGGCGATCAGGAAGAGGATGATCGGCCAGCCGACCAGGAAGCCGATCGAGTAGATCAGGCCGTCGTAGCCGGAGGTGAACACCAGCGCGGAAATACCCAGGAAGGAAGCAGCCGACATGTAGTCACCGGCGATCGCCAGACCGTTCTGGAAGCCGGTGATGCGCCCACCTGCGGCGTAGTAGTCCGAAGCCGACTTGTTGCGTTTCGAGGCCCAGTAGGTAATCCCCAGGGTGAAGCAGACGAAGGCCAGGAACATGATGATCGCCGACATGTTCAACGGCTGTTTCTGCACCGCGCCGCTGATTGCATCGGCAGCCCACACGGCGGGTGCGAAGGCACCGCAGGCCAGTACGGCCAAGGTTTTGGCGTGACGAATCATTGCTGCGCCTCCTTCAGGATCGCCTTGTTCAGCTCATCGAACTCGCCGTTGGCACGCCGCACATAGATGGCGGTGAGGACGAATGCCGAGAGGATCAGGCCGACGCCCAGAGGAATGCCCCAGGTGATGGAAGAGCCGGGGCTGAGTTTGGCGCCGAGAATCTGCGGGCCATAGGCGATGAGCAGGATGAAAGCGCAGTAGAGGCCGAGCATGATCGCCGACAGGAGCCAGGCGAAACGTTCGCGTTTGGTGACCAGCTCCTTGAAGCGCGGACTTTCTTGTATCGATCGGTAGATGCTGTCGTTCATTGTTTTTGTCCTAGCAGCAACACAGTAAGGGGAGAACCCGCCTTAACTTTATGCTGCCGGTGGACGCCAACCAGACGACCTTAGTCTTAGATGCAACAGTCTTTTACCATTCGGGTAACAAAGTCAGGGCCAATGCGCACTTTGTAGGAGCGGGTTTACCCGCGAAAAGTACCCACTGGCCCTAGGCTCTGTATGAAAAACCTTGATACTCGGTGATTCTGCGTTGAAAACAGCCTCGGAATGCTCATTTACAACCTGTAAACTCCGCTTCCTCGGCTGTTTTCGCCTTGCCTGACCTTCGTCTAAAGGCTTTTCATAAAGACCCTGTCGGTTATTTACCCGTCCACTCCTTGACCCGATCAGGATGCTTGGCCACCCAGTCCTTGGCCGCCGCTTCAGGCTTGGCCCCTTCCTGGATTGCCAGCATCACTTCGCCGATCTCGTCCTTGGACTGCCACTGGAACTTCTTGAGGAACTCGGCCACTTCCGGCGCCTTGGTCGCCAGTTCCTTGCTGCCGATGCTGTTGACGGTTTCCGCCGCACCATAAACGCCCTTGGGATCTTCGAGGAACTTGAGTTTCCATTTGGCGAACATCCAGTGCGGCACCCAGCCGGTGACCGCGATCGACTGCTGCTTGGCATACGAACGCCCAAGTTCCGCCGTCATCGCCGCGCCGGAGCTTGCCGTCAGCTTGTAGCCGGTGAGGTCGTAGTCCTTGATCGCCTGCTCGGTCTTGAGCATGACTCCGGAGCCTGCATCGATGCCGACGATCTTCTGCTTGAAGCTGGTGTCGGTCTTGAGGTCGGCGATGCTGTTGGCCTTGACGTACTCCGGCACGATCAGGCCGATCTTGGCATCCTTGAAGTTGGGGCCGAAGTCGACCACGTTATCCTTGTTCTTGCTCCAGTATTCGCCATGGGTCACCGGCAGCCAGGCTGAAAGCATGGCGTCGAGCTTGCCGGTGGCGACACCCTGCCACATGATGCCGGTGGCCACCGCTTGCAGCTTCACGTCGTAGCCGAGTTTCTGCTTGATCACTTCGGCAGCCACGTTGGTGGTGGCGACGCTGTCGGCCCACCCGTCCACGTAACCGATGCTTACTTCCTTGGCCATGGCCTGTGCAGCACCCATGGCCAACACCAGGGCGCCGGTCACGCCCAGGAAACGTCGCATTCTTGTAGTAGTCGCCATCAAAGCATCCCCTCGTCAGGTCTTGGAGATTGCATCATCAACCTGCAACACAGCGCGACCTGCTCCGTCAGCGACCTTTACCCAACGATAAGCGACAGCACTTCGCCATTAGCGTCATCCACGCGCGCAGTTCTGCGCGATCCTTGCATGCCAAACTGTTGGCGCCGGGCTACTATCAGCGACTCTCAACCGATGACCCGCGCCAGACGATGGACCGCTCGATGCCCAGCACGCCCCGCACCACCCTCCTCTACCTGATCACCTGCCTGTTCGCCCTGCTCGGTCTCGGTGCACTCTGGTATGGCCTGGGCAAGCCGGTGCACCTGCCCGATGCGGCGAGCCCGACGCATAAATTGCAGTGCGCCTCCTACACCCCCTTCGACAAGGACCAGTCGCCCTTCGACCAGCCATTTCGCCTGCGCCCTGCGCGCATGGACGCCGACCTGGCATTGCTGGCAGAGCGCTTCCAGTGCATCCGCACCTATTCGATGACGGGGCTTGAGGCGATTCCGGCGCTGGCGCGCAAGCACGGGCTGAAGGTGATGCTCGGCGCCTGGGTCAATGCCAACCCGGTAGACACCGACAAGGAGGTGGCGCTGCTGATCGAGGCGGCCAACGCCAACCCGGACGTGGTCAGCGCAGTGATCGTCGGCAACGAGGCGCTGCTGCGCAAGGAAGTCACCGGCCAACGCCTGGCCGAACTGATCACTCGGGTGAAAGCCCAGGTGCAGGTCCCGGTGACCTACGCCGACGTCTGGGAGTTCTGGCTCCAGCACCCGGAAGTGGCGCCAGCGGTGGACTTCCTGACCATCCACCTGCTGCCCTACTGGGAGGACGATCCACGCGGCATCGAGGACGCCCTGGCGCATGTCGCCGAGGTACGTCAGGTGTTCGGCAACCGCTTCGCCCCCAAGGACGTCATGATCGGCGAAACCGGCTGGCCCAGCGAAGGCCGCCAGCGCGAGACCGCAGAGCCAAGCCGGGTCAACGAGGCACGCTTCATTCGGAGCTTCGTCGCGATGGCCGAGGCCAACGGCTGGCACTACAACCTGATCGAGGCCTTCGACCAGCCCTGGAAACGCGCCAGCGAAGGCGCAGTGGGTGGCTACTGGGGGCTGTACGACGCTGATCGGCAGGACAAAGGCGTGCTCGAAGGGCCCGTCAGCAACCTGCCACTGTGGCCACAGTGGTGGCTGGCCAGCGCGTTGCTGGTGCTGGCGACCCTGGGCCTGGCCGGGCGCCCGGCGCACGCCCGCGCGGCGTTGCTGTTACCGCTGCTGGCGGCAGTCGGCGCGGGCAGTCTGGGGCTGTGGGGCGAGCTGATGCGCACCAACGCGCGCTTTGTCGCTGAATGGCTGTGGGCGGCAGCGCTGGCGGGCCTGAACTTGCTGGTACTGGCCCATGCCGCGCTGGCCCTGGCCCGACGCGAAGGCTGGCGTGAGCGGTTGTTCGCCTGGCTGCAGGCGCGAGCGGGATGGTGGCTGCTGGCAGCGGGATTCGCAGCGGCGGTGAGCATGCTGGCAATGGTCTTCGATCCGCGCTATCGCAGCTTCCCCAGTGCCGCGCTGCTGCTGCCGGCGCTGGTGTACCTGCTGCGACCGGTGGCCGCGCGCAGGGCCGAAGTGGCGCTGCTGGCATTCATCATCGGCGCGGGGATTGCGCCGCAGCTGTATCAGGAAGGGCTGCACAATTATCAGGCCTGGCGCTGGGCAGCGGTCAGTGCACTGATGGTGGCTGCCCTTTGGCGCAGTTTGCGCAAGGCTTGAAACGGCGGTGTTCTTTTCGCGGGCAAGCCTGCGAAAAGAACACCGGTAAAAAACCTGCTAGCTGGGAACCCTGACCAACCGCAACCCCGCCAGAACCACCGCAAAAACCCCCAGGCTCGCCGTGTACAGCACCAGCGCCGGCACCCCTGCCACCAGCGCCAGCACCGCCCCCCACCAGCCAAGCCGTCCCGGCAGCACCTGGCACAGCAAGGCCAGCCCCAACGCCACCCAGCCGATCACCTGGAAGTGAATCCACAACCCCAGCAGCGACCGCGCCTGGCACTGCCAGTGTTCGCCAGGCACCGCGCACAGGCCTACCCACTGCCCGTCTTCCATCAGGCCGAAACGCACGCCATAACTGGCCGCCAGCCACACCGGCAGAAACAGCAGCAACGCAACGACAGGCCACCAACGACTCATGCACAGCTCCAGAAAATGTAACCGGCGCTCAGGATAATCCCCCAGGCCTGCCGCGCAAGGCAAAATGGCGCGGTTCGGCTAATGTCGAGGAAAGCGGTCATTGCCGCAGCGGCCAACTTCACGGCAACATCCGCCACAATAAAGGACAGCGCGCCAGGCAACTTTGCCAGGGGCACGATGGTCCTAGCTCCACATTGCCTTGCCGTTCTCCCGGGGGACTCTCCATGCTTCGACCGTTGCGCCTCGTCGCCCTGCTGTGCGGCCTGTTTCTGGCTGCGGCCGCCTCTGCGCGGGACATCGACCCCGCCACCTACGGCTATCCCTTGACCAATCCGTTCGAGGCGACCATTGCCACCACGCCGCCGGACCAGCGCCCGACGCTGCCCAGCGACGACGATATCGACCAGTCCGACTACAGCCTGAACCTGCGCCCAGAGCGCGAATTCACCCTGCCGGACAACTTCTGGCCGGTGAAAAAACTCCGCTACCGCCTGGCACGCCAGGACCACGAAGCGCCATTGGTGTTCATCATCGCCGGCACCGGCGCGCCCTACAGCAGCACCATTGCCGAATACCTGAAAAAACTGTTCTACCAGGCGGGCTACCACGTGGTGCAGCTGTCTTCGCCCACCAGCTGGGACTTCATGAGCGCGGCCTCACGCTTCGCCACGCCCGGCGTGAGCCGCGAGGATGCCGAAGACCTGTACCGGGTCATGCAAGCCGTACGCGCCCAGCATCCGCGCCTGCCGGTCAGCGAGTTCTACCTCACCGGCTACAGCCTCGGCGCCCTGGACGCGGCGTTCGTCAGCCATCTGGACGAAACCCGGCGCAGCTTCAACTTCAAGCGCGTGCTGCTGCTCAACCCGCCCGTGAACCTGTACACCTCGATCAACAACCTCGACAAACTGGTGCAGACCCAGGTCAAGGGCATCGACCGCAGCACCACGTTCTACGAACTGATGCTGGAAAAACTCACGCGCTACTTCCAGGACAAGGGCTACATCGACCTCAATGACGCCCTGCTCTACGACTTCCAGAACTCACGCGAGCATTTGTCCAACGAGCAGATGGCCATGCTGATCGGCACCTCGTTCCGTTTCTCGGCAGCCGACATCGCCTTCACCTCCGACCTGATCAATCGCCGCGGCCTGATCATTCCGCCGAAGTTTCCGATCACCGAGGGCAGCAGCCTCACGCCGTTCTTCAAACGGGCCCTGCAATGCGACTTCGACTGCTACCTGACCGAGCAGGTGATCCCCATGTGGCGTGCGCGCACCGACGGCAACAGCCTGCTGCAACTGATCGACCAGGTCAGCCTGTACGCCCTCAAGGACTACCTCGCCGACAGCCCGAAGATCGCCGTGATGCACAATGCCGACGACGTGATCCTCGGCCCCGGCGACATCGGTTTCCTGCGCAAGGTGTTCGGCGACCGGCTGACCCTTTATCCACACGGCGGCCATTGCGGCAACCTCAACTACCGCGTCAATGCCGACGCCATGCTGGAGTTCTTCCGTGGCTGACAGACTCATACTTGCCCTCGCCCTGCTCGTCAGTACCAGCGCCCTGGCAGCAGAAACCGCACCGCGTACCAGCGTGGTCGAAGCCGATGTGATCGACACGCCTACCGTGGAATCGGACGGTTTCCTCGACCCGCTGCGCGAGCTGAAATTCAACCCCGGCCTCGACCAGCGCGAGTTCGAACGCTCCACCCTGGCCGCGTTGAACGTCTACGACCCGCTGGAATCGATGAACCGGCGCATCTACCACTTCAACTATCGCTTCGACCAATGGGTGTTCCTGCCGGCGGTCGATGGCTACCGCTACATAACCCCGCACTTCGTGCGCACCGGGGTGAGCAACTTCTTCAACAACCTGGGGGATGTGCCCAACCTGTTCAACAGTGTGTTGCAGCTCAAGGTCAAACGCTCGGCGGAGATCACTGCGCGCCTGATGTTCAACACCCTCATCGGCGTGGGTGGCCTGTGGGACCCGGCGACCAAGATGGGGTTGCCACGCCAGAGCGAGGATTTCGGCCAGACCCTGGGCTTCTACGGCGTTCCGGAAGGCCCGTATATCATGCTGCCGATCCTCGGTCCCTCGAACCTGCGCGACACCACGGGCCTGGTGGTGGACTACGTCGGCGAGCGCGAAGCGAATTTCCTCAACGTCGCCGAGGTCAGTACCGACCATCCGGAGATCTTCCTGCTGCGGGCGATCGACCGGCGCTACACCACCAATTTCCGCTATGGCCAGACCAACTCGCCGTTCGAGTACGAGAAAGTGCGCTACGTCTATACCCAGGCGCGCAAGTTGCAGATTTCCGAGTGAGTGCGGCGGGGCCGCCATGCGGCCCTATCGCGGGGCAAGCCGAGGCGCCGCGATAGGGTCGGCAGCCTCAACCCACCAACCCCAGAAACTGCTGCAACTCCCGGCGCTTGGCCAGGGCATCGCTGCGCCCCAGTTCGATCAGTTCGCTGCAGTAGCTCGCCTCGAACAACAGGTAGCTGAGTACACCGGCCCCGCTGGTCCTGGTCGCTCCGGGCCCGCGCAGGAACAGGCGCAACGCAGCCGGCAACTCGCGCCGATGACGTGCCGCGATCTCGTCCAGCGGCTGGCTGGGCGCCACCACCAGTACTTCGATCGGCGCCAGGCCCAGGCGCCGGGCGTCCAGATGTGCAGGCATCAGATGACTCAGGTGATTCAGGCGTTGCAACAACTCGATATCGTCTTCGAGGCTGTCGATGAAGGTACTGTTGAGCATGTGCCCACCGATCTGCGCCAGGCTCGGCTGCTGCCCACTGAACACCCGTGCACGCTGCACTGGCGGCGCAGGGCGCTGCGGGTTACCGCTGACCCCCACCACCAGTACGCGACTGGCCCCCAGGTGCAGCGCCGGGCTGATCGGCGCAGACTGGCGCACCGCGCCGTCACCGAAGTACTCGTCGCCCAGGCGCACCGGAGCGAACAGCAACGGGATAGCCGAACTGGCCAGCAGGTGCTCGACGCTCAGGGCAGTGGGTACGCCGATACGCCGGTGCCGCAGCCAGGGTTCGATCGCTTCGCCGCCTTGATAGAACGTCACCGCCTGGCCGGACTCGTAACCAAAGGCGGTTACGGCCACCGCGCGCAGTTGCTCGCTGGCCAGGGCATGGTGGATGCCATCCAGGTCCAGATGCGCCTTGAGCAGCGCCCGCAGCGGGCTGCTGTCCAGCAGCGCCACCGGCATCTGCCGGCCCAGCCCCAGCAGGCTGTGGCTGACGAAACGGCTGGCCTGACGCATGACCCCGGGCCAGTCGCTGCGCAGCACAAGGTGGCTGCGAAAGTTCTGCCAGAAGCGGGTCAGGCGCTGCACCGACTCGCCAAAGCGAGTGGCGCCGCTGGCCAGGGTCACGGCATTGATGGCCCCGGCAGAGGTGCCGACGATGACCGGGAAGGGATTGGGCGCGCCGGCGGGCAACAGTTCGGCGATACCGGCGAGCACGCCGACCTGGTAGGCAGCACGGGCTCCGCCGCCGGAGAGGATCAGGCCAGTAGTCGGGGGTGGGGCCATCGGTTCCTTCCTGGTTTGTCGGTTTTGTCAGGATCGGGCCCTTCGCGGGCAAGTCGGCGCGCGAAAGGGCCTGCAGCCACTACCCCGGATCAGCGCTTCTTCTTGTCATACAGCCGCGGCGCCCCTTCGGGCCGCGACTTGAAGCGCCGGTGCGCCCACAGGTACTGCTCGGGGCACTCGCGCAGCACACTTTCGACCCACTGGTTGATGCGCAGGCAGTCGGCCTCCTCGCTCTCCCCGGGGAAATCCTCGAGCGGCGCATGCACCACCAGACGATAGCCGCTGCCATCTTCCAGGCGTTTCTGAGTGAACGGAATCACCCGCGCCTTGCCCAGTCGGGCGAACTTGGTCGTTGCAGTCACCGTGGCGGCGGGGATGCCGAACAACGGCACGAACAGGCTCTGCTTGGTGCCGTAGTCCTGGTCCGGCGCGTACCAGATCGCCCGCCCGCCGCGCAGCAGCTTGAGCATGCCGCGTACGTCCTCGCGCTCCACTGCCAGGGAGTCGAGGTTGTGCCGCTCGCGACCGCGTCGCTGGATGAAGTCGAACACCGGATTGCCGTGCTCGCGGTACATGCCATCGATGGTGTGCTCCTGGCCGAGCAGGGCCGCGCCGATCTCCAGCGTGGTGAAATGCACCGCCATGAGGATGGCGCCCTGCCCGTCACGCTGGGCTGCCTGCAGGTGCTCCAGACCTTCGATGTGTGCCAGGCGGGCAAGCCTGGCTTTGGGCCACCACCAGCTCATGGCCATCTCGAAGAAGGCGATGCCGGTGGAGGCGAAGTTTGCCTTCAGCAGGCGCTGCCGTTCGTCGCCGGACAGTGCCGGGAAACACAGCTCCAGATTGCGCGCGGCAATGCGCCGACGCTCGCCGGCCAGGCGATACATCACGGCGCCCAGGACGCTGCCGAGCCACAGCAAGGCCCGGTAAGGCAACTGCACCACCAGCCACAGCAGTCCCAGGCCGAGCCACAGGCCCCAGAAACGTGGATGGAGGAAGTAGGGACGAAAACGCGGACGATCCATTGAAGCTTCCGGTAAGACAAAGGCCTGGCATTCTACAACCTTTGGCCGCAGGTTGCGGCCAATCGGTCTTATCGTTATAAGTCAGGGCACTTTTTTCGCAACAAGCCGTCTATGCAGACCATGAGCCTCAACCAGACACCCGACTCCGCCACCGTGTTCCAGCTCAAGGGCAGCATGCTCGCCATCACTGTGCTGGAACTGGCGCGCAACGACCTCGAAGCCCTCGACCGCCAATTGGCGGCGAAAGTAGCGCAGGCCCCCAATTTCTTCAGCAACACACCGCTGGTGCTGGCCCTGGACAAACTGCCGCCGGACGAAGGCGCCATCGACCTGCCCGGGCTGATGCGCATCTGCCGTCACCATGGCCTGCGCACCCTGGCGATCCGCGCCAGCCGGATCGAGGACATCGCCGCAGCGATTGCCATCGACCTGCCGGTCCTGCCGCCCTCCGGCGCCCGCGAACGGCCGCTGGAACCTGAGCCTGAAGTGAAGAAAGTCGAGCCCGCTCCGGCGCCCGCTGTGGCCGCCGAACCCGAGGTTCGCCCGACCCGCATCATCACCAGCCCTGTACGTGGCGGCCAGCAGATCTATGCTCAGGGCGGCGACTTGATCGTGACCGCCTCGGTGAGCCCGGGTGCGGAACTTCTCGCCGATGGCAATATCCATGTGTACGGCGCCATGCGTGGCCGCGCACTGGCTGGTATCAAGGGCAACACCCGAGCCAGGATCTTCTGTCAGCAGATGACGGCCGAAATGGTCTCCATCGCCGGTCAGTACAAGGTCTGCGAAGACCTGCGCCGCGACCCGCTGTGGGGTTCGGGCGTGCAGGTGAGCCTGGTCGGCGACGTGTTGAACATCACCCGTCTTTAACGGATACTGCCGCCATTTTAAGAGCAACTTTTCCACCGTTGCCTTTTTTGCATTTGCTGGGACTTCGGGTCCCGTTTATTTAGGGGTGAAACACCTTGGCCAAGATTCTCGTGGTTACTTCCGGCAAGGGGGGGGTGGGCAAGACCACCACCAGCGCCGCCATCGGTACCGGCCTCGCATTGCGCGGCCACAAGACTGTGATCGTCGACTTCGACGTCGGCCTGCGTAACCTCGACCTGATCATGGGCTGCGAACGCCGCGTGGTGTACGACTTCGTCAACGTGGTCAACGGCGAAGCCAACCTGCAGCAGGCCCTGATCAAGGACAAGCGCCTTGAAAACCTGTTCGTGCTGGCCGCCAGCCAGACCCGCGACAAGGACGCCCTGACGCAAGAAGGCGTTGAAAAGGTCCTGATGGAGCTCAAGGAGCAGTTCGACTACGTCATCTGCGACTCCCCGGCTGGTATCGAGAAAGGCGCGCACCTGGCGATGTACTTCGCCGACGAAGCCATCGTCGTGACCAACCCGGAAGTCTCCTCGGTACGTGACTCCGACCGCATGCTGGGCATTCTGTCGAGCAAATCGCGCCGCTCCGAGAACGGCGAAGAGCCGATCAAGGAACACCTGCTGATCACCCGCTACCACCCCGAGCGCGTGGAAAAGGGCGAAATGCTCAGCATCGCCGACGTCGAAGAGATCCTCGCGATCAAGCTCAAGGGCGTGATTCCCGAGTCGCAAGCGGTCCTCAAGGCATCCAACCAGGGTATCCCGGTCATCCTCGACGACCAGAGCGACGCCGGCCAGGCCTACAGCGATACCGTCGACCGCCTGCTGGGTAAAGAGAAGCCTCTGCGCTTCATCGAAGTGCCGAAGCAAGGATTCTTCGCGCGCCTGTTTGGAGGCAAATAAACCATGAACCTTTTTGACTTCTTTCGTGGCAGACAGAAACAGACCAGTGCGTCGGTAGCGAAAGAGCGTCTACAGATCATCGTGGCGCATGAGCGCGGCCAGCGCAGCGAACCGGACTACCTGCCGGCGCTGCAGAAAGAACTGCTCGAAGTGATCCGCAAGTATGTGAACATCGGCAACGATGACGTGCATATCGAGTTGGAAAACCAGGGCAGCTGCTCGATTCTGGAACTGAACATCACCTTGCCGGATCGCTGATAGAATCCCCTGTCACACCGCGATCCCCTGTGGGAGCGGGCTTGCCCGCGAAAAGGCCGGTACTGGCGCCATCACCCTGGCACTTGTACCGGCCTTCTTCGCGGGCAAGCCCGCTCCCACAGTGCTTTACAGAGAACCGTTGAACATGCCGCTGTCGAACATCCAGATCCTCTTCGAAGACGCCGCCATCCTGGTGATCAACAAACCGACCCTGCTGCTGTCGGTGCCAGGCCGTGCCGAGGACAACAAGGACTGCCTGATCACCCGCCTGCAGGAAAACGGCTACCCCGACGCGCTGATCGTCCATCGCCTGGACTGGGAAACCTCCGGGATCATTCTCCTGGCCCGCGATGCCGACAGTCACCGCGAGCTGTCGCGCCAGTTCCACGACCGCGAGACGGAGAAAGCCTATACCGCACTGTGCTGGGGCCAGCCGACGCTCGACAGTGGCAGTATCGACTTGCCGCTGCGCTACGACCCGCCCACCAAGCCACGCCATGTGGTCGACCATGAGCAGGGCAAGCATGCCCTGACCTTCTGGCGCGTACTGGAACGCAGTGGCGATCATTGCAGGGTTGAACTGACGCCCATCACCGGACGCTCGCACCAGTTGCGCGTACACATGCTGTCGATCGGGCACCCGCTGCTGGGCGACCGGCTGTATGCCAACCCCGAGGCATTGGCGGCCCATGAACGGCTGTGCCTGCATGCATCGATGCTGAGCTTTACTCACCCGGTGTCTGGGCAGCGGTTGAAGTTCGAGTGCCCGGCGCCGTTCTAGATTTTTGTGGCTGCACCGGCCCTTTCGCGGGTAAACCCGCTCCCACAGGGGTCACCACCAACCCTGTAGGAGCGGGTTTACCCGCGAAAGGGTCGACACAATTTGTCGAGCAAGTACGCTAAACTCGCGCCACTGCTGTCTGGAGTGAGCTATGCGCGAAGCACTGAATACCGGCCTGATCGATTTCCTCAAGGCCTCCCCGACGCCCTTCCACGCCACCGCCAGCCTGGCCAAGCGCCTCGAAGCCGCCGGTTACCAGCGTCTGGACGAGCGTGACAGCTGGGCCACCGTGCCCGGCGGGCGCTACTACGTCACCCGTAACGACTCTTCGATCATCGCCATTCGCCTGGGCAAGCATTCGCCCTTGATTGGCGGCATCCGTATGGTCGGCGCACACACCGACAGCCCGTGCCTGCGGGTCAAGCCACAGCCCGAACTGCAGCGCCAGGGTTTCCTGCAACTGGGCGTCGAAGTCTATGGCGGTGCCCTGCTCGCCCCTTGGTTCGACCGCGACCTGTCGCTGGCCGGACGCGTCACCTTCCGCCGCGATGGCAAGGTCGAAAGCCAACTGGTCGACTTCAAGCTGCCGATCGCCATCATTCCCAACCTGGCCATCCACCTCAACCGTACCGCCAACGAGGGCTGGCCGATCAACCCGCAGAACGAGCTGCCGCCTATCCTGGCCCAGGTCGCCGGCGACGAGCGTGTCGACTTCCGAGCCCTGCTCACCGAGCAACTGGCCCGCGAGCACGGCCTGATCGCCGACGTGGTGCTGGACTATGAGCTGAGTTTCTACGACACCCAGAGCGCTGCGGTCATCGGCCTGCATGGCGACTTCATCGCCGGTGCGCGCCTGGACAACCTGCTGTCGTGCTATGCCGGGCTGCAGGCGCTACTGGCCGCCGAGAGCGACGAAACCTGCGTGCTGGTATGCACCGATCACGAAGAGGTCGGCTCCTGCTCGGCGTGCGGCGCCGACGGACCGATGCTCGAGCAGACCCTGCAACGTCTGCTGCCCGATGGCGACGAATACGTGCGCACCATCCAGCGCTCGTTGCTGGTGTCGGCCGACAACGCCCACGGCGTGCACCCCAACTACGCCGACAAGCATGACGGCAATCATGGGCCCAAGCTCAACTCCGGCCCGGTGATCAAGGTCAACAACAACCAGCGCTACGCCACCAACAGCGAAACCGCCGGCTATTTCCGCCACCTGTGCATGGCCGAGGAAGTGCCTGTACAAAGCTTCGTGGTGCGCAGCGACATGGGCTGCGGCTCGACTATCGGCCCGATCACCGCCAGCCACCTGGGCGTGCGTACCGTCGACATCGGCCTGCCGACCTTCGCCATGCACTCGATCCGCGAGCTGTGCGGCAGCCAGGACCTGGCGCACCTGGTGAAGGTGCTTACGGCGTTCTATCGCAGTCGCGAACTGCCTTGATATCAGGTAGGCCTTTTCGCGGGTAAGCCCGCTCCTACAGGTGCATCACCGTTCCTGCAAGAGCGGGCTTACCCGCGAATTCCCGCCCCTCAACGCGCTATGCTTCAAGCATGCCCCCGACAACAGAAGGACTCTGTTCATGTCACCCTTCCTCTCCCTGTTCGTGCCGGTGTTCCTTTTCCTGATGCTGCTGACCATCGGTTTCAGCCTGCGCGAGCGCAATGCCGGCGTGCTGATGATGTGGATCGGCACCCTCGGCATCTTTGGCATCATGTGCTGGAAGATCCTCGAGAAACTCGCCTGAGAAATCCTCTACACTCCGGCAATCGATCGACCTGAGGTAGATTTTCCGGTGCCCGCCTTTCTCCGTTGCCTGACCCTGCTGCTCTTCCTGTTCATCGCTCCGGTGCAAGCCGCTGGCCTGCCCGGCTTGCTGGGTAGCAGCACGCCTGCCCAACCCCAGGCCACCGAGCCGCTGGACAAGTCCCTGGACGAAGTGATCAAGAGCCTCGAAAACGACCAGCAACGGACCAAGTTGCTGGCCGACCTGAAGAAACTGCGCGATGCCAGCAAACAGTCGCAACCCACGGTGGAACAGGGCGTACTGGGGCTGATCGGCAACGCCATGCACGACCTGGAAAAGCAGTTCAGCGGCGATGCCAGCCCCTTCGTGCGTTGGTCGCAGGAAATCGACCAGGCCCAGAACGAGCTGGCAGCATTGGTCGTTCCGGTGCACCAGTGGCCAGCGATCCTGTTCGGCTTCGCTGCGGTCATTGCCGTGTGGAGCCTGTTGGCCTACGCCTTCAACTGGATCGGCCATCGGGTACGGATCCGCTTCGGGCTGACCGAGGAACTGCCCCAACACCCACGGACCTGGGACCTGGTGCGATTCGCCCTGCGCAAGCTCGGGCCCTGGCTGGTGGCGTTGGTATTCACCGTGTACCTGAGCTTCGCCCTGCCACCGTCGCTGGGCAAATCCCTGGCCATGGTCCTGGCCTATGCGCTGGTGGTCGGCACCTGTTTTTCGGCGATCTGCGTGATCGCCTTCTCTCTGCTCGACGGCCCGCATCGCCACCGTGCCCTGCATATCCTGCGACACCAGGCGTTTCGTCCGTTATGGCTGATCGGCAGCTTCGCCGCCTTCGGTGAAGCGATGAGCGATCCACGCCTGACCACTGCGCTGGGCACACACCTGGCCCATGCAATAGCGACCGTGACCAACGTGCTGGCGGCCCTGTGCACCGGCCTGTTCATCCTGCGTTTCAGGCGGCCGATTGCGCACCTGATCCGCAATCAGCCCCTGTCGCGGCGCCTGACCCGGCGCACACTCAGCGACACCATCGAGCTGCTTGGCAGTTTCTGGTTCGTCCCGGCCTTGATCCTTGTGGCGATCTCGCTGTTCGCCACCTTCGTCTCTGCCGGCGACACCAGCACCGCCCTGCGTCAGTCACTGATGTGCACCGTGCTGGTGGTGGTGTGCATGGTGCTCAACGGCCTGGTGCGCCGCCACGCCGCCAAACCTCGGCGCGCCAACAAACGTCAGGCGGTGTATACCGAACGCCTGAAGAACTTTGGCTACGCCTTGGTCCACCTGTGCATCTGGCTGCTGTTCATCGAGTTGGGCCTGCGCGTGTGGGGGCTTTCGATGATCGGTTTTGCCGAGGGCGAAGGCCATGATGTCAGCGTGCGCCTGCTGGGCCTGGCAGGCACCCTGATCGCCGCCTGGCTGGTGTGGATCCTGGCCGACACCGCCGTGCACCACGCACTGGTGCGTTCGCGCCGAGGCCTGGCCAACGCCCGTGCGCAGACCATGATGCCGCTGATCCGCAACGTACTGTTCGTGGCGATCTTCATCATCGCGGTGATCGTCGCCCTGGCCAACATGGGCATGAACGTCACACCGCTGCTGGCCGGTGCCGGTGTCATCGGCCTGGCCATCGGCTTCGGTGCGCAATCGCTGGTGGCCGATCTGATCACCGGGTTGTTCATCATCATCGAGGACAGCCTGGCCATCGACGACTATGTCGACGTCGGCGGCCACCTGGGCACGGTCGAGGGCCTGACCATTCGCACCGTGCGCCTGCGCGACATCGACGGCATCGTGCACACCATCCCGTTCAGCGAGATCAAGAGCATTAAGAACTACTCGCGTGAATTCGGCTATGCGATCTTCCGAATCGCCATCCCGCACAACATGAGCATCGACAAGGCGATCAGCCTGATTCGCGAAGTGGGGCAGAAGCTGCGCAATGATCCGCTGATGCGCCGCAACATCTGGTCGCCGCTGGAACTGCAGGGAGTCGAGAGTTTCGAGTCGGGCTCGGCGATCCTGCGGGCACGCTTCAAGACCGCGCCGATCAAGCAGTGGGAGGTGTCACGGGCCTTCAACCTGGCGTTGAAGCGCCAGCTCGACGAAGCCGGGCTGGACCTGGCTACGCCGCGGTTGTCGGTGCAGGTGGTGACGGCTGGGGGTGGGGTGATGGCTGAGTCTGGCGCCACTAGCTAGGCCCCTTTAACTGGCACGTTGCGAACGGCCCTACCCCGCCTGCGCCTGGATACGAATCGCATCGTGCCGCCAATACTCCAGGTCGCAGTCGATCAGGTGCCCATGCTGGTCACTGTTGACCCGGGTGATGTGCAACCCCGGACTACCCGCCGACACCCTAAGCGCCATGGCCGCCGCCACCGGCAACGCAGTCGGCAGGATCTCGAAACACACCTGCCCGTAGCGGATGCCATATTCGCGGGCATAGATCTCGGTCAGCGACTGTGCCAGGTCCAGCGCCAGGATCCCCGGGAAGTAGCGTGGATTGAGGTAGTGCTCGGCATACAACACGCCGCGCCCATCGATGCGCCGCAAACGGCAGATCTGCACCACGCTCGACAACGCCGGTAGCCGCAGGCGCGCACAGATCGCCGCCGACGCCGGCAGCAAGCGCGCCGCCAGCAGCTCCGTGCTCGGCACCCGTCCCTGGTCGCGCACCATCGCATGGAAGTGGCTGCGCTCGATCAGGTCGTAGGTCAGGCGTTCGGGGGCGACGAACCAGCCGCGCCGCTCTTCGCGGTAGATCAAGCCCTGGGCCTCGAGCTGCACCAGTGCCTCACGCAAGGTGATCCGGGTAGTGTCGAATACCTCGCTCAGCTTGCGCTCGGCCGGCAGCTTGCCGCCCGGCATCAGCAGGCCATGTTCGATCTGTTCCTGCAGCGCATGGCAGATGGCTGTTACCGCCCGCGGTGGGGTCGATTGCATCAAAGGTTACCTATCTGGACTAGTCCAGTCCCATAACAGGGCAACTGGAGAATAGAGCAAGCCTAGGCACAGCTGATGAAGATCCTGTGACAAAGCCCTTGCACCGCGATTGCCAGAATCGGGCCAAGCCCCGCGAATAAAGGGCCGGGTTCTGGTCTACGCTTTGTTTTCAGGACTCTAGCCCCCCCTTTGGCGGGCCCGTCCTACATCAAACTGTCATGCAACAGGCCTACCTTGGCTCAAGGTTTGCTGACCTAGACCAAAGGTTCTCGGCAAGGTCTGCACCGCAGCATTCACAACAGCGCTCATAACAACGATTGCAAGGCACCCACCAAAGGAGCTTCGGATGAAAAAGTTCTTCATGGCGTCACTGCTGGGCTCGGCCATCGCCCTGTGCACCACGGCCATGGCCGCCGATACCGACCTCAAGGCCCTGGAAGACGCCGCCCGCAAGGAAGGCACGGTGAACAGCGTGGGCATGCCGGATGCCTGGGCAAACTGGAAAGGCACCTGGGATGACCTGTCCAGGAAGTACGGCCTCAAGCACAGCGACACCGACATGAGCTCGGCCCAGGAGATCGCCAAGTTCGACGCTGAAAAAGACAACGCCAGTGCCGACATCGGTGACGTCGGCGCCGCCTTCGGCCCGATCGCCGTGACCAAGGGCGTGACCCAGCCGTACAAGCCGAGCACTTGGGACCAAGTGCCGGAGTGGGCCAAGGACAAGGACGGTCACTGGGCGCTGGCCTATACCGGCACCATCGCCTTCATCATCAACAAGGACCTGGTCAAGGAAGACGAACGCCCGAAAACCTGGCACGACCTGGAAAAAGGCAAGTACAAGGTCGCCATCGGTGACGTCGGCACCGCAGCTCAAGCCGCCAACGGCGTGCTGGCCGCCGCCATCGCCTACAAGGGCGACGAAAGCAATATCGAGCCGGGCTTGCAGCTGTTCACCAAACTGGCCCAGCAGAAGCGCCTGTCGCTGGCCAACCCGACCATCCAGACCCTCGAGAAAGGTGAAGTGGAAGTCGGCGTGGTCTGGGACTTCAACGGCCTGAGCTACCGCGAACAGATCGATCCGAAGCGTTTCGAAGTGCTGATCCCGTCCGACGGTTCGGTGATTTCCGGCTACACCACCATCATCAACAAGTACGCCAAGCACCCGAACGCCGCCAAGCTTGCCCGCGAATACATCTTCAGCGACGCCGGCCAGACCAACCTGGCCATCGGTCACGCCCGCCCGATCCGCGCCGAGCACCTGAAGCTGCCCGCCGATGTCCAGGCCAAGCTGCTGCCCAACGAGCAGTACCAGGCCGCCCAGCCGATCAAGAACGCCGACGCCTGGGAAAAGACCTCCAAGGCCCTGCCGCAGAAGTGGCAGGAGCAGGTGATCATCGAGATGGAGTGACGGCGGGGTTTTCCAGCGCCTGACACGGCCCTTACGCGGGTAAGCCCGCTCCCACAGGTGCAGCACAAGCTTCCGGGCCTGCGCGATACCTGTGGGAGCGGGTTTACCCGCGAAAAGGACGACGCGGTACCGACCCATTCCTCTGCGGAGCCAACATGCAACACAACGTCATCCTGGTCCTGCTCGACGGCCTCAACCACCAGGTCGCACACCACGCCATGGGCCATCTGCATGCCTACGTCGAGGCCGACCGCGCCGCACTGTACCGCGTGGAATGCGAACTGCCGTCACTGTCACGCCCGCTGTACGAGTGCATCCTCACCGGCGTCGCGCCGATCGACAGCGGTATCGTGCACAACAACGTCAATCGCCTGTCCAATCAGCGCAGCGTCTTCCACTACGCCCGCGAAGCCGGGCTGGGCACTGCAGCTGCGGCCTATCACTGGATGAGCGAACTGTACAACCGCTCGCCCTTCGATCCGATCCGCGACCGCCATACCCACGCGCCCAAGCTGCCGATCCAGCACGGGCTGTTCTACTACGCCGATCACTACCCCGATTCGCACCTGCTGGCCGACGCCGAGTACCTGCGCCGCCGTCATGCCCCGAACTTCCTGCTGGTGCACCCGATGAACATCGACGATGCCGGCCACCGCCACGGCCTGGACAGCAGCCAGTACCGAAACGCCGCACGCAGCGCCGACATCCTGCTGGCCGACTACCTGCCACTGTGGCTCGAAGAGGGCTATCAGGTACTGGTCACCGCCGACCACGGCATGAACAACGACCGCTCGCACAATGGCCTGCTGGCCGAGGAGCGCGAGGTGCCGCTGTTCGTCTTCGGCGACGCCTTCAGCCTCGACCCCGCCGCCAAGCCCCTGCAGACCGAGCTGTGCGGCACGATCTGCGAACTGCTCGGCGCGGCCCACGATAAACCGGTCTGCCGGGAGTTGCTCAAGTGAATTCCAGCCACCGCGGCCGCCACCTGGCCCTGCTCTGCCTGCTGCCCTTCGCCATCTTCTTCATCATCTTCCAGATCGCCCCGCTGGTCTGGGTCGCCATCGCCAGCCTGCAAAGTGAAAGTGGCTGGGGCCTGGACAACTTCAGCAAGATCTTCGCCTCGAAGTTCTATCTGCAGGCCATCGAACGCAGCCTCGAGATCAGCTTCTGGTCGAGCCTGTTCGGCATCGTCATCGCCACCCTCGGCGCCTATTCGCTGCGCCAGGTCGATTCGCGCCTGCGCGACTTCGTCAGCGCCTTCGCCAACATGACCAGCAACTTCGCCGGCGTGCCACTGGCCTTCGCCTTCATCATCCTGCTGGGCTTCAACGGCGCACTGACCCTGGCGCTCAAGGAGATCGGCCTGCTCGGCGACTTCAGCATCTACTCCAAGACCGGCCTGATCATCGTCTACACCTACTTCCAGATTCCGCTGGGCGTGCTGCTGCTCTACCCGGCCTTCGACGCCCTGCGCGAGGACTGGCGCGAATCCGCCGCGTTGCTCGGTGCCAGCCACTGGCAGTTCTGGCGGCACATCGGCCTGCCGGTGCTGACGCCGGCACTGCTGGGCACCTTCGTCATCCTGCTGGCCAACGCCCTGGGCGCCTACGCCACCGTCTATGCCCTGACCACCGGCAACTTCAACGTGCTGCCAATCCGTATCGCCGCCCTGGTGGCCGGCGACATCACCCTCGACCCGAACCTGGGCAGCGCGCTGGCCATGGTGCTGGTGGGGCTGATGACCCTGGTGACGGTGATCCATCAATGGCTGCTGAAAAGGAGCTACCATGCGCGCTGAATCACACAAGGGCGGCTGGTACCACCGCGCCGTGGTGTACCTGCTGTTCCTGATCCTGCTGTTGCCCCTGGCCGGCACCCTGCTCTACTCGCTGGCTACCAGCTGGTCGGCGAGCCTGCTGCCCAGCGGCCTGACCCTCAAGTGGTACGTGCAACTGTGGAGCGAGCCGCGATTTCTCGCCGCCTTCGGCCAGTCGTTGATCGTCTGCGTGGGAGCGTTGGTACTGTCGGTGGTGCTGATCCTGCCGCTGCTGTTCGTGGTGCATTACCACTTCCCCAAGCTCGACGCGCTGATGAACATTCTCATCCTGCTGCCCTTCGCGGTGCCGCCGGTGGTGTCTTCGGTGGGGCTGCTGCAGTTGTACGGCAGCGGGCCGATGGCCATGGTCGGGACGCCGTGGATCCTGATCGGCTGCTATTTCACCATCGCTCTGCCCTTCATGTACCGGGCGATCACCAACAACCTGCAGGCGATCAATCTGCGCGACCTGATGGACGCCGCGCAACTACTCGGCGCCAGCACCTGGCAAGCCGCCCTTCTGGTGGTGCTGCCCAATCTGCGCAAGGGCCTGATGGTGGCGTTGCTGCTGTCGTTTTCCTTCCTGTTCGGCGAATTCGTGTTCGCCAACCTGCTGGTCGGCACCCGCTACGAAACCCTGCAGGTCTACCTGAACAACATGCGCAACAGCAGCGGCCACTTCAACAGCGCGCTGGTGATCTCCTATTTCGCCTTCGTGCTGGTACTGACCTGGGTCGCCAACCGCCTGAACAAGGATAAATCCTGATGAGCTTCGTCAGTGTCCAGAAACTGCAAAAGAGCTACGCCGGCAGCCCGGTCTTCGAGAACATCGACTGCAACATCGAACGCGGCGAGTTCGTCACCCTGCTCGGCCCGTCGGGGTGCGGCAAGTCCACCCTGCTGCGCTGCATCGCCGGCCTGACACCTGTCGACAGCGGCCGCATCCTGCTCGACGGCCAGGACATCGTGCCACTCAGCCCGCAGAAGCGCGGGATCGGCATGGTGTTCCAGAGCTATGCGCTGTTCCCCAACATGACCGTTGAACAGAACGTCGCCTTTGGCCTGCGCATGCAGAAGGTCAAGGCCGAGGAGAGCCAGGCGCGTGTGCACGAGGCATTGGAGCTGGTGGAGCTGGGCAGTTTTGCCGGACGCTATCCGCACCAGCTGTCGGGCGGTCAGTGCCAGCGCGTGGCGCTGGCCCGTTCGCTGGTCACCCGCCCGCGCCTGCTGCTGCTCGACGAGCCGCTGTCGGCGCTGGATGCGCGTATCCGTAAACACCTGCGCGAGCAAATCCGCGCGATCCAGCGCGAGCTGGGGCTGACCACTATCTTCGTCACTCACGACCAGGAAGAGGCGCTGACCATGTCGGACCGCATCGTCCTGATGAACCAGGGGCGCATCGTCCAGAGCGGCGACGCCGAAACCCTCTACACCGCACCTGTCGACCTGTTCGCCGCCGGTTTCATCGGCAACTACAACCTGCTCGACGCCGACAGCGCCAGCCGCCTGCTGCAGCGCCCGGTCAGCGCACGCCTGGCGATCCGTCCCGAGTCCATCAGCCTGGGCCTGGACGGTGAACTGGACGGCCAGATCCGCAGTCACAGCCTGCTCGGCAACGTGATCCGCTACCGTGTCGAGTCGCGCGGCGTGGAGGTGGTGGTGGACGTGCTCAATCGCTCGTCTGCCGATCTGTATGCCGACGGGCAGCGCGTGTCGCTGTCGATCGACCCCACCGCGCTGCGGGAAGTGGCTTAAGGAGATTCAAGCAATGGCACTGGCGATTTTCGATCTGGACGAAACCCTGATCCACGGTGACTGCGCGTCGCTGTGGAGCGAACAGATGGCCCGGCTGGGCTGGGTGGACGGCAAGGAATTCCTGCGTCGCGACCATGAACTGATGGAGGCGTACGGCAAGGGTCACCTGCAGATGGAGGACTACATGGCGTTCAGCCTGGAGCCCATCGCCGGGCGCACGCTGGAGGAGGTCGAGCATCTGGTCGAGCCCTGGGTGGAGGATGTGATCGAGCCGATCATCTATGGCGATGCCTGTCGCTGCATCGCCGAACACCGCAACAAGGGCGATCGCATCCTGATCATCTCCGCCTCCGGCACGCATCTTGTCGGACCGATCGCCGCACGCCTGGGCGTCGACGAATACCTGGCCATCGAGTTGGAGGCGATCAACGGCGTGTACACCGGCAAGACCCACGGCGTGCTGACCTACCGCGAGGGCAAGATCACTCGCTTGCTGGAATGGCTGGATCAGGAGCAGGAGAACCTGGAGGGCGCGAGCTTCTATTCCGACTCACGGAACGACCTGCCGCTGTTACTGAAGGTCGACCATCCGTATGCGGTGAATCCAGACCCGGTGCTGCGCGAGCATGCCCAGACCAATGGCTGGCCTGTGTTGAGCTGGTCCTGAGATCCATTGCCCCTGTTCCGGCCTCTTCACCCGTGAAGAGGCCGGGTCTGCTTACGCCAGGTCAGGGTCGATCACCATCACCAGCTTGCCCGATACCTGGTTGCTCTCAAGCTCCGCATACGCCGCCTGGGCGAACTCCACCGGATAGGTATCGACCAACTGTGGCGACAACCGCCCTTCGGCGAACAGCGGCCACACCTGCTGCTGCAGGTCGCGCAGCAACTCGGCCTTGAAGCCATCGTCACGATTGCGCAGGGTGGAACCTGTGATCTCCAGGCGCTTGCCCAGCACCAGCGCCAGGTCCACTTCGAACTTGCGCCCGCCCATCAGGCCGATGATCACCCAGCGGCCGTCGCGGGCCAGCAGCTCCAGGTTGAGCGGGCCATAGCTCGCGCCTACCGGGTCGAGGATCACATCGAACGGCCCGAACCCCTTGAGCGCGTCGAGGTTCTCGTTACGCACCACACCTCCTGCGGCACCCAGTGCCTTGCAGTAGTCCAGGCGCTCCTGGGAGCCGACGCTGACCCATACCGGGCAACCAAACGCCTTGCCCAACTGGATGGCCGCAGAGCCCACACCACTGGCACCGGCGTGCACCAGTACCTTCTCACCCGCCTTGGCCGCCCCGAGCTGGAAGATGTTCAGCCAGGCCGTGGCGTACACCTCAGGCAGCGCGGCCGCTTCGTGCAGGCTCAGGCCCTCGGGCACCGGCAGCACATGGCGGGCATCCACGATCACTTCTTCGGCCATGGCGCCACTGGCCAGCAGCGCACAGACCCGATCGCCCACGCGCCAATCTGCCCCCGCACCCACCTCCTCGATCACCCCGGCGCACTCCAGCCCCATGTAAGGGCTTGCGCCGGGTGGCGGCGGGTACAAACCCTTCATCTGCAACAGGTCGGCGCGGTTCAACCCGGCCGCAGCCACTCGAATGCGTACCTGCCCCGCGTCGCAAACCGGACGTTCGGCTTCGACCCAGGCTACATGTCCGTCAACGCCTTGCAATGCCTTCACAGTGCCTCCATAGTTGAGTCATGACTGAGCCCGGGATCGCCATGTCCCGGGTTTTTTGCAGTATTCAGCCGGTTTCATGGAACCGGCGTACGGAAAAGACGGCCTACTATGCGTGATCAATTGCCCCCACGTCGAATCAGCATGAAGCATTTCCTCCCCAGCACCGCCCTCGCCCTCATGGTCGGCCTCGGCAGCCTCACGCTCGGTGGCAATGCGGCCGCCGCCAACAAATGGGACAGCCTGCAGCCGGACCGCGACGAGATCGTCGCCAGCCTCAACGTGGTAGAGCTGCTCAAGCGCCATCACTACAGCAAGCCTCCGTTGGACGATGCCCGCTCGGTCATCATCTATGACAGCTACATCAAACTGCTCGATCCATCACGCAGCTATTTCATGGCCAGTGACATCGCCGAATTCGACAAGTGGAAGACGCAGTTCGACGACTTCCTCAAGAGCGGCAACCTCGACCCTGGCTTCACCATCTACAAGCGCTACCTGGACCGCGTGAAATCGCGCCTGGACTTCGCCCTGGCCGAACTGAACAAGGGCGTCGACAAGATCGACTTCACCGTCAAGGAAGACCTGCTGGTCGACCGTAAGGACGCTCCGTGGCTGAAGAACGAGGCCGAGCTCGACGACCTGTGGCGCAAGCGCGTCAAAGATGAAGTGCTGCGCCAGAAACTGGCCGGCAAGGATCCCAAGCAGATCCAGGAAACGCTCACCAAGCGCTACAAGAACCAGTTGGCGCGGCTGGACCAGACCCGTGCCGAAGACATCTTCCAGGCCTACATCAACACCTTCGCCCAGTCCTACGATCCGCACACCAACTACCTGTCGCCAGACAACGCCGAAAACTTCGACATCAACATGAGCCTGTCGCTCGAAGGCATCGGCGCGGTGCTGCAGAGCGACAACGACCAGGTCAAGATCGTGCGCCTGGTACCGGCCGGCCCTGCGGCCAAGACCAAGCAGGTCGCCCCTGCCGACAAGATCATCGGTGTTGCCCAGGGCAACAAGGAAATGGTCGACGTGGTCGGCTGGCGCCTGGACGAAGTGGTCAAGCTGATCCGTGGCCCGAAAGGCTCGGTGGTGCGTCTTGAAATCATCCCCGCGAGCAACGCACCGAACGACCAGACTACCAAGATCGTTTCGATCACCCGCGAGGCGGTCAAGCTCGAGGAGCAGGCGGCGAAGAAATCGGTGCTCAAGCTCAAGCAGGACGGTCGTGACTACAAGCTCGGCATCATCGAGATCCCGGCCTTCTACCTCGACTTCAAGGCCTACCGTGCTGGCGATCCGGACTACAAGAGCACCACGCGCGACGTGAAGAAACTGCTCACCGAACTGCAGAAGGAGAAGGTCGACGGCGTGGTCATCGACCTGCGCAACAACGGCGGCGGCTCGCTGCAGGAAGCCACCGAACTGACCAGCCTGTTCATCGAGAAAGGCCCGACCGTGCTGGTACGCAACAGCGACGGCCGCGTCGACGTACTCGAGGACGAGAACCCCGGCGCCTTCTACAAGGGCCCGCTGGCACTGCTGGTCAACCGCCTCTCGGCCTCGGCTTCGGAGATCTTCGCCGGCGCCATGCAGGACTACCACCGCGCGCTCATCATCGGTGGCCAGACCTTCGGCAAGGGCACCGTGCAGACCATCCAGCCACTGAACCATGGCGAGCTGAAGCTCACCCTGGCCAAGTTCTACCGAGTCTCCGGCCAGAGCACCCAGCACCAGGGCGTACTGCCGGACATCGACTACCCGTCGATCATCGACACCAAGGAAATCGGCGAGAGCGCCCTGCCCGAAGCCATGCCATGGGACACCATCCGCCCGGTGGTCAAACCGGCAGCCGATCCGTTCAAGCCATTCCTGGCCCAGCTCAAGGCGCAGCATGAAGCCCGTAGCGTCAAGGATGCCGAGTTCACCTACATCCGCGACCGCCTGGCGCTGACCCAGCGCCTGATGAACGAGAAGACCGTCAGCCTCAACGAGCAGGATCGCCGTACCCGCCACGACGAAATCGAGGCCAAGCAACTGGCGCTGGAGAACACCCGACGCAAGGCCAAGGGCGAAGAGCCGCTCAAGGAACTGAAGAAGGTCGACGAAGACGCCCTGCCCGAGGAGAAGGACGACGCCAAGCCAGAAGATGATGCGTACCTAGCCGAAACCGGTCGCATCCTGCTCGACTACCTGCGCCTGAGCTCGCAGGTGGCTAAGAAATAAGCGACTCGATAAGGTGATGGCAGATTAATGTGACCTGTCATCAAACAGTCATCGCACTGTCGTGAAATAGAAGGGCCGGACGCCAAAACGTCCGGCCTTTTCATTTTCAGGAAGCAGTCCATGACCGTCACCGAACAGCTCAGTGCCTTGAGCGCCATCCTGGCTCAACGCAGCATTCACAGCCTGTTCCAACCGATCATCTGCCTTTCCGAGCGACGCATCCTCGGCTATGAGGCGCTCAGCCGCGGACCGTCCAACAGCCCTCTGCATTCACCCCTGAACCTGTTCGCCATCGCCCGCCAGGCGGGGCGCCTGAGCGAGCTGGAAGTGCTGTGCCGGGAGAACGCATGCCGACGCTTCAGCGAGCAGGGGCTCGAAGGCAAGCTGTTCCTCAATGTCTCGCCCGAGTCGCTGCTGGAGCCGCACTATCCTTCCGGGCGTACCCTGAAAATGCTCGAGCAGGTCGGTCTGCAACCCAGCCGTGTGGTGATCGAGCTGACCGAGCAAACCCCCACCGACGACTTCCAATTGCTGTCCAACGCCTTGCATCACTATCGGGACATGGGCTTTTCCATCGCACTGGACGACCTGGGTGCCGGTTACTCGAGCTTGCGCCTGTGGTCGGAGCTGCGTCCGAACTACGTGAAGATCGACCGACACTTCATCGACGGCATCCATCAGGATCCGCTCAAACGCGAATTCGTTGGTTCCATCCTGCAGATCGCCCGCGCCTCGAAGGCCCAGGTGATTGCCGAGGGCATCGAGCTGGGCGAGGAGCTGACCGTACTGGCCGACATGGGCGTCGACCTGTTGCAAGGCTACCTGCTCGGCCGCCCTCAGGAATTCCCCCCGCGCGAGGGCCTGAATCTGCTGCCCCCGGCGCACGGCAGTGCACTGATGATCAACGAGGAAGGAAGCGACCTCGCCGCACTGCTGATCGAGCAGCCTGCGGTCGCGCTGGACACCCCGACCCAGCAGGTGCTGGAAGCGTTTCGCCGCCAGGCCAATCTCAACTCCCTGGCCGTGCTCGATGCCCAGGGCCACCCCTGCGGTATCGTCCATCGGCATTCGTTGTCCGACGTTCTGCTCCAGCCGTTCGGCACCGACCTGTTCGCCCGCAAGCCGATCAGCCGACTGATGAACGAAGACTTCCTCGCAGTCGAGCGCAGCCAGTCGCTGCAGCAGGTCAGCCGCCTGCTCACAAGCCGCGCACGGCAGCGCATCGAGGAAGATTTCATCATCACCCACGGTGGTCGCTACCAGGGCCTGGGTCGAGTGATCGATGTGCTCAAGTTGATCACCGAGCAGAAGATCCAGCAGGCCCGCTACGCCAACCCGTTGACCCTGCTGCCAGGCAACGTTCCAATCCGCCAGTGCCTGACCCGCCTGCTGGAGCAACAGCGTGCAGCGGCGGTGTGCTACGTCGACATCGACAGCTTCAAGCCCTTCAACGATATCTATGGCTATGCCCGCGGCGACGAGGTGTTGTTGTGCCTGGCCCAGTGTCTGAACGACAGCGTCGATCCGCGCCGCGACTTCGTCGGGCATATCGGCGGTGATGATTTCATGCTGGTCTTGGGGTCGGTCGATTGGCGCGAGCGCCTGCACCAGCTGATCGATGATTTTCTACGCGAATGTCGACGTTTCTATCGCAGCGAGCACCTGGAGGCCGGTTGCTTCATCGCCCACAACCGCCAAGGGCAGCGGGAGACCTTCCCGTTGCTGTCGCTGTCGATCGGCGTGGTTTTGCTGCGACCGGAATGCTGTGCCAGTCTGGATGCGGCGCAGTTGGCCGATCTCGCTTCGCAGGCAAAGCGCCAGGCCAAGGATACAGCCGGGCCCAGTCTGAGCCTGATCGATACCGGGGTGCTGTAGCCCTACCCTGCCGTCACTTCTTCGGGGTAAGCGAACTCGAACACCCGCACCACTTCGGATGCATGCCACGACGCCGCCTCCATGCCATCGACCGGCCCGGAAAACCGCCCGAGGCGCTCGACACACTCGAAGAAGCCGGTACGCGGCAGGCGGCTGGCCCCCTGGCTGATCACCAGCGAACTGCGCAGCGGCTGCTCGGCGCGCGCGTCGAGCAGCGCCAGGTACTCCAGGGCGGCGGTCAGGGTTTGCATGGCGGGGGTGGGCAGCTCCAGGCGCTCGAGCAGCGCCCTGTAGGTGAGCAGGTGGCGTTGACGGCGGGCCAGGTCGAGCTCGTCCAGCAGGCGCTGCCATTGCTGACGACTGATCCTGACCTGGCTCATGATGGCTCGCTCCAGCCGGCGATTCCCAGGTGCCACGCCAGGCTACGCTGGATCGCCGCATCAGGCACACGCTCGCCCGACTCGATCATGGCCAGGTACGAGGGGCTGATGCCGACGCTGCGGGCCAGTTGCTCGGGGGCCAGGCCCTTGGCCTGACGCAACTGCGCCAGCTCACCCAGGGCGGGCAAGCTGGCGCTTTGCTCGATGACTTCGCCACGGCCTTCAGTGACTGCAGCCTGAGGTTCGTCGCTATTGGCTGGCGCCTGCCCGGCTGCCGCGAGCAGCGCCTGGTACTGGGCCCAGGGAACAACTGCATACTCGGGCTGACCGTCCCGACTGATGACCTGAATACCCATACAACCCCCTCACTGCATGTAATCCGTCGGCATAATGCTTATGCCAATTATATGACCAAGTGCAGGAGTCTGTGCAGGTCAGGCCAAAATCAAGGGTGAGGACGTTCCAAGCGCAACGCTTCCGGGCTGTCCGGCAGACGCTCGACCACCCGCAGGCGCTCGGGTGATTGGCTGTCGCGCCAGGCCTTGAAGCGCGCCAGCTCGTCGCCGACGGTCTTCAGCACCCACCCCAGCACGGCGATGTCATCGAGAAAGCCGACACCGACGATCCAGTCCGGAATGGCATCCAGGGGGCTGACGAAATACAGCAGGCCAGCGACAATGGTCACCAGCGCCTTGGGGCTTACAGCACGGTACTCGCCACGCCACCAGGCCAGACACAGGCCTTGCATCAGGCGCAGGTCGTCACGCAACTGGCCCAGCTTGGGGCCCTTGCGGGCCACGGCGAACAGCAGCGCCGGCAGGCGGCCACGGCTGAGCAGGCGCTCGGCCAGCGGCAGGAAACGGGCAAAATTCCAGGGTGCGCTCATGGTGTCTCCAGCATCAGCCAGGAAGGTTATCCACATTTATTGTGGATAACCTTGTGAACAGGGCAGCGTTTTCAGGCGCTGGGCGCCCACGGGGCAAGGGTCCCGCTCAGATCGGGCGTTTTTTACACAACCGTTTCAGACAGGCAAACGATTTGCGTCAGGCGTGCGGTTGGGTACGCTTCAAGGTACCTCATGCTCAGACAGTGAGACACCCGCGGCGTTCGCGTCAAGCGTGCGGCCCAAATGAAAACGCCCCGTCGAAACGGGGCGTCAGGTATCGCAGTTGCCAGATTACTTGGCCGGCGCTTCGGCAGGCTCGGCGTCCAGCTTGCTCGGGTCCTTGATGGCCAGCAGCTCGAGGTCGAAGACCAGTACCGAGTTCGCCGGGATCAGCGGGCTCGGGCTCTGGGCGCCGTAAGCCAGCTCGGCCGGGATGTACAGTTTGTATTTCTCGCCGACGTGCATCAGTTGCAGGCCTTCGACCCAACCTGGGATCACGCCGCTGACCGGCAGGTCGATCGGGTTGCCGCGCTCGATGGAGCTGTCGAAGACCTTGCCATCGATCAGCTTGCCTTCGTAGTGGACGGTAACCACATCGGTCGGTTTGGGCTGCGGGCCGTCGGCCTTCTTCACGACTTCATACTGCAGACCCGAGGCGGTAGTGACCACGCCCGGCTTCTTGGCGTTGTCCTCAAGGAACTTCTTGCCCTTGGCGGCCGCTTCCTCGCTGGCCTTGGCCAGACGCTCCTCGGCGCGTTTCTGCAGGGCGGTGAAGGCTTCAACCAGCTCTTCGTCCTTCAGACGGGCTTCTTTCTTGCCGACCGCATCCTCGATACCCAGGGCCACCGCTTTGGAGTCCAGGTCATCCATGCCTTCTTGCGCCAGGCTCTTGCCCATGTTGAGGCCGATACCGTAGGAGGCCTTCTGTGCTGGGGTCTTCAGCTCGACGCTGCTGGTCTGAGCGTCGCAGCCAGCCAGGACCAGGCCTACCAGGGCAACCGCAGCCGCCAAACGATGCTGTTTCATGCTATTTCCTTGTTCATGCGCCATGAGGGCAATCAGGGTAAAGCCGCGAGCTTATCAGGCGGCCATGACCAATGGCTACCGGCATAGGAGCGGGTTTGTGGCAGGAAGTTCCTGTATGAACGAAGGTTCATCGTTGTCACCCTTTGTCACCGAGCAATCCCTGCGCGAGTGACTGTGCACGAGCGCAGTACCTGACAACTCTGCCAGTTGTGCCAATACCCACAGGTAATTAAGTTTGAGGTGCACATAATCCTCGCAAAGGACCACCGTGATGAAACAGAAACCCGAGGTCGATAACCATGTAGATCCAACAGCTCCTCAGCGCGATCCTGCGTCACCCCCGCCAATCGGAGTGGAGCATGATCAAGCTGAAGAGCAAAAGATTCCTTTCGATCTTGGTTACGGCACCAACGGCTACGCCTATTTCACCAGCAAAGAACGCCCTTCGGTAGGCGAGCCCGAACTTATTCTTGCCAGCCGCCACGATGAAAACCGCTTCTATGTGGCGGCTTGGCAAGAAAGCCGAGGCACTCATACCTTAATTGTATTCATCACCTGCCTTGATCGTTATGGTAAGGAAGTTTCGAGCTTCGGCGATCGCGGAAAGTTTCATTTCGACACAGAAACTGCCAGATACAACTTTGTAACAGCCGTGGCCGAGGACACCACGGGTAACCTCTTGGTGGCAGCAAGTACTCGGAATGATGCTCAATATCTATGGAAGCTGACCCCCGCGGGGAAACCCGATGAGTCGTTCGGGCAAGGCAAAGGCTACGTCAATGTTACAGACATGCTGGGCTATAGGTTTGGTATGACACACCTAGTCTCCTTTGAAACGAACTGGTTCATTATCACCGCGAGCCCCAGTACCGATCAGTATGGTATTTTGGCATTGGATGAGAAAGGTGAAAGAATCACGTCGTTCGGGGTTGCTGGTCACCAGCTGCTCCAGGCTGTGATACCCGAGAAGTACTCATATTTTTATGGCACGGGAATGGCTGTGATTTCCGCGCCCGGCAACCAGAAGCGCCTCGTCTTCTCGGCTGTTGCACACTCAAACGGTATAGCCCATTGCCTGACCTGCGCATTGACCAAGGACGGTGAACTCGATACCTCGTTTGGTGAAAACGGGATTCATACATCTGACCCGGACATCACTCCAAACGGAATGAGCGTTACACAATCGCCCGAGTCGATTTTGCTATATGGGTATCGTTGGAACGCGTCAGTTGGCGCGGCAAATCCAATCGTTTATAGGCTTACGCCTGACGGCAAGCCCGATAAAACATTCAACCATGGCAATATCGTGATTTTTGAAAAACTCGGTGGTTGGAATGCCATGATTCAGTATAAAAAAATGATCGTAGGATTTGGCGGTTTCTATACTCGCTCTCTGGCGGTGCGGTATAACTATGACGGTACACTCGACAAATCCTTCATGCCCCCGGACGGCCATGGGCAACTTGGTGATATCTACCCATCTGACGGGTTCTTTGTAAACTCAGGGTCCATGTCCATCGCCATCGACAGCGGCAAGCAACGGATGTTGTTCTGCGGTAACGACGAGCAACACCAAAATGGCTATAACATCCCTTGCGTGATCGCCATTTCCCTCAAACCAGAGTAATCCTGACCCGTTCAAACCTTGGAAGTGGCAGGTCAGGGAAACGCTCCCTCGCGAAACTGACCGGCCACTTCACGCAACACTGCACATACCCACTCCCCGCTCGCATCGGGCGTCAATGCAGTATTTCGACAGATCCCCACCGAGCCTCCAGGCTCGCGAACACCGAGGTCCAGCTCGACCAGTTCACCGCGGCGCAGATCGATCAGCACTGCATCGCGCGGCGCCACCCAGACCGCGTCGCTGCCCAGCAGATAACGCCGGCTCAAGGCCAGGGACAGGGTCTCCAGGCGCTGAGCCGGCATGGCAATGCCACACTGCACGAACAGGCTGTCGGCGTGCTGGCGGATGGTGGTGCCTGCTGGCGGCAGCACCAGGGCATGGTCGCCGATCCTGGCCCGCTCCAGTGGCTGGCGTGCCAGCAATGGATGGCCAGGACGCACCACCAGGCTCATGGATTCGCTGTACAAATGCTCGAACGACAAGCCCTGGATCTGCGGGCTGTCGGTCATCCGCCCGACCACCAGCTCCAGCTCACCCAGGCGCAGTTGCCCCAGCAACTGTGCACTGACCCCGGTGACCACGCTGATCACCAATGCTTCATGACGTTGATGCAGGCGGCACAGCACCTCCGGCATCAACAGCCCCTCGACGGTGGACAGCACCCCTATGCGCACCTGCGACGGCGTCCTGGCCTCGCCGCGCACCGTGCTGACGCCTTCGCGCAGGGCCTGGACGCTGGGCCCGGCGTAACGCATGAAGCGGGTACCCGCCGAGGTCAGCTCGACGCCTTGCCGGGTGCGCTCGAACAGGCGCGTCTCGAGCAAGTCCTCAAGCTCCTTGAGCGTCTTGGAAATGGCCGGCTGGCTGATCGCCAGGACATCGGCCGCCCTGGCCAGACTGCCCTGACGGGCGATCTCCAGAAAGCACAGCAAATGGCGGTACTTGATGCGGGTATCGAGGTTCATGCACGGCAGTGTAACGGTGTGCATGAGAGCTGCAAGTCGTCTATGAATACCCTTTCCTACAACGACTCGATCCCATTCTGACAATGCGCAGCTTGCCCTCAAGGCGCTTGGCTTTGTAGGGTGCAGCTTTCCTCGGCAAGGAGCCAACCGATGTCGCTTTACCAAACCCAGGACCTATCACTAGACCTGGGGGCAGAGCTGCCGCAGGACAGCAGCATGAACATGCTGACGTTCCCCGAGCGCGGCACCACCTTGGTGATCGCCCGCAGCCCGCTCCCCGCAGACCAGTCCTTCGACATCGTCTACCGCCAGCAGCTCGAACAACTGCGCAGTCGCCTCGATGCACACATCACCGAGCCTCAAGCCACGACTTGCGGCATGGCGCAAGCCATCCAGGGCCTGGAAGTCGGCCTGCAGTTCCAGCGTGGCGAAATTCGCTCGCACCAGCGTCAACTGGCCTATCCCCATGTGCAGGCACAGCGTCTTATGGTGCTGAGCTATAGCAAGGAGACACCGCTGACGGAAAACGACCTCATGCACTGGCAAGCCATCAAGACGAGCCTGCAGACACGCTGACACCCCTCCAGCAAGGAAGCCCGGATTCATGGCGCAGGACCTCCACGCCGCCCGCAAGGACGACCTGATACTGCACCCACCGTTGATGGCCGAGCTCACCAGCGCGCTGACCGAGGCGGTGGTCTATGCGGCCGCCACGGCCGCAGTGGGTGCGGCCTTGGGCGCCGCCGTCGCCGCCACCATCGGCACCGGCGGTGCGGCGGCTGCACTGGTGCCGGTGGCCGCCGGCCTGCTGGTAGGCGCGGCCAGTTCGCTGCCCGGCGGCGGCGACAAGAGCATCGGCGAACACATTTCCGACTTCAGTGACTGGGTCGGCAACTCGTTGTTCCCGCCCGAGCCCTATGGCGCCATCCTGACCGGCTCCGCCAACGTCCATATCAATGGCGTGCCCGCTGCCCGTGCTGCCGGCATCAGCCTGGGCGTCGAGGCTTCGCCCGACACCCCCGAGCCCCCCTCCATCCTGGAGAACGTAGGTGCCTACGCCATGTTGGGCGCCTCGATGATGCTCCCGATCATCGGCATGGCCCAGGACATCGCCAGCATCTTCAACCCGCCGATCACTACACCCGCCGATCCCGGCACCCAGGAGAGGGGCGAGGATACCATCACCTGCAGCAAGCACCCGGCCAAGAACTTCCTCGCCCAGGGTTCGGACAAGGTCTTCATCAACGGCCAGCCCGCAGTTCGGGTCGGCGACAAGACCACCTGCGACGGCCCTGTGGGCATGACCTTCTCACCCAATGTGCGCATCGGCGGCGGCACCCTGACGGTGCGCGACATTCGCGATGGCAAGAGCGCACTGGCGAAGATCATCGGCATCGTCGCCGGCATGCTCCTCTCGCGCCGGGGTGGCAAGGCCCGCTCACGACCGGGCAAGGCACCCAAGCCAAAGTCGATGATTCCCAAGTGCAAGGGCCATCCGGTGATCGTCTCCAGCGGTGCCAAGCTGCTCGACGGCCCTGACGACCTGGATTTCGCCCTCCCCGGCCTGCTGCCGATCGAGTGGGCCCGGCGCTACGACAGCAACGACACGCGCGGCGATGGTGTGTTCGGCCTCGGCTGGAGCCTGCCTTATGAAGTGCGCATGAAGCGTATCCCCCACCCTGAAGGGGGCGAGCTGTGGATCTATGTCGACGAGGAAGGCACGCGTATCGAACTGGGGCGCCTGCAGCCAGGCAGCGCGCTGGTCAGCAGCCTCGACGGCCTGGCGTTCTTCCATCAGGATGCCGGCATCACCGTGGTCGAGGACATCTACAGCGGCCAGTACCAGGTGCTGCGCACCGACCCGCACGACCCGAGTCGTTCACGCCTGGTGCAACTGGGGGATCGCAACCTCAACCGCCTTGACCTGCTCTACGACAACGACGGCCGCCTGCAGTACCTGGTCGACACCTTTGGCCGCACGGTGGTCGAACTGCTCTACGACAGCGTGCATGCTCGCCGCGTCGGCCAGGTGCAACGTCTGTTCCTGCGCGATGGCAACGACTTTGTGGTCGAACGCCGTGAAACCCTCGCCACCTACACTTACACCCCTGCCGGTCAACTGAGCGAAGTACACGAGCCGGGCGGCCAGGTGCTGCGACGCTTCAGCTATACCCCTGAAGGCCTGATGGCCAGTCACACCCTGGCCAGCGGTGCGACCTTCCATTACCAGTGGCAGCGCTTCGCCGCCGTCCCTCGTCCGACACCGAACCTGCCGCCGCTGCTCGAGCCGCAGCCAGACCATGAGTGGCGGGTGATCCGTCACTGGAGCGAAGACGGCGAGGACTACCACTTCCACTACGACCTGGCGCAGGGTCATACCGAGGTCACCGACAGCCTAGGTCGCAAGGAACATTTCGAGTGGGGCCCGTTGCACGAGGTATTGGTGTACGTAGATGCACTGGGCCAGCGCTGGCAGGAAGAGGTCGTCCATGGCCAGTTGCTGGCGAGCATCGACCCGCAAGGCGCCGAGTGGCGATACCACTACGATGCACTCGGGCGCCTGATCGAAAGCCATGACCCACTTGGACGTTGCGAGCGCACCACCTACACAGAGCACTGGGCGCTGCCCACGCACATCAGCGATGGCGCAGGCCGCACCTATCGCAACGCCTACGACACCCGCGGCAATCTGATCAGTACCACCGACCCACTGGGGCGCACCACGCGCTACCGTCACGATCGACAAGGCCGGGTGGAACAGGTCATCGATGCACAGGGCAAGACCCGCCAGCTGGAATGGAACGCCCGAGGGCAACTGATTCGCTACAGCGACTGCTCCAACCGCACCACCCTCTGGCGCTATGACGAGCGCGGTCACCTGAGCGAAGTCTTCAACGGCCGCAACAACCGCACCCGCTATCGTTTCGACGCCCGTGGCCACCTGCTGGAAAGCACCCGCGCAGACGGGCGCGTCGACCGCTACCAGGTAAACCTGTCGGGGCAGTTGACCCAGCACATCGACCCTGGGCAGCAGCTCACCCGATGGCACTACGACGAGCGTGGGCGTCTCAGCCAACGCTCCGACGCCATGGGGCTCACCCTTCGCTTCGCCTGGGATGCGCACGACCGCCTGCAGCGTCTGCAAAACGAAAACGGCGAGCACTACGCCTTCCACTGGGATGCCCTGGACCGCCTGGCCGCCCAGCACAACCTCGATGGCGGCGGTCACAGCTATCGCTACGATGCAGCGGGCAATGTCATCGAGGCGAAGCTGCACCCGGCACGCGACGCCGAGCCGACGTTCCCCGGCAGCCCGCCGGAACCCGAAGCGTCGATACAGTCGCAATACTTCGAGTACGACGACGCCGGGCGCCTGTTGCGCAAGCGCACCGACGACGGCGTCACCGACTACGAATATGACCTCGCCGACAACCTGCTCGCGATCACCTTCACCAACCTGCAGGGAGAGCCAAAACGGCTCGCCTTCAGTCATGACGCCCTCGGGCAACTGCTGAGTGAAACCGGTGAAGCGGGCCGGCTTGCCTACGAACATGACGAACTGGGCAACCTGCAGACCCTGACCCTGCCTGATGGCCGACGCCTCAACCATCTGTACTACGGCAGCGGCCACTTGCATCAGCTCAACCTCGACGGCCGTGTGATCTGCGATTTCGAGCGCGACGAGCTGCATGCCGAAGTCCTGCGCACACAAGGCCGAATCCAGACCCGGACCCGCTACGACAGCACCGGGCGCCTGCTGGAAAAAGCCCTGCATGTACAGGGCGCAGGCCCCGGCAGCCTGGCCCTGCTGAGCAAGCAGTATCGTTATGACGACAGTGACAACCTGATCGGCGAGGACTTCATCCAGTGTCAGCGAGCCCGCGACGGCGAGCCGACCATGCACGCCCAGATCATCGGTCGCCTGTTCGGCACCGACGCCAGCGGCAACGTCCAGCGCGGCCAGGTTCGCTACGACTATGGCCCGACCGAACGCATCCATGGCGCCAGCCGCACACTGCCTCATCGCAATGGCCAACAGGTCGAGCACTACGGCTACGACAAGGCCGGCAACCTGCTCGACGGTTACCCGATCAAGGGCTACATACGGCACAACCGCCTAAAGGTCTACCAGGACAAGCGCTACCGCTACGACCGCTTCGGCCGCCTCAGCGAAAAACGGACTGGCGCGCACCTGATCCAGCGCTTCGAATACGACGCCGAGCACCGCCTGGTACGCGTACACCAGCAGCGCGGGCCGGTGCACGAGCGGGTGGAATTCGACTACGACCCGCTCGGCCGCAGAACCGCCAAGCGCCTGTACCGTAACGATCACCCTACCCCCGCCAGCCAGACGCTGTTCCTCTGGCAGGGTCTGCGCCTGTTGCAGGAAATCCAGGACGACAAACCCAGCCTGTACGTCTACGCCGACAGCGACAGCTACGAACCCCTCGCCCGCCTCGATGGCGCCCCCGGTACCGAACTGCTGCACTACTTCCACACCAACCTCGCCGGGCTGCCCGAGCAGCTCACCGATGAAAACGGCGCGACCATGTGGCAAGGTGAATTCGAGACCTGGGGCAAGTGTCGGGAAGAATGGCACCATGCCGGACAGAACCGTCAGCAGAACCTGAGGTTCCAGGGGCAGTACCTGGACCGGGAGACGGGGCTGCACTACAACACGTTCAGGTTCTATGATCCAGAGGTGGGGCGGTTTACGCAGCAGGATCCGATTGGGTTGATCGGCGGGGTGAACCTATATCAATACGGGGCGAATACCGCATCGTGCATTGACCCACTGGGACTGAGCGGATTCGACCCATTCGAGCATGGTGAACTCACGGATTTCCCGAAAGATCTGCATTTTGGCCAGAACAGGGCTGCGCCCCAGTTCAGCTCCATTGGTGCCCAGGTCCCTGAAATTGCAGGTAGACCTGTTCTTGACGTAGCGGATGATCTAAGAACTAATAAACTGTCTCCCGACAAGCTGCTGATCGCCTATACGAAAGATCCCGTCAGCGGCAAGTATGTAACACTCAACAACCGTGGGCTCGCTGCGCTCGTAAGCGCAAACAAATATCCAAAATATGCGATATTCGTTCCCTACCAGCATGCTCCTCCTCACCTCACAAAGGACTTCAAAAATAAACCGCCCTCGAAGTCGATTGATCTGACCCGCAACAAAGATGGGTCAGGACTCGTGACGCGCGTATCACCTTGTCCATGAACAGCACGAGATCATCGGTATGATAAAACTTCTCCCCCAGAACGTTGACTTTCTAATCAACACCACTCAACTCAACGCAAGCTACGACGAAATAGGTGTTGCATCGATTCAGGTTGAGGCTCAGCGACTCGAACACATCGAAAAGAATACCTACGCCATGGCGACGCTTGTTTTCGAACGCGTCGCTGAACTGCGCTGTGTAACACTCAATTTTTTCGAGCACCAGTATCAGAACTACGAAATCCTGGGCAATCAAGATGATGAAGTAAAAACTTGGCGTGAGACCGGACTTCATCCTGACCCAAAATTCTATGAAGTCGTCGAATCAGCGCTGTTGGCAGAAAAGAATTCGCTCTATGACCCCGCCAACTTTCTTTCATTGAAGCATTACATCGTCGCGGGGTACGACAGCTACGTCGAGATCATCGCCGGCAGCTATCAATACGCTCTTGAGTAATTTTCCATGCAGAAAGACATCGCAGCGGAAGCTGATTTGTCAGAGATAAGTGCATGGCGTATGCACGAATCTCTGATTTCGCAGTATAAAGACATGAGTGCTCTAGCAAAAATCTCAGACACCGATACTGAGATGATTGCCAAACTCAGTGCGAGCCACCTGATAAGACAGGCCGAGCCCAATAGCTTATCACTTTCAAACCTCACGCCCGCACATTTGAACCTGAGCAGGCACCTGCAGGAATATTTAATCTCTTGGGCATACGAAGAAGAATAACTTGACGAATGCGATTTCATCATATCGCTGCGCGACGATGAGCACGCCATCGAAATGCACATCGTCAGGTCGGCTCTGCCATCAAAAGGTATTTGAATCGTGGCGATGGTTCGCACTCTGCTCTGTCCACTCATCGATGCGAAGAAAGGCCGGCAGCATGAGCTACTATAACGCGGGCAACATGGAGTTGTTTTCAGTCTGTTGCTCGACTTGCGCGCCAAACTTCAAGTCGGGGTGGATGGCCGTGAACCTATCTTTAGACAATCATCTCATTGGTGCAACTGAAGAGATCACGCAGATCGATACCTTTCTGAACATGATCAATGTCAAATTCGATAATTATGATCTCGATTACGCTGACTCCCTAAGAAATCTGGACAAATCAGCTGTGATTTCCCAGATCGAGCAAGGGTACGAGCACTCTCAAAACTGGATTGATTCCAGCAAAATTGGTGCGCTGTTCCTGTCGCTGAACCTGACGCCCTGCCTTGATGGCGATGTCGTGGTTCTGCTCATGCTTGAAACAACGGACCGGGTCATTTGGAGAGCTCATGACGATGACGTGGTGCGAGAAATTTTCCTACCTCCTGGATACGTAAAAAACACACTGAACGATGTGATAAATTTTTTCAGCCCGCCCAAAAACCATGATTAGTTCTTTCGAAACCACATTGCTCGAGGTGCTCGGGCTCGTCGCAGATTTCGATCCAGAGTATGCACAATGGAGTTGCAAGCTCGGCACAGGGCCCCTCCGATTGGAGTTGGTCTACTCACTGGACGGTACTGTTTCGACATCGCTGTATCTTGACGATAGGCTTCTGGCGTTCAATTACGCCAGCGGGCTGCATTGCCTTTCGATTGACGAGGACGAGATCTCATGCGACATCATGTCCGGATCACTTAGGCGAACACTCACCATCAATATAAATTCGCTAAGCGTGAGGTGGCAGGACTTATGATTCAGAACACCCGTTGAAACCAACGCTCCCGCGAGTGCCCCTCAAGCCAAATGTGCGCGCAGCGGTAGTTGAAAGCCGTGGAGCCACGTTTATCCGAGGACCTGCAAAAGTGAGCCAGACCCGAGGTCTACGCGGTACCTGTGGGAGCGGGTTTACCCGCGAAGCAAACACCGCGGTAGATGGCACCGGCTTTGCCGGTGTTCGCGGGCAAGCCCGCTCCCACAGGTACTGCACAGACAGGGCAGGAGCCATACCTGCTAGAAACAGCGAATCTCGACCTGCCCCCCTTCCATCCGCACCGGCCACACCCGCAACCGCTGCCCCGCATCCTCCAGGCAACGCCCATCACGCAAGCTGAAATGCTGCTTGTACAACGGCGCCGCCACCACCAGCTCGCCTTGCAGGCTGCCGATCAATCCCCGCCCGATAACATTGGCCCCTGAACGCGGGTCGCGGTTGTCCACGGCATACAGTGTCTGCTCCTGCCCGGGCAGGTAGAACAGCGCGACCTGCTCACCCTCGAGCCAGACCACCACCCCCGAGTCGGCAATCAGATCATCGACCCGGCACACCGACTGCCAGATATCCTGAGGTGCAACGACAGTATTGGACAGGTTCATCAAACGAGCTCCTCGACAGTAGGGATCAACTCCAGCGGCGTAGCCGGTCGACGCTGTTCGCGCTCACGCACGAAATGCACATCCGGGTCAGGCCGCTGGTCGTTGACGAAGGTGCGGAAGCGCTTGAGCTTCTCCGGGTCTTTCAAGGCGTTGGCCCATTCGCATTCGTAGCGGTCGACCACATGCTGCATCTGCGCTTCCAGCTCGTCGGCAAGGCCCAAGCTATCGTCAAGGATCACCGCCTTGAGATAGTCCAGCCCGCCGTCCAAGCCTTCGCGCCACACCGAGGTGCGCTGCAGTTTGTCGGCGGTGCGGATGTAGAACATCAGCACGCGGTCGATCAGGCGGATCAGGGTGTCGTCGTCCAGATCGGTGGCGAACAGTTCGGCATGGCGCGGGCGCATGCCACCGTTGCCACAAACGTACAGGTTCCAACCCTTGTCGGTGGCGATCACACCGATATCCTTGCTCTGCGCCTCGGCGCATTCACGGGTGCAGCCGGACACCGCGAACTTGAGCTTGTGCGGCGAACGCAGGCCCTTGTAGCGGTCTTCGATGCGCAGGGCCATGGCGACGCTGTCCTGCACGCCGTAGCGGCACCAGGTGCTGCCCACGCACGATTTCACCGTGCGGGTCGACTTGCCGTAGGCATGGCCGGTCTCGAAGCCCGCCTCGATCAGCTCGCCCCAGATCAGCGGCAATTCGTGCAACTGCGCGCCGAACAGGTCTATGCGCTGGCCGCCGGTGATCTTGGTATAGAGATCGTATTTCTTCGCTACCTGGCCGATCACGATCAGCTTGTCGGGGGTGATTTCACCACCCGGGATGCGCGGCACCACCGAGTAGGTGCCGTTCTTCTGCATATTGGCCATGAAGGTGTCGTTGGTGTCCTGCAGCGGTACCAGCGAAGGGTCCATGATCGGCTGGTTCCAGCACGAGGCGAGGATCGAGCCCACGGTCGGCTTGCAGATGTCGCAACCGACATGCCCCTTGCCGTGGCGCTCAAGCAGCTCGTTGAAGGTACGAATTCCCTCGACCCGCACCAGCGCATACAGCTCCTGGCGGGTGTAGGCAAAGTGCTCGCACAGGCTCTTGTCGACGGTCACACCGCGCGCGGTCAGTTCGTGCTCGAACACCTGCTTGAGCAGCCCCGCACAACCGCCGCAGCCGCTGGCCGCCTTGGTGCAGCCCTTGACCGCCGCCAGGTCCGCGCAGCCACTGTCGATGGCCGCGCAGATCGCACCCTTGCTGACGTTGTGGCACGAGCAGATGGTCGCGCTGTCGGGCAGGGCATCGGCGCCCAGAGTCGGCGCGCCGCCGCTCTGCGGCAGGATCAGCGCCGCCGGATCCTGCGGCAGGGCGATGCCGTTCTGTACGTACTGCAGCAGGGTGTCGTAATAGCTGTTGTCGCCGACCAGTACCGCGCCGATCACCCGCTTGCCGCTGGCGTCGACCACCAGGCGGCGGTAGCTGGCGTTGGCCTCGTCGATATAGCGGTAGCTGCGCGCGCCTGGGGTGGCGCCGTGGGCGTCGCCGATGGAGCCGACATCGACCCCCAGCAGCTTGAGCTTGGTCGACATGTCGGCACCGGTGAACTCGGCACTGGCCTCGCCGACCAGCAGCGCAGCAAGGTTGCGCGCCATGCTGTAGCCCGGAGCAACCAGGCCGAACACGCTGCCGTTCCACGACGCGCACTCGCCGATGGCGAAGATCCGTGGATCGCTGGAACGGCAGTTGCCGTCGATGACCACACCGCCGCGCGGCGCGATCTCCAGCTCGCAGGCACGCCCCAGGGCGTCACGCGGACGGATGCCGGCAGAGAACACGATCAGGTCGGTTTCCAGGTACTCGCCACCATCGAAATTCATGCGGTGGCGATACTCTTCGCCCGGATCGATCGACTGGGTGGCGCGAGACAGATGCACACCGACCCCCAACGCTTCGATCTGCGCACGCAAGGCCGCGCCCCCTTCATGATCAAGCTGCACCGGCATCAGCCGTGGCGCGAACTCCACGACATGAGCCTCCAGCCCCAGCGACTTGAGCGCATTGGCCGCCTCAAGGCCCAGCAACCCGCCACCGACCACCACGCCACGCCGCGCCCCGGCAGCCGAGGCGCGGATGTCGTCAAGATCGTCGAGGGTGCGGTAGACCAGGCAGGCGGTACCGGTGGAGCCTTCGATCGGCGGTACGAACGGGTAGGAGCCGGTGGCGAGGATCAGTCGGTCGTAACCGTAGCGGCCCTGGGCAGTGACCACTTCGCCCAGCGTGCGGTCGATCTCCAGTACCGCTTCGTGCAAGTGCAGGTGCACGCCGTGCTGACCGTAGAATTCGGGCTCGCACATCGCCAGTGCCTCGGCGCTGCTGCCGGCGAAGTATTCCGACAGGTGCACACGGTCGTAGGCGCGCTGGCGCTCCTCGCCGAACACGCGCAGCTCGAAGCGCGCCAGGGCGCCGCGCTCGATCAGTTGCTCGACCAGGTGATGACCGACCATGCCGTTGCCGACAATGACCAGTCGCTCTCGTTGTCCGCCGTTCGCTGTTACCTTCATAGCCGATCCTCGATCACGGTGTGCGGGGCTTGCCCGACGCAAAGACAAAAAAAGGCGCCTGGAGCCGAAGCTCCAGGCGCCTTTGCCTGTACTCATCAGTGTGAGGCCCCTGTTGATCGCCGTTGATCAGTGGGGCTGTGTTGTAAATCGTTAAAAGCAGGGAGCGTGCCAAGGTGCAATCGGTGCTGGCGCTATCGCGGGACAAGCCCGCGCCAACAGGGGATGCAACGTTGCGCGACCTGCAGGAGCGGGCCTGCCGCGCGACAGCGCCGCACGCTGCACCGCCTCAAGCCGGTGCACCGCTCCCCATCCCGGTGCACTCAATACACATCGCGTCGATAGCGCTTGCTTTTGCTCAACCTCTCGACATAAACCGCCGCCGCCTCGGCGCTCATCCGCCCGTGCTCGGCCACGACCTGGCGCAGCGCGGCATCGACATCCTTGGCCATGCGCTGGGCATCGCCGCAGATGTAGAAGTACGCCCCCGCCTCCAGCCACTGCCACAGCTCGGCTCCCTGTTCGAGCATGCGCTGCTGCACGTACAGCTTCTCGGCCTGGTCACGCGAGAACGCCGTGCTCAGGCGCAGATGACCGCTGGCCTCCCAGGCCTGCAACTGCTCGCGGTAATAGAAATCGAAGGCAGCATGCTGCTCACCGAAGAACAGCCAGTTGCCGCCGCTCGCACCGCGGGCTTCGCGTTCTTCGAGAAAGGCACGAAACGGCGCGATACCGGTGCCAGGGCCAACCATGATGAGCGGCGTGGCATCGTCGTCCGGCAGTCGGAAATGCCGCGCGACCTGCGGGAAGATCGCCACCTCCAGCGCTTCGGCGCGGTCGGCGAGAAAGCTTGAGCTCACGCCCTTTCGCTGGCCATAGCGCACGGTTGAAACGGTTAGGTGCACCTGCTGTGGATGGGCCTTGGGGCTGGAGCTGATCGAGTACATGCGTGGCTGCAAGGGCTTGAGCAGGGTCAGCCAGTGCTCCAGTGACAGTTGCGGCGCGAATGCAGCGAGCACATCGGCCAACTGCCGCCCCCACAGCCAGTCCGTGAGTTCGGCCTTGTGCTCGGGCATCAGCAACCGACGCAGCTCTCCGGCCTGCGGCGCCTGGCTGAAGGCTGCAAGCTGTTGCGAAGTGACCCGGGCGATCTCCAGGTGCCGCTCCATCGCCTCGGCCAACGGCATCGCCGGCAAGTCGGGCAGTTGCACGCACGTCTGGCCATCGAGCCCCATCAGCTCGAGCAGCTCCTGGACCAGCGCCGGGCAGTTGCGCGGCCAGACACCCAGCGCGTCACCTGCCTCGTAGACCAGCCCGGTGCCTTGCAGGTCGAACACCACCTGGCGCGTTTCCTTGGTCGCTCCGGGCGCATTGAGCACACGGTTCTCGATGATGGGAGCCAGGCAGGGTTGCTGCCTGCCGAACACTGGCGCCGGCTTGGCTGTGACCTGCGCAGCGGCCGTCGGCTCCAGCAGCGGCAACAACGCCTGCAGCCATGTGACGAACGATGGATCGAAATCCGGTTCGCAATCGACCCGATCGAGCAGACGTCGGCCGCCCAGCTCAGCCAGACGCTGGTCGAGCTTGCGGCCAAAGCCGCAGAACTGGTCGTAGCTGGAATCACCCAGCGCCAGTACCGCGAAGGGCAGTGCCGCACACTGTGCCCCCTCCTCGCCCTGCAACGCCTGCCAGAACGCCGAAGCGCAGTCAGGCGCATCGCCGTCACCAAAGGTGCTGGTGATCAGCAGCACGCTGGCGGCGCCACGCAACTGGCTGGGGCTGACGGCATCCATGCAGCTCAGCTCGACGGCCAGGCCCGCTTCGCGCAGATGCGCCGCACAGCGCTCGGCCAGCGCCTCGCCATTGCCGGTCTGCGAGGCCCACAGCACCCGATGCCTGGCAACCTCGGCCATGGCGACCGGCGCCACCACCGGCTGGGCGAACAGGCCGGCGATCAAGCCATCGACGAACAAACGACTGGCGGGTGCGAGCGGCGCACCGGGCGGCAGGCTGGGCACCCCCGCTGTGCGCGCCTGCCCAAGGCCGAGCAGAAAGCCCTGCAGGTAACGACGCTCCTCGTCCGCCAGGACGGGGGCCGGCAGGCTGTCCAGGCCCAGCAGGCGAGACAGGGTGTCGGTGGGCATGGGGGCAGACTCCGTAGGGATCGCGCTGGGCAGCTCGAGTGCCTCGATGCGTTCGCCTGCAACCCGCTCCAGGGTCACGGCGCAATGTTTGAAGGCCGGTTGCAGGGAGGTTGGATCGACGGCATCGCAGGTCACGGCGTTGATCGCCAGTTGCTCGCCATACAGGTCGTTCCAGTGAAAAGGGGCAAAGCAGTTGCCGACCAGCACCCGCTCGCTGATGCGTGCCGGCAGCACGGCCTGGCCGCGGCGCGAGCGGATCGCCACCTGGTCCTTGTCGGCGATGCCCAGGCGTCGGGCGTCCTCGGGATTGATCTCGACGAAGGGGCCGGGCTCGAGCTTGTTCAGGCTCGGCACCTTGCCGGTCTTGGTCAGGGTGTGCCACTGGTGCTGCACGCGGCCGGTGTTGAGCACCAGCGGAAAGTCGGCATCCGGCAGCTCGGCCGGCGCCAGCCAGGGCCGGGCAAAGAACCGCGCCTTGCCATTGGGGGTAGGAAAGGCCAGCGCGGGCCGCTCGCCTTGAGCGTCGTGCAGCAGCGCCTGGCTGCTGCCGTCATTGAGGTAGCGCAGCGGGCTGCGGTCGTCCACGCGCCCGGGCGCACTTGGCCACTGTCGCGGTTTGTCGCGTAGCTCGGCATAGCCGATGCCTCGCAGGTCATAGCCGGTGGCGGGGTTCCAGAAACGGCGGATCTCGTCGTACACCGCTTCGGCATCGGCATAGCTGAACGCCTCGGCATAGCCCATGGCACAGGCGATGCGGGCGATGATGCGCCAATCCTCAAGGCTTTCGCCGGGCGCTGCGACCGCACGCGGCATCAGGGTGAGGTTGCGCTCGCTGTTGATCATCACACCCTCGCCCTCGGCCCACAACGCGGCCGGCAGCAGGATATCGGCATGGCGGTTGGTCTCGGTGTCGAGGAAGGCGTCCTGGGCGATCACCAACTGCGCCTCGTGCAGGCCGTCGATCACCTGCTGGCGGTTGGCGACACTGGCCACCGGGTTGCTGCAGATGATCCAGCAGGCCTTCACTTGCCCGGCCTTCATCTGCTCGAACAGCGCCACCGTGCCTTCACCGCCTTCACTGCGCAGCGCGCCCGGCGCCAGGCCCCACTGCTGCTCGACGAACGCACGGTCGCCCGCCACCTGCGCCGAACGCTGGCCCGGCAGGCCCGGGCCCATGTAGCCCATCTCACGGCCGCCCATGGCGTTGGGCTGGCCGGTCAGCGAGAACGGTCCGCTGCCAGGTCGGCAAATCGCGCCGGTAGCCAGGTGCAGGTTGCACAGCGCGTTGCTGTGCCAGGTGCCATGGATGCTCTGGTTGAGGCCCATGGTCCAGCAGCTCATCCACTCCGACGCCCCGCCGATCCAGGCAGCCGCCTGACGGATATCGGCCTCGGCAAGGCCGGTCAGGGCCGCGACCCGTTCGGGGGTGTAGTCGGCGAGAAACGCAGGCATCTCGTCCCAGCCCTCGGTGTGGCGGGCGATGAAGTCGATGTCTGTATGGCCGTTCTCGTGCAACAGGTAGAGCAAGCCGTTGAGCAGAGCCAGATCGCTGCCCGGGCGCACTTGCAGGAACAGGTCGGCCTTGTCGGCGGTGGCACTGCGACGCGGGTCGACGACGATCAGCCGAGCCCCGGCCTTCACTCGGTCGAGCAGGCGCAGGAACAGGATCGGATGACAGTCGGCCATGTTGGCGCCAATGACGAAGAACACCTCGGCACGCTCGAAATCCTGGTAGCTGCCCGGCGGGCCGTCGGCGCCCAGCGACTGCTTATAGCCGCTGCCGGCACTGGCCATGCACAACCGCGAGTTGGATTCGATATGGCGGGTGCGGATAAAGCCCTTGGCCAGCTTGTTGGCCAGGTATTGAGCCTCCAGCGACATCTGCCCGGACACATAGAGCGCCACGGCATCCGGCCCGTGCTCGTCGATGATCGCGCGCAGGCGCGCGGCCGACTGCGCAATGGCGTCGTCCATGCCGGTGCGCACCGGCTGCTGGCTGCGCTGCTGGCGCACGAAGGCGTGCTCCATGCGTCCGGCAGCGGACAGTGGCAGGTGTGCGGTGAGGCCTTTGGTGCACAGGCGTCCGAAGTTGCTCGGATGCTGTTTGTCACCGCTGATCTTGACCACCTGGCCCTCGGCCACGGTCATGACAATGCCGCACCCGACCCCGCAATACGGGCAAACGCTGCGCACCTCGCTGCTGCTCATGGGTGGTCTCCCTGAAAACGCAAAAGGCGCCGGCTACCCGGCCTGCAGGGCAAGCGGGGTAACACGGCGCCTTTGTCGTGAAGATGTAGGGCCCCTCGGCGTTGAGGGGTCCGGATGCTGCTGAATCAGCAATTTGCGGGCCAGTTGCGCAATGGCGGTGGCCTTGGCGCGGGCAACCCGCACCCGCAGGCCTGCGCAGCCCACAGGGCGGGTCGCCCCGCGAAAACATCGACGCGATATCCGCCCCGTCTTGATACCCCCGCGCACCAGAAGATGACACGACGCCCAACCGACTATATGATCCGTATACGTTTCATATACCAGGGAGACTCCCCATGGGCATCGTCAAGATCTGCGACGACCTCCACGAAGACCTGCGCATCGCCAGCGCCGCGATGTCGCGCTCGATCAACGCCCAGGCCGAACACTGGATCCGCATCGGCATGCTCGCCGAACTGCACCCCCAGGCCACCTACCAGGAACTGCTGCGTCAACTGCTGCGCCAGGAACAAGCGAATCTCAAGGAGCTGCTGCAATGAGCGAGGTGATACTCAAGAACCCCGAGCAACTGGCATTGATGCGCAGAGCCGGGCAGTTGCTGGCACAGGTGTTCGCCGACCTCGACGGTTTCATCCGCGCCGGGGTGACCACGATGCAGATCAACGACCGCGCCGAAGCCTTCATCGTCGAGACGCTCAAGGCGCGCCCGGCGAGCAAGGGCCAGTACGGCTTCCCCTATTCGCTGAACACCTCGGTGGACCAGGTCGTCTGCCACGGCATGCCCAAGGTTGACGAGGTGCTGCAGGAAGGCTCGATCATCAACGTCGACATCACCCTGGAACAGGGCGGCTATATCGCCGACTCGTCGAAGATGTACCGCATCGGCGCAATCAGCGAGGAGGCCCGGCGCCTGGTCGACACCACCTACGAGGCGCTGTGGAAAGGCATCGAACAGGTGCGCCCCGGCGCCACCCTGGGCGATATCGGCCATGCCATCCAGCAGTTCGCCGAGGCGGCGGGCTACAGCGTGGTACGCGAGTACTGCGGCCACGGCATCGGCCGGCAGATGCACGAAGCGCCGCAGGTGCTGCACTACGGCCAGCGCGGCATGGGCCTGAAACTCAAGCCCGGGATGGTGTTCACCATCGAGCCGATGATCAACCAGGGCGCCCGCGGCACGCGCACGCTGAAAGATGGCTGGACGGTGATCACCCGCGATGGCGGGCTGTCGGCGCAGTGGGAGCACACGGTCGCGGTGACCGAGCAGGGCTATGAAGTGCTGACGCTGCGAGCGGAAGAAGGCCGGCGTTGAGGCCTGCGTAGACGGCCCCCTTGCTGCCTCTCTACAATCGCGCCACACCCCTCGCCCCGGACACTCTTCATGGACGAATCCGCACAGCATTGGCTGCATGCCCTCTCCGCCCCGATGGCCGCACTCAACGGTGCCAGCTACACCGCCGCCGAATACTTCGAAGGCGAAGACCAGACCGACCTGGAAAGCGGCTGGGGCATCAGCACCCGTGCTCAGTTGCTCGACGTGCTCGGCATGGCCGACAACGGTCACGCCAGCGAGATGAGCAACGCCTACTGGCAGTTCCAGCGCTGCCTGCCAAGCCAGTGGCAGGCACTGCTCGCTACGCTGACACCACGTGACCAGGTCAAGTACAACTACGCCGCCCGCACCTTTCCCGACTGCGGCCCGGGCGGAACCCGCGCCTGGGACATCGGACGCATGAGCTTTCTGCTGCGCGCCGGGGTGAAAAAGGGCCATATCAGCCGCGACGAAAGCCTCTACCTGCACTATCGCCTGGCCTTGCGCGCTCGCCATTACTACAACCGCTGGGACAGCTACATCGCCGGGTACCTGTTCGGCAAGGCGCTGTGGAATGTCTCCGACAGCAGCGACGAAACGTTCGCCGCCAACCTGGAGCGTCAGGGCAACGAACACTGGAATCGCTGCATTGCCCTGAACCTGAGGATCGGCGCCAACGCGCTGCTCGCCGACCTGCCCTGGGAGTTGCCGTTGCCTGAGCCGGAACGCCCGGCATCACTGGAAGAGGACTGCTGGTCATGAGTTGCTGGATTCGCCTGGGCATCGAGCCGACCCAGGACCTCGACACCATCCGCCAGGCCTACCGCGGCCGCCTGCCGACGCACCATCCGGAAACCGACCCCGAAGGCTTCCAGGCCCTGCGCGCCGCGTACGAGGAAGCACAGCGCCTGGCCCGCGAACACGCCGAAACCGGCGCGGCACCCAAGCAGCAAGCAGCCGACGGACAGAGCGAAGCGTCCACCAGCGAAGCCTTCGAGGCGTTCCATGCACTGCTCGAAGACTCCACACGCCGTTACGAACCCCAAGCCTGGCAGGACTACATCGCCCAGCTCGACGAACTGCCCCTGGAGCAACTGGAAGACCTCAGCTGGCGACTGCTGCACAACCTGCGCAACTGCGGACCGATCTCGTACCAGTGCGCACGCCTGCTGGCCCAGCGCATGGGCTGGGCCGAGCAGTTGCTGCGCCTGGCGCCGGAAGATGCCCAGGAGATAGAGTCCTTCCTGCAACGCATAGAAGAACCCGATCCCTTCGACACCCGCCTGATGCGCAGTTGGTCGCCCGCCGCGCAACTGGAAACCCTTTGGTACTTCCGCAGCCTCGGCTACTACCATCAGGAGCGCCCGCTGTTCGAGTACGCACAGTTCGCCGGGTGCCACACCTGCGTGGCGTTCCCCGACGACGAGCATCTGGTTCAGCGTCTGACCGAACAGTTCAGCCAGGTGGGCATCGGCAGCCTCACCCTGCATGCACGCCTGCAGCTCCAGCACCAGCAGGCGCCGGACGATGTCGACCTGCTGTTCTTGCTGGCCCGCCAGGCCGACGCCCTGGGCGCCGAGCAGCAAGCCCTGGACTGCTGGCTACGGCTGTGGCGCGAACACCGCCACCCGCAGGCCGAACGCTGGCTGCTCGACCTCTGCGCGCGCTACCAGCCGCAACGCCTGCCACTGCTGATCCAGGCCCTCGACCAGCAGAGCACGCCCGACACCTGGCCCGCCGACCTGGCCGATCCGGCACAGGTCTTGGGCAGCCCGGCACAGTCGCCGCAGACACTGGCGCGCTGGTCCGAAGCCTCGCGCCTGGGCCTTGAGGGCATCGCCGCCACCTACATCGACTGGCGCCTGGACGGCGACGACGAACTGCCGCTGCTCGCCTGGCTGCTGCCCAACCAGGACGATCGCGAATTGCACCGCCGCTACTGGCAGGCCTGGGCCCTGCAACGCGGTGAAGCCGGCTTGTTGCGCACCATTGTCGATGAGCGCCTGGGCAACGACCCGCTCGATGCCTTGATCCTCGAAGGCTTCCAGCGCCAGGCGGCGCAGCAACTGCATTGGCTCGAACACTCACCGGTGGCGCGTGCACTGGTGGAGTATTGCGCACGTGACGAGGGGCCGGTGGAACTGCCAGAGGCGCTCAAGTCCGACGCACTGCACCCGGCCTGCCGCGAGTGGCTGCGGCGCATGCGGGTTTATTCGCCACGAGCGCTGGGCGAGCTGAACGAGCATTTCGACATGCGCCGCATGTTCACCGTGCCATTCGGCCTGGTGCTGATGGAAGAACTGGCACTGAACGGCGTCGAGCTGCCGCCGATGGTCGAGGGCGAAGCGCTGTGGAACTGGCATCGCCAACAGTTGTTCATGCTGGCCACGGCACATCAGCCGCAACGCTGGCTGGACCTGGCGCCACCGCAACTGGCCGCCCAGCTCACCTACCCGAGCGACCATCCGTTCGCCCCCCTGCACAAGGTGCTGATCGCCCGTCAGGCTCAGTTCAACGAACACAATGCCCTGCTCGGCTGGATGGACGACCGCGACCCGCTGCAGGCCCTGGTCGCCAGTCGCCTGCACACACTGGGTTACGTGTTCGGCAGCACTCGCCTGCCCAGCGCGGTACGTCTGCTCGAATGCCTGGAAGAAGACGTCGGTACCCTCGACGGCCACCCACTGGGCTACATGCTGCTATGCGCAGTGCTGTACCACGACCCAGAGCTCGATGCTCAACAGCGCGCCCGCTTGCGCGATCGCCTCGAGGCGATGAACAACGACAGCCCCTGGTTCGCCCCGCTGCGCGATGGCCTGATCGCCGGCAAGGTCAAACGTCCGCCGCGCCAAGCGGTAGAGCAGGAAGAGAAGGTCGACGGCAAGCTGCTCAACGAGATCCTCGATGCCTTCAATCACCTGGTCAAATCCGCATCCCCGCCAGGCACGCGCAGCCTGATGCGCCTGCAAAAAGCCAAGGATGACCCGGACCAGGACACCGGCCTGCGCTGCGCCAGCATGGCGATACTGGCTCGCGCCGAACGCTTGCTGATGGCCCGTGTCAGCCAGACGCCGGTACCCTCCTGGGCATTCTGGCGCCTGGACAGCCGCCTCAATCGCAGCGACCTGATCGCCCACGTGATCGTGATGCTGCTGGCGGGCACGGTGCTGACCACCGCGACCAAGAGCCCGATGCTCTGGACCCTTGTCGTGTTGCTGCTGTTGACATCCTTCCTGCGGCGCTTGCGCGACTTGGGCCAGGGCGTCTGGGCACTGGTGGGGTTGCTGGCCGTCAGCCGCCTGCTGCCATTCGCACTGCTGCTTCTGGTGGGGCTACCCGGCGACAAGCTCGCCAACCGCTATGGCCCTTCACCGGACGACCCCGACCAGTTGCAACTGGGCCTGCAAGTGGCCCTGCGGCGCCTGAACCATCCCTGATCAGTAGCGCAGCTCGTCCAGCGCCTGGCTCAACTGCTGGCGCTGGCGGCTGATCTCGGTGGCCTGCTGGCCAGCGAGCACGGCATTGAAGGCGTCCAGCCAACTGCCGATGAGGTCGCGCTCATCGCCCAGGCTCTGCATCCAGGCGCGCTCCAGGCGGGCCAGCAGGGTGCGGTTGGGCAAGGCGTCGCGCGGGTGGATCTTCAATCTCGCCAGACGCTCGTGGCTGGCCTGGCGGGCGTCACTGTCCAGCCCGGTCGGGCTGCGGTCGATGCTGTGGCTGTGCTTGTGCCCGGTTTCGAGGAACGTCACGTCCACTTCGAGCAGGCCATTGATGTCGTAGCTGAAGCGCACATCCAGCGACTGCACCTGGCCGGTCGGCTGCAACGGAATCTCGAAACTGTCGACCAGAATGTTGTCGCGCACCCAGGGCCGCTCCCCCTGGTACACGGCGATGCGCACCACTTTCTGCTCGGGATGGCTGCTGTAGAAGCGCTGCACACGCGAGGTGGGGATCACCGTGTTGCGCTCGATGATTGGGGTAAAGGCCCCGGACACGTCCTCGCCACGGGACGAGGCGACCCCTAGGGTGTAAGGACAGACATCGGTCAGGATCAACTCGTCGATCGCCGAATCCCGCGCCTTGCAGGCTGCCTGGCTGGCGGCGCCAAGAGCGACGATGGTGTCCGGATCGAGGTGGCGGTACGGCAGGCGGCCGAACAGCTTGGCCACCAGTTGCTGGATCTGCGGCATGCGCGTGGCCCCACCGACCAGCACCAGGCTGTCCAGTTCGCGCGGGCTCAGGCGCGCATCACGCAGGGCCTGCTCGATGGGGGTCCGTACCCGTGCCAGCAACGGCGCCCAGATCGACTGCAGCCGGGCCTGGTCGAGCACCCATTCGCGGGCCTGGCCATCGCCGCTCCAGTGCAGGGTGCGACTGCCCTCGCCCACCTCGCGTTTCAGCTGCTCGATCGCATCATGCAGGCTCGACAGCGCCTGGGGCTCCAGGGTTTCGGCACTGAGGTTCCAGTCACGCAGGCAGGCATTGAGCAAGGCCTCGGTGAAGTCCTCGCCCCCCAGATAGTTGTCACCGGTTGAGGCATGCACCTCGATCAGCGGCAAGGCGTATTCCAGCACAGTGACATCGAAGGTCCCGCCGCCCAGGTCGAACACCAGGGTGCGCTCGAACTTCTGCTCGTGCAGCCCGTAGGCCATGGCGGCCGCGGTCGGCTCGTTGATCAGGCGCTGCACCTTCAGCCCCGCCAGCTCCGCAGCGAAGACCGTGCGCTTGCGCTGTTCGTCGCTGAAATAGGCCGGCACCGAAATCACCGCTTCACTGACCGGGCACCCCAGATACGCCTCGGCATCCTGCTTCAACGCACCCAGCACCAGAGCCGAGAGTTCTTCCGGGGTGAAGCGGTGCTCGCCGAGCTCGAAGCGCTTGTCACTGCCCATGAAGCGCTTGAAGGCCGCAGCGGTGCGATGGGGGTGGGTGGTCAGGCGGGCGCGGGCGGCGCTGCCCACCAGGATGCTGCCGTCGTCGTCGACGCTGACCACCGACGGCGTCAGCACCTCGCCCACGGCGTTGGCGATCAGCTGCGCCTTGCCGTCCTGCCAGACTGCGATAAGGCTGTTGGTGGTCCCCAGGTCGATACCCAGCAGTGGGGTCGACGGCGTGGGCGTTGGAGAGGTGCTGGCATCCTGCATTGTCGGTCTCTGCTTGCAAGGTAGAGCCGGCGCGCGGCCTGCTGGCTGCATCCGGCGTGTAGGGGGATTCTGACGCAATGAGCCAGCGAGTTGAAGGCGTAGATGCGAACCCGGCGTGCCTGCTGACCCAGGGCGGCACCAGGGACGGAAAAAATATTCATCGAACACGGGAATAGAAGCCGACACCGGGGCGTTGTCCCTGCATGGCCGATGCATAAGGCCATCATTCCCCCGAACGGATTCGGATAACCGCCAGAGGTATCTCTCATGTTGAAGAAAAGCGCACTCGTTCTTTCATTGGCTCTGACCTGCGTGTCTGGCCTGGCCTTGGCTGATGCCCCCACGAAGGTCGGCGACAGCGCCCTGGGCAAGGTCCTGGTCGACAGCAAAGGCCTGACCCTCTACACCTTCACCAAGGACAGCGCTGGCAAGTCGGCGTGCAACGGTCAATGTGCGCAGAATTGGCCGCCGCTGGCCGCCGGCCCCTACGCAAAGGCCGCCGATGGCTACAGCGTGATTACCCGCGACGATGGCAGCAAGCAGTGGGCTTACAAAGACCAGCCGCTGTACGGCTGGGTCAAGGACCAGAAGCCGGGCGATACCACCGGCGAAGGCGTCGGCCAGGTCTGGCACGTGGCCAAACCCTGAAGCTGAAACACCACGGGGGCTGTCGATGGACAGCCCCCGTGGTGTTTGTGCAAGACAGAAACAAAAAAAGCGACCCTAAGGTCGCTTTCTTTGTGGCTTCCGGGTGTTCAGTGGGCCCTGGAAGCTGGAATATGGCGCAGCGGACGGGACTCGAACCCGCGACCCCCGGCGTGACAGGCCGGTATTCTAACCGACTGAACTACCGCTGCGCTATACATCGAGTGGTGGGTGATGACGGGATCGAACCGCCGACCCTCTGCTTGTAAGGCAGATGCTCTCCCGGCTGAGCTAATCACCCTTCGTCTCGGTGTGGCGCGCATTCTACGGAGGAGCCTGTACCCTGGCAAGCACTTTTTTCAAATTTTTTATCTGATCTTTCAAAGACCTATGAATAAGTCACTGCTGGCCCTCTGACAGGGTTGGCCTGCAACCACTGCTCGGAGAATAATGCCCGCCTTATGCATTAAGGAGAGATTCCCCCTCATGTGGTTCAAGAACCTGCTGACCTACCGCCTGACCCAGGATGTCCCGTTCGAGCCTGAAGCGCTGGAGACCGCCCTGGCCAGCAAGCCGGCCCGCCCCTGCGCCAGCCAGGAGCTGACCACCTACGGCTTCGTCGCTCCGTTCGGCAAGGGCGAAGACGCTCCCCTGGTACACGTCAGCGGTGAATTCCTGTTGATTGCCGCACGCAAGGAAGAACGCATCCTGCCCAGCAGCGTGGTCAACGATGCGGTCAAGGAGAGGGTCGAGGAGATCGAGACCGAGCAGATGCGCAAGGTCTACAAGAAGGAACGCGACCAGATCAAGGACGAGATCATCCAGGCCTTCCTGCCGCGTGCTTTCATCCGCCGCTCGATGATCTTCGCTGCCATCGCCCCGCGCCAGGGCCTGATCCTGGTCAACTCGGCCAGCGCCAAGCGCGCCGAAGACCTGCTCTCCACGCTACGTGAAGTCATGGGTTCGCTGCCGGTGCGTCCGGCCACCGTGAAGATCGCCCCGACCGCGACCATGACCGACTGGGTCAAGTCGCAGCAGCCTGCCGAAGGCTTCTATCCACTGGATGAATGCGAGCTGCGCGACACCGCCGAAGACGGTGGCATCGTGCGCTGCAAGCGCCAGGACCTGGCCAGCGAGGAAATCCAGTTGCACCTGAGCACCGGCAAGCTGGTCACGCAACTGGCCCTGGCCTGGCAAGACAAACTGTCGTTCGTGCTCGACGACAAGATGGTGATCAAGCGCCTGAAGTTCGAGGAACTGCTGCAGGAGCAAGCCGAGCAGGATGGTGGCGACGAAGCCGCGCAACAGTTCGACGCCAGCTTCCTGTTGATGATGATGACCCTCAACGAATTCCTGCCGGTGCTGTTCGAAGCCCTGGGTGGGGAAGAGATTCCGCAGGGGGTCTGATTCAGGTTGAAAGGCCGGTGCTGGGTGGTTGTGTTGTCGCCAGCACCGACTTGTCCCGCGAAAGGGCCAGTGAATTTCACAAAGCTATAAATAGAAAAGGAATCCCCCATGCGCGCCCTCGCCGCCTTCAGCCGTTTCGTCGGCAACACCTTCGCCCTCTGGGTCTTGGTGTTCGCCTGCCTGGCCTTCCTGCAACCACAATGGTTCATCGCACTGAAGGTAGCCATCGTGCCACTGCTGGGGCTGGTGATGTTCGGCATGGGCCTTACGCTCAAGCTCGACGACTTCGCCGCCCTCGCCCGTCAACCCTGGCGCGTGGCGCTGGGAGTGGTGGCGCATTTCGTGATCATGCCGGGCGTTGCCTGGCTGCTGTGCCAACTGTTTCACCTGCCACCGGAAATCGCCGTGGGCGTGATCCTGGTCGGCTGCTGCCCGAGCGGCACCGCCTCGAACGTGATGGTCTGGCTGTCGAAGGGCGATCTGGCACTGGCCGTGGCCATCGCCGCAGTGACCACCCTGCTCGCGCCCTTGCTGACCCCGGCGCTGATCTGGTTCCTGGCCTCGGCCTGGCTGCCGGTCTCGTTCATGGACATGTTCTGGTCGATCCTGCAGTTGGTGATGCTGCCGATCGTGCTCGGCGTGCTGGCGCAGAAGCTGCTCGGTGCGCGGGTGCAACTGGCGGTGCAGGTGCTGCCACTGGTGTCGGTGGTGAGCATCGTGATGATCGTCTGCGCGGTGGTCGCGGCCAGCCAGGCGAAGATCGCCGAGTCCGGCCTGCTGATCATGGCGGTGGTGATCCTGCACAACAGCTTCGGCTTCCTGCTGGGCTATCTGACCGGCAAGCTGTGCAAGCTGCCCCTGGCCCAGCGCAAGTCGCTGGCGCTGGAGGTGGGGATGCAGAACTCAGGCTTGGGCGCGGCCCTGGCAGCGGCGCATTTCTCACCGCTGGCGGCGGTGCCCAGCGCGCTGTTCAGCGTCTGGCACAACATCTCCGGGGCCTTGCTCTCGACCTGGTTCAGGCGCATGGAAGAGCCCCGCGGTGCCGGGGAGGAACAGGCGCAGGTCGGGCACTGAGCGGGCGGGCCTCTTCGCGGGCAAGCCCGCTCCCAAACGCAAGACAGCTAGCGGGCTTGCCCGCGAAGAGGCCCGGACAGGCGCCACTTGCTTGTCACCCGGCAGATGTGCAATATAGTGCGCACTGTGAGGACGACCTCACGACGCAAGGCGTGACCAATCCGGGGACGGCCCCATCTTTCAACGATGGAGAATCATCATGTCCTGGATCATCCTGTTCTTCGCCGGCCTGTTCGAAGTCGGCTGGGCTATCGGCCTCAAATACACCGATGGCTTCACTCGCCCACTCCCCACTGCACTGACCGTCGCCGCCATGGCCGTGAGCCTGGGCCTGCTGGGCCTGGCCATGAAGGAATTGCCGCTGGGCACTGCCTACGCCATCTGGACCGGCGTCGGCGCAGTCGGCACGGTAATCGCCGGCATCATCCTGTTCGGCGAATCCATGGCATTGGTGCGCCTGATCAGCGTTGCGCTGATCGTCGCCGGCCTGATCGGCCTGAAGGTAAGCGCCAGCTGACCTTCCACCCTCCCCTCAACGCAAGTCGCCGCGCAAGGCACTGACCTCCTCGCGCAGCGCTTCAGGCTGGGCCGCCTCCACCGGAATGGCGGCACCCGCCACCAGGGTCACCCGCGACCACAATCGACGCAGGAAGCCCTTGGCCGGATCACGGCTGAAGAAACTCCCCCACAACCCCTGCAAGGCCAGCGGAATCACCGGCACCGGCGTCTCCTGGAGAATCCGGCTGACGCCCCCCTTGAACACATCGATCTCACCATCGGCGGTCAGCTTGCCTTCCGGGAAGATGCACACCACCTCACCGGCCTGCAGGTACTCGGCAATGCGCGCAAAGGCCCGCTCGTACGTCGCCTCGTCCTCGCTGCGCCCGGCAATCGGAATGGCCCCGGCAGTGCGGAACACGAAGTTGAGCACCGGCAGGTTGTAGATCTTGTAGTACATGACGAAACGGATCGGGCGACGGATCGCACCGCCGATCAGCAGCGCATCGACGAACGACACATGGTTGCACACCAACAGCGCCGCCCCCTCGTCAGGGATACGATCGAGATCGCGATGCTCGACGCGGTACATCGAATGGCTGAGCAACCAGATCAAGAAGCGCATGGTGAACTCAGGAACAATGCGGAAGATGTAGGCGTTGACCGCAATGTTGAGCAGCGACACCACCAGGAACAGCTGCGGAATGCTGAGGTCGGCCAGGCTCAAGAGGACGATGGTGACGATCGCCGAGACCACCATGAACAGCGCATTGAGGATGTTGTTCGCGGCGATCACCCGGGCGCGCTGGTCTTCAGGCGTACGCGCCTGGATCAGGGCATAGAGCGGCACGATGTAGAAACCGCCGAACACACCAAGCCCGACGATCGAGACCATGATCCACCAGGCCTGGCTCATGCCCAACAGGCTCAGCCAATCGTGCGGCGCAGCAGCGGCCGGCACGTCACCCGAATGCCACCACCAGAGCAGACCGAACAGGGTCAGGCCGAAAGAGCCGAACGGCACAAGGCCGATCTCCACCTTGCGCCCACTCAGGCGTTCGCACAGCAGCGAACCGACGGCAATGCCCACCGAGAACAGCGTCAGCACCAGCGTGACCACGGTCTCGTCACCGTGCAGCCAGTCCTTGGCATAGGCCGGGATCTGCGTGAGGTAGATCGCCCCGACGAACCAGAACCACGAGTTGCCGACGATCGAGCGCGACACCGCCGGGGTTTGCCCCAGGCCCAGGCGCAAGGTGGCCCAGGACTGCTTGAAAATATTCCAATCCAGCTTCATCTGCGGCGCCACCGCCGCCGCCCGCGGGATCCAGCGGCTGGCCAGGTAGCCGAGCACCGCAGTGCCGACGATGCCACCGGCCACCACCGTGGCGTAGTTGCCCGAGGACATCATCACCCCGGCACCGATGGTGCCGGCCAGGATCGCCAGGAAGGTGCCCATTTCCACCAGCCCGTTGCCGCCGACCAGTTCGTCTTCGCGCAAGGCCTGGGGCAGGATCGAGTACTTCACCGGCCCGAACAGCGCCGAATGAGTGCCCATGGCAAACAATGTCAGCAGCATCAGCTCCAGGTGATCACTGAGAAAGCCCACCGCGCCGATCAACATGATCACCACTTCAGCCAGCTTGATCGCACGGATCAACGCATCCTTGGCGAACTTCTCGCCAAACTGCCCGGCCAGCGCCGAGAACAGGAAGAACGGCAGGATGAACAGCAGCGCGCAGAGGTTGACCCAGATCGACCGGTCGCCCTCCAGGCTGAGCTTGTAGAGGATCGCCAGGATCAGCGACTGCTTGAACAGGTTGTCGTTGAAGGCACCCAGCGACTGGGTGATGAAGAACGGCAGGAAGCGCCGCTTGCCGAGCAAGGTGAATTGCGAGGAATGACTCATCGTCCTTGTTCCTGAGAGGGCGTTGTCAATTGGAGGTCCGCTCATCGCGAGAAGCCACAAATCTGCACGCGATTGCCCACCCCTGGCAACAGGCCTGCGAAGCGCATCACGCCAACGAACCAATTAATGGCTATATGCCATTATTTTTTCTGCAACCCCTTTTCAGAATGTTGCAAGGCTGCCGATAATTCATATAGATGACTACATCCGATAACAGGATCAGCCTTCGGCTCTCCTCCAACGCACAAGAAAAGGAGCACAGCAGCAGATGTTCACCTGGTTCGGCGATCTGAAGATCGCACACAAACTCGGCCTCGGTTTTGGCCTGGTCCTCGTGCTGACCCTGGCCCAGTCGCTGATCGGCTGGGACGCCCTGGGCAGCCTGGTGCGGCGCAGCGAAGTGGTCAGCGACGTCTCCGCACTCAACGATGCCCTGGGCGATCTGCGCGAGGCGCGCTTGCGCCACGCCATGTCCAATGGTGACGAAGAACAAGGCAAGGCGTTGCAGCAGGCACTGGCGGCCTTCCAGGCCCCCCTGGCGAAACTCCACGGCATCCTGCGCAACGCGACCAACCTGCAGACCCTCGACAAGGCCGAGCAGGCCCTGCAGGCCTACGCCCGCAACCAGGAACAGAGCCTGCAGTCTTACCGCACCATGCGCGCGGCGCAAAAGGAGATGGGTGGGCTTGCCACCCAGTCGTTCGCCACGATCGACAGCATCCGCAAGCAGGTCCGCGCGTTGCCCGATGCCGAACAGCGCTACGTGCGCAGCGAAGCGATCAATCAGATCCGCGAGAACCTGATCCTGCTGCGCTACCAGGTGCGTGGCTACACCGGCAACACCAACACCGACACCGAGCAGGCGATGAATGCACAGATCACCACCACGGTGAACGACCTGCCAGCCCTGACCGCGGTATTCAATGGCCAGTTCGCCGAGCAATTCCGCCAACTGAACGAACAGGTGCGCGCCTATGCCGTCGCCGTCGAGGCCTTCCGCGGCGAAACCCGCAAACTGATGGACTACCGCGCCAACATGGGCAATGACGTCGCGACCCTCACCACCCTGATCGGCCAATTGCTCGACAGCCAGGCAGTGGCCGTGGTCAATGACAGTCAGTTCGCCAAGACGCTGCAGTTCGCCACCACCGCCCTTGCCCTGCTGCTCGGTGCCCTGCTGGCGATACTGATCGCCCGGCAGATCAGCCAGCCGCTGCAACGGGTGCTGCGCGCCATGGAGCAGGTGGCCGACGGCAACCTGGGCGAACAACCCAGCAGCAATCGCCGCGATGAACTCGGCCAGTTGCAGAACAGCCTGCATGGCATGACTGCCAAGCTGCGCCAGCTGATCGGCGGCGTGCGCGACGGCATCTCGCAGATTGCCAGTGCCACCGAAGAGCTCTCGGCGATCACCGCGCAAACCAGCGCCGGCGCCAGCAGCCAGCGCCAGGAGACCGACCAGGTCGCCACTGCGATGCAGGAAATGGCCGCCACCGTGCAGGAAGTCGCGCGCAATGCCGGCGAAGCCTCGGTGGCCGCCAGCGCCACCGATCTCGAGGCTCGCGAAGGCGACAGTGTGGTCACCCGCGCCGTGACCCAGATCGGCCGCCTGGCCAGTCAGGTCGACGCCACCAATGAGGCGATGGACGCCCTGCGCAACGAAAGCCAACGCATCGGCAAGGTGATGGACGTGATCAAGGCCGTGGCCGAGCAGACCAACCTGCTGGCGCTCAACGCCGCCATCGAGGCCGCCCGCGCTGGCGAGGCCGGTCGTGGTTTTGCCGTGGTCGCCGACGAGGTACGCAGCCTGGCCCAGCGCACCCAGGCCTCGACCGAAGAAATCGAATCGGCGATCAGCAGCCTGGAGCAAGGCACGCGCTCGGTCAGCGACCTGATGGAAGAAAGCCAGAGCCTGACCGAAAGCAGCGTGGCACTGGTACGCGAAGCCGGCGTTGCGCTGGAGGGCATCACTCAGCGGGTGTCGGGCATCCAGTTGATGAACCAGCAGATCGCCGCCGCCTCCGAGCAGCAGAGCGCCGTGGCCGAGGAGATCAGCCGCAGCGTGGTGACGGTGAGGGACATTTCCGAGCAGACCGCCGAGGCCAGTGAGCAGACCTCGGTGTCCAGCGTCGAACTGGCACGTCTGGGTGGGCAATTGCAGCAGATGATCAGCCGGTTCCAACTCTGACAGCCCGAGCTCCCCTTGTAGGAGCGGGCTTGCCCGCGAAAAACATACTTGCAGGAGCACTGTCCTGCTCAAAATCGAAAGACCAGCCCAATCCCTGTAGGAGCGGGCTGGTCCCGCGAACACCGGCGTAGCCGGTGCCATGCATCACGGTATGCCTTTCACGGGCAAGTCGGAGCGACGAACCTCCGCTCCTACGCGAACCCGAACAACCCCCGCGCCGTGTCCACCAACAGCGCCCGACGCAACGACGCCGAGCAGCCCAGGGCATCGAACTGCTCGACCACCGCGGTAAAGCTCATCACCGATTCATGCTGGGTATGCGGCCAGTCGCTGCCCCACATCAACCGGTCCGCGCCATAGTGCGCCTCCAGGGCGCACAGGGCCTGGCGGGCGAAATCCAGGTTCTGCCCAGGCGCGCCGCCCAATCGATAGATCCCCGATACCTTCACCCACACCGTGCCCTGCCCGCCGAGGGTCAGCAGCTCGGCAAATCCCGGCTGCCCCAACCCCAGGCGCGCATCCGGCCTGCCGAAGTGATCAATCACGATATCCACACCATAGGGCTGCAAGGCACGCACCAGTGCCGGTATATCGGCCACCTGTCGATGCAGTTCGACATGCCAGCCCAGATCGCCGATCAGCTCCAGCAGTGGCCGCCAACCGGCGTCGCGCAGATCAGGCAGGGCCTGCCCCATCAGATTCAGACGCACCCCGCGTACACCGAGGCGCGCCATCTGCTCAAGGGTGTCGCGCGCAACGCCAGGCTCGAGCATCACCACGCCGCGCAATTGCCTGGGCGCGGTTTGCAACGCCGCCAGCAGGTAGCTGTTGTCGGTGCCGAGAAAGCTCGGCTGCACCAATACGCCATGGCTGAAACCGTGCCCGGCCAGCTGGGCCAGGTAGTCGCCCAGCGGCGCATCGTAGGTGGGTGCGTAACGGCGCTCCGCTGCCAGGTTCAGCCCACGGCTGAACACGTGGGCGTGGCTGTCGATCGCGGTGAACGGGGATACAGGGGTTTGCGGCATGATGCTCATTCGGGAAGATTGAAGGTTACTTGGCGACCGCACCCGCAACCTGCGGCGAGACCGGGGCCTCGAGGTTGCGACCACGGGTTTCCGGCAGACACAGTGCGGCGATCACCGCCACGCCGTAAGCGATGCCGGCATCGATGCCGATGGCGGCCCCCAGCGACATGGATTCGCTCATGTGACCGACCAGGAACGGGAACACGGCCGACAGCACCCGGCCGAAGTTGTAGCAGAAGCCCACCCCGGCACCGCGCACATCAGCCGGGTACAGCTCGTTGAAGAACGCCCCCAGGCTCGCGGGAATGCCGGCGGCGAAGAAGCCCAGCGGGAAGCCGAGGAACAGCATCTGCGTATTGCTCAGCGGGAAGAACACATAAGCCTGTACCGTCAGCACGCAGCACAGGGCGAACAACAGGATGTTCTTGCGCCGGCCAATGCGATCGATGAGCAGGCCACTGACCACGCAACCACACCAGAAGGCGAAGATGATCACCGCCAGGTAGCCGCCGGAGTTGAGCACCGAGAGGTTGCGCTCGGTCTTGAGGAAGGTCGGCAGCCAGGTCATCACCGCGTGGTAACCACCATGGGCACCCAAACCCAGCAGTCCGCCCAGCAGGGTCACGCGCAGCAGTTCAGGACGGAAGATGCCGGCCATGGACTTGGTGAAGCTGACGGGAATGGCCTTTTCCTTCTGCAGGCGCTGGAAGCTGTCCGGCTCGGGTACGTTGCGCCGCACCCAGATGATCAGCAGCGACGGCAGCAGGCCGACGAAGAACATCACCCGCCAGGCGAACTCCTGCGGCACCAGCGAATAGATCAGCGCAAACAGGCCCACCGCCAGGCCCCAGCCCACGGCCCAGGCGCTCTGCACCGTACCCATGACCTTGCCGCGGTATTTCGGGTTGATGGTCTCGGCCATCAGCACCGCGCCTGCGGCCCACTCGCCACCAATGCCGAAGCCCTGCATGGCCTTGACGAACAGCAGCGGGTAGAAGCCGGTGACGAAGGCCGACAGGAAGGTGAAGAAGGAGAACCAGAGGATCATCCATTGCAGGGTACGCACCCGGCCGTAACGGTCGGACAACGTACCGCCAAGCCAGCCACCGATCGCGGAGGTGACCAGCGTCAGGCCACTGATCAGCCCAGCATCGCCCTTGGTCAGGGAAAACGCGGCGATCAGCGCCGGGATGGCCAGGCCGAACATCTGCACTTCAAGGGCGTCGAGCGACCAGCCACCAAAGCAGGCCCAGAACGTCTTGCGTTCGCGCGAGGTGATTTCGCGATACCAACTGAACATGATTTCTTATCCTTCTATGTCGTGTGTGCGAGGTCAGGGGCAGCCGGACGCACGCCGGCCAGGCAGGCAGAACCACGGCACCGTGCTGGCACGGCGCCGGAAGTCACAACGGGGCGTGAAACGCCCGGTCAGCGAATATCGATGCGGTAGCGGAAGTGCTCGGCATGGCCGCGCGAACGGCGCCATTCCAACGGTTTGCCGGCGTAGTCACGGGCCAGACGCTCGATCACCACCACCGGGCTGCCCTCCGGCATCTGCAGCAGGCGCGCGTGAACGGCATCGACCGACTCGGCCGTGAGGGTCTCCTCGGCATAGGCCACCACCTGACCGCACAGCTCTTCGTAGATCGGGTAGAGCAGCGGGCCCTTGCGGTCCAGCTCGACCTCAAGCAGTGGCTGGAACGTCTGCCGTGGCAGCCAGATTTCCTCTGCCAACACCGGCTGGGCACCGAGCAGACGCAGGCGCACGATGTGAATGACGTCGGCTTCCGGCGCCAAGCCCAGGGCACTGGCAACCGCCGAGGGCGCCGGGACTGGCTCGATGGACAGGATGCGGCTCTCGGGCACGGCACGTTCGCCGTTGGCCGACTCGAAGCGAAAGAAGCGGAACAGCGAGGATTGAAACTGCGGCCGACGAATGAAGGTGCCGCGGCCTTGCTGGCGCTCCAGCACGCCCTCGGTCACCAGCACATCGACGGCCTTGCGTACGGTGCCGACCGACATGTCGAACTCGCTGGCCAGGGCCGCTTCGGTGGGAATGGCCTCACCGGGGCGCCAGCGGTTGTTGGCGATCTGCTCGACCATATGGTCGCGCAGCTGTTGGTAGCGGGGCAGACGCGCATCACCGGGCAGTGTGTTCATGGGGCCTGTCTCTCGTCTTGTTATATAAACATATATATGAATTTTTCCGAGAGTATTCCTGCTGCCCTGAACGCTGTCAATCCTCCGCCTATCGGCTTGAAAGCCACGGTGGCTTCTTCGCGGGTAAACCGCTCCCACAGGTACGCAGCGTTCTCAAGCACTGCCAGGTAACCGGGGGGGCGCGACCACCCACTAAAAGGTCAGCACATTCAACGATTTGCGATACAGGGCGAGGTGAACAGCTCACCACGCCAAGCGCCTTTGAGTGTGCGGCTCGCCACCACCAGCCAGAGCAGCGCCAGCATCACCACCAGCACCTGCCCGAACACCGTGAAGAAACCCAGGCCCAGCCAGGCCGCCAGCTTCAAGGTGGCGAGGCTGTAAACCCCCAGCGGGAAGGTGAAACCCCACCAGCCCAGATTGAACGGCATGCCCTGGCGCATGTAGCGCAGGGTGATCAGTACCGCGGTCAGCAGCCACCACAGGCCGGCTCCCCACAACACCATCCCGGCCACCAGCCCCAACCCGCGTGCCACTTCACCCAGGTTCCCCAGGCCATTGGCCGCGAACACCGCCGGTGCATCGCCGCCCAGCAGCAGCATGCCCAGCGCCCCGGTGCCGATCGGGCCCAGCGCCAGCCAGCTGGATGCGGCCATGTTGGCCGGCGGCAGCTTGTGCAGCGCCATGCGCAGCATCAGGATGGTCAGGATGCTGAACGCCACCGGCAGCGACACCGCCCACAGTACGTAGCTGGTCACCACCACCAGGAACTGCGCATGGACATCCGCCAGGTGCGGCGCCAGCAGACCACCACTGGCCGCCGCCACCTCGGCCGCTACCACCGGCAGCAACCACACTGCAGTCATCTGGTCGATGCTGTGCTCCTGGCGGGTGAACATCAGATAAGGGATTGCCACGCCACACAGCAGTGCCAGCGCCACGTCAACCCACCAAAGCGCCTCGACCCAAGGCACCACGCCGTCGCCCCAGCGCTCGAGGCCAAACACCAGCGCGCCATTGAGGATGGTCGCCAGGCCCATGGGGATGGTGCCGAAGAACATCGAGACCGTGGAGTGGGCGAAGATCCGCCGTGCCTCGTCGAAGAACAGCAGCCAGCGCGCGCCGTACAGGACGCAGAACAAGATGAACAGGCCGACGGTCAGCCACCACAACCCCTCTGCCGCGCCGTGCAGAGCCGGAATCTCCAACTGTCGCAAGGCCAGGGCCAGAACGCCGGTGCCCATGGTCGCGGCAAACCAGTTCGGGGTGAACTGACGGATCACTTCCAGCGGGCGGGCCAACTGGTGGAAGGGCCGCAAGGACGCAGCGCGGGTCTGTGGGCAGGTCATGGCAAAGATTCCTCGTGTAAGGTGGAATCATCTTATGCCCGCAAAGAATATCCATATAACGGTTATTTTCTCTATCTGTTATCTATTTTGCAGATATAGCGCAAGCCAGAGCCGGTGGCTTATGCTTGCTGCCTGCGACAACTCCAACAACAAGGACGTGGCAATGCTCGCCGCACTCAAACGCTACCCTTCCGCTGTCCGCCTGCTGCTGCTCACCACCTTCGTGCTGACCCTGGCGCGCGCGATCACCCTGCCCTATCTGGTCGTCTATCTGTCGGACAGCTTCCAGATGTCGGTCAGCCATATCGGCCTGCTGATCGGCGGGGCACTGATCGTCGCCTCGTTGCTGAGCCTGTATGGCGGACATCTGGTCGACACGCTGCGCAACCATACGGTGATCATCGTCGCAACCCTGGTGTTCACGCTGTCGTTCGCCGTCGCCATGTTGAGCCCCTCGGTGGCGCTGTTCTTCCTGTGCCTGGTGCTGATCAACCTCGCCCTGGCGGTGGTCGACATCGCCAGCAAGGCCGGATTCTGCGCCCTGCTGCCGGTGGAGGAGCGCGCCGAGGTGTTCGCCATCAAGTACACCCTCAGCAACATCGGCTATGCCGTCGGCCCGCTGCTGGGGGTGGCGCTGATCGAGCTCGATGGCCATCTGCCGTTCCTGGTCTCGGCGCTGATCGGCCTGCTCATGTGCCTGGTCTACCAGCGTCTGGGCGATCGGCAGTTACGCCCCAGCGAGCCGCAACTGCCCGGCGCCGGCTTCATGCAAGTGGCTATCGGGCTGGCGCGTGACCGGCGCCTGGTGTGCTTCACCCTGGGCGGAGCCCTCAGTGCAGTGGTGTTCGGCCAGTTCACCGCCTACCTGTCGCAATACCTGGTGGTGACGGCCCACGCCAGCGAAGCGGCGCGGTTGGTCGGGGTGCTGGTGACGACCAACGCCGTGACGGTGATCGCCCTGCAATACCTGATCGGCAGACGCATCAGCCGTCAGTACCTGATGCCCTGGCTGATGGCCGGGATGGCGCTGTTCATCGCCGGGCTGCTGGGCTTCTCGCTGGCAGGCTCGGTGCTGGGCTGGTGCCTGGCAATGCTGGTGTTCACCCTCGGCGAGATCATCGTGATCCCGGCGGAGTACATGTTCATCGACCTGATCGCGCCGGAGCATCTTCGCGGCGTCTACTATGGCGCGCAGAACCTTTCCAACCTCGGCGCGGCACTGGGGCCGGTACTGGTTGGGTTTGCCCTGGGGTATGTAGTGCCGGTGGCGGTGTTCTACCTGCTGGTGCTGTCGGTGGTGCTGGCGGCATTGTTCTATTACCTGGGGACGCGAGGGGCGAAGATCTAGAGCCCCCCTGCGACCACCTGCCACTGCGACCATCGTCTGCGCTGACGAACCCGCGCACGCGTGCCAGACTGATTGATCGGGACCGCGTTTTCATTTTTGCTCCGGAGTTTGCATGTCGTTGTCCAGCGGGCTGATCGCCGTGGTCGCCCTGGCCTATATGGCCATCATGTTCGCCATCGCCTTCTACGGCGACCGTCGCAGCACGCCGTTGCCGCCGCGCCTGCGCGCCTGGGTGTACAGCCTGTCGCTGGCGGTGTACTGCACCAGCTGGACCTTCTTCGGCGCCGTCGGCCAGGCGGCCGAGCAGCTCTGGGCGTTCCTGCCGATCTACCTGGGCCCGGTGCTGCTGCTGATCTTCGCACCCTGGGTGCTGCAGAAGATGGTGCTGATCAGCAAGCAGCAGAACATCACCTCGATCGCCGACTTCATTGCCGCCCGCTACGGCAAGTCGCAAACGCTCGCGGTGGTGGTTGCACTGATCTGTCTGGTCGGCGTGCTGCCTTACATCGCCCTGCAGCTCAAGGGCATCGTGCTCGGCGTCAACTTGCTGATCGGGGCCACTCCCGACGCTACCGGCACCCGGGTGCAGGACACGGCGCTGGTGGTGTCGCTGGTGCTGGCGCTGTTCGCCATCGTCTTCGGCACGCGCAGCCTGGATGTCACCGAGCACCATCGCGGCATGGTGCTGGCGATCGCCTTCGAGTCCCTGATCAAGCTGCTGGCGTTTCTTGCCGTGGGCGCCTTCGTGGTGTTCAACCTGTATGACGGCTTCGACGACCTGTTCAGCCAGGCGCGCCAGTCGATCCACCTGGAAAGCTATTGGCAGGAGACGATCAACTGGCCATCGATGGTGGTGCAGACCGCCGTGGCGATGATGGCGATCATCTGCCTGCCGCGGCAGTTCCACGTCACCGTGGTCGAGAACATCGAGCCTCAGGACATGCGCCTGGCCCGCTGGGTGTTCCCGCTGTACCTGGTGCTGGCGGCACTGTTCGTGGTGCCGATCGCCCTGGCCGGGCAGATGCTGCTGCCGGGCACGGTGATTTCCGACTCCTTCGTCATCAGCCTGCCGCTGGCCGAAGCCCACCCGAGCCTGGCCCTGCTGGCTTTCATCGGCGGCGCTTCGGCCGCTACCGGCATGGTGATCGTCGAGGCGGTGGCGCTGTCGACCATGGTGTCCAACGACATGCTGCTGCCCTGGCTGCTGCGACGCACCAACGCCGAGCGCCCGTTCGAGGCGTTCCGTCACTGGATGCTCTCGGTGCGCCGGGTGACCATCGTGGTCATCCTGCTGCTGGCCTACGTCAGCTATCGCCTGCTCGGTTCCACCGCCAGCCTTGCGACCATCGGCCAGATCGCCTTCGCCGCAGTCACCCAGCTGACCCCGGCGATGCTCGGCGCCCTGTACTGGAAGCAGGCCAACCGCCGCGGCGTGTTCGCCGGCCTCGCTGCGGGCATCTTCCTGTGGTTCTACACCCTGGTGCTGCCGATCGCCGCCCATAGCCTGGGCTGGTCACTGCAGTTGTTCCCCGGCCTTGCCTGGCTGCACGGCAACCCGTTGGACCTGCCGATCACCCCGCTGACACAAGGGGTGGTGCTGTCGCTGGCGGGCAACTTCATGCTCTTTGCCTGGGTCTCGATTCTGTCGCGCACCCGGGTTTCCGAGCACTGGCAGGCCGGGCGCTTCATCGGCCAGCAAACCAGCGCCCGCCCCAGCAGCCGCCCCCTGCTGGCCGTGCAGATCGACGATCTGCTCAACCTTGCCGCGCGTTTCGTCGGCGAGGAACGCGCGCGGCAGAGCTTCATCCGCTTCGCCTACCGCCAGGGCAAGGGCTTCAACCCCAACCAGAACGCCGACGGCGACTGGATCGAACACACCGAGCGTCTGCTCGCTGGCGTGCTCGGCACCTCCTCCACCCGTGCGGTGGTCAAGGCCGCCATCGAAGGCCGCGACATGCAGCTCGAAGACGTGGTGCGCATCGCCGACGAAGCCAGCGAGGTGCTGCAGTTCAACCGCGCCCTGCTGCAAGGCGCCATCGAGAACATCAACCAGGGCATCAGTGTGGTCGACCAGAACCTGCATCTGGTGGCCTGGAACCGTCGATATCTCGAACTGTTCAATTACCCCGACGGGCTGATCAGTGTCGGCCGACCGATCGCCGACATCATCCGCTACAACGCCGAGCGCGGCCTGTGCGGCCCGGGCGAGGCGCAGGTGCACGTGGCGAGGCGCCTCCACTGGATGCGCCAGGGCCGGGCGCACACCTCGGAACGGTTGTTCCCCAACGGGCGGGTGATCGAACTGATCGGCAACCCCATGCCCGGCGGTGGCTTCGTCATGAGCTTTACCGACATCACCCCGTTCCGCGAAGCCGAACAGGCGCTCAAGGACGCCAACGAGGGCCTGGAGCAGCGCGTGGCCGAACGCACCCACGAGCTGTCGCAACTGAACCAGGCGTTGTCGGAAGCCAAGAGCCATGCCGAGGCGGTCAGCCAGTCCAAGACCCGCTTCCTCGCTGCCGTCAGCCACGACCTGATGCAACCGCTGAATGCCGCGCGGCTGTTCTCCGCCGCCCTGTCGCAACAGGCCGAGGGCCTGAGTGAAGAGGCCCAGCAACTGGTGCAGCACATGGACAGCTCGCTGCGCTCGGCAGAGGAATTGATCAGCGACCTGCTGGACATCTCGCGCCTGGAGAACGGCAAGGTCACCCCCGACATCAAACCCTTCGCGCTCAACGAACTGTTCGACACCCTGGGCGCCGAGTTCAAGGTACTGGCGGCCGAGAAAGGCCTGGAATTCCGCCTGCGCGGCAGCCGGCTGCAAGTCGCCAGCGACATGAAACTGTTGCGCCGGGTGCTGCAGAACTTCCTCACCAACGCCCTGCGTTACGGCAAGAGCCCGATCCTGCTGGGCGCTCGACGCGAAGGCGAGCACCTTTGGCTGGAAGTCTGGGATCGCGGTCCGGGCATTGCCGACGACAAACTGCAGGTGATCTTCCAGGAGTTCAAACGCCTGGACAGCCATCAGACCCGCGCCGAAAAAGGCCTGGGCCTGGGCCTGGCAATCGCCGATGGCCTGTGCCGGGTGCTCGGGCATCGCCTGGAAGTGCGCTCATGGCCAGGCAAGGGCAGCGTGTTCCGAGTCAGCGTGCCGATCGCCAGGCATCCGGTGGCAGCGCCCGCAGCGCCCGTGGAACCGGGCGGACAACCGCTCGCTGGGCTGCAGGTGCTGTGCGTGGACAACGAAGACAGCATCCTGATCGGCATGAACAGCCTGCTCGGGCGCTGGGGCTGCCAGGTCTGGACCGCACGCAACCAGGCCGAGTGCGAGGCGCTGCTATTGAAGGGCATGCGCCCGCACCTGGCGCTGGTGGACTACCACCTGGACGACGGCGAAACCGGTACTGGCCTGATGGCCTGGCTACGCACGCGTCTGGGCGAACCCGTTCCAGGCGTGGTGATCAGTGCCGACGGGCGCAACGAAACCATCGCCCAGGTGCATGCTGCAGGGCTGGACTACCTGGCCAAGCCGGTCAAGCCCGCCGCCCTGCGTGCGTTGCTCAATCGGCATCTGAGCCTGGTTCAGTAAGCGTCGCATCGGCCAGCGCCTCATCCGACAGCGCCCGCTCCAGCAGGTCGGCCGGCAAGCTCTTGCTGGCGCGCGCGCCCAGCAGCTTGAGCTGCTCGCTGCGGCTGATCAGGTTGCCGCGCCCTTCGCACAGTTTGTTGCGCGCTGCGGCGTAGGCCTTGTCGACCTGCTGCAGGCGCGCACCGAGCTCGTCCAGGTCCTGGATGAACAGCACGAACTTGTCGTACAGCCAACCCGCACGCTCGGCGATCTCGCGGGCGTTCTGGCCCTGACGCTCCTGCTTCCACAGGCTGTCGATGACCCTCAGGGTCGCGAGCAAGGTGGTGGGGCTGACAATGACGATCTGTCGGTCGAAGGCTTCCTGGAACAGGCCCGGCTCCGCTTGCAGCGCTGCCGAGAAGGCCGCTTCGATGGGTACGAACAGCAATACGAAATCCAGGCTGTGCAAGCCATCCAGCCGGCTGTAATCCTTGCTGGAGAGGCCTTTGACGTGACTGCGCAAGGACTGCACGTGCTGTTTGAGCGCCGCCTCGTCATTGCCGGAGACGAACTGTTGGTAGGCGGTGAGGCTGACCTTGGCATCGACCACCACGTGCTTGTCCCCCGGCAGCATGATCAGCACATCGGGCTGGAAACGCTCGCCATCGGCGCTCTTCAGGCTGACCTGGGTCTGATACTCGCGGCCTTTCTCAAGGCCCGCATGCTCCAGTACCCGTTCGAGAATCAGCTCGCCCCAGTTGCCCTGGGTCTTCTGGCCCTTGAGCGCCTGAGTGAGATTGGTGGCCTCATCAGACAGGCGCAGGTTGAGTTGCTGCAGGCGCTCAAGCTCCTTGCCCAGCGAGAAGCGCTCGCGGGCCTCCTGCTGGTAGCTCTCTTCGACACGCTTTTCGAAGGCCTGGATGCGCTCCTTGAGCGGATCGAGCAATTGTCCCAGGTGCTGTTGACTGGTCTGGGCGAAGCGCTGCTCGCGCTCGTCGAAAATCTTGGTGGCCATCTCGGCGAACTGGGCACGTAGCGTATCGCGGGCTTCCTGCAAGTCGTCCAGGCGCTGGGCGTGGCTTTCCTGCTGCTCGCGCAGTTCGGCGTCCAGCCGCGCAGCCTGAGCCTCCAGGCGACGCAGTTCGGCTTCGCGGGTCGCGCGCTCCAGGTTCCAGGCATGGGCGGCATCGCGCGCGTTGTCGCGCTCGATCTGCAACAGTTCCAGCTCGCGATTCTGCGCAGCAAGCGTCGCCTGTTTGTGGCTGTTGGCTTCGCTGAGGTCGCTGATCTCGTCGCGGCAGGCTTCGAGCTGCGCCTGCAGGCCAGCCTGGGCCAACTGCGCGGCACTCAGGCGTTCCTGCATCAGGCCGGTTTCGGTTTGGCGGACGGCGAGCCGACGCTGGACCTGCAACACCCACCCCAGGCACGGCACCGCGGCAGCCACGATGCCCAATAGAATACTGGCCAGGTCCACTGCCATGCTTGCTCCGGTCAACGCTTAGATTGTGCGCAGCTTACAGGTTTTTTGCCGGTGCTATTGCACCGAAGGCAGCAGGCCAAGCAGCCGCCGCGCCTCCTGCGAACCCTGTCCCGCCGCCAGCTCCAGCCAGTACCGCGCTTGCTCGGGATCCTGCGCCTGGCACAACCGGCCATATTCGAGCTGAGCCCGACTGTCACCGGCGCGGGCGGCCTGGCGCAGCAGCTCATGGCCGATACGCCGATCCCGCGCAGTGCCACAGTCACGGCAGAGCATCTGCCCCAGGCGACTCTGCGCTACCACCACGCCCTGCCGGGCGGGTTGCTTGAGCATGCGCCCGGCGAGGTGCTTGACGCTGCGCTTGTCAGCCAGGCGCGGGTTGTCGAGCAGCCACAGGGCCACTTTCAGGGAAAAGCGCTTGGGAGAAACCAACGGCGCAATGGCGGGGGAACCGGCGGGGGATTTACCACGAAACTTCATGACAACAGCGATGGTGATTCGAGAGGCGCGCCACTCTACTCGATTTTTTTGACAAAGGCCCGGGGCAACGTTGGGGCGTCGGAAAAAAATATTTCATGGTTCTTTTCTTGACGTTTTCACCCCAGAGAAGGGCGGTAAGTATTTTCCATGGCTAGGTGTCGGACCCTTCCGAAAACAGCTGGCACGCCCGTCCTAGAGCAAGCCCTAGGGACAATCCACAGAACCTGTGGATAACTCGGTGGACAACCCCCCCTTGGCGCCCGCAAACCCCTGTGGAATGGGGCTTACAGTCAAACTGACGATTTTTTCACCAGCCTAAATAAGTGTTTTTTTTCATTGACTTAAGGGCTCAGTCAAGTCATTGGCGGCGCCCGGCGAAGACGTTGCAGAACAGTTACAAGTCATGCTCCAAGTGTGCACAAGTGCGCCAACAAAGTGCGCGGGCTTGCACCACGGCGGGAAAACAGCGCCGTTTCGCCGCAATTCACTTCTTCACAGATGACCTGCAAACAGAGATAATGATCGGCTTCGCTGAAGAAAAATCAAAAAACGCTTGCCATGCCGCAAACCTTCCAGTAGTGTGGCCGCCGTTAGTACCAAGCTGAACGTCAATTCTGGCCGCAACGTCCTTGCGAATGGCCACCCTCCCCGGGTAGCACCGCTGAAACCAGGACCGGCCCACTCGATGATTCCCTCGACGGCAACAGCCGCTCCAGCACGAATCACCTAATGACAAATTGATCGGGTCTTCACCCAGTGGCCTCGAACCTGGTCCGTGGGATGCTGCCCGCCTTCCGAAGTACCTACCAGTCAGCCCGGCGCCTTACTTGTGCTTGCGCTACCTCTGGCTGCTCTGTTCCGGTCAGGTTTTTCGCCTCCCTTAATAAAGGCGTCACCGGAACGTTTCTATTGTGCACGGATCGAATCCCGTGTCTTGAGCAGGAAATCTAAAAAAATGACTAATCACCATCAGATCCAGCGCGCCTTCGGCACGCTTTCTCAGGCCTTCGCCCCACTGAAGTGCCTCATCGTTGCCCCTCGCAAGGGCAGCTTCAGCTTCACCCTGGTCGACGAACACGGCGTGGCCTGCCACACCGAGCGCCTGTATCCAGAGCAATACACCCACGCAGAGCCGCTGCAGGCGGTGATCGATCGCACCCGCCAGTCGTTGGTCGCATGAATGAATGGGTGAGGATTCACCCCATGAATGACCGCCCTTGATTGCTGCCCGAAACGCTCTTTGCTTAATTGCCACAAGGCATATGGCAGAGACGCTGCGGCAGCAATCGATTTAAAAACAGCCCTTTACACCATGATTATCACACTACACTTCAACTCGAGCGGTGCGAGCCGCTTCCGGCGGGCCTGATCATCCATTAGCTGCCAAGCTCCAGCGCCCGTCGGCCCCTGACAGTTCGAGGGCATCATGGGTATCGCTGCGAACGAGTTGAATCAATATGTGATCCGCCCCACGCTGATCTACCTGGATCGCCATAGCGCGAGCGCCGAAGCCTTGCTGCTGGGCGTCGCAGCTAGCCAGTCCAGCCTTGGAGCAGCCCTGCATGACCGTCGCGGTCACGGCTTGTACAGGATCGGCGAGACGCGCCATCAAACGCTCTGGGACGATTACCTGGCCCGCGATCCCGAGCTGGCGAGCCTGATACGCGGGCTTGCCAGTCAGCATGCCTTCCTTGGCGGCCCGCACTTGGAACTGACCGTCAACCTGCGCTATGCCACTGCCATCGCATGGATGCTCATCGAAGAGCAAGCCACTCCCCTACCCGCCCCCGACGATCTTCTAGGGCTCGCACGAATCTGGCGACAGACATTCCACCCCCAGGGACGCCTGCGCGACTTCACGCAGGCCTGGCATTGCTGGGTAAATCCGATAATGTCCCAGGCATCTTAAGAACCGCCCTACAAGCAAACCGGAAAAAAGGGAATTTTGGTCGGATTGTCCTACAAAACCGCTCTATCTCCGCCGATACAGGCTATGGCGTAGTGCGTGATTTGTTGGTAGCTTTTCGCCCGGAGATCCCAAGGAGTTCTAATAATGAAAACAGTCATGCTCAAAACCTCTCTCGGCGTCGCTATCGCGCTCGCTTCCAGCCAACTGTTCGCCAGCGGCTTCGCCCTCAACGAACAGAGCGTCAGTGGCATGGGGACAGGTTTTGCGGGTCGTTCTTCCTCTGCCGACGATGCCAGCACCATTTACGGAAACCCTGCCGGCATGTCGCGCCTCAAGCGCGAACAGATCACCGTAGGCGGCGCAGCCGTCATCGCCAAGACCGACATTTCCGGCCGCGGCAGCAACCTGGGCGGGAAAATGGACGGTGACATGGTGCCGTTCGTAGGCGTGCCCATGGGCTACTATGTCAAGCCAATCGACGATCACTGGAGCCTGGGCTTCGGCGTCTACGTGCCCTTCGGCCTGGTCACCGACTACGGCAGCAACCACGCGGCACGCTACTGGGGCAAGAAGAGCCACGTCGAAGTGGTCACCTTCCAGCCGACCGTCAGCTACGCCTTCAACGACAAGGTGTCGATCGGTTTCGGCCCGACCATCAACCGCATCGAGGGCGAGCTGGGTTCGAGCACCATCAACCCGCGCTCCCCTGGCCGCAACGATGGCGAAGTGAAGATCAAGGGTGATGACACCGCCGTTGGCTACAACATCGGTATCCTGGTCCAGGCCACCGACCGCACCCGCCTCGGCCTGACCTACCACTCGATGGTCGACTACAAGCTCGAAGGCAAGACCAAGATCAACAACGCGTTGATCGGCCCGTTCAGCGGCAGCAAATTCGACGCCGACCTGAAGATCAAGACGCCCGAGTCGGTGGACTTCTCGGTCACCCACGAACTCGACGACCAGTGGACCCTGTACGCAGGCAGCACCTGGACCCGTTGGAGCCGTTTGAAGGACATCACCGTCACCAACGACGTCCCTGCACCGCTGGCCGGCCAGTTCGGCACCATCAGCGAAGAGCAGAACTGGCACGACACCTGGGCTCACGCCATCGGTGCCTCGTACAAGGTGAACAAGGAGTGGACCCTGCGCACCGGCTTCACCGTCGACCAGTCGCCAACCAACAACCACGACCGCTCTCCGCGCATCCCTACTGGCGATCGCAAGATCTTCAGCCTGGGTGCCGGCTATAGCCCGACCGACGACGTGACCATCGACGTGGCCTACTCCTACCTGTGGGAAGAGGACACCAAGGTGAACCTGGCCAGCGCCACCAAAGGCACCTACCAGGCCAAGTACGAGAACAGCGCTCACGGCATCGGAGCGTCGCTCACCTACCGCTTCTGAGTGGGTTCAGGCTGCATGAAAAACCGCCTTCGTGGCGGTTTTTTCATGCCTGCACGCGCCAATGCTCGCCAAGGCTCGCCTGCAGGTACTCCATGAATACCCGCACTTTGGTGGTCATGGCAAAGCGATCGGCCACGCACAGGAACACATCCATCGGTTCGGTCTGCGCATAGGCCTCGCCAGGTTGGGCAGAGTCGAACAACGGCACCAACTGACCGCTGTCCAGGTGCGGACGCACAAGGAACTCGGCCAGGCGCGTCACCCCACCATCGTTGAGCGCCATTTCCGCAAGGGCCTCGATGTCGTCGCTGATCAACACATTGTCGAACTCCGCCTCGAAGCGCATGCCATCACGCACGAAGCCCCAGCGCAGCAGGCGACCATCGACCGGATAACGCAACACCAGGCAGCGATGATCACGCAGCGCCTCGGGCGTGGTCGGTCGGCCAGCCCTGGCCAGATATCCCGGCGAGGCGCAACAGATGAACGGAATCCGGGCGATATGTCGCGCCAGCAGATGATCTTCCAGCTGCGGCGTGATACGCAGACTGACATCGACATCTTCGCGGGCATGACTGACCCGGCGATCACTCGCAACCATTTCTATCGAAAGCAGCGGATAACGTGCACTGAAGGCAGGAATCAGGGGCGCCAGGATGCGGCGCCCGAATGCCGATGAGGCGGCAATGCACAAGCGCCCCTGCGGCTCGGTATCGGGAGTGGTGACCTCCTGTTCGGCCAGGATCAGGTCACGTTCTACATGCTTGACCCGGCTGTAATACTGGCTGCCAGCAGGCGTGAGCGCCATGCTGCGCGTGCTGCGCGACAGCAGGCGGACCTGCAGGTGCGCCTCCAGGCGCGCCAGGTTCTGGCTGACCGCTGCCGCACTCAGGCCCAGTGTGCGCGCAGCACCGGCAATGCTGCCGGCCTCGACGACCTTGATGAAACTGCGGATGGCATTGAGCAGATCCATGGCTGGGCTCTTGGGATTCGTAAGAATCTCTTTATAAAGAACTCAACCCGGCTGGTCTACAGCGCACAACTGACCATTGTTAACCTGGGCTTCTCATGTCCAACCGAGAGGCGCCCTCATGACCCCTTTGCCCCAGCCACGCCGTCGCAAGCTCCGCGCCAGTGCCACACCCTATGTCTTCGCGTTCTACATGTCGGCGATCATGGCGATGCTGATGTGCTTCGTGATCACCGCTGCCACGACCGGCATCGACCAGGACTACTTGCGCAAAGTGCTCCAGGCCTACCAACTGGCGATGCCGGTGGCGTTCGTCTGCGTGCTGATGGTACGGCCCGTGGTGATGCGCCTGGTGGCCATCACCGTGCACCCGCACTGATCGCCCGCATGAGACAGCACGGCATCAGGGCTGCGAAGCAATGGCCTTCTCGATGGCCGCCCGGAACGCCGGATCATCCGGCTTGGTCAGGCTGGAGAAATTGCCGATCACTTCGCCTCGCCGGTTCACCACATACTTGTAGAAATTCCACTTGGGTGCGCTGCTCTGCTGTGCCAGTTCGACGAACAGCGGAATCGCATCCTTGCCACGCACCGGCTGAGTCTTGGTCATGGTGAAGGTGACACCGTAGTTGGCGTAGCAGACCTTGGCGGTCTTCTCGCTATCGGCATCTTCCTGCTTGAAGTCGTTGGAGGGCACGCCGAGCATTTCCAGCCCCTGCTCGTGATACTCCTTGTAGGCAGCCTCCAGCCCCTCGAACTGCGGCGCGAAGCCGCAGTAGCTGGCGGTATTGATCACCACCAGCGGCTTGCCAGCGTAGCGCTGGCACAGATCGACCTGGCCCTTGCCGCGTAGCTCCGGCAGGCTGCCTTGCAGCAGCGCCGGACAACCGGCGGCCCAACTGGAGGAAGTGGCCGCCAAAGCGAGCAAGGGTACTGCGAGCCAACGCGTAAGCATGTTCCCAATCTCCTACAAGACAATTCCTTGCAGGGTAGCGCTTAACAAACGCCCATGCCCAGCTGCATCAATGCCAATCCGCCCTGATGCCAGCCCCACCAGGCGAGCGCCAGCACCAGCAGCGCACCCGCCACCAGCAGCCCGCGCAGCCAGGAGCGGTTCATGCCGCCTTGGCCTGCAGACGCGCAACCGGGCGTTCGCGCACCGGCCAATTGAGGGCCGCCGCCAGCAGGCTGAGCAGAATGGAGATCTGCCAGACCAGGTCATAGCTGCCCGTGCGGTCATAGACCACCCCGCCCAGCCAGCCACCGAGGAAGGCGCCAAGCTGGTGGAACAGGAACACGATGCCCCCCAGCATCGACAGGTTACGCACCCCGAACAGGGTCGCCACCGTGCCGTTGGTCAGCGGCACCGTCGACAACCACAACAGGCCCATGGCGATGCCGAACAGGTAGGCGCTGAATTCGGTCACCGGTGCCCACAGGAACAGCACGATCACCACCGCCCGCAGCAGATACAGGCTGGTCAGCAGACGCGGCTTGGACATGCGCCCGCCCAGCCAGCCGGCGGTGTAGGTGCCGACAATGTTGAACAACCCGACCAGTGCCAGCACCGTGGTACCGATGGTCGCCGGCAAGTGCTGGTCGACCAGATAGGCCGGCAGGTGCACACCGATGAACACCACCTGGAAGCCACAGACGAAAAAGCCCAGGGCCAGCAACCAGAAACCGGAGTGCGAGCACGCCTCGCGCAGTGCCTGGCCCAGCGTCTGCTCGCCGCCTTGACTGGGTAGCGGCCGATCACGCAGCAGCCCGACGAAAGGCACGATCAGCGCCACCATCAAACCCAACACCAGCAACGCTGCCGACCAGCCCAGCCACTGGATCAGCCCAAGCGTACCCGGCAGCATGGCGAACTGGCCGAACGATCCCGCCGCGCTGGCAATACCCATGGCCATGCTGCGTTTCTCCGGCGGCACCGCACGGCCAACCACACCGAGGATTACCGAGAACGAGGTACCGGACAGCCCGATGCCGATCAGCAAGCCAGCACTCAGCGACAACGACCAGATCGAATCGGCCATGCCCATCAGTACCAGGCCGGCAGCGTAGAGAATGCCGCCAATGATCACCACCCGCGCCGCGCCCAGGCGATCGGCCAGCGCGCCGGCGAACGGCTGGGCCAAGCCCCAGATCAGGTTCTGCAGGGCAATGGCGAAGGCGAAGACTTCACGCCCCCAGCCAAAATCGGCGCTCATGGGGGCCAGGAACAGGCCAAAGCCATGTCGCACACCCAGCGACAGCGCCAGGATCAGCGCCGCCCCGAGCAGCACCCAGCCACTGGTTCGCCAAACAGAAGTCATTGTTGTTGTCTCCTAGCCATCGCAAGGTTTGTGCGGGTATATACCCGCTTTATAGGGCACATCTCAGGCCAAACGCTCCAACAAGCGAACCAGTTCATCACGCTGCCTCTCGCCCAGATGCTCGACCAACTGTAGCTGAGCCTGCTCCCAGGCAGGATACGCGGCAGCCAGGCAGGCCTTGCCTGCCTCGGTCAGGCACACCAGGCGATTGCGCAGGTCACTGCCTTCGCCAAGCGTCACCAGCCCGTCAGCTTCCAACACACGCAGGTTGCGGCCCAGGGTACTGCGATCCAGGCCCATGGCCTCAGCCAGGCTGGTAATACTCGGCTGGTCGAGCCGCTGCAGATGACGCAACAAGGAAAACTGCGCGACATTGATCCCGAAATCCGCCAAGGCTTCGTCGTAATGTCGGCTCACCCCACGGGCGGCACGACGTAGATGGGTGCAGATGCATTCACTGGTCAACATAAATGCGTGTATATACCCGCACCTTGGATGTTGCAAGAAGTTTCTGCGCCTGCTCAGGGCTGCAAGCGACGACGGATTGGCTCGAATGCCTCGCTGGCATGACGTACCAGCGGATCGGGCGCTCCTTCATCGATGGCTTTCCAGTAGCGCCATGGCACCTTATCGGTACCCAGCTCATAGTCCATGCCATCCCAGCTGTCCTCGCGAAAACTGTAGAAAGCCCAGTGCAGGCGCTCACGCACGAGCACTTCCAGAACGTCCTCCAGGTAGCGATGACAGCCCGGCAGGCGGCGCATGCAGCCGAACTCGCCGACCACCAGGCGTGAACGCGGGACTCGCATGGCTTCAGCCCATTGCAGCGGAAGTTGCAGATACTGTGCTACCCGCGCCGCATCCCAGTGCTCGTCACGCCCCGCGAAAGGCACGCTGCCCGGGTATTCGAACGGCCGCTTGCGCGCCAGGTTCGGCGCACTGGTGGCAGCGTAGGGTTCGTACATATGCACGCTGTACAGGACACGCGCATCTGCCAGCGGCCTTGGCCAATAGCCGAAAGCATCGGCCGCCGCATACCAGCCGGCATCGACCATCACAGGGGTCTTGTCGTCCACTTCCCGGATCGCTGCCAGCAGTCTGGCCGACAGTGCCGGCAGATCACGCGGCCCGTCCTGCTGTCGCGCATACCAGGCCTTCATCTGGTCTTGCGAGGCATGCTCCGGTAGACCACCCTGCTTTTCCGGGGCGGGCTCATTGACCAGGTTATAGGCTGCGACCGCGGGATGATCCTTCAGCGCCTCTGCCAGATCGCGCCAGAAAGTAGCGGATTGCTGCCAGTAACGCTTGTCCTGCCACAGCCGGTCGTCGAACTGGCCATGGTTGTTCTGCGACCAGCGCATGCCAGGCAGCGAGAGCGGTGCAATGACCACCTTGAGCCCGGCCTGCTGCGCGTGATCCAGCACCTGTTTCAACTCAGCGAGGTCGGCGGCGACAAGCCCGCCGTAGTGGTCGGCGTCTCCCAGAAGGAAGTCCCTGCCGGCAGGCCTCCACTTGTCGTAGGAAAGCCGCACCCAGGTGGCACCGTAGGCTTTCAGGGCATCGAAGTAGGCCTGATCCGGCGGCAGGCGATTGAAGCTGTTACCGCCATGGCGGGGGGTGTTCCAGAAGTCGATCAGGTCGGCTGCCAGTGCCGGCAGCGGTGCCAGCGCCAGCAGGCCGGCGAATATCCAGTGACGCATCGGGGCGACTCCTGACAGGGCGAAGGGATAGCGAGCGTATCCCCGTCACCAACAAGACGTTTCGCCAATGAGTGAAGGATATTTCTGGATCGATCGTCCGCGATCATCAACCCAGCAGCGCCAACCCCAGCACCACGCCCAGTTCCAGCAACTCCAGCAGTGCACCCGCAGTGTCACCGGTGGTCCCGCCCAATCGGCGGCACATCTGCCGCCGCAAGAACGCAAAGACCAGCACTGCCACCAGCAGTAGCCACAGCGCCAGCCAGCCACCCAGCACCAGACAGGCCAGCGCACTGCCCAGCAATACCCAGCCCGCCGCACGCCTGGGCAGGTGTTCGGCCAGCGCCGAGCCCAGCCCCCCGGCACGCACATAAGGCGTACAGAGGAACAAACCGAGCATCGCAGCCCGCCCGACCACTGGTGCCAGAACCAGCCAGGCACCCGCGCCACGCTCGACCAGCACCCACAGGGCACAGAACTTCAGCAGCAGCACCAGCACCAGGGTGACCACGGCAATCGGGCCACTCCGTGGGTCTTTCATGATCTGCAAGGTGCGCTCGCGATCGCCGAAGCCACCCAGCCACGCGTCGGCGCTGTCGGCCAGACCATCCAGGTGCAGGGCGCCGCTGAGCAGCACCCACAAGGCCAGCAGCAATGCAGCCTGCAACGGTGCCGCAACGCCCTGCAGCAGCGCGCTGGCAGCCCACAACAGCAGGCCGAACAGCAACCCGACAGCCGGGTAGAACAGCAGCGAACGGCCCATCTGCCGTGGCTCCGGCATGCCCGGCAGGCTTACCGGCAGGCTGCTGAGAAACTGCAGGGCAATCCAGAACGGCAGCATCAAACCACCTCGCGCAACTGGCCGTCGGCGTGCAGTGCCAGACGCACCAACGCAGCGTGCCGCACCTCGACCTGCAGCAACTGCTCGCGCGGCAATCCACGGGCGCGGGCCAGCAACAGGCGCATGACACCGCCGTGGGTCACCAGCAGCACGCGCTTGCCGGAGTGTTGCCGGGCCAGAGTTTCGACCGCTGTCAGCACACGCTCGGCGAAATCGGCCACCGGCTCGCCCGCAGGCGGCGTGAAGGCGTAGGGGTCGGCCCAGAAACACCCCAACGCGTCCGCTTCGGTCTGCATGATCTGCGCCGCGCTGCGTCCTTCCCACTCGCCAAAGTGCAGCTCGCGCACACCCGCTTCAAGTTGCACCGGCAGTTGGAGACTTGCGCCCAGTTCGTCGGCGAAACGTGCGCAACGCTGCAACGGCGAACTGACCAGCACATCCCAAGGCCCACCCACCGCGACAGCCGCGCGCATCTGCGCCCAGCCTTGCGCGGTCAGGGCGTCGTCCAGGCTGCCGCGCAAGCCGCCGCCCAGTTCGGTCTCACCATGACGCAGCAGATCGAGGATCATGCCGGACGATCCGTCACCGCCGCTTCGGCGAAGGTCGCCATCTGCCCGTGCAGGGCGCAGGCCAGGCGCATCAGCGGCACCGCCAGCGCAGCACCACTGCCCTCGCCCAGGCGCAACCCGAGGGCCAGCAACGGTTCTGCCTGCAGCGCCTCGAGCAAGGCACGATGTCCAGGCTCAGCGCCCTGGTGGGCGAACAGCAGCCACTGGCGACACTGCGGATTGAGGCGCACGGCAACCAAGGCCGCGACGCTGCAGATGAAGCCGTCGACCAGCACCGCGACCCCACTCTGCGCGCAGGCCAGGTAAGCACCCACCAACGCGGCGATCTCGAAACCACCGACGCAGGCTAATGCCCGCAGCGGGTCACCGTCCTGCAGGCCATGCAGTGCCAAGGCTCGCTCGATCACCTCGGCCTTGTGCCGCACCCCAGCACTGTCGAGCCCAGTACCCGGGCCGCTCAGGGCATCGGCCGGGCACCCCAGCAATGCGCTGGCCAGGGCTGCCGCTGCCGTAGTGTTGCCAATCCCCATCTCGCCACCGATGAACAGCTGTGCGCCCTGGCCTGCGGCGCGCAAGGCACTGTCGCGCCCGGCCGCGAGCGCGGCGCGCAGTTGCGCGTCGGTCATCGCCGGCTGGCGGGCGAAGTTGGCAGTGCCGGCGCCAAGGCGCAGGTGATGCACGCCCGGCAATTGCAGTTCCGGGTCGATGGTCCCCAGGTCGACCACGTCCAGCGTCGCCTCCAGTTGACGCGCCAACACGCTGATCGCCGCCCCACCGCCGACGAAATTGCGCAACATCTGGCCAGTCACAGCCTGGGGATAGGCGGAGATACCCTCCTCCACCACGCCATGGTCACCGGCAAACAAGCCGATCGCCACGCGCTCGAGGGTCGGACGCTCGCGGCCTTGCAGGCCGGCCAGGGTAATCGCCAGCGCTTCCAGTTGGCCCAGCGATCCGGCGGGTTTGGTCAGTTGCTGCTGACGGGTGCGCGCCTGCTCCATGGCATCGTTGTCGAGGGGGTGGCAGGCATCGAGCCACCAGGAGGTGTTCATAGAGCAGGTCCTTTGAGCATGAGAGGAAGGCCGGCAACCGTGAGCACCACGCGCTCACAGCGTTCGGCCACGGCCTGGTGCAGCCAGCCGGCCAGGTCGACGTAACGGCGGGTCAGCTCGCCCATGGGCACCACGCCCAGGCCGGTTTCGTTGCTGACCAGGATCAGCGTGCCGGGCAGGCTGGCCAGGCAGTCGAGCAGCGCGTCACGCTCCTCGACCAGGCGCTGCGGGTCATCGAGCATCAGCAGATTGGTCAGCCACAGGGTCAGGCAATCCACCAGCAGGCAGCGCCCTTGGTCTGCTTCGGCGCGCAGCACGCGGGCCAGGGCCAGAGGCTCTTCGATCAGCCCCCAGTCAGAAGGCCGGCGCTCGCGGTGCAGGCGCACGCGTTCATTCATCTCGCCGTCCAGCGGCTCGCTGGTGGCGATATAGGTGACCGGCAAACCACTGGCCACGGCCAGTTGCTCGGCCAGGCGGCTCTTGCCCGAGCGGGCACCACCGAGGATCAGGTTGCGCATCTCAGGCTACTCCACACAAGGCGCGCAACCGCGCGGTGTCCAGGTGCTGCTCGATGAGGTCGGCCAGGCGTTCGATATCGCGTTCGCGCAGCGCCTCGTAATCGACCACCTCGACGTCATCCAGCCCGGCCCAGCGCAGCAGCGCGGCGCACGACTGGCTACCCTCGAACAAACCGTGCAGGTAGGTGGCGAGGATCTGCCCGTCAGCGCTGATCGCGCCATCGGCACGCCCATCTGCGAGCATCACCGCAGGCTGCTCCAGCGCAGGCCCCTGGGTGACGCCTGCATGAATTTCGTAGCCCGACACCGGTGCCTGCTCGAGGCTCAGCACGCCTTCGACATTGCGCAGCTGCTTTTCGGCTTCCAGCACGGTGGCGTAGTCGAACAGGCCCAGCCCAGCGCTCGAACCCGCCGGCCCTTCCAGCCCCAGCGGGTCGTGCACCTGGCGCCCCAGCATCTGCAGCCCGCCGCAGATGCCGATGAGCTTGCCGCCGTAACGCAGGTGACGGGCAATGGCGCTGTCCCAACCGCGCTCGCGCAACTGCGCCAGGTCACCGCGCACGCTCTTGGAGCCGGGCAGGATGATCAGGTCGGCAGGCGGAATCGGCTGGCCGGGGCCAATGAACTGCAAGTCCACCTGCGGGTGCAGGCGCAGCGGGTCGAAGTCGGTGTGGTTGCTGATGCGCGGCAATACCGGAACGATCACCTTGAGCACGCGATCGCCCTTGAACGACTGGCGCCGGTCGATGCCGTCCTCGGCCTCCAGGTGCAGGTCGGTAACGTAGGGCAACACGCCCAGCACCGGTTTGCCGGTACGCTGCTCGAGCCAGTCCAGGCCCGGTTGCAGCAAGGCGATGTCACCGCGAAAACGGTTGATGACAAACCCCTTCACCCGCGCCTGCTCACTGGGCGACAGCAGTTCGAGGGTGCCGACCAGGTGGGCGAACACGCCGCCACGGTTGATGTCGGCAACCAGGATCACCGGGCAGTCCACCGCCTCGGCAAAGCCCATGTTGGCGATATCGCCGGCCCGCAGGTTGATCTCGGCAGGCGAGCCTGCGCCTTCGACCATCACCACCGGGTAGGCAGCGCTCAGGCGCTGGTGCGAGGCCAGGACCGCCTGCATGGCGATGGCCTTGTAGTCGTGATAGGCGACGGCGTTCATGCTGGTCACCGCGCGGCCATGGACGATGACCTGGGCGCCGGTGTCGCTGTTGGGCTTGAGCAGTACCGGGTTCATGTCGGTATGCGGCGCCAGCCGGCAGGCCTGGGCCTGCACCGCCTGGGCGCGGCCAATCTCGCCACCGTCGGCGGTCACCGCGCTGTTGAGCGCCATGTTCTGCGGCTTGAACGGCACCACGCCGACACCCTGGCGCAACAGCCAACGGCACAGGGCGGTGACCAGCGTGCTCTTGCCGGCATCGGAGGTGGTGCCTTGCACCATGAGGGTGGTCATGCCGATTCCTTCTGGTAGTCCTGCAGCGCCTGGCGCAGGCGCTGTTCATCCGCCGCACTGGCAGGCAAGCCAAGACGCACGGCGGCAGGCGCCTCGAACAGGCGCACGAGAATGCCGCGGCGGGCGAGAAAGTCGTGAAGCTGGGCGGCGCGTGGATCGCGCAAGTACTGGAACAGGTCGCAGCCGCCAGTGGCGGGCAAGCCAGACTCGGCCAGCAGTGCTGCAAGGCGTGCACTGGCTTCGGCGCAGCGCACGATCTGCGCCCGCTGCGCCTGGCCATCGGCAAGGCACGACTGGCCGATGATCCGGGTCGGGCCGCTGACCGTCCACGGTCCCAGCATCTCGGCCAGGCGCTGCAGCAGTGGCGCCTCGGCCATGGCGAAGCCCAGGCGCACACCGGCCAAGCCAAAGAACTTGCCGAACGAACGCAGCACGATCAATCCGCCACGCCCGCTCTGATCGGTGATGCTGTGTGCCGGGGTGTTGTCCATGAACGCCTCGTCCACCACCAGCCAGCCGCCGCGTCGAGCCAGGCGTGCGTGCCAGTCGAGCAGGCGCTCGCGCGGCACGCAGCGCCCCGTGGGGTTGTTCGGGTTGACCAGCAGCAGCACATCGAGGCGGTCCAGGGCCGCTTCAACCTGGTCGTCATCGAGCTCGACAAGCTCATGCCCGGCGCGCTGCCAGGCGTGCGGATGCTCGGCATAGCACGGCGACAACACGCCGACTCGTCCGCGCGCGCGCAAGTGCGGCAAGGCCTGGATTGCTGCCTGAGAGCCCGCCACCGCGAGCAGTTCATCGACACCGTAGTAGGCGCGCGCGGCCTGCTCCAGGCCATCCTCGACCTCAGGCAGGCGCGCCCAGGCCTCCAGCGGAATCGATGGAATGGAGAAGGACCAGGGGGCGATACCGCTGGACAGGTCGAGCCAGTCTTCGCGTGCGATACCGTACTGGTGCACAGCGCGCAGCAGGCGGCCACCATGTTCAAGCATAGAGCCAGGCCCCCGTGCAGATCACCAGCAGCCACAGCCATACGCCGCGCTGCACCAGGCTCCAGCCGCGCTCGATGGCATCAGCGTCGGCCACCGGCCCCTCGCCCAGGCGCGCCCGTTCGTGCAGCTCACCGTGGTACACCGCCGGGCCTCCCAGTTCCACGCCGAGGGCACCGGCCCCTGCGGCCATCACCGGGCCTGCGTTGGGGCTGTCCCACAGCGGCGCCTGGTTGCGCCAGCAGCTGAGCGCCAGGCGAGTCTTGCCCAGCAATGCGTAGGTCAAGGCCACCAGCCTGGCCGGCAGGTAGTTGAGTACATCGTCGATACGCGCTGCGGCCCAGCCGAAGCGCTCGAAACGTTCGTTGCGATAACCCCACATGGCATCCAGGGTATTGCTCAGGCGGTACAGCACCACGCCCGGCGCACCGGCCACGACGAACCAGAACAGCGCGGCGAATACCGCATCGCTGCCATTCTCCAGCACCGACTCGGTCGCGGCGCGGGCCACGGCAGACTCGTCGAGCTCGCGGGTCTCGCGGCTGACCAGATAGCCCACCCGCCGCCGTGCTTCATCCAGATCCCCTTGGCGCAGGGCCTGCGCCACGGGCAATACATGCTCGCCCAGGCTGCGCATGCCCAACGCGCAATACAGCGCCAGGGCATCCACCAGCCAACCGATGTAGGGCAGCCACGACAGGATCAGCGCCAGCAGGGTCAGGGGCACCACGGCCAGGAACCAGGCGCTGACCCCATGGCTGCGCCAGCCGCGGCCACCGGCATTCAAGCGTCGCTCCAGACGCCCGGCGAAATTGCCGAATGCCACCAGCGGATGACGCCGCTGCGGCTCGCCCAGCAGCGCATCCAGCGCCACACCAGCAACAGTCAGCAAGGCGATGCTCATGCCTGCTCTCCCCATTGGTTCTCGTAGAGCATCTCGCTCAGCGGCCGTTCACGCGCCCAGTCTTCCAGCACCAGCATGGGCGCCTCGTAGAATTTCGCCACCGGCCCCAGGCACAACACTGCCACAGGCTTGGCCCCGGCCGGCATGCCCAGCAGCTCGCCCAGCGCCTGCGGGTCGAACAGCGACACCCAGCCCATCCCCAGGCCTTCGGCGCGTGCGGCCAGCCAGAGGTTCTGGATCGCGCAGGCCATCGACGCCAAATCCATTTCCGGCAGGGTACGGCGGCCAAAGATGTGCGGCTCGCGCTTGTCCATCAAGGCGGCAACCAGCACCTCGGCGCACTCGCCGATGCCTTCGACCTTGAGCTGCATGAAGGCGTCGGAGCGCTCGCCGAGGGCCTCGGCGGTGCGAATCCGCTCCTCCTCCACCAGCGCCTGGATGCGCAGGCTCAGATCGCGCTGGCTGATACGAATGAAGCGCCAGGGCTGCATCAGTCCGACGCTGGGCGCCTGGTGCGCGGCGGCCAGCAGCCTGGCGAGCAGCTCAGGCGCCACATCGCCGCCGATGAAGTGGCGCATGTCGCGACGCTCACCGATCGCTCGGTAGACCGCAGCGCGCTCGGCCTCACTGAAAGCGTGTTCGTTCATGGTCGCAACAGCGCCGCCGCCGCTTCGGGGTTGGAAGGGAAATAGAAGTGCACGTAGGACGCCGTCAAGCGCCCCAGACGATAGACCGCCTCGTTGCCACGTCCGCCATTGGGGCTCAGGCCACGGGCGATGGGCGCAAGCTCGGTGGTGGTCAGCGAGTGGTGGTAGGTATGGCCACGCAGGGTGCCTTCAGGCAATTCGACGGCCTGCAGCGCCAACGCGGCGAGGCGCTTCTGCATCACGGCCTCGCCGGGCAACAGGCCCAGCAGCTCGGCACGTTCGCCCGCAACGTCGGTCAAGGCCTCAAGCAGGTAGAGCATGCCGCCGCATTCGGCCAACAAGGGTTTGCCTTCGTCATGGTGGCCGCGGATCGCCTCGCGCATCGGCGCGTTGGCCGCCAGGGCGTGGTGATGCAGTTCGGGGTAGCCGCCGGGCAAATACAGGCTGTCGACTGCAGGCAGGTGCCGGTCGTGCAAGGGCGAGAAGAACACGAGCTCCGCGCCCTGATCGCGCAGCAGGTCGAGGTTGGCGCCATAGAGGAAGGCGAACGCCTCGTCGCGGGCTACACCGATGCGCACACCGGCAAGGCTTGCGGTCAAGGGGGCGGCGTGTGGTTCGACAAAGGCCACCGGCGGCGGCAAGGCAGCATCGCAGCTGGCGCCCAAGGCCTCGGCGGCAGCGTCCAGACGTGCATCCAGATCGTTCAGCTCACTGGCCTGGACCAGGCCGAGGTGACGGCTGGGCAACTCGATGCCGCGCTCGCGAGACAACCCGCCATACCAGCGCAAACCTTCGGTCAGGCTACCTTCGAGCAGTTGCGCATGGCGCAGGCTGCCGACCCGGTTGGCCAGCACGCCAGCGAATGGCAGGTCAGGCTGGTAGCGCGCCAGGCCCAGGGCCAGGGCCCCGAAGGTCTGGGCCATGGCCGTGCCATCGATCACCGCCAGCACCGGCACGCCGAAATGCCGCGCCAGGTCAGCGCTCGACGGCGTACCGTCGAACAGCCCCATGACACCTTCGATGAGGATCAGGTCGGCGTCGGCGGCAGCGTCCCACAACAGACGGCGGCTCTCCTGTTCGCCAATCATCCACATGTCCAACTGGTACACCGGCGCGCCGCTGGCGCGCTCCAGGATCATCGGGTCGAGAAAATCCGGCCCGCACTTGAACACCCGCACCTTGCGCCCGAGGTTGCGGTGCAGGCGCGCCAAGGCGGCGGTGACGGTGGTCTTGCCCTGGCCGGAGGCTGGTGCGGCAATCAGCACCGCCGGGCAATGACGGGTGGCTCGACTCACAGTTCAACGCCCTTCTGTGCGCGGATACCGGCCTGGAAGGCGTGCTTGAGCATGCCCATCTCGGTCACGGTGTCGGCCAGCTCGATCATTTCCGGCTTGGCCCCGCGGCCAGTGACGATCACGTGTTGCATCGGAGGACGCGCCTGGATGTCCGAGAGCACCTGGTCCAGGTCGAGGTAGCCGTGCTTGAGGGCGATATTCAGCTCATCGAGCACTACAAACTGCACCGACGGGTCCTGCAGCAACTGGCGCGAGACGGCCCAGGCCGCCTCTGCTGCGGCGATGTCGCGCTGGCGATCCTGGGTTTCCCAAGTGAAGCCCTCGCCCATCACGTGGTAGCGCACTTCGTTGGGAAAGCGGCGGAAGAACAGCTCCTCGCCGGTGCTGTTACGGCCCTTGATGAACTGCACCACCCCGCACTGCATGCCATGCCCCAGCGCACGGGCAAGCATGCCAAAGGCCGAGCTGCTCTTGCCCTTGCCATTGCCAGTGAGCACCAGCAGCAGGCCGCACTCATTCGGGGAATTGGCGATACGTTCGTCGATGATCGCTTTTTTGCGCTGCATGCGTGCCAGGTGGCGTTCGTCGCGCTCGATGGATTCGCTCATCAGGGGTTCTCCGCAGGCTGTCGACGCGCCGGTCGGGCACTCGCGGGCGGGCACCAGGCAACGACAGATAAACAAGGCAGGCAGGCGAAGGGAGCGCGCAAAGGCCGTGGCGATACCACGGGGCAGCGCGCATCACCCTCCGTGATGCCGTTGACAGTGACAGGCCGGTCTCCGGGCTCGTGAGCCGGGCCTTGGCCCGAAACCGCGCGCCTTCCCGGGTGCGGACACCCAGTGGCCTTGCGCGGCCTTGACTCACCTACCGTTGCGGGGGCAGCGCCGGATTCGCGCCCTGCTGGCGCCCACCGGCTTCCCAGTTTCACCCTGCCGGAGCTGATCCGCAGAGCACCTGAAACACGCCGCGAAGGTTAGAGGGTTGCACAGGGAGCGTCAATTAAACGCGGACGATGAACGGTTGACCTGGATGCTTGTCTCACTATTGAAGCAGTGATATCACATAGCCATCACCGGCTGTACGCGACCATAATAAAAGGAGAGCGCGGCATGCAAGGCTTGATCATCAACAACCCGCACCTGGAATTCCTGCGCCCGGCCCTGGAGCGCTGGATCGACTGCATCGACCGCTTCAACCAGATCCATGGTGACGGCGATGCGCCCTATTGGCACGGTGCCCAGGCCAATGCCGGTATCCTCGCCGCCGCTGCCTGGCAGGCCGAGCTGGTGGCGTTGCAGCACTATCAGAGCAAGAAGCAGCGTGACGAAGGCGAGCGCGAAGGGCGCTGCGACCTGTCGATTGCCGGCGCCGAACAATCCATTCATCTGCACACTGAGCAGCGCTGGCCGAAGATCGCCCGCCTGGACCTGGCGGGCGCCTTGCAGGAGGCGGCGGCGTTGGCGCGGCTGGCAGCCTACCCCAGCCAGCTCAAGGCCGGGGCGCTGTTTGTCAGCCCGTGGAAGGCGGGGCAGCATGCAAGCCCCGAGGAACTACAGGATATGGTCGATGACTTGAACAAGCACACGGCCTGCGCGATTGCCTGGTACTTCCCGTATGCGTACCGCAAGCTGCATAACGAGTCAGGGCAATACCACCCGGGTGTGGCGTTGTTGCTCAAGCAGGCTTGAATGTACGCCGGGGCTGCTGCGCAGCCCCGGCAATCTCAGGGATTCTGCGCCAGATGCCCTGGCGCCAACACCCGCTTGGCCTGCAAATAGGCCTTGGACCAGTAGCTGTTCGACAGGTAGTCCAAGCGCACCGTACCGCCGGTGGACGGCGCATGCACGAAGCGCCCCTCCCCCACGTAGATCCCGGCATGGCTCACCTGCGAGCCACCGCCGGTGGCGAAGAACACCAAGTCACCGGATTGCAGCGAATTGATGTCCACGGTCGGTGCACGCATGACGATCATCTCGCGCGTCGAGCGTGGCAGGTTGATGTTCGCCGCGTCGCGGTACACATAACCGATCAGCCCACTGCAATCGAAACCCGAATCCGGCGTGTTGCCGCCCCAGCGGTACGGGGTGCCGACCAGGCCGATGGCACGGATCAACACATCGTCCGCCACAGGCGACGAGGAAGGTTGGTCGATGAAGGTGATCTGCGGCTTGGCCACAGGTGCCGGTGCCGGAGCACGGCTGGAACAGGCGGCAAGCAGTGCCACCAGGGAAAGGAATGCGAAGCGCGTCATCATCGCCATGGGTCAGAACCTGTCTGAGACCAATCGGCCGCAGCCGAAAAAAGAGTTAAGGATTTAGATTAGACGCTATTCGTAAATGCGCACGGCGGCTAGCTTTTCAGCTACGCCGCCGTGCGAGGATACAGCATTTTGATATCAGTTGCGCGACAGGGTGGTGGTCGGCGCCATGGCCAAGGCACGCTTGGCTTCGATGAAGGTCTTGCTCCAGTAACGGTCACCGAGGTTGTCGATGCGCACACCACCGCTGCGGCGGCTGCTGGAGTGGATGAACTGGTTGTCACCCAGGTAGATGCCGGCATGGCTGACACGGCCACGGCCATTGGTGCTGAAGAACAGCAGGTCACCCGGCTTGAGCTTGTTGCGTGCGACCTTGGGGGCGTCGACGTTGATCATCTCGCGGGTCGAGCGCGGCAGGTTCATGCCGGCCTCTTCGCGGAACAGGTAGCCGATGAAGCCGCTGCAATCGAAGCCGGACTGCTCGGAAGTACCGCCGAAACGATAACGGGTGCCGATCAGCGACATGCCACGCTCCAGAATGCTGTCTGCAAGGACGGGCAACTGGTAGGGCTTGCTATTGCTGGAGAAGGCTTGAAGGTCTTCATCGGTGGCGAGGTCTTCTTCGTCGAATACCGACGAATGCGAAGCCTTGGCCTTGACCGCGGTTTGCGCGGTGACCGATGGGTGATCCTGGGGCTGGGAAATCGGGCCTTGGGCCGCGCAGCCAAAAAGCAGGGTCACGAGTGCGAGTGGCACGAGGGGTGCGAAGCGCTTGAGCATGGGCACGACCGTGTCTGTAATCCTTTAGAAGGGGGAAACTATGCCTTCTATCGGACCTATTTGCAAATTTTATCGAAAAAAATGTGACTTTTGCGTTTTGCCGCTCTGGCCCGGTGTTTTCAGGGTTACCAGCCGAGGGTTTCCTTGAGGAAGGGAATGGTCAACTTGCGCTGGGCTTGCAGCGAGGCCTGGTCGAGGCGTTCGAGCAGATCGAACAGTGCACTCATGCTGCGCGTTCCACGCGTGAGAATGAAGTGCCCGACCTCATCGGTCAGATGCAGGCCACGGCGCGAGGCGCGCAATTGCAAGGCACGCAGCTTGTCTTCGTCGGACAGGCCACGCATCTGGAAAATCAGTGCCAGGGTGAGCCGTGACTTGAGGTCGGCGAGCTTGATCGGCAGCTCGCGCGGCGAACTCGAGGCCGCCAGCAGCAGGCGCCTGCCGCTGTCACGCAGGCGATTGAACAAATGGAACATCGCCTCTTCCCAGTCGGCCTTCCCGGCAATCACGTGCAGGTCGTCGATGCACACCAGCTCGTACTGCTCCAGATGGTCGAGCAACTCCACGCCTCGGTCGAGCAACTGCGCCAACGGCAGGTAGACGGCAGGTTCGCCCAGTTGCTGGAAACGGTGGGTGGCAGCCTGCAGCAGGTGGGTGCGCCCTGCGCCCTGCTTGCCCCACAGATAGATGAGGCTCTCGGTCCAGCCCGCGTCGGCTTCGCACAGCCGCTCGACGTAGCCCAATGCCGCAGCATTGGCGCCCGGATAGTAGTTGATGAAGGTGGCGTCATCGCGCAGGCGCACACCCAGGGGCAACTGGATTGGTTTCATGCTGGCTGGCGGTCGCGAGGACCAAAGGGGGCCTTTGGTGAAGAGTGCGCAAAGTCTATACCCGCAGCGCGGGCGGCACAATCGGGGAAGGGAATAGCGCAAGTAAAATCAACAGGTTGCGTGATTTTTGAGCAATCAGAGCATCACCTCGGCCAAGCGCCCCGCCCATTAGCGTGCCAGACTCGAAGTCGCCTGGGTGCAAAAGCAGGTCGCCTGGGTGCGATTTTTCCACTCGCCCGGCTCATAACCTGAACGGCAGCCACCGCCGCGTGGGGCGTCATGACATAACAACGATAATCACCGTCTCGTGAGGGGAAAAGTCATGCAGCGATCGATCAAGGCGGCCACCTGCGCCGCACTCCTGGGTATCAGCGCAGCCAGCTGGGGCGCAGAACCCGCCGCTTGCCAGAACGTGCGCATGGGCTCGGTGAACTGGACCGACGTCGTCGCCAGCAGCGCCGTCGCCGAAGCCCTGCTCGACAGCCTGGGCTACAAGGTCAAGCAGACCAGCGCCTCGCAGCAGATCATCCTGGCCGGCATGGCGGAAAAACGCCTCGATGTGTTTCTCGGTTACTGGCAGCCGACCATGCAATCGGTGGCCAAGCCCTTCCTGGACAAACAGCAGATCGACGTGATCAGCCCCGCCACCCTCGCCGATGCGCAGTCCACCTATGCCGTGCCCGCCTACGCCTACGACGCGGGCCTGAAGACCTTCGCCGACATCGCCAGGTTTCGCGACAAGCTCAAGAACCAGCTGTACCTGATCGAACCCGGCAGTGGCATGAACCGCATCACCGCACAGATGATCGCCGAAGACAAATTCGGCCTGAAGGGTTTCAAGGGCATCGAGTCCAGCGAGGCCGGCATGCTGACGGCGGTCAAGCGTGCCGTGCAGAAGAACGAGTGGGTGGTGTTCGCCGGCTGGAAGCCGCATCCGATGAACCTGCAGATCGACATGCGCTACCTCTCCGGCAGCGAAGACGCCTTCGGCCCCAACGAAGGCTCGGCCACCGTCTCGATCATGACCGCAGCCGGTTACCAGCAACAATGCGGCAACGTCGCCAAGCTGCTGCACAACCTGCGCTTTACCAGCGAAGGTGTCAGCCAGGTCATGGAGCCGATCCTCGACCGCAAAGCGCCGCTCGATGCCGCTCGAGACTGGCTCAAGGCGCACCCCGAGCAGGTCTCGGCCTGGCTCGAGGGCGTGACCACATTCGACGGCAAGCCCGCCAATGCGGCATTGGTCGCGCAACAGTAATGCAGCGCTACCCTCTCTCGGCCGACATGCAGGCCTTCATCGAGCGGACCCGCGCCTTCGGCGTGGCCGATCCTGCACTGGCAGCCCAGCGCGCGGCCTATTCGCGCATGGCCGCAGCCTTCACCCCGCCATGCCCGGAAGGCGTGCAGGTGCGAGATTTGAATATGCCGGGACTGGTGCCGTTGCGCGTGTTCCAACCGGCACAAGCAGCACCGGCCGGAGGGTGGCCAGCGCTGCTATTTATGCATGGTGGTGGCTGGATGCTCGGTGGGCTCGACTCACACGCGTTCTTCTGCGCCGAACTGACGGCGTGCTTGGGAGTGGCGGTGGTCGCGGTGGATTACCGACTCGCGCCGGAACACCCCTTCCCCGCCGCCCTGCACGACAGCCTCGCCGTCTGGCGCGCCCTGCGCGATGGCGCGCTGGATGTACCGGTTGACCCCACACGACTGGTAGCCATCGGCGACAGCGCCGGGGGCAATCTCGCCGCCGCTCTGTGCCTGGCACTGCGTGAAGCGGATGAGCCGCAGCCGCGCATGCAGGCGCTGATCTATCCAGCGCTGGGTGACGAGGACAGCGTGTCGCGACGCGAATGTGCCGATGCACCGCTGTTGTCTGTCGACGACATGCGCGCCTGCCTGAACGTCTATCTGCCCTCTACCACTCACAGCCCGCTGGCGCTGCCATTGCTCGCCCGCGACCTCACAAGGCTGGCGCCCGCTTTCATTGCCGTGGCCGAATTCGACCCACTGCGCGATGACGGCCTGCGCTATGCACAACGGTTGAGAGACGACGGAGTGGCGGTCGATGACTTCCCAGGCCATGGACTGGTCCATGGCTGCCTGCGGGCCAGGGGGTTGCCGGAGGTGGAGGCACTGTACGAGGCGCTGTTTGCAGCGCTCAGGAACAGCCTCGATTGAGCCCCTTTTACCGAGCCCGCACGACCTGCAAGCGCGGGCTAGTCCCGCGAGGGAAGCGCCTACCTAATGAAAGTTTCATGTTTTGACCCATGCTCTTTCTGCAAGAATCTTTAGTTACAACCTCTTACAAAGATTCGCTGAATAGCTGGAGCACGTGATGAATCCCCCCCTCCCTGCCAAAGCACCGTCCAAAGCCGGAAGAGTCTTCCGGGTGACCTCCGGCAATTTTCTCGAACAGTTCGACTTCTTCCTGTTCGGTTTCTACGCCACCCAGATCGCTGCCGCGTTCTTCCCTGCCAGCAACGAATTCGCCTCATTGATGATGACCTTCGCCGTATTCGGCGCAGGCTTCCTGATGCGCCCGCTGGGGGCGATCATCCTCGGCGCCTACATCGATGACGTCGGCAGACGCAAAGGCCTGATCGTGACCTTGGCGATCATGGCCAGCGGTACCTTGCTGATCGTGTTCGTACCCGGCTATGCCAGCATCGGCCTGTGGGCGCCGGCCCTGGTGTTGCTCGGCAGGCTGCTGCAAGGGTTCTCGGCCGGTGCCGAGCTCGGTGGCGTTTCTGTTTACCTGGCAGAGATGGCCACGCCCGGGCGCAAAGGCTTCTACGCCAGCTGGCAATCGGCCAGCCAGCAGGTCTCCATCATGGTTGCCGCTGCCCTGGGCTATGGCCTGAATCAGTGGTTGTCCGCCGAGGAGTTGTCCCAGTGGGGATGGCGGATTCCCTTTGCCGTGGGCTGCCTGATCGTCCCGTGCATCTTCCTGCTGCGCCGCAACTTGCAGGAGACCGAAGAGTTCGCCAAACGCGAGCACCGCCCGACCATGAGCCAGGTGTTCAAGACACTGTGCGCCAACGCATCGGTGGTGATCCTGGGCATGCTGATGGTGGCCATGACCACCACCGCCTTCTACATGATCACCGTGTACGCCCCGACCTTTGGCAAAACCGTACTGCAGCTCGATACCAGTGACGCATTGATGGTGACCTTGCTGGTCGCCGTGTCCAACTTCCTGTGGCTGCCGATCGGCGGCACGTTGAGCGATCGCCTGGGACGCAAACCGCTGCTGGCGGCGATGTCCCTGCTGACCGTGCTCACGGCATATCCTGCGCTGTCGTACCTGGCCCAGGCCCCCAGCTTTGCTCACATGCTGGAGGTGCTGCTGTGGTTCTCGTGCCTCTATGGCGTGTACAACGGCGCACTGATCCCGGCCCTGACCGAAATCATGCCCACCGAAGTGCGTGTTGCCGGATTCTCCCTGGCTTATAGCCTCGCCACCGCGGTGTTCGGCGGCTTCACCCCGGCGGTGTCCACCTGGGCGATCCATGCCACGTCAGACAAGGCCGCCCCGGCTTACTGGCTGATGTTCGCAGCGCTGTGTGCGTTCACTGCAACGCTCGTGCTGTATCGCCGCCGGCCTGCACGCAGCACGGCTGTTGCCTGAGGGTGTGACGGGTTCTTACGAGTGCTGTGCAGAGCGCTGGAAAGTAACTCCGCATAACTGAAAAAGCGCGCCCGAGAATCTCGGGCGCGCTTTCGGCTTAGTCCTGGTTCATTCTAACTGTAGGAGCGGGTTGGTCCCGCGATGGGGGCGCCGCCGTCGGCAAAGATCCATAGCGATCTACTGGCATCCTGGTCAAAGCCATCCTGACCAGGCCTCTGGCCGCAGCCAGCTCCTGACCCATAACACAAGGCAATCATCGGTCTGCAATGCTCAAGGCAACACCCAGATCCTGAGCAACCTGTTTCAAAAGGAATTCGAGTTTCAGTTATCGAAGTGGCCTATCAAAGCCGGTCGTTGAATTGGCAACGACCCGGCGCGACTATAGGCCGAAGCGCTGATATCTGCCGCAAACTCTCGAGAGCCTCGAGCCTACCTATCGTCGAATTTTGCCCATAAAAAAGCCCCGCTGATTTTCATCAGCGGGGCTTTTAGGTATGGCGGAGAGATAGGGATTTGAACCCTAGGTACTGTTGCCAGTACAACGGATTTCGAATCCGTCCCGTTCGACCACTCCGGCATCTCTCCAGTGGCGCGCATCATACCAGCGTTTTCGTTTCTGGCAAACCTTTTTCGAAAAAAATTCGCGTGGTATCAGGCGCTTGCGTGAGCGTGCGGGTTACAGCGGCACGCCCAGGCGCTTGGCGACTTCTTCGTAGGCTTCGATGACATCGCCCAGACCCTGGCGGAAGCGGTCCTTGTCCATCTTCTTGCGGGTTTCCTTGTCCCACAGGCGGCAGCCGTCAGGGCTGAACTCGTCGCCCAGGACGATCTGACCGTGGAATACGCCGAACTCCAGCTTGAAGTCGACCAGCAGCAGGCCAGCGTCATCGAACAGCTTGCTCAGCACTTCGTTGACCTTCAGCGACAGCTTCTTCATCTCGACCAACTGCTCGGCGGTGCCCCAGCCGAACGCGACAACGTGGGATTCGTTGATGAAGGGGTCGCCCTTCTCGTCGTTCTTCAGGAACAGCTCGAAGGTCGAAGGGGTCAGCTGGATGCCTTCCTCGACGCCCAGGCGCTTGACCAGGCTGCCGGCCGCGTAGTTACGCACGACGCACTCGACCGGGATCATGTCCAGCTTCTTGACCAGGCACTCGTTGTCGCCCAGCAGCTTGTCGAACTGGGTCGGCACGCCGGCCTCTTCGAGCTTCTGCATGATGAAGGCGTTGAACTTGTTGTTGACCATGCCCTTGCGGTCCAGCTGCTCGATGCGCTTGCCGTCGAACGCCGAGGTGTCGTTACGGAACAGCAGGATCAAGCGGTCGGCGTCGTCGGTCTTGTAAACCGATTTGGCCTTGCCGCGGTAGAGTTCGTCGCGTTTTTCCATGATGGGCTCCGCTTGCTTGAGTGGTTGGGCTAGGCGATTTCGCGCCAGTCGAGCCCGTGTTCCTGATTCGCCACCTGGAGCCAGTCCGGATCGCACCCCAAGGTGTCGACGAAGCACTGACGGGCCAGTTGTGGCAGGTTGTTCTTGCTGCTGAGGTGGGCCAGCACCAGGTGTTGCAGGTGCTTCCAGCCCAGCTCGGCCACCAGGTTGGCAGCCTGGTGGTTGTTCAGATGTCCTTGGCTGCCGCCAACCCGCTGCTTGAGAAAGTACGGGTAGTGCCCGCGTGCGAGCAGGTCACGGCAGTGATTGGCCTCGATCAGCAACGCGTCGAGGCCCTGGTAACGCTCCAGCAGGTACGTATCGTAGCTGCCCAGGTCTGTGAGCATGCCGAAACGCCGGCGCCCGTCACTGATCACGTATTGCAGGGGTTCGAACGCATCGTGCTCGACCCGCGCGGCACTGACCTGCAGGCTGCCGATGTCCAGTACGTCCCCACAACCGAGAAAACCGGCGACCTCCACCGGCTTGCGCATGCCGCGCAAGGTCCCTTGGCTGAGGTAGACCGGTACATTGTAGCGCCGCGACAGCAACCCGACGCCATGCACGTGGTCGGCATGTTCGTGGGTCACCAGCACGGCGCTCAGTTGTGCTGGCGACACCCCGAGCAGCGCCAGGCGCCGCTCGGTCTCGCGCAGGGAGAACCCGCAATCGACCAGGACGAAGGTATCGTCACTGGCGATCAGCGTGCCATTTCCTTGGCTACCGCTTCCCAGTACCGCGAAGCGCACTTAGCCCAGACGGTCCTGGATCGCGCTCAGCACGCGGCGGGCCACATCGGCCGGGGCCACGGTGTTGATGTTCTTCTCCACGGTAACCTGGACCGACTCGCCCACCTTGCTCAAGCGAACCTGGTAGCGCTCGGCACGTGCCTCACGCTCTTCCTTGCTCGGCGCGCTGCCGAACAGGCGGCTGAAGAAGCCCGGCTCGTTCTGCTTGTCCTCGGGTTTCTCCGACAGGTTGATGTAGTACAGGCCCAGGCTGCGGTTGATGTCCTCGACACGCCATTCGCCCTGCTCCAGGGCGCGGCCTACACCAGACCAGGCGCGGTCCAGGTCCGAGCCCAGGAACAGCACCGGGTTGCCGCTGCCGTCTTCGCTCAGGCTGACCTGGCTTGGGGCATCGAAATCGCGTGCCGCCAGCAGCGACACCGAACCGCCCTTCTCGGCGCTGCGGTTCATGCTGGCGAGCAGCTCGTCGACCAGCAGCGCATCGACGCCGGTGTTGGTCGAAGTGCTCGGGAAATCAGGCTCGGCAGTGCTGCCGGCCGGGCGCTCGACACTGACCACGTACACCTCGGAGGTATTGCGCTGCACGCCAGGCTCCATGCGCACACGGACGCGCACTTCGCTGTCCGGGCTGCTAGAGGTGCTGGCCAGACGCTGGCCGAGCGAGGCGGACAATTCGTCGAAACGCTGCCAGGTGGTGTTGAATTCACCGGTCTGCGGACGCTCTTGCGCGATGCGGAAACCATTGTCTTCAAAGTACTGGCGCGCGACCGGCCAGACTTCGGCCGGCGAGCGCTGGGCCAGCACCCAACGGTTGGCACCGCTGCGCTGCAGGGTGAAATCGCTGACGTCGGCGCTGGCCGACAGCGGCTGCGGACGCGGCACTTCGAACTCGCCAGTGGCGTTGTCGTCGGCCACGTTGCGCGGGATCGGCAGCAGCGGATCCAGACGCTTGACGTTGGCGGCGTCCGGCGGCAGTTGCATCGGCGCAGTCGGGTGCGCCTGCAGGTAATCGCTGCCGCGGTCGCGGAAATAGCCATCCTCGCCCCACAGCCAGCCGCACCCGCTGGTGCTGGAGATGATCAGGGCGAGCGCGGAAAGACCAGCCAGTCGCTTCATGCGGTGTACTTCCTCGATTAAACCAGTACGCCGGACTGGCGCAAGGCAGTACGGACTTTTTCGTGACAGCCTTCGCTCAGCCAGGTCAGCGGCAGGCGAATGCCCTTGTGCATCAGGCCCATTTCCACCAGCGCCCACTTCACAGGGATCGGGTTGGCTTCGCAGAACAGGTCTTTGTGCAGCGGCATGAGTTTTTCGTTGATCGCGCGGGCCTTCTCGGCATTGCCCTCAAGGGCGGCCTCGCACAGATCGGCCATTTCGCGCGGGGCGACGTTGGCAGTGACGGAAATGTTGCCCTTGCCGCCCATCAGGATCAGCTCGACGGCCGTCGGGTCGTCGCCGGACATGACGATGAAGTCGCTGTCGACGCCCTCGATGATGGCCTTGGCACGGGCCAGGTCGCCGGTGGCTTCCTTGATGCCGATGATGTTCTTGACCTTCGACAGGCGGATCACGGTCTCGGCCTGCATGTCGCACGAGGTGCGGCCGGGCACGTTATAGAGGATCTGCGGGATGTCGACGGCTTCGGCGATGTGCTTGAAGTGCTGGTACAGGCCTTCTTGCGTCGGCTTGTTGTAGTACGGCACCACCAGCAGGCAGGCGTCGGCGCCGGCGTTCTTGGCGTTCTGCGTCAGGTGCACGGCTTCGGCGGTGGAGTTGGCGCCGGTGCCGGCGATCACCGGGATGCGGCGGGCGCTGCGCTTGACGCGCTCGACCACGTGCTTGATCACCAGGATGTGCTCTTCGACGTCAAGCGTGGCGGATTCGCCAGTGGTGCCGACCGCTACGATCGCGTGGGTGCCCTTTTCCAGGTGGAAGTCGACCAGTTTATCGAGGCTGTCCCAATCCAGACGCCCTTGTGCATCCATGGGTGTGACCAATGCCACCATACTGCCCGCGATCATGAAACTGCTCCTGCCGGAAAAAGAGAGCGGTAATGGTACTGGCGCCATCGACCTTGCACAAGCGAAGCTGGCGGGCGGAGCATTCCCCTCGGCCTCGCTTTTCGCTACCCTTGATTCTTTGATCGGCGCAGTGCGGCCCGCCGGGCCGTCGACAGTGCTCCACGCCTGTACTTCGTCACCCTCCAAAGGGCTGCGAATGCGGGTGACAGGGAGGCCAGCTCTCGTCCTTCGCCGACCGCTCATCGCTTTAGGAATGCTGCATGTCCACCGCCCCCCGCGAACAATTCCTCGTCATCAGTGCCCTGGGCCCCAATCCCATGGAGCTTGCCAACGTCCTCAGCCGCGCGGCCTTCGAAAACCGCTGCGCGGTGGTCACCTCGCGCCTGTCGCGCCACGGCGAAACCAGCGCCCTGGTACTGCAGGTCGGTGGCAGCTGGGATGCCCTGGCCCGTCTTGAGACCACCCTGCCCGGCCTTGGCAAGAAGCACGGCCTGACCCTCGATGTGGTGCGCAGCGCCGAGCAGGAGGTTCGCCCACAGGCCCTGCCCTACGTGGCCTACGTCAGCGCCGCCTATCGCCCGGACATCATCAACGAGCTGTGCCAGTTCTTCCTCGACCACCGCGTCGAGCTCGACGGGATGACCTGCGACACCTACCTCGCCCCGCAGACTGGCAGCAGCATGCTCAACGCCCAGTTCACCGTGATCCTGCCGGCCGGCACCCAGATCAGCTGGCTGCGCGACCAGTTCCTGGATTTCGCCGACGCCCTGAACCTGGACGCCCTGATCGAACCCTGGCGCCCACAGAACCCTGTCTAAGGAGCTCCCATGGCCGTTGCCATCAACCAACCCGTTGCCGACTTCCAGGCCCAGGCCACCAGCGGCCAGACCATCAGCCTGTCCGCGCTCAAGGGCCAGCAGGTGGTGCTGTACTTCTACCCGAAGGACAGCACGCCGGGCTGCACCACCCAGGGCCAGGGTTTCCGTGACCAGCACGAAGCCTTCAAGGCTGCCAACACCGTGGTGCTGGGCGTCTCGCGTGACGGCATCAAGTCGCACGAAAACTTCAAGGCCAAGCAGGGCTTCACCTTCGAGCTGATCAGCGACAAGGACGAGGCGCTGTGCCAGCTGTTCGACGTGATCAAGCTGAAGAAGCTGTATGGCAAGGAATACCTGGGCGTGGACCGCAGCACCTTCCTGATCGACAAGGGCGGTGTGCTGCGCCAGGAATGGCGCGGGGTGAAGGTGCCCGGGCATGTGGATGCGGTGCTGGCGGCAGCGCAGGCCCTGAACAAGGCCTGATATCGCCTTGGATTGCTTCGTGGGCAAGTTCGGCGTTCCGACTTGCCCGCGAGGAAGAACGCTACGCCCCTACAGCAGTGGCGCCACCGTAGGCTCCTGCCTCGGCCAGGCATCGAGCACCGCCTTGAACAGCGTCGCCAGGGGAATGGCGAAGAAGATCCCCCAGAACCCCCACAGCCCACCGAACAGCAGCACCGCGCAGATGATTGCCACCGGGTGCAGGCTTACCGCCTCCGAGAACAGCAGCGGCACCAACACGTTGCCATCCAGCGCCTGGATTATCGCGTACACCGCCATCAGATAGATGAACTGATCACCCCAGCCCCACTGGAACAGCGCGATCAGGGTCACAGGCACGGTCACCACCACCGCCCCCACGTAGGGCACCACCACCGACAACCCCACCAGCAGCGCCAGCAGGGCCGCGTAGTTGAGCCCCAGGCTGATGAAAGCGATATAGGTGGCGATCCCGCAGATCAGGATCTCGATGCCCTTGCCGCGGATGTAGTTGGCGATCTGCCGATTCATCTCGTCGCCCACGCGGGTCAGCAACCTGCGCTCACGCGGCAGGTAGCCGCTGACCCAACGGGCGATCATCTCGCGGTCCTTCAGGAAGAAGAACACCAGGATCGGCACCAGCACCAGATAGATCATCGCGTTGACCAGCAGCGGCAGGCTGGAGAGCGAGAACGTCAGCGCCCACTGGCCGAACTTGCCGATTTCACCGCGCACCGACTCGATGGCGCGCAGCACCTGCTCGTCCGAAACCAGGTGCGGATAGCGCTCGGGCAGCAACAACAACAGCGATTGCCATTTGCCAAGCATGCCCGGCAACTCATTGAACAGGGTGATCAACTGGTGCCACAGCAGCGGCACCAGCACCACCAGGAACACTCCGAGCGCCCCCATGAAGAGGGCGAACACCAGCCACACCGCCATGCGCGTCGGCACCTTGAAGCGCTCCAGAGCGTTGACCAGCCCCTGCATGAGGAACGCCAGGACCATGCCCGCCAGCACCGGCGCGAGCATGCCACCGAGCGTGAGTACCACGGTGAAGCCCAGGAACAGCAGGACCGCCAACACCACCGCTTCCTCATCGGAAAAGTAGCGCTGCATCCAGTCGCGAAGCACTTTGAACATTGACGATCCTTGGGAAAAAAGACTCAGGCCTTGCGCAGCCAATAGGTGTAGATCCCTGACTCGGCCGTTTCGCGAAGCAGCGTATGACCGGCAAGCTGGGCAAAAGTGCGAAAGTCACGCTGCGAGCCGGCATCGGTGGCCACCACCTTGAGGACCGCGCCGCTGGCCAGGCGATTGAGCTCCATTTTCGCCTTGAGCAGCGGCAGTGGGCAGTTCAGCCCGCTGGCGTCGAGCTCAGCATCGCAGGTCGGGGTATCGATCATCGGGGGTCTCCATGGCGGGCGCAACAAGGTGTTGCAGACGATGTCGGTAGGATACCGCCACTGGTCGCCAAGGTGCGAGCGGGCTACAGTAAGGGTTTTTGATCGACGCGAGCTTCTGCATGAATCTACTGCGCCCCACCCTGCTGACGCTGGCCTGCCTGATGGCCCTTCCTGGCCACGCCGACGACCTGCCGTCGCTGGGGGATGCCAGCTCTGCGATCGTCTCGCCGAAACAGGAGCACGACCTGGGCCGTGCCTGGCTGAGCCTGCTGCGCGGCCAGGTCAACCAGCTCAACGACCCGCAGCTCAAGGACTACGTCGAGACCAGCGTGTACAAACTGGCCGAGACCAGCCAGTTGCAGGACCGACGCCTGGAATTCATCCTGATCGACAGCCGCGAACTCAACGCCTTCGCCGCGCCCGGCGGCATCGTCGGGGTCAACGGCGGCCTGTTCCTCAACGCCCAGACCGAAGGCGAGTACGCCTCGGTGCTGGCCCACGAACTGGCGCACTTGTCGCAGCGCCACTTCGCTCGCGGTGTCGAGGCCCAGCAGCGTATGCAGCTGCCGATGATGGCGGCGCTGCTGGCCGGTATCGTACTGGCCGCCGGCGGGGGTGGCGATGCCGGGATCGGCGTGATCGCCGGCACCCAGGCCGCGGCCCTGCAGGAGCAACGACGCTTCTCGCGGCAGAACGAGCAGGAGGCCGACCGCATCGGCATCCTCAACCTGGAAAAGGCCGGCTACGACCCGCGCAACATGCCGAGCATGTTCGAGCGCCTGGCCCGCCAGTATCGCTATGACGCCAAGCCACCGGAATTCCTGCTGACCCACCCGGTCACCGAATCGCGTATCGCCGACACCCGCAACCGCGCAGAACAGGCGCCCAAGGGCGGTGTCGAGGACAGCCTGCGCTACCAACTGATCCGTGCCCGTGTTGCCCTCACCTACGAAGGCACACCTGGCCTTGCCGCCAAGCGTTTCCGTGCCCAGCTCGACGAAAACCCCAACATTGACGCAGCCCGCTACGGCCTGGCCCTGGCGCAGATCAAGGGTGGCCAGTTGAACGAGGCACGGGAAAACCTCAAGCCGCTGCTGGCCAAGGCGCCCAACGACATCACCTACAACCTGGCGCAGATCGACCTGGACATCACCAACAACCGCCTGGCCGATGCCCAGCAGCGAGTCACCCGCATGCAGGGGCTGTATCCGGGCAACTACCCGCTCAAGCAGGTGAGCGCCGACCTGCTGGTCAAGCAGAGCAAGCCGGCCGAGGCGGAAAAGGTGCTGGACGACCTGGTGAAAAACCGGCCAGACGATCCGGATGTCTGGTATGAGGTGGCCGAGGTGCGCGGCCTGTCGGGCAACACGATTGGCCTGCACCGGGCACGGGCGGAGTACTTCACGCTGGTGGGTGATTTCGACCAGGCGATCCAGCAGTTGGACTACGCCAAACGCCGGGCGGGAAGCAACTTCCCACTGGCGTCGCAGATCGACCAGCGCCAGCGGGAGATCATGGAACAGCAGCGGATGGTCAAGGACATGATGCGCTGATATGGACAGGGGCCGCTGCGCGCCCCAATCGCGGGACGAGCCCGCTCCCACAGCGAGCGAGGGCATCACTCACTGAGGGAGCGGCAGTCTGGCGTCAGGCGTTACCGGAGAGCTTGAGACGCGCCGCCTGGGTAAAGTCCAGCATCCGGTTCAGTGGCTTGATCGCACGCGGAATCAGCGCCGGCTCGACGAAGATTTCATTGCTGCCCTTGCGCAGGCAATCCAGCGTGCGCTCCAGCGTGTTCATCGCCATCCACGGGCAGTGCGCGCAACTGCGGCAGGCGGCGCCATTGCCGGCGGTCGGCGCTTCGACGAATACCTTGTCCGGACACAGCTGCTGCATCTTGTAGAAGATGCCGCGGTCGGTGGCGACGATGAAGGTCTTGTTGGGCAGCGTCTGCGCAGCCTTGATCAGCTGGCTGGTCGAACCCACGGCATCGGCCAGGTCGATCACCGACTCCGGCGACTCCGGGTGCACCAGGATCGCGGCATCCGGATACAGCGCCTTCATGTCGGCCAACTGGCGCGACTTGAATTCTTCGTGAACGATGCAGGCACCATCCCACAGCAACATGTCGGCGCCGGTTTTCTTCTGGATGTAACGGCCCAGGTGCTGGTCCGGGCCCCAGATGATGGTCTCGCCGTTATCCATCAGGGTCTCGACGATCTCCAACGCGCAGCTGGAGGTCACCACCCAGTCGGCACGCGCCTTTACCGCTGCCGAGGTGTTGGCGTAAACCACCACGGTACGCTCCGGGTGCTGGTCGCAGAATGCCGAGAACTCCTCTACCGGGCAGCCCAGGTCAAGGGAGCAGGTAGCTTCCAGGGTCGGCATCAGGATGCGCTTTTCCGGGGTAAGGATCTTCGCGGTCTCGCCCATGAAACGCACACCGGCGACCACCACGGTGTCAGCCGGATGGTTCTTGCCGAAGCGGGCCATTTCGAGGGAGTCGGAAACGCAACCACCGGTCTCCTCGGCCAGGGCCTGGATCACCGGATCGCAGTAGAAGTGGGCAACCAGAACCGCGTTCTGTGCCTTGAGCTCGGCAGCGATGGCCGCACGGTAATCGGCCTCCTGCGCGGGCGTCAGCGGATGGGGCTGCTTGGCGTCAAGGTGGGCTTGAACCAGGAGACGTTCGGAAATCTGGGTCATGATCGCTGGACCTGCGTGCGCGTCAGTCGAGTGTACCACCCGGCCCTGGCAGATCGGCTAACGGTGCCGGATGGCCGGCAGTGGCGGGCCATCGCGGCCCATCTGCGGGCGCGGATTATTATCGGACGGCGAAGGCTACAGGCAATCGGGGGAATGCAAAAGGGTTTTTGAAAGGGATGAGGCATTCACGGAGGAACCCGTCCCCACAGGTGCATTGACACTGCAGGAACGGGCTTACCCGCGAAGCCCTCTCGGGAATCGTCAGCCCTGCGGCGACAAGGCTGCCAGGTGCATGCTCATCAACATGGCAAACTCTTCGACAGTCATCTTCTTGCCGTTGAAGTCGACCATCCCATCGGCATAGTTCAGCTTCGACACGATATCGCTGCCCTCTTCCAGCGCCATCCCACTCTGCAGCGCCATCACGCCGAACATGTTGCCTGCCTGACCGGCTTGCTGGGCAATGGCCTGAGGATCATTCTGGCCATCGAGCAACGCTTGCAACGTCACCAGATCCACGACCATTGGCTTGGACACCGACAGTTTGCCCTGCAGGCGCGTGATCAGCTGCTTGGCAAATTGGTCCGGCGGCAGGTCGAAGGAGGTCGGATTGGCGAAGTCCAGCGACAGGTTGAAGTGGCTCTGGCCATTGGCCGTCTTGAACGACAGGTCTTCCACCGCCAGTTGTGGCTTGTCGGCCAGCAATTTCTGCAGGTCGCCCTGGACCTTGGCGGTCTCCTCCGGACTCATGTTCAGCGACGGCACCGCCTCGCCACGGGCAGCGGCCTCCTGCAGCTCGGGCGCCTTGGTCTGGTACCACTCCAGCAGTGCCTGAGTGGCCGGCATGTTCACCGACTTCATGCTCAGCACCATCTGCCCGCTGCCCACTGCGCGACCGGCGTAGGTGATGTCGGACACCTTGTACTCCAGGCGCCCACCCAGCTTGTCCTGGCCCTCGGCGCTGTACAGGCTGTTCTGCTCCAGCCCCTTGAGCACTAGCACATCCTGCTTCGGTCCGAGCGTGGCTTGCAGATCGGCCAGCAGCAGGTTCAGGTGGCCGACATAGATCATGTCGTGGCCGGTACTGGTCAGCTCGCCACCGATCTTGAAGCCGTTGAACTGCAACTTGACCGGTGGATGATCATCACCGACCAGGGTCATGTCCAGGCGCTCGGCATTGCCGTGGATTTCCACCGCCTTGCCTTCACGATCCCCTTTGAGCACCAGTTGCATGCCCGCGAAGTCGAGGACATTGCCATCACCTTCGTCCAGCTTCACCGGCGCCAGCCGGATGTCGCTCTCGACGCCACCGCCATAGCCCAGGCTGACCTGGCCAACCACCGGCGACTTGTCGCCTGCAGCGGCAAACCACGATGCGGTGCCGTCATCCTTCTGCAACTGGCTGTTGCTGACCGCCATCACCGGCAGCAGCTTGAGCGCCTTGACCCGCGACCAAGGGAAAGGGCCATGCTCGATATGGTCGATCACACCGACCTCGAAGCTCACCGGCTCACCCTCGCCGAGGCGCAGGTCGTTGGCCTTGAGCCGGTACTGCGCGTCGCTGGTGAACAGGTGCTGGTCAAGCGAGACCAACTCGATGGTCATGGTGCCACCCGTACCGACCAGCGCCTTCTGCAACTCCGCGTTGCCGCGGGCGATGGACTGCTCCAGTTCCGTCGGCAGCTGTTTGCCGGTGTACCAGGCGCCGGCAGTGGTGACGACGGCGATGGCGACGGCCAGGCCGGAAAGGATGCCTACTGATTTCTTCATGAATAGAACCGATTGCTGTCCATAGGGCTGATGGTGGCGCGAAGCACGCGACCGGGGGTGCCAAGCGTAGCACTGTCGCTTGCCGGCCGCGGTGTTCGCCCGGGAGATTTTCCTGCACTTGCGACGCGTCCTACAACTGCCGACGGGTGGCAACTGCACGGAGCACATCTTTCCTCACTGATCAAACCGCCACAAGAGGCATGACCCACGACAAGGATCGTAAAATTTTACGAACACCAAAATCTGCTTTTTACTGTGAAAATCATATAACAAGGTTAAAGAGTGGATAAAAAGCCGATAAAAACCTGTAAACTTATCACTCTGTCATGTTTAACTTGACACCCAACCGTCCAATCGTCTTTTATTTTCCCCACCTTGCTCCGCGCCCTATACACCAAAAAAAGACCGCGCCGCCATCATGCCTGTCCGCCCCTGCCCCCAGGCGCCGCCGTTTCGCCGGCCTCGCCCATACTGACTCCCGCGCCACGCGCGAACCTTCGCTCCGCTATAAAAGGTGAACAACATGGAGCTCATCCGCCCGACCTTGCCGTGCCCGTCGCCCGCCTCGTCCCGTCATCGCCGGGAGTGCCAGCATGCAGCCTGAGCACCCTGCCAGCCGTCACGAGCAGTTTCGCAAGTCCCTGCGCCTTTGGCAGGTAGTGATCATCGGCCTGGCGTACATCGCGCCAATGACCGTCTTCGACACCTTCGGCATCGTCTCCGGCATCACCGCCGGTCACGTGCCCAGCGCCTACATCCTGGCCCTGCTGGGCATCCTGTTCACCGCCGTGAGCTACGGCACGCTGGTACGGCGTTTCCCGGAGTCGGGATCGGCCTACACCTACACGCAACGTGCGATCAACCCGCACGTGGGTTTCCTGGTCGGCTGGTCGTCGCTGCTCGACTACCTGTTGCTGCCGATGGTCAACGCCCTGTTGGCCAAGCTGTACCTGTCGGCGATGTTCCCCGAGGTCCCGGCATGGGTGTGGGTGGTGGCATTCGTCACCCTGATCAGCCTGGTCAATATGCGCAGCATCAACCTGGTGGCCAACTTCAATACCCTGTTCGTGGCGGTGCAGATCGCGATCATGGCCGTGTTCGTCTACCTTTGCGTGCGCGGCCTGCACCAGGGCGAAGGGCTGGGAACGGCCTGGACGTTGATGCCGTTCGCCGATGAACAGACGCAGTTCAGTGCACTGGTCGCCGGCGCAACCATCCTGTGCTTCTCGTTTCTGGGCTTCGACGCCGTCACCTGCCTGTCAGAAGAAACCCGCGACCCGGCGCGCACCATCCCGCGCGCGATCTTTCTGATCGCCCTGATCGGTGGCGTGGTGTTCATCACCATGTCGTTCTTCATCCAGGCGTACTTCCCGACCATGGACCGCTTCCAGGATCATGAAGCCGCCCTGCCGGAAATCGCCCTGTACGTCGGTGGCAAGCTGTTCCAGTCGGTGTTCATCGCCTGCACGGTGATCAACACCATCGCCTCGGGCCTGGCGTCCCAGGCCAGCGTGTCCCGCCTGCTGTTCGTGATGGGCCGCGACAAGGTGATCCCGGCCCGCCTGTTCGCCCGTCTGCACCCGCGCTATCGCACACCGGTGCTGAACATCGTGGTGGTGGGTGTGGTCGCCCTGTCGGCGATCTTCTTCGACCTGGTGACCGCCACCTCGGTGATCAACTTCGGCGCACTGATGGCCTTCAGCTTCGTCAACCTGTCGGTCATCAACCATTGCTATGTTCGCGAGCGGCGCAACAAGGGCCTGACCAACAACCTCAAGTATCTGGTGCTGCCGACGATAGGCTTTTGCATCATCGCCGTACTGTGGATCGACCTGGACGAGCATTCGCTGGCGTTCGGCGGCGCCTGGGCCTTGTGCGGCGTGCTGTACCTGGCCTGGCTGACCAAGGCGTTCCGTGTCGCCCCGCCAAGCTACGTGGCCGAATGAACCACCCTGCCGACAACGCCCGCGCCTGAACGCGGGCGTTGTCTTGATCGAGAAGGAAACGCTCCATGTCGCTGCGCCGTCTCTCCATCCAGTGGAAAATCACCCTGCTTGCCGGCCTGTGTCTGCTGGCGGTGGTCGCCTTGCTTGTCGCCACTTCGCTGATCCAGTCCCGGCGCAGCGCCGAACAGGTGTTCACTGCCAACACCGAGTTGCTCGACCAGAGCGCGCGGCTGCGCCTGCAGGCCCACGCCGAGACCCAGTCGCTGCGCATCCAGCGCTATTTCATGGATGCCTATCAATACGGCAACGGTTTCGCCCGCCTGGTGCAGGTGCTCAGGGCACGCGGCGGTGACCAATTGCGCAGCGACCTGGTCAAGGAAGCCGGTGCCGCGCTGGCAGGCAACCCCGACCTGATCGGCCTCTACCTGGTATTTCAACCGGACGCTCTGGAGCATCAGGACGCACGTTTCAGCGGCCAGGCCGAGTTGGGCAGCAACGAGCAAGGGCGCTTCTCGCTGTACTGGTCACGCGAAGACTCCGGCGAGGTCGCCTCCGAAGCGATGCCCGAATCGATGCTGGCCGACACCCGCGTTGGCGCCAACGGCTCAGCCTACAACCGCTGGCTGACCTGCCCGCTGGAAACTGCCAAGGCCTGTGTGCTCGACCCGTACTTCGACGAAGTCAACGGCCGTCAGGTATTGATGACGAGCATCGCGCTGCCACTGCTGGAAAACGGCAAGGTGATCGGCGTGCTCGGCCTGGACATTGGCCTGGACAACCTGCAGCAACTGAGCCTGGCCGGGCGCCAGGAGCTGTTCGAAGGCCAGGGCCAGGTCAGCATCGTCAGCCCTGTCGGCCTGTTGGCCGGACACAGCCAGGACGCCAGCCAGTTGAGCAAGCCCCTGGAGCAGGCGCTGGGTGAGGCGGTACGCGAACTGCTGGCACCGATGCGTGCCGGCCAGCCGGTCGAGCGCCAGGAAGGCGGGATGCTGCGCGTTGCCCACCCGTTCGCACCGATCCCCGACGCCGCGCCATGGCAGGTGCTGCTGGAAGTGCCGGAAGCGGTGCTGCGCGCCCCTGCCGTGGCGGTCAACCAGCGCCTGGACGCACACAATCAGCAGGCAAACCTCAGCAGCCTGCTGATCGGCCTGGTCGCCGCCGTGTTCGGCCTGCTGCTGGTGTGGCTGACCGCGCGCGGCGTGACGCGGCCGATCCTTGCCGTGGCCGAACGCTTGCGCGATATCGCCAGCGGCGAGGGCGACCTGACCCGTCGCCTGGACTACGCCCGCGACGACGAACTGGGCCAACTGACAGGCTGGTTCAACCGCTTCCTCGACAAGCTCCAGCCGGTGATCGCCCAGGTCAAGGCGTCGCTGCACGAAGCACGCGGCACGGCTGACCAGTCGGCCGCCATCGCCAGCCAGACCAGTGCCGGCATGCAGTTGCAACATCGCGAGATCGAGCAGGTGGCCACCGCCGCCAACGAGATGAGCGCCACGGCGCAGGATGTCGCCCACAACGCCTCGCAGGCCGCCGAAGCCGCGCGCGGCGCCGACCAGGCCAGCCAGGAGGGCCTGCAACTGATCGCCAGCACTCGCCAGACCATCGCCAACCTGGCCGCGGGCATGGATGCGGCCATGGACGAAGCCCGTTCACTGGCCGGACGCAGTGAGCAGATCGGCTCTGTACTGGAGGTGATCCGTGCGATTGCCGAGCAGACCAACCTGCTGGCGCTCAATGCCGCCATCGAGGCTGCACGTGCGGGCGAAGCCGGGCGCGGGTTTGCCGTGGTCGCCGACGAAGTGCGCAACCTGGCCCAGCGCACCCAGGTATCGGTGGAGGAGATCCGCGTGGTGATCGAAGGCTTGCAGCAAGGCACGCGCGACGTGGTCGATGCCATGCAGGCCGGCCAACGCCAGGCCCAGGACAATGCCCAGCGCATGGACCAGGCGCTCCCGGCTTTGCAACGGATCGGCGAGGCGGTGGCGGTGATCAGCGACATGAACCTGCAGATCGCCTCGGCGGCCGAGGAACAGAGCGCGGTGGCCGAAGAGGTGAACCGCAACGTGGCGGGTATTCGCGATGTGACCGAGTCGTTGTCAGGGCAGGCCGAAGAGTCGGCGCGGATCAGCCAGGCGCTCAACCGGCTGGCCAATCAACAGCAGGCGCTGATGGAACAGTTCAGGACCTGATCGGCGCTACTGCGGTGTTCACTCCCCAAACACTCGCGAAGGATGCCGCAGGGTCGGGTCGAACGGATTGATCCTTGGCCCGATCGCCGTGGTTTCGCGCTTGAGCAATTCGACCACCATCGGCAGGCGCTCCGGCCCCAGCCGGTCGCTGATGGTCGCCACGCTCAACGCCGCCACGGCATGGCCATTGCCATCGAGGATCGGCACCGCCAGCCCGGCCATGCCTGGCAACACGCCGGTGTTGCGCGCGGCATACCCCTGGCGCCGCACGTTCTCCACCTCCGCGCGCAGGAACACCTCGTCGTACAGGTGGAAATCCCGTAGCCGCGGCAGGTTGTTGCGAATCACCGCCTCGCGCTCCTCCTCCGGCAGGAACGCCAGGATCGCCAGGCTCCCCTGCCCCACGCCCAACGCCACACGCCCACCGATATCGCCGGTGAAGGTACGGATCGGATACGGCCCTTCGCTGCGATCCAGGCACACCGCATCGAAGCCGCTGCGCGCCAGCAGAAACAGCGAGTCACCCAGCGACGCCGACAGGCGCAGCAAGCTGGGTCGCACCAGATCGCGCAGATTACCGCTGTTGCCTGCCCGCGCCGCCAGGGCAAAGAACGCCAGGCTCAGGCGATAACGCTTGCTGCGCGCCTCCTGCTCGACCATGCCTTCATCCACCAGGCTGCGCACCAGCCGGTGCACGGTCGGCTGGGACAGGCCCACCTGCTCGGCCAGCTCGATCACCCGCATGCCCTCCACCGGCGCCTCGCCCAACACCCTCAACACCGCGAACAAACGCGAGACCACACTGACCCCTGGTTCTTCCTGATTTCGCTTATCGGAATTCAACTTGCGCTTTTCCTCATCAGAATTTCATTGAACGAATAAAACTGAAAATAGTGCTCGACTCAGTGAAATTCGCCATTGAGGCCATCCTAGGCTTGCGCCTACTCTGCGTCCACCGGGACAAATCGAACAACACACCGGTGGCCTCGTGAGTATTCATCGGTCCTCGATTTGCCTCCTTGCATCTGCCCCAACAACAAGCGTGCCCGACACGCGACAAAAGACAGGTGGAACGCAGTCATGGCCTTTCTGCAACTGGACAATCTTTGCAAACGCTACGGCGCAATCGACGCCGTGGTCGCCACCAACCTCGCCATCGAACAAGGCGAGTTCGTCTCCTTGCTCGGGCCTTCAGGCTGCGGCAAGACCACCACCCTGCAGATGATCGCCGGCTTCGTCGACGTCAGCAGCGGCCGCATCCTGCTCGACGGGCGCGACATCACCCACGCCAAGCCCAGCAGCCGTGGCCTGGGCGTGGTATTCCAGAGCTACGCCCTGTTCCCGCACATGACCGTGGCCGACAACGTCGCCTTCGGCCTGCGCATGCGCAAGCAGCCCGAAACCGAGATTCGCCGCAAGGTGACCGAGGTACTGGCACTGGTGCGCCTGGAGCGGCACGCCGAACGCTACCCACGCGAGCTGTCCGGTGGCCAGCGCCAGCGTGTGGCCCTGGCCCGGGCGCTGGTGATCGAGCCACCGGTGCTGCTGCTCGACGAGCCGCTGTCGAACCTCGACGCCAACCTGCGCGAGGAGATGCAGTTCGAGATCCGCAGGATCCAGAGCGAAGTCGGCATCACCACACTGATGGTCACTCATGACCAGGCCGAAGCCCTGTCGATCAGCGATCGCGTGGTGGTGATGCAGGCCGGACGTGTCACCCAGGTCGACGAGCCATATCGCCTCTACGAACACCCGCGCACCCGCTTCATCTCCGACTTCGTCGGCAAGGCCAACCTGTTGCCCGGCGAGCTGGACGGCGCAGGCCTGCCGCAGGTGCACCACTGCCGCGACGCCAGCCTGACCCTGAGCCTGCGCCCGGAAAAGATCGACCTGCTCGACAACGGCGTCGGTCGCCTGCAAGGCCGCATCCTGACCCGCTACTTCCTTGGCAGCCAATGGCTGTACCGCATCGGTACGCCGCTGGGCGAGCTGACCGTGGTGCGGCGCAACGATGGCAGCGCTCCGCTCGGCGAAGGTGTCGATGTCGGCCTGGACTGGCAGCCCGAGCTGCTGCGGGTGCTCGCCGCCGACGAGGTGAGCGCATGAACAGCGCCGTGCCTGCCCCCGCCGCCTGCGCCAGGCAACACCGTGACCTGCGCGGCTATTGGCTGTCGGCACCAGCGCTGGCACTGTTCGCCGCACTGCTGATCGTGCCGCTGCTGCTGACCCTGGTGCTGTCGTTCAATGTGTTCGACTACGAAGTCGGCATCCGTGCCGACCACTGGACCTTCGAGCACTACCTGGCGCTGCTCGGCGACAGCTATTTCCTCGAAATCTTCTGGCGCACCTTCTGGATCAGCGCCCTGGTGACCCTGCTGTGCGTGGTGATCGGTGTACCCGAGGCCTACATCCTCAGCCGCATGGGCAGCCCGTGGCGCTCGATCTTCCTGGTGGTGATCCTCACTCCGCTGCTGATTTCGGTGGTGGTGCGCGCCTTCGGCTGGAGCCTGTTGCTGGGCGCCGACGGGCTGATCAACCACGCCATCCAGGCCCTGGGTGGCGCGCCGATGAAGCTGTTGTACACCCCGTTCGCGGTGATCGTCGCGCTCGTCCACGTGATGCTGCCGTTCATGATCATCCCGGTCTGGACCAGCCTGCAGAAGCTCGACCCGGCCGCCGAACAGGCCGCGCTGTCACTTGGGGCAAGCCAGGCCAAGGTCATGCGCCTGGTGGTACTGCCGCAGGTGATGCCAGGGGTGCTGTCCGGCACGTTGATCGTCTTCGGCCTGGCCGCCAGCTCCTTCGCCATCCCCGGCCTGCTCGGCGGGCGGCGGCTGAAGATGGTCGCCACGCTGGTCTACGACCAGTACCTGGCCGACCTGAACTGGCCCATGGGCGCGGCCATCGCCATCGCCCTGCTGCTGGTCAACCTGCTGATCATGCTGTCGTGGAACCGCATGATCGAACGCCGCTACAAGAAATCGCTGGGGTAACTCATGTCCAAGAACGGTCCTCTGGCCCTGACCTTCCACAGCCTGGTGGTGGTCTTCATGCTCGCACCGCTGGTGGTGGTGTGCCTGGTGGCATTCACTCCGGAAAACACCTTGAGCCTGCCCACGGCGGGGTTCTCGCTGCGCTGGTTCGAAGCGGTGTTCGAGCGCGCCGACTTCCTCGAAGCCTTCAACAACAGCCTGCAACTGGCGTTTCTTGCCGCCAGCCTGGCGACGCTGATCGCGGTGCCGGCAGGGCTTGCGATCACGCGCCTGCAGTTCCCGGGGCGCGACTTTCTCAATGTGCTGTTCCTGTCGCCGATCATCATTCCGCACCTGGTGCTGGGGGTGGCGCTACTGCGCCTGTTCGCCCTGCTCGGGGTCAACGGCAGCTTCACCTGGCTGGTGCTGGCGCACACGGTGGTGATCACTCCGTACGTGCTGCGCCTGGTGATCGCCGCCGCCATCGGCGTCGACCGCAGCGCCGAGCAGGCCGCCGAATCGCTGGGTGCAAGCCGCTTTACGCTGTTTCGCAAGATCACCCTGCCGATGATCCTGCCCGGTATCGCCGGCGGCTGGCTGCTGGCGTTCATCAACAGCTTCGATGAGGTGACCCTGTCGATCTTCGTCACCTCCCCGGCCACCCAGACCCTGCCGGTGAAGATGTACGTCTACGCCACCGAGTCCATCGATCCGATGATGGCTGCGGTGTCGGCCCTGGTGATCGCCCTGACGGCGGTGACCATGATTCTGCTCGACCGGGTCTATGGCCTGGATCGGGTCCTGGTAGGGAAGCACTGACATGGCCTTGTTCAAACGCCTCGCCGAGCGCCAGCGCCCGGTGCTGCAATTCACCCTCGACGGCGAGCCGGCCAGTGGCTTGCTCGGCGACACCCTGCTGACCGCCGTACTGACCAGTGGAACGCACCTGCGCGGCAGCGACTTCAGCGCCGAGCCGCGCGCCGGGTTCTGCCTGATGGGCGCCTGCCAGGACTGCTGGGTACGGCTGGGCGATGGCCGCCGCGTACGCGCCTGCGCCACCGCGCTGGAAGCCGGGCAGCAGGTGCTGCGCGAACCGGGGCGCCGGTCATGAATGCCGTGGTGATCGTCGGTGCCGGCCCCGCCGGGATCCGCGCCGCGCAGACGCTGGTGGAGCACGGTATACGTCCAGTCCTGATCGACGAAGCCAGCCAGGGCGGCGGGCAGATCTATCGCCGCCAACCGGCCAACTTCACGCGACCGGCGCGCCAGCTCTACGGCTTCGAGGCTCGCAAGGCCAGCGCGCTGCACCAGGCCCTCGACCAGCTCGCCGGGCACATCGACTATCGCCCCGGCACCCTGGTGTGGAACGCCGAACACGGCGCCCTGGACACCCTGCGCGACGGCCATGCCGCGCACCTGCCTTACCAGCGCCTGATCATCGCCGCCGGCGCCACCGACCGGGTGCTGCCGGTGCCGGGCTGGACGCTACCCGGGGTCTACACCCTGGGAGCTGCGCAGATCGCGCTCAAGCATCAGGGCTGCGCCATTGGCGAGCGCGTGCTGTTTTGCGGCAGCGGGCCATTGCTTTACCTGGTGGCCTATCAGTACGCCAAGGCCGGCGCCAAGGTCCTCGGCGTGCTCGACAGCGCGCCCTTCAGCGCCCAGTGCCGCGCCCTGCCTGAACTGCTGGAGCAACCGGCAACCCTGGGCAAGGGCCTGTACTACCGCGCCTGGCTCAGCGCCCATGGCGTGCCGGTGCACCACGGCGCGACGCTGGAACGCATCGAAGGCGGGCAACAGGTGCAACGAGCGATATGGCGCAAGGGCGACCAGCTTCATGACACCGAATGCGATGCGCTGGCCTTCGCCCATGCGCTGCGCAGCGAAACGCAGCTGGCCGACCTGCTCGGCTGTGCATTCGACTGGGATACGCTCAACCGCGCCTGGTTGCCGCGCCGCGACGAGGCCGGGCGCAGCAGCCAGCATGATGTCTACCTGGCCGGCGATGGCGCCGGGATCATGGGCGCCGATGCCGCCGAAATGGCCGGCGAACGCGCCGCCCTGGCGCTGCTGCAGGACCTCGGCCAAAGCGTCGATCTCCAGCGCTGCCGCACCCTGGAAAAACGCCTGACACGCATTGGCCGCTTCCGTGAAGGGCTGGAAGCCGCCTTCCCCTTCCCCGAGCGCTGGGCCGAACAGGCAGCGGATGATCTGGTGGTGTGCCGCTGTGAAGAGATCAGCGTCGGCGAGCTGCGCGCCGTGGTCGGCGAAGGCCATTGGGAGATCAACCGGGTCAAGGCTCACTGCCGGGTCGGCATGGGCCGCTGCCAGGGCCGCATGTGCGGCGCGGCAGCTGCGGAAATCATCGCCAGTTGCAGCGGCAAGGCTCTGCACGAGGTCGGCCGCCTGCGCGCCCAGGCACCGATCAAACCCCTGCCCTTCGGCGTGGAGCATGACGCATGAGCCCGTGGATCGACTCGGAGGTGATCGTCATGGGGGCCGGTATCGTCGGCGCCTCGGCGGCGCTTGCCCTGGCCCGGCGTGGCCGTTCGCTGACCTTGCTGGAACGTGGCTTCTGCGGCGCCCAGTCCAGCGGTGTCAACTACGGCGGCGTGCGCCGCCAGGGGCGCAGCCTGGCACAATTGCCATTGTCGCAGCGGGCGCACCAGATCTGGGGCGAACTGCCTGCGCTGATCGGCATCGATGGCGAGTACCTGCGCTCCGGACACCTGAAACTGGCGCGCAGCGAAGCCGACTTCGTCGCGCTGCAAGCCTATGAAGCGGCCAGCCGCGACCATGGCCTGGACCTGCAACTGCTCGACCGCAGCACCTTGCGCGCCCGCTACCCCTGGGTCGGCGAGATCGCCGTCGGCGCCTCGTACTGCGCCGACGATGGCCACGCCAACCCGCGTCTGGTCTCCCCCGCATTCGCCCGCGCCGCCCGCCAGAAAGGTGCACGGGTCATCGAGCAGGCCGGCGACAGCCGTGTCGAGCACGATGGCCAGCGCTTCATCCTGCACACCCAGAGCGGCTTGCGCCTGCGCGCGCCGTGGCTGCTCAATTGTGCCGGTGCCTGGGCCGCCGACCTGGCGGCGCAGTTCGGCGAGCCGGTACCGATGGAGTCTGGTCACCCGGCGATGCTGGTCACCGAACCCTTGCCCTGGGTGATGAATGCCAGCACCGGTGTCGAGGGCGGCGGCATCTATGCCCGCCAGGTCGCCCGCGGCAATTGCGTGCTCGGCGGCGGGCGTGGCTTCGCACTGGACGCCTACCGCGCTCGCCCAGGGCAATCAGCGGTGCTGGCGATCCTGCGCAACGCCGTCGAACTCTACCCCTTTCTGGCCGGTGCCCAGGCGATCCGCACCTGGAGCGGCACCGAGGGCTACCTGCCCGACCACGAGCCGGTGATCGGCGCCAGCACCACCCAACCCGGTCTGCTGCATGGCTTCGGCTTTGCCGGAGCGGGCTTCCAGATCGGCCCGGCAGTCGGCGAGGCGCTGGCCGAGCTGGTCTGCGACGGCGCCAGCGGCCAGCCGATCGAGGCATTTTCCATCCGTCGTTTCCAGGTCCGTCACGACCTGGCCTGTAACCACTAAGAGGAAGGTCGCTTTCATGAAGCACGTCAAACGTATTCTCGGCACCGGCTTGTCCTGCCTGTCACTGGCTATGCTCGCCGCCAGCCCCACGCTGCAGGCCGCCACCCCGACCCTGTACCTGGGCATGAACGGCGGCACCATGGAGCGTACCTACGCCGACAAGGTGCTGCCGGCCTTCGAGCAGGCGAACAACGTCAAGGTAGTGATCGTGCCCGGCACCTCGGCCGACCACCTGGCCAAGGTCCAGGCCAACAGCAAGAAGCCGCAGATGCATGTGGTGATGCTCGACGACGGCATCATGTACCGGGCCATCTCGATGGGGCTGTGCAGCAAGCTGCAGCCCAGCGAGGCCTTGTCGCAGATTCCGCAGAAGGCACGTATCAAGGAAGAAGCCGTAGCTGTCAGTCTCGGGGTCACGGGGCTGGCCTACAACACTCGGCTGTTCGAGAAGAACGGCTGGGCAGTACCTACCTCGTGGGGCGACCTGCAAGACCCGCGCTTCAAGGACAAGCTGGTGTTCCAGTCACTGGCCTCCTCGACCTTCGGCCTGCATGGCTTCCTGATGTACAACCGTTTGCAGGGCGGAGACGAAAGTAACGTCGAACCGGGTTTCAAGGCCTGGCCCAAGCAAGTCGGGCCAAACGTGCTGGAGTACATCGCCAGCTCGGCGAAGATCTCCGAGATGGTGCAGACCGACGAAGCCGCGCTGTTCCCGCTGACGCCCACCCAGGTCACCACCCTGCAGGCCAAGGGCATCCCGGTGGCCTACGCCCAGCCCAAGGAAGGAGCGGTGGTGCTGAATTTCGCCGAATGCGTGGTAGCCAACAACGACCAGCCGGAGCTGGCGCAGAAGCTCGCCGCCTACCTGCTGACGCCTGCGGCCCAGGCCCCGGCGCTGGAGGAAGGCGACCAGATTCCGTCCAACCCCACGACCCCGACCACCGAGCGCACGCGCGGCCAGGTCGAGGCGATGCAGCAGTATCAGCAGAGCGCCGTGGTGGTGAACTGGGACGAGGTCAACCAGCAGCGACCGCAGTGGAACGCGCGCTGGAGTCGGTCAATCGAGCGATAGGGCCTCAGCGGCCCTGACGGGCTCTGGCGTAGCCGAGGAAGGCGTCCAGGTCAGCGCTGCTGAGCATGCGCGCCACCTGCTTGACCTCTTCCATCGGCCAGTCCCACCAGGCCGCCTCCAGCAAGGCTTCGCGCACCGGCTCGTCGAAGCGCCAGCGGATGAACTTGCACGGGTTGCCGCCGACCACGGCAAATGGCGGTACATCGCGGGTGACCATCGCCCCGGCGGCAACGATGGCGCCATGACCGATGGTGACTCCGGAAAGGATCACCGCGTTGGTGCAGATCCAGCAGTCGCTGCCGATCACCACGTCGCCCTTGCTGGGGGCGTAATCCTTGATGTCTTCCAGGCCGTCGATCATTGCCGGAAAGGGATAGGTAGTCAGCCAGTCGGTTCGATGCTCGCCTCCCAACAGCACCTGAACACCTGCGGCGATGGAGGTGTAATTACCGATGCGCAGGACGGCATCATCACCAAAATCGGTGACCTCGGGGATACCATAACTGCCCACGCCGACCGTGCTGCGCGGATAGCGCAGGCGGATCTTCTCCGCTGCACGCTCAAGCTTGTCCATCGCCCGCAGACGCTTGCGTTCGCGGCGCTCGGCCAGGTTCCTGAAGAATTTCACGGCAGGCGCTCCTCGATCGGCATCAACGGTGGAACATCAGGCGCTTGATGCGCTTGAGGGTGGTCTTGTTGTAGTGGCGCAGGGGAATGCTGCGCAGCAGATCCCAGGCATAGGCCTTGTCGGCAACCACGGCGTACTTGAGCGCCTTGTGCAACAGCACCGAGCGCCCACGGGCATAACCCGAATACTGCTGGTAGGGGGCGATGGCCTTGAGATCAGCCTCCAGCAACACCTTGAACTTGCGCGACAGGTTGTTGGGGTGGCGGCGGTAGCGGGTGACGCACACCGGCAGTTCGTGGACCTCGTAACCCTGGGCGGCAATGCGCAAGGTCATCTGGAAATCCTGGACCTTGATGGCCGGATCGTAGAAATCAGCCGCGCGCATCGCCTCCATCCGGTACAGCGAGCCTGGCGCACCGACGACGACGGCGTCACGCAGGATCTCGGCAAAATCGAAGGTCTTGATTTCGGTGCGATGCTGCACCTTGGTGTCGCGGCCTTCGGTGTCCATGTAGACGATCAACGCACCGACACAACCGACCTTCGGGTGGGCGTCCAGATAGGCGGCGCGGACACTCAGGGAGTTCGGCAGCATGATGTCGTCGAGATCGGGGGTCGAGACGTAGACCCCACGAGCATGCTGCAGACCGGTATTGAGCGCGCCGCTGACCCCTTGGTTGGCCTGGGTCAGCAGGGTGAAATCGTAGGTCGACTGCAACGCGCGCAGCATCTCCACGCTTCGGTCGCTGGAGCCGTCGTCGACGATGATGACTTCGAAGTTCGGGTAGTCCTGGGCAAAGATGCTCGCCAGGGCCGCCTCCAGGTACTTCTCGGCGTTGTAGCAGGGGGCGACGACCGAGATCAACGGTGCCTCAGTGATGGAAGTACATCCTTGCGTCATCGTACTGGCAAGCCTCTGTGCGCGATCCGTGAGCGGGTCGCAGGGTTCAGCCCTGGACCGTAAAGGCGCACAGTATACGCAAGCCCGATGCGTTCTCGTAGCGGCCCGCTTCAGCCTTGGGCGCCAGGCTCGGCCAGGCGGTACGCGGCGAGCGCGGCCAGGTAGCTGCCATCGGGGGCACGCCGGCGGAAGTGCTTGTCGAGCCCGGCGAAAATCGCCTCGGCGACCTTGCGCTGATGCCGTGGATCCTGCAGCCGCTGGCAATCCCGGGCATTGGACATGAAGCCAGTTTCCACCAGGATCGAAGGCACGCTGGGCGACTTGAGCACCGCGAAACCGGCCTGCTCCACCCGGGCCTGGTGCAGACCAGCCACGCCTTCGAGCTGGCCCAGCACCGAATGCCCCAGGTCCAGGCTGGTGGAGATGGTCGCGTTCATCGACATGTCCAGCAGCACGCCAGCCACCACCGGATCCTTGGGCGGCTTTTTCAACACGCTGGACACCCCGACGAAATCGGCATCGTTCTCACGTTGTGCCATCCAGCGCGCCACTGTCGAGGTGGCACCATGCTCGGACAGGGCGAACACCGAGGCACCGGATGCGGTGCGCCTCGGCGCCGCGTCGGCATGCACGGAAATGAACAGGTCGGCGTTCAGCCGCTGGGCCATTTCGGCACGTTTGCGCAGCGGGATGAATACGTCCTGATTGCGCACCAGGCGAGCCTTGAAGCCCTTCTGCGCATCGATGCGGCGCGCCAGCAGGCGGGCGATGGCCAGTGCGACGAGCTTTTCCTGCTCGCCGCCACTGCCGACGGCACCTGGATCCTTGCCGCCGTGACCGGCGTCGATGACGATCAACAGGTCACGCCCCTGCGGCGGCGCCCTATTCCCGACAGCCTTGCCCGTCGGCACTGCGGCCGCAACTGGCAATCCGCCAAGACGCAGGGCCAACTGCCGACCGCGGGCGAGCGTCTGCAGCTCGCCGGAAATCCCCGGTGAGCGCAGATCAAGCACAATGCGCAAGCCGCCGTCTGCAGTCGCTGCACTGCGAATTGCCTTGATTGGCGTGCCCTTGAGGGCCAGCCCATCAAGCGAAGTCGCCAGCCCCGCGCCTTGCAGGTCAAGAACCAGCCGCGGCGGCGCTTCGAGGGTGAAAGTGCGGGCGGGTATCGGGCCACTGAGGTCCAGCAGCAGGGTCGTGCCCTCTGCCGCCTGGCGCAATACTGCACCGCGAACCTGCTCGGCGGTATTTGCCAGCACCAGGCGGCTGACAGGCAAGGTACAGCCGGCAAACAGCAGCTGCAGGAAGGTGCGTCTGTCCATGGCGGAGGGGCACTCGTGTCGACAAAAAGCTGATCAAATTTAAGGTTATAACATAACATTTTAAAGTCATTTGCAAGGCTTGCTTGTTGTCACGCTCCCCCGATCTGCACACGCTGGTTGAACCCGGCATGAACCACGGAGACGCAAACGAAAAAGCCCGCCATAAGGCGGGCTTTTCGTACAGTGGTCTCAATACATGCGAACCGCTGTGAATATGGTGGGTCGTGTAGGATTCGAACCTACGACCAATTGGTTAAAAGCCAACTGCTCTACCAACTGAGCTAACGACCCGTTGGATGGCGCGTATATTACTGATTTCTCAGAGGAAATCAACACTCCATCGAAAATTTCTCAAAAATAGCGTGTCGGATCGGCCACACCTGCGGCCTTGAAGCCTTCCGCCCGCAGGCGGCAGCTGTCGCACTTGCCGCAGGCGCGGCCATCATCATCTGCCTGATAGCAGGAAACCGTCAGACTGTAGTCCACCCCACGGGCAATACCGGCCTCGACGATTTGCGCCTTGCTCAGGTTCTGCAGTGGCGCCTGGATGCGGAACCCCTGCCCTTCCACACCCGCCTTGGTAGCCAGGTTGGCCATGCGCTCGAAGGCCTCGACGAACTCCGGGCGACAATCGGGGTAACCCGAATAATCAACAGCGTTGACGCCAATGAAGATGTCACGAGCTTGCAGCACTTCCGCCCAACCCAGCGCCAACGACAGGAATACGGTGTTGCGCGCCGGTACATAAGTGACCGGAATACCCTCGGTAGGTGCTTCAGGCACATCGATGCTGCTGTCGGTGAGGGCCGAACCGCCAATACCATCAAGGTTCAAGCCAATGACCTTGTGCTCGACCACGCCCAGATCGCGAGCCACCCGCGCAGCGGCGTTGAGCTCGGCGCGGTGGCGCTGGCCGTAATCGAAGCTCATGGTGTAGCAACTGTAGCCCTCGGCCTTGGCCATGGCGACCACAGTGGCCGAGTCCAGGCCGCCAGACAGCAGGATTACCGCACGTTTTTCAGTCATGTCATCACTCTCTTGATCAGCGGCCCGGTTCGTCGTTCCACAGCAACTTGTGCAGTTGCAGTTGGAAACGCACGGGCAGGTTGTCGGCGACGATCCAGTCGGCCAGGTCGCTGGCGCTCACCTGATGGTGGCTGGGCGAGAACAGGACCTCACCTGCCCGTCCTTCGAGGTTGTACTGGATCAGCTTGGACACTGCCCAGTCGTAGTCCTCGCGGGAGCAGATGACGAACTTGACCTGATCATTGCTCGTCAGGTGTTCGATGTTCTCGTAGCGGTTACGGTGAACCTCTTCCGAACCGGGGGTCTTGAGGTCGACCACGCGACTGACGCGCGTGTCTACCCGCGAGATGTCGAGCGCGCCGCTGGTCTCCAGCGAAACCTCATAGCCCGCATCGCACAGGCGCTCAAGCAAAGGCAATGCGTTGGGCTGGGCCAACGGTTCGCCCCCAGTGACGCAGACATAGCGCGGACGAAAGCCCGCGACCTGCTCGAGAATGTCGTCGAGGGTACGCAGTGTGCCGCCACTGAATGCGTAGGCACTGTCGCAGTACTGGCAGCGCAGCGGGCAGCCGGTCAAACGCACGAACACGGTGGGCAAGCCAGCCGTTCGCGTTTCACCCTGCAACGAGTAAAAGACTTCGGTGATACGTAATGTGTCTTGCATGGTCGCCACGGGCGTGACAGCTATACAGGCTGACCGCCTCCGTCAGGCACTGCTGCAGACTCGACATAGCGTTATCCGCAACAGCGTGTTTACGAAAAAAGGGCAGAGATTCTAACGAAAAAACCCGCGCCAGGCGCGGGTTTCTTTCAAGCGGTGCAGTTCAGAGCTTCTGCAGGTCACGCTGGGCCAGTTGCGCGGCGGAGGTGCCAGGGTACTGGGTGATGACTTGCTGCAGGATGCCCTTGACCTTGTCGGTATGGCCCATGCGACGTTCGACATCGGCCAACTTGTACAGCGAGTCAGGCACCTTGCTGTGCTTGGGGTACAACTGGCTGACCTTGGCGAAGGCCTGGCCGGCGCCTTGCAGGTCGCCTTTGGCGAGGTTGACCTCACCCAGCCAGTACTGCGCGTTGCCGGCGTACTGGCTGTTGGGATACTTGCGCAGGAAGGCGCTGAAGGCCTGACTGGCCTTGTCGAAGTCCTTCTGCTTGATCAGATCGAAAGCAGCATCGTAGAACAGCTTTTCTTTCGCCGGATCGGCCGGCTCGCCATTGGCAGCCGGTTGCTGCGCAGCGCTTGCGCCGGCAGCGGCACCTGCGGCGTCGGATGCGCCACCGGTGGAGGAATTATCGGGTGTAGCGGCTGGTGCGGCACCACTGTTGATGCGGCGGTCCAGATCCTGGTATCGCTCCAGGTTTTCCTGCTTCATGCGCGACACATCGTTCTGCAGCTCTTCGATGATGCCTTGCTGACGGGAAATCTGGTCCTGCATCTGTTGCAGTTGCAGGAACAGCTGACCCTGTGCAGAAGCAGGGGCCGAAGCCCCTGCCCCGGCATAGGCGCCGCTCGTGCCATAACCCGAAGGCGGATAACTGCCTCCGTTGTCATCAACTACAGGAACCGCAGCCCACGCAGAAAGCGGCAGGCTGAGGGCGAGGACGGTTACAACACGACGGCACATACGCATAAGAACTTACTTACGCAGTTCTACGCGACGGTTCTGAGCCCAGGACTGCTCGTCGTTGCCGGTAGCAACTGGACGCTCTTCGCCGTAGGAAACCAGTTCCAGCTGAGCAGGGGAAACGCCCTGCAGAACCAGGTAGCGCTGAACGGCCTTGGCACGACGCTCGCCCAGAGCCATGTTGTACTCGCGGGTACCGCGCTCGTCGGTGTTACCTTCCAGAACAACGCGGTTGCCGTTGGCTTTCAGGTCCTTGGCGTGAACGTCCAGGGCGCGCATGGCTTCTGGCTTCAGATCCGAGCTGTCGTATTCGAAGTAGAAGGTGGTGATTGCGCGCAGGGCGGCTTCTTCGCTCAGGGAACCGTCGACAGCGCCGGTGTTTGCACCATAGCCAGCGTTCGGGTCAACAGCGCCTTCGCCAGCGTTGTCACCGCCCTTGGAGGAGCAACCTACAGCTACGGCCATGGCCAGAGCCAGCGCAGCGAATTTACCAAACTTCAGCATTTCCATCGTGAAACTCCTAATGAAACCCCAGTGTGTTAAGCAAAATTGTTACGCCGCAATCAGTTCAGGTAGGGGGACCAGGACGGTTCTCTGACTTCGCCTTGAGCGGTAGGAAGTGGGAGCCTCACACGGCCGTTAAGCGACACGAGCATCAAGACTCCCCGGCCCTGCTGGCGGGTGGCGTAGATTAGCATGGTGCCGTTAGGCGCAACAGTGGGAGACTCATCAAGACTCGTTTCAGAAAGAATCTTTACACTTCCCCGTTGCAAGTCCTGGGCAGCCACCTTGAAGTTGGTGAAACCTTCCTGGCGATGGATCATTACCAGGGTCTTTTCATCCGCCGACAGTTTCGGGTTGGCGTTGTAGTTGCCAACGAAAGTGACACGCTCGGCGCCACCGCCACCCACCGACGTCTTGTAGATCTGTGGCTTGCCACCACGGTCGGAGGTGAAGTACAGCGTGTTGCCATCCTTGCCCCAGAACGGCTCGGTATTGATACCAGGGCCTGCCGTGACACGGCTGATCTGACGCGAACCCATGTTCATCACATAGATGTCCGGGTTGCCGTCCTTGGACAGCACGAACGCCAGGCGATTGCCATCGGGCGACCAGGCCGGTGCACCGTTGAGGCCTTCGAAGTTGGTGATCTGCTCGCGGCGACCGGTATCGATGTGCTGGACGAAGATACGTGGACGCTTCTGCTCGAACGAAACATAGGCGATACGCTTGCCATCAGGCGCAAAACGCGGCGACAGGATGGGCTCGCGCGACTGCAGCAGCGTCACTGCACGGGCACCGTCGTAGTCGGAACGCTGCAAGGTGTAGCGGGTGTTGTTGGTCGAGAAACGCTCGGCGGTCACGTACAGCATGCGAGTGGAGAACGCACCCTTGATACCGGTGAGCTTCTCGAACGACTGGTCAGCGATGTAGTGCGCCATGTCGCGCAGTTGATCGACGCCACCACCGACACTGCCGGTCAGCACCTGTTGCTCGGTCGCAACGTTGAACAGCGCGTAGCTGATCTGCAGGCGACCACCGGACGGCACGATGCTACCGACCATCACGTACTGGGCACCCAGCGCTTTCCAGTCACGGAAGATGACTTCGCTGGCCTGGGTTGGCTGGCTGATCATGTTCTGCCGCGGGATGGGCGCGTAGTAGCCGGAGTTGCGCAGATCGTTGCCGATAATGTCGGCCATGTCTTCCGGCAGCACGCTGCCACCCTGCAGACCGAACGGCACTACCGCGATGGGCGTGGCCCGGTCGCTGCCGCTGGTGACCAGGATGTTCTTTTCCTCTGCCACGGCCATGCCTGCCACGCAGCAGAGCATGACCAGCAGTCCTCTCAGACGTTTAATCACAACGCTAGATCCTCAGGTGTAAATGTCATCTTGAACGAACGATACGGATTGAACTCGTTCGGCTTCAAGCCCTGCATTTCAGTCAACCGGCCAATGTTCTTCACCGCGGCCACGGCCGAGCTGTCGAACGGACCGTCGCCACTGGACTTGGCCACGCTCACATTGGTGATCGTGCCGTCCGGCAGCATGTTGATCTGCAGGACTACCGTCATGCCTTTGCGCGCGGATGGCGGACGCGCCCAACCTTCGGCCGCACGCATGCGGATGAGGTCGTCGAAATCACCCGCCACCTGGTCGCCTTGCTCGTCGGCCAGTGCCTGCTGACGCTCGGTGGTGTCGGACAGCAACTCGGCCAGGGCCTGAGCCTTCTTGTCTTCAGCCGCCTTGCGGGCTGCATCCTGTGCCTTTTTCTTCTGTGCATCCGCAGCGGCCTTCTTCTTGGCCTCTTCGGCTGCCTTCTTCTTCGCTTCCTCGGCCGCCGCTGCTTTCTTCTTGGCGTCCTCGGCTGCTTTTTTCTTGGCGTCTTCGGCGGCTTTCTTCTTCGCCTCTTCGGCCGCAGCTTTCTTCGCTTCTTCCTCGGCCTGTTTCTTGGCCTCGTCTTCTGCCTTCTTCTTGGCGATATCAGCCTGCTGCTTCTTCGCTTCCTCGGCCTTCTTCTGCTCGGCGGCCTTTTTCGCCTCGGCAGCCTTGGCAGCGTCCTCGGCTTTCTTGGCTTCGGCGGCCTCGCGAGCTTCCTCGGCCTTTTGAGCGGCGTCGGCTTTCTTTTGTTCCGCGGCCTTCACAGCTTCCTGCTCGACCTTCTTCTGCTCCATCTGCTCGACTTCAGTCTGGCGTGAAGCCGTTTTCTTGGCTTCCCCGGCAATCTTCTGATTGGTCTGGGTGGTCGCCTGGCTCTTTGACTTGAGCTGATAGAGCGTAGCCTGGACGATCGGCTTGGACGGCGGCAGTTCAGGCGTCATGGCGAAGCTGACGAACAGCAGGCCGAACACCAGCACATGCAGGCCAATGGCCCAGACGCTGGGCCAGAAGTAGCTTTCCGAGGCGGATGGCTCTCGCTGTTGCATCAGGGCGCCTCGGTAATCAGGCCAACGTTACCGACACCGGCTTTCTGCAACCCGCCCATGGCGCCCATGACCGCGCCATAGTCGACGGCCTTGTCACCCCGGATGAACACCTGGGTCTGTTTGCCCTGGTCGCGGCCGGCAGCGATGATCTTGGTCACCGCGTTGGTCATTTCCGGCAGGGTCATCGCCTTGTCCATCTGTTTGTCGGTATCGACTTCGCTACCGAGGTTCCAGTAGTAGGTTTTGTCGGCCTTGATCGAGATGGTGAGGATCTGGACGTTGTTGTCCTGCGGCAAGGCTTCGCTGGAAACCTTGGGCAGGTCGACCTTCACGCCCTGGTTGAGCATGGGTGCGGTCACCATGAAGATGACCAGCAGCACCAGCATCACGTCGATGTAGGGCACCACGTTCATCTCGGCGACCGGCTTGCGTTTGTGGCGAACTCGGGCCATGGATGTCTACCTGATCACTCTTCGCTGGTGTGTACTTTGCGGTGCAGGATCGCCTGGAACTCATCGGCGAACGTGTAGTAGCGACCGATCAGTGTTTCGCTGCGTGCAGCGAAGCGGTTGTAGGCGATGACTGCCGGGATCGCGGCGAACAGGCCGATCGCGGTGGCGATCAGTGCCTCGGCAATGCCGGGTGCCACGGTGGCAAGGGTGGCCTGCTGGGCGCTGGCCAGGCCGCGGAAGGAGTTCATGATGCCCCATACGGTACCGAACAGGCCGATGTACGGGCTGGTGGAACCGACGGTGGCCAGGAACGGCAGGCTCTGCTCGAGCTTCTCTTCCTCGCGGGAGATGGCTACACGCATGGCGCGTCCCACGCCTTCCATGACCGCATCAGGATCGACGCCCGGCTGCTGGCGCAGGCGCGAAAATTCCTTGAAGCCGGCGCGGAAGACCTGCTCGACACCCGAGTCCGGATCAGGGTTGCTGCCGGCCTGACGATACAGTTTGGACAGGTCGATGCCCGACCAGAAACGCTCTTCGAAAGCGTCCAGTGCACGACGACCGGCGCGCAGCATGGTGCTGCGCTGGAAGATCATGATCCAAGAGGTCACCGAGGCTGCCACGAGAGTCAGCATTACCAGCTGAACCACCACACTGGCATTGGCGACCAGGCTCCACATGGAGGTATGGTCGACGACGTTTGCTTCCACGCTTATTCTCCTGCGTTCGATTGAGTACCCGTGCCGTCCGCCATGAAAGCGTCGCGCAGTTCAGGGGGAATGGCCCGGGGTTTGAAAGTGTCGGCGCGCACGGCGGCCACCAGGAACTGCCCTTCGCAAAGCAGCGTTTCATCCGCTTCTCGCCAGACCTGCTGCACGAAGCGCAGGCTGGCGCGATTCAATTCAAGTACTTGTGCGGTTACCCGCAACGCATCGTCCAACCGTGCCGGCGCGTGGTAGCGTGCCTCGCTGGAGTGGACGACGAACAATAGATTCTGTTCCGCCAGCTCGGACTGGGAGAACCCCAGGTGCCGCAACCTTTCGGTGCGTGCACGCTCCATGAATTTCAGGTAGTTGACGTAGTACACCACCCCGCCTGCGTCAGTATCCTCGTAATAGACGCGACAACGGTGAGCGAACGGGTCCTGCCGATTTTGCGCGCGCATACTCTAGTGCTTACTCCTCAGCTTGCCAATCCGCCCCGGCAACTGTTTTTTCAGGGGAAATGTCGTATTGCCAGCGCTGTCGCAAAGTGCCAGCGCTAGGACCACGAAAACCCCGATTCGATCTGTCACTCATCGTCAGGATCAGAAAATTCTCCGCCCTCGGCAAAGCGCCCCGGAATGTTCAGGCCGAAATGCAGGTAGGCGTGCCGGGTGACCACACGACCACGCGGCGTACGCATGATGTAGCCCTGCTGGATCAGGTACGGTTCGAGGACATCCTCGATGGTGTGCCGCTCTTCGCTGATCGCAGCCGCCAGGTTGTCCACGCCTACCGGTCCGCCATCGAACTTCTCGATCATGGTCAGCAGCAGACGCCGGTCGGAATGGTCGAAACCGCGCTCGTCGACGTCCAGAAGGTTCAATGCCTTGTCGGCGATTTCCTTGGTGATCTGGCCCTTCGCACGCACCTCGGCGTAGTCACGCACGCGGCGGAGCAGGCGGTTGGCGATCCGTGGCGTACCGCGGGCGCGACGGGCGATCTCGAAAGCGCCCTTGTCTTCGATGGCAAGCCCCAGAATGTTCGCCGACCGGCTGACGATGGTCGCCAGGTCCTGGTTGCTGTAGAACTCCAGGCGCTGGACGATCCCGAAACGATCACGCAGTGGGTTGGTGAGCATGCCGGCCCGGGTGGTCGCACCGACCAGGGTGAACGGCGGCAGGTCGAGCTTGATCGAACGTGCGGCAGGCCCCTCACCGATCATGATGTCGAGCTGGAAGTCCTCCATCGCCGGGTAGAGTACTTCCTCGACCACAGGCGACAGGCGGTGGATTTCATCGATGAACAACACGTCGTGCGGTTCGAGGTTGGTCAGCATTGCCGCCAGATCACCCGGGCGCTCGAGGATCGGGCCGGAAGTGCTCTTGACCGAAACCCCCATCTCGTGGGCGATGATATTGGCAAGGGTGGTCTTGCCCAGACCGGGCGGACCGAAGATCAAGGTGTGATCGAGGGACTCGTTGCGGCCGCGGGCGGCCTGGATGAACAGGCCCATCTGCTCGCGCACCACCGGCTGGCCGATGTACTCGTCCAGGCTCAACGGACGAATGGCACGGTCCTGGACCTCTTCGCGGTCGCGCCCGCTGGCGGCGATCAGGCGGTCGGCTTCGATCACTTGACGATCATCCCTTTGAGGCTATGGCGAATCAGTTCCTCGCTGGTCATGCTCGCCTTGTCCTTGATCGCCGACACCGCCTTGCTGGCTTCCTGAGGTTTGTAGCCCAGCGAGATCAGGGCGCTGACTGCATCGGCTTCGGCGCTGGAGGTGCTGGCCACCGGCAGTGGCCCATCGGACACCAGGGTGAACATCGCAGGCGAGGTTTCCCAGGCCTTGAAACGATCCTTGAGCTCGACCAGCAGGCGTTCGGCGGTCTTCTTGCCGACACCGGGTACGCGCACCAGAGCCGACGCATCCTGGGCCTGCACGCAGCGCACCAGCTCATCGACCTCGAGACCCGACATCAACGCCAAAGCCAACTTCGGGCCGACGCCATTGAGACGGATCAGCTCGCGGAACAGCTCGCGCTCGCGCTTCTCGAAGAAGCCATAGAGCAGGTGGGCGTCTTCGCGCACAACCAGATGAGTATGCAGCGTCACCGCTTCGCCGACCTTGGGCAGGCGGTACAGCGTCGTCATCGGCACCTCCAGCTCATAGCCCAGGCCATTGACATCGATAATCAGGTGCGGCGGTTGTTTTTCCGCCAGGGTGCCACGCAAACGTCCAATCACGTTCCGATCCTTTCTCTCGGGCGTCTGGTCGGAGACCGGACAACCCTATCAGCAAATGCGGCGGGTGAGCGTGTCACCCGGACAAAATATGTATCAGGGCATGAAGCTGTTACAGACGCAAGCGCCCACCGCGCCGGCGTGCGGTGGCCAGGCCGTGGGGCACCAGGCTGGAGCGTGTATGGGCGTGGCACAGGGCGATGGCCAAGGCGTCGGAGGCGTCGATCTGCGGCTTCTGCGTCAGCTTGAGCAGGTGCATGACCATCAGCATGACCTGATCCTTGTTCGCCCCGCCCGTACCGGCCACCGACTGCTTGACCTGGCTGGCGGTGTATTCGGCGATCTCCAGGCCCGCCTCGGCGGCAGCGACGATGGCTGCACCGCGGGCCTGGCCAAGCTTGAGCGCCGAGTCGGCATTGCGCGCCATGAACACCCGCTCGATGCCCATGGTGACGGGGCCATGCAGGCGAATCACCTCGCTGACGCCGCGAAACACGATCTGCAGTCGCTCATGCAACTCGCCACCACCGGTGCGGATGCAACCGGAGGCCACGTACTCGCACCCCCGAGGCGTGTGGCGTACCACACCATAACCGGTGATTCGCGAACCGGGGTCGATACCAAGAATCAGCGTCATAAAGCCTGCGGTTCTTTACACATTTCACTGACCCGCGAAGAGGCCCCGAAGACCAAGGAAAACCTTAGCCGAGTTTTTCCATGATCTCGTCGGAGATCTGCGCATTGGAGTAGACGTTCTGCACGTCGTCCAGGTCCTCGAGCATATCGATCAGCTTGAGCACCTTCTCCGCGCCGTCCTGATCCAGCTCAGCGCTGGTGGTCGGCTGCATGACGATTTCCGCGTCGGCAGCCTTGAAGCCTGCCTCTTCCAGCGCGTTACGCACGGCGTAGAAGCTGTTGAAAGACGTGAAGACGTCGAAGGAGCCATCGTCATTGCCGACCACATCATCGGCATCGGCTTCCATGGCCGCCTCGATCAGCGCATCTTCCTCGACGCCCGGTGCAAAGCTGATCTGCCCCTTGCGCTCGAACAGATAAGCCACCGAGCCATCGGTACCGAGGTTGCCGCCACACTTGGTGAAGGCATGACGCACGGCTGCTGCAGTGCGGTTGCGGTTGTCGGTCATGGCCTCGACCATGATCGCCACGCCACCGGGGCCGTAACCCTCGTAGCTGAGCTCTTCGACGTTGTCGCTTTCGTTGGTGCCAGCCCCACGCGCCACCGCACGATCGATGATGTCGCGGCTCATGTTGGCACCCAGCGCCTTGTCCAGCGCCAACCGCAGCCGGGGATTGGAGGCCGGATCACCACCACCCTGCTTGGCAGCGACGGTCAGTTCGCGGATCCACTTGGTGAAGATCTTGCCTCTCTTGGCATCCTGGCGTTCTTTGCGGTGCTTGATATTCGCCCACTTGGAATGACCGGCCATAACGACTCCAAATCCTTGAAACAGAAACAGGTTCCGCCCCGAAGGGCGGAACGCGGAAAATCCTGCGCGCAAACGCGAAGCGCCCCGACTTCGGGGCGCCTGCGGTCGGTTACTCGACCTTGGTCTGCTCACGCAGACGGATGTGCAGCTCGCGCAGAGCCTTGGCATCGACCAGGCCCGGAGCCTGAGTCATGACGCACGCAGCGCTCTGGGTTTTCGGGAACGCGATCACTTCGCGGATCGACTGGGCGCCGGTCATCAGCATGACCAGACGATCCAGGCCGAAGGCCAGACCACCATGTGGCGGGGCGCCGAACTTCAGGGCGTCGAGCAGGAAGCCGAATTTCTCTTCCTGTTCCGCCGCCTCGATACCCAGCAGACGGAAGACTGCCTGCTGCATCTCTTTACGGTGGATACGGATGGAACCGCCACCCAGCTCGGTGCCGTTGAGCACCATGTCGTAGGCACGCGACAAGGCGGTGGCCGGGTTGGCCTCCAGCTCTTCAGGGGTGCACTTGGGTGCGGTGAACGGGTGGTGCAGCGCGGTGAAGCTGCCGTCTTCGTTCTCTTCGAACATCGGGAAGTCGACGACCCACATCGGTGCCCACTCGCAGGTGAGCAGGTTGAAGTCGTGACCCAGCTTGATACGCAGCGCGCCCAGGGCCTCGCTGACGACCTTGAACTTGTCGGCCCCGAAGAACACGATGTCGCCATCGACCGCGCCGACGCGATCGAGGATCACGTTGAGGTTGGCCTCAGGGATGTTCTTGACGATCGGCGACTGCAGGCCTTCGACGCCTTTGGCGCGCTCGTTGACCTTGATGTACGCCAGGCCCTTGGCACCGTAGATGCCGACGAACTTGGTGTACTCGTCGATCTTGCTGCGCGGCATGGCAGCGCCGCCCGGCAGGCGCAGGGCAGTGACACGGCACTTCGGATCGTTGGCAGGACCTGCAAAGACCTTGAAGTCGACGTCCTTGAGCTGATCGGCAACATCGACCAGTTCCAGCGGGATGCGCAGGTCCGGCTTGTCGGAGCCATAACGACGCATGGCTTCTTCGAAGGTCATGTGCGGGAAGTCGCCGAACTCGAGGTCGAGCACTTCCTTGAACAGCTTGCGGATCATGCTCTCGGTGAGGCCCATGATCTCGGACTCGTCGAGGAAGCTGGTCTCGATGTCGATCTGGGTGAATTCCGGCTGGCGGTCGGCACGCAGGTCTTCATCGCGGAAGCACTTGGCAATCTGGTAGTAGCGGTCGAAGCCGGCCACCATCAGCAGTTGCTTGAACAGCTGGGGCGACTGCGGCAGAGCGAAGAAGCTGCCAGCATGGGTGCGGCTGGGCACCAGGTAGTCGCGCGCGCCTTCCGGAGTGGCACGGGTCAGGATCGGCGTTTCGACGTCGAGGAAGCCGTTCTCGTCGAGGAAGCGGCGAATGCTGCTGGTGATGCGCGAACGCAGGCGCAGCTTGTCGGCCATTTCCGGGCGACGCAGGTCGATGAAACGATAGCGCAGGCGGGTTTCTTCGCCGACGTCGGAGTATTCGTTCAACGGGAATGGCGGGGTCTCGGCTTCGTTGAGCACGTTCAGCTGGTAGCCAAGGATCTCGATGGCGCCGGAGGCCATGTTCGCGTTCACCGCACCGTCCGGGCGCTTGCGCACCTTGCCGGTGATCTGCACCACGTATTCGCTGCGCACGCGGTCGGCGGCGGCGAAGGTTTCGGCGCGATCCGGATCGAACACGACCTGGGCCATGCCTTCGCGGTCACGGATGTCGAGGAAGATCACCCCGCCGTGGTCGCGACGCCGATGGACCCAGCCGCAAAGGGTGACTTCCTGGCCGTCCAGGCTCTCGTTCAGTTGGCCGCAATAATGGCTGCGCATCATGATCGTGGTTTCGCTTCTCGTGATTCGTGTATTCGGTGGAGGTCTTGTCCGCCCTGAGGGCTAATAGTGCAAGACCCTGTCGCTGCAATTCAACTCAGTCGGCCTTGTCGCCGGCCAGGTTCTTCTTCGCCCCGGTCTTGAAGTCGGTCTCGTACCAGCCATTGCCACTCAGGCGAAAGCCGGGTACCGACAGCAGTTTCTTCAGGGCCGGCGCCTGGCATGCCGGACAATCGGTCAATGGCGCGGCGCTGATTTTCTGCAACACCTCCATGCGGTGGTCGCAGGAAGCACATTGATAGTCATAAAGGGGCATGGAGGTCTCTCGTCAACCACAACGCTGGCTGCCGGGGCAGCAAAAAGCGGGATTATATATGGTTAAGGAGTGCTGTGCAGCCCGCCCGGCGATCAGTGTGTACTCGGCGGATCAAGTAACCAGGCCACACAGATGACGCGAATCAGCCCACTGAAATTACGCACACCACCCTGTCGCAGGTGCACCTCTCGATCGACGTAGGACAGCACAGCGCTCACCGAACAGCGATTGGCCTCGGCGATACGCTCCAGAATACGCCAGTAGACCGCCTCGAGCCGAAGGCACGTGGCAAAACCATTGAGCCTTACAGACCGCGAGACCGGTACGACCTGCAACATGTCGAAATCCCCCCTGAACGGATCCTGACAATCCCTGCCTGGCCAACCGCCGTGCCTGCTTGCTTGCGCCATGGTTCTGCTCCTTGATTGCGATCACTTCATACCCCGCACAACAAGGTCGAGGGTGCTTCAATGAAGCGCCGTTCCGGCGTCGCAGAGCAGCAGCAAGGGTTTCCCCATAATGAAAAAGCCCGGTATCGCAAGGCGACACCGGGCTTGATGGACCAGCCTGGCCATAGGCCGGCGCATCATTATTTGCCGTCGAGCAGCACTCGCAGCATCCAGGCGGTCTTTTCGTGCACCTGCATGCGCTGGGTGAGCAGGTCGGCCGTCGGCTCGTCACTGACCTTGTCCACCACCGGGAAGATGCTGCGCGCCGTGCGCACCACCGCCTCTTGCCCCTGGACCAGCTGGCGGATCATTTCATCGGCAGCGGGCACCCCCTCTTCCTCCTTGATCGAGGAATGGCGCGCATAGAATGCATAGGAACCCGGCGCCGGGAATCCCAGCGCTCGAATGCGTTCGGCGATCGAGTCGACTGCCAGGGCCAGTTCGTTGTACTGCTCTTCGAACATCAGGTGCAGGGTTCGGAACGACGGACCGGTAACGTTCCAGTGGAAGTTGTGGGTTTTCAGATACAGCACATAGGTGTCCGACAGCAGGCGGGACAACCCTTCGACGATGGACTTGCGATCTTCTTCGCTGATACCGATATCGATTGCCATGAATCTCCCCTTTCCATAAGGCTTGACGATCAAGCGGGCGAAAACACTGTACCAAGACTTGCAGACGGCTGCATGTGACACAAGACAACACATCGCCTGACCACCCCTGCGGTTTGAGAACCCCCTGGCTTTGCTGTTAAATAGGCAGGGTGCCACCCGTGCGGACTGTTAATGCCGGGTGCATAGGCTGAACAGTCACGTGATCGCGCTCCATACCTCATGCGCACCGTGCTGCCAGCTCTTCCTGTGATCGGCCTTATCCAAATATGTGAGCCAACCCAATGTTCAAGATCGTCCATCTGGTGACGGGCGTTGCGGCTTTGCTGCTGTCGTTCATACCCAGCCTCAAAACCGACGCCACACCCTTCCTGCAACAACCCGAAGCGGTTTACCTGGTACTCCTGGGCCTGCTCAACCTGGTCCTGGCACCGGTTGTACCGCTTTACTACCGCGGCGCCCGCCAGCAACTGCAACACTTGGCCAGCGCACTCCTGGTGCTGGCGGTGATCCTGCAAACCATCACCGTCCTTGCCCGCCCCGAGCTCGGCAGCTTGTCGGCGCTGCTCTGCGCGGCACTGGCAGCCGCCCTGCACCTGGCCGCCGGCTTCGCCCGCAGCGGGCGCAAGTCACGCGCCAGCCAGGCGGGCCCGCAAGATGCCAGCAAGCGCGATACCGGCACCGTGAAGTGGTTCAATACCTCGAAAGGCTTCGGATTCATCTCCCGCGACTCCGGCGATGACATCTTCGTGCACTTTCGCGCCATCCGCGGCGAAGGCCATCGCGTCCTGGTCGAAGGCCAGCGCGTGGAGTTCTCGGTAATGCATCGCGACAAAGGCCTGCAAGCCGAAGACGTGGTCGCGGTTTCACGCCGCTGACCACCCGCCTCCATCACCTCAATAATGAGGCGGTGGAGGCTCCTCCCCTCCGGCCTCGTACTGGCCGACCATCTCCTCATGACGCTTGATCAGTTCGGCGATCTGCAACTGCAGACGCTCGATCAGTCGGTTCTGCCCGGCCACTTCGTCGCTGAGCGCCTGAAGGATGTCATCCTGAAACGCCTGGCGCATCTCCAGCTCGACGATTCTCGCTTCCAGTGACATGGCTCAGGCCTCCTCGAAACCTTCAAGCGCCAACCCACGCAGGCGCTGGCGGATTGCATCGACCTGCGCGGGCGCGTAGTCGAGCGCAGGCACCTTGCCCCACACCGGCGCGGGCCACGCCGCATCGCCGCGATGACGCACCACAACGTGCATGTGCAACTGACTGACGACATTACCCAGCGTGGCGACATTCATCTTGTCAGCCAGGAATTCGCCCTTGAGCGCCTCGGCGAGCAAAGTGGTTTCCTTCCACAGTTGTTGCTGGTCGGCCAGATCCAGCTGGAACAGCTCGCTGACATCAGCACGGCGCGGCACCAGGATGAACCAGGGGTAGTTGGCATCCTTGCTCAGCAAAAGACGGGACAACGGGAAATCCCCCAGCACCAGGGAATCCTGCTGCAGACGCGAATCCAGGACAAACACGGCAAACCTCCATCGAATGACACGACCCGACTCGAACGCGGGTGGAGCGCAAGGATACCTTGCTTGCAGAGCCCACGACACGACCCACTCACTTGTCCGCCCCCGACCGAGACGTACGCGCCACAAGCGGTAACACTGCGCTACTTTTCGCACCAAAATGAAGCAACGAAAAATACACCTGTCATACCCGCCTGGTACAAACTACTCAGCATCAACAGTCAGCGGTAACACCTTGACTTTCAAGCCAGCTTTATTTTGCAAACGATAATCAACATCGCGTTATACCCTCAAAGCACCTGAACCCAGTGTTTCCGGAGGTTTCAGGACGCTTTGCGGGCATTTGTGAAAAATTCATCAACACTGATCGTTTTTGTGCACGCTTGTTGCATTCTTTTTACGCTAAGTCGGCACGGCACCTGCATTAGCCGGTGAACGCGACAAATAACAACAGCGACAAGGGATTCACCAGGGAGCTTCGAGTACACAGCCATTCTTTACGGAATCGTGACGGACTTCGAAGCAGCGCTGGGGTGTACGGCCCGCCTGTAGCGGGACGTGATTTGCGACATGGAAATAGCCAAAAGCGACACGACCGTAAACTTACCGAAAGGTTCCGTTTTTCATGTCGCCAAGTACAGTCAGCGTGATATACATTTTCGCCGACATAAAAAGAAAGAGCTGCCCCATATAACTAAAACACTTGGGCGCAGCGGTACTCTTCCTAAAACCAAAGGAGCAAATCACGATGCGCGTGATGAAGTGGAGCATGATCGCCCTGGCTGTTGCAGCGGGGACTTCTGGACTGGCAATGGCGTCGTCGCAGGATGACTCCAAAGGCTTCGTTGACGACAGCAAGCTCAACGTGAAGCTGCGTAACCTGTATTTCAGCCGTGACTTCCGCAACAACCCAAGCGACGAACAGAGCCGTCGCGCCGAGTGGGGCCAAGGCTTCATCGGCACCTTCGAATCCGGCTTCACCCAGGGCACCGTTGGTGTCGGTGTCGACGCTATCGGCCTGCTGGGCATCAAGCTCGACGGCGGTCGTGGCACCACCAACACCGGCCTGTTCCCTGTCGACTCCGAAGGTCGCCCGGAAGATTCCTATTCGAAGGGCTACGGTGCCGTCAAAGCACGCATCTCGAACACCGTCCTCAAGTTCGGCGGCCAGTTCACCTCGCTGCCAGTCTTCGCCACTGACGATAGCCGCCTGCTGCCGGAAGCCGCCGAAGGCTTCCTGCTGACCAGCAAGGAGATCGAAGGCCTGGAGCTGAACGCCGGTCACTTCACCCGCCTGGACGCACAAGCCCAGAGCTACAAGGACAGCATCGGCGGTCGTAACAACCTCGGCATCAAGAACCCGGGTCTGACCGAAGCGAACGTCTTCGGTGGCACCTATGCCGTGACCGACGGCCTGAGCACCAGCCTCTACTACTCCAAAGTCGAAGACTACTGGCGTAAATACTACGCCAACGTCAACTGGGCACTGCCGCTGTCCGACAAACAAGGCCTGGTGTTCGACTTCAACATCTATGACACCAAGAGCGATGGCGAAGGCAAGGTACGCGCCTTCGATGGCGACAAACTGGATAACCGTGCATTCAGCCTGTCCGGCGCCTACAACGTTGGTGCTCACACCTTCACCCTGGCCTACCAGAAGGTCACCGGTGACGGCGACTACGCCTATGGCGTAGACGGCGGCGGCACCATCTTCCTCGCCAACTCCATCGCCCGCTCCGACTTCAACGCCGAAGGCGAGAAGTCCTGGCAGGCTCGCTACGACCTGAACTTCGCCGAGTACGGCATTCCAGGCCTGACCTTCATGACCCGCTACGCCCGTGGTACCGGTGCTCACGTCGAAGGCACCACCAACGGCAAGGAATGGGAACGCGACATCGACGTCAAGTACGTCCTGCAGGAAGGTCCGGCCAAGGACCTGAGCTTCCGTGTCCGCCAGGCCACTTACCGCTCCGCCGATGGCGTCTACTACGGTTCCGCATCGATCGACGAACTGCGTCTGATCGTCGAGTACCCGCTGAGCATCCTGTAAGCCCCGGCTTGCAATGCCCCGCACCTTAAGAAGCCCGGCATCTGCCGGGCTTTTTCTTGGCTGACAAGCCGAGCGCCCTGGGGCATCCTGTACGCTTTCGTCTCGCCCCCGTACAATGCGGGGTCATTTCAAACATTCAGGCAATCGACACGGCTTCCCATGCGCACCAGTCAATATTTGCTCGCCACCCAGAAAGAAACCCCGGCAGACGCCGTTGTCATCAGCCACCAGCTGATGCTGCGCGCCGGCATGATCCGCAAGCTGGCCTCCGGCCTGTACACCTGGCTGCCGATGGGCCTGCGGGTCATGCGCAAGGTCGAGAACGTGGTGCGCGAAGAAATGAACGCCGCCGGTGCCCTTGAAGTGCTGATGCCAAGCATCCAGCCCGCAGAGTTGTGGCAGGAATCCGGGCGCTGGGAGCAATACGGCCCCGAGCTGCTGCGCCTGAAAGACCGCCATGACCGTGACTTCTGCGTCGGCCCGACTCACGAAGAAGTAATCACCGACCTGGCACGCAACGAGCTGTCCAGCTATAAACAGCTGCCGCTGAACATGTACCAGATCCAGACCAAGTTCCGTGACGAGATCCGTCCGCGCTTCGGCCTGATGCGCGGCCGCGAGTTCATCATGAAGGATGCCTACTCCTTCCATGCCGACCAGGCTTCCCTTCAGGAAACCTACGACCGCATGCACCAGGCGTACTCCAACATCTTTACCCGCCTGGGCCTGGACTTCCGTCCGGTGCAGGCCGACACCGGCTCTATCGGTGGCAGCTACTCCCACGAATTCCACGTCCTGGCCTCTTCCGGCGAAGACGACGTGATCTTCAGCGACACCTCCGACTACGCCGCCAACATCGAGAAGGCCGAAGCGATTCCACGGGAAACCGTGCGCCCAGCGCCGACCGAAGAACTGCGCCTGGTCGACACGCCAAACGCCAAGACCATCGCCGAACTGGTCGAGAACCACGGCCTGGCGATCGAGAAGACCGTCAAGACCCTGATCGTGCGTGGCGCCGAGGAAGGCAAGCTGGTCGCCCTGATCGTACGTGGCGACCACGAGCTGAACGAAATCAAGGCTACCAAGCTGGAACAGGTTGCCGACCCGCTGGTCATGGCCAGCGACGCCGAGCTGCGCGCAGCCATCGGTGCCGGAGCCGGCTCGCTCGGCCCACTGAACCTGCCGCTGGAATGCATCATCGACCGTTCGGTCGCCCTGATGAGCGACTTCGGCATCGGCGCCAACATCGACGACAAGCACTACTTCGGCGTGAACTGGGAGCGTGACCTGCCAGTGCCACAGGTCGCGGACCTGCGTAACGTCGTCGCCGGTGATCCGAGCCCCGACGGCCAGGGCACGCTGGTCATCAAGCGCGGTATCGAAGTGGGCCACATCTTCCAGCTCGGCACCAAGTACAGCGAGGCGCTCAAGTGCCAGGTACTGGGCGAGAACGGCAAGCCAGTGGTGCTGTCGATGGGTTGCTACGGTATCGGCGTGTCCCGCGTAGTCGCCGCCGCCATCGAGCAGAACCATGACGACAAGGGCATCATCTGGAACGATGCCCTGGCGCCCTTCCAGATCGCCCTCGTGCCATTGCGCTACGAGACCGATGCCGTGCGCGAGGCAACCGACAAGCTCTACGCCGAGCTGACTGCCGCAGGCTACGAAGTGCTGCTGGACGACCGTGACAAGAAGACCAGCCCCGGCATCAAGTTCGCCGACATGGAACTGATCGGCATCCCGCACCGCATCGTCGTCAGCGATCGCGGTCTGGCCGACGGCAACCTGGAGTACAAGCACCGCACCGAACAGGATGCCCAGCCTCTGCCACTCAACGAAGTGCTGACCTTCCTGCAGGCCCGCATCCGCCGCTGACTACCAATGCACGAGTGAACATGTCCAAGCGAAGTACCTTTACCCTGGGGGGCGCCGCGCTCTGCGGCGCCCTGTTCCTCAGCGGCTGCGCCAACCAGATGTCCCAGCGCAGCGAGCATGAGGAACGTGTCGAGCGCAAGTTGCTCGAGCACAGTCTGCAGATCGACGTCGGCGAGCCCAAGGTGATGGAGCTTCCGCAACGGCGTGTTCGCATCAATGAACAGCGACGCTTCGAGGTCACCGAGTTCGAAGTCACGCGGCGCTATGACCGCTACACGCCCTACCAGCCCTGGCGGGAGATCTACGAGATCCCACTGGGTGCGGTGGCGGTGGTCGCGGGCATAGGCGCCAACGTGGTCAACGTGATCACCTTCGACAGCCTGCCGCAGAGCATGACCCACGACTGGCTGAGCTACGGCCTGGCCGGGCTCAACCCGTTCATGAACGTACAGTCCAACGGTCGCGCACAGCAGAACCTCGCAGGCATCAGCGAAATCCAGAAGGACAAGCGCGAGGAGTTCACCAGCCTGCCGTGGAACGAGCGCCTGGTCGAGGTCAAGGCTGGCAAGATGACCCACGAGCTGACCACCGACAAGCATGGTGTGCTACGCCTGAACCTGCTCGACAGCCCATTCTCGGAGCAGAACCTCAACCATATCGGCACCCTGCACCTGGCGGCGATCGATGAAGACAACGGCATCCGCGGCGACGCCAGCCTGTTGGTCAGCGGTACGCTGCGCAACAAGCTGCTGGAGGCCCATGAGCTGATCTTCGACGACCTCGAGGACGACGACGTTGGCCAGTGGGTACACCGGGTCAAACGTCTCTCGGAACTGGGCCTGGAAGAGGAAGCCAGCGAACTGGAACAGAGCCTGATCGAGCTGACACGCAACGATCCGGAGCTGCAGCAGGAATTCCTCAAGACGCTGACCAAGGAAACCGGCCGATTGGTCGCCGACCCTGGAGAGCAGTAAAAAGAACGGGGCGCCATGCGCCCCTTTCTTTTATTGAGCAGGAAACAGCTCCAACTGCTCATGCGCACCGCGCAGATCCCGTAACCTTACTCCCACCCCCAGCAACCTCACCGGCTTGTCACCCCGAGCGAAGGCCTGGCTGAGCAATTGCCGATAGCTCTCAAGGTCCCGCCCTGCCCCCGCCTGTTCCAGGGTGGTCTGGCTGAAATCATGGAACTTGACCTTGACGAAAGGCTTGTCTGGTTTGTAGCTGCTGTCCATCCGCGCAATCCGCCCGTTCAGGCTGTCGAGCAGATCCGGGATTTTTTCCAGGCAACTGGCCAAGTCAGGGAGGTCGTTGTCGTAGGTGTTTTCGACGCTGACCGACTGGCGCCGGCTGTCGTTCTGTACGACCCGTTCGTCGATGCCATGGGCAAGCCCCCACAGCCGCTCACCGAAACTGCCGAACTCGCGCACCAGGCTCAGGCGCGACCATTCGCGCAATGACTGACAGGTGTCGATACCAAGTCTTGAAAGCTTGTCTGCAGTCACCTTGCCCACCCCGTGCAGGCGCGCCACCGGCAGTGCGGCAACGAACTCATCGACCTGATCGGGCCTGATCACGAACAAACCATTGGGTTTGCGCCAATCGCTGGCGATCTTGGCCAGGAACTTGTTCGGTGCAACGCCAGCGGACACCGTGATATGCAAGGTCTGGGAAACGCGCCGACGGATGTCCTCGGCAATCCGCGTGGCACTGCCGGAAAACCACTGGCTGTCGCTGACATCCAGATACGCCTCATCCAGCGACAGGGGCTCGATCAGATCGGTGTAGTCACGAAATATCGCATGGATTTCCCGCGAGGCCTCACGGTAGGCCTCGAAACGCGGCCTGACGATCAGCAGGTCCGGGCACAACTTCATGGCATGCCCCGACGACATCGCCGAACGCACGCCATAGGCCCTTGCCTCGTAGTTACAGGTGGCGATCACCCCACGCTGCCCCGGCTGACCGCCCACAGCCATGGGCCGACCCGCCAGGCGGGGGTCGTCACGCATCTCGATGGCGGCGTAGAAACAGTCACAATCGATGTGGATGATCTTGCGCAGGGACATGACTGACCGTCAGTACTGTAAATTCATACAGATATTACAGCACGCGCCTCGGCATTCGTCAGCCCCACCCGACGCGGGCAAGGATGATCGGTATGACTGTCCCCTCGCAAAACCCGCTACAACCCGCGTCATGGCTCAGCTCCTGGCCTGTGCAACAGGCTAAGGGATTGAACAAAAAAGGGTTTTTTGAAAAATAGCTTGACTCACGGAAGGATTTCCGTAGAATTCGATTCCACAGGCGCGGGATGGAGCAGCCTGGTAGCTCGTCGGGCTCATAACCCGAAGGTCGTCGGTTCAAATCCGGCTCCCGCAACCAGATTCAAGAAGGCCACTGTTAATACAGTGGCCTTTTTCTTTGCCTCGAAGTATATCCACGCTCAACACGCATTAAGGTTTGACAGTCCGTCGATAATCCGTAGAATGCGCACCTCTGACGCGGGATGGAGCAGCCTGGTAGCTCGTCGGGCTCATAACCCGAAGGTCGTCGGTTCAAATCCGGCTCCCGCAACCACATTCGTCAGAACAGGCCCCGCCTATCCTTGGATAGCGCGGGGCTTGTTGCGTTTGCCCTTTAAAACATCCTGTCGTACGCGCTTTGCCCTTTGTCTGGCACCTCAATGAACTAACTTTAACTAACCTGAAACGGATAAACCTACTCCACCCGGAGTACTATCTGGACACGTTTTCCAAAGGGACTTTCACTTGGCCGCACGTCTCCTCCTCCTCGCGCTCGCCGCACGAGGTATTTCATGACCTCCCGCTCTCCAGACTCCCAGGCCCCGATCACCGCAGCCCTGCCTGCGGCAGCACAGCGTCTGCCGTGGCTCGAACGCCTCAGCAAATACCGCCAGCCCATTGGCCTGGCGATAACCCTGCTGTTGTTCGCCATGGCGCTGATCGCCTGCCGGCACCTGCTGAGCGAGCTGGACATCTATGCCTTGCATGACGCCATGCTCAGCGTGCCCAAGCAGGCGCTGCTCGGTGCTTTCCTGGCCACGGTGGCAGGTTTCGTGACCCTGCTGGGATACGAGTGGTCCGCGGCCCGCTATGCAGGTGTCAAGCTTCCACCCCGCACGCTTGTGCTGGGTGGTTTCAGTGCGTTCGCCATCGGCAATGCCATCGGGCTGTCGATGCTTTCCGGTGGTTCGGTGCGCTATCGCCTTTATGCGCGCAAGGGGCTGGGGGCTGCAGAAGTCGCGCGGATGACCGTGTTCGCCAGCCTCTCGCTGGGCTGCGCACTGCCTCCGCTGGCAGCAGTGGCCACCTTGAGCGACCTCACCGCGGCCTCCACCGCATTGCGCATGTCCCCGACACTGCTGGGTAGCATCGCCGTTGCGGTATTGCTGGCCTGCGCCGTCCTGGCCATGGGGCTCTATCGCCGCCGCGCCGCCGAGCAACCTCTGGCCGACAATCTGCTGGTGCAGGTCGGACGTCGCACCCTGCGCCTGCCCGGTGCAAGCCTGACCGCCCTGCAACTGCTCATCACCGCACTGGACGTCGCAGCCGCCGCCACGGTGCTCTACCTGCTGTTGCCCGAAGCCCCGCCATTCGGCGCTTTCGTACTGGTCTACCTGCTGGCCCTCGCCGCTGGCGTACTCAGCCACGTGCCCGGCGGCGTCGGCGTGTTCGAAGCGATCCTGCTCGCCGCCTTCGCCAACGAGCTGGGCGCGGCGCCCCTGGCCGCGGCACTGCTGCTGTATCGCCTGATCTACGTGGTGCTGCCGTTGCTGGTGGCCTGCGTTCTGCTGCTGGTAAACGAGGCCCGCCGCCTGCTGTTCGCCCAACAGGCGATCAAGGCTGCATCCGGGCTCGCCGCTCCTGTGCTGGCGATCCTGGTGTTTCTGTCCGGCGTGGTGCTGTTGTTCTCCGGCGTTACCCCAGAGATCGATAGCCGCCTGGAGCACATGGGCTTTCTCATCCCGCATCGACTGATCGACGCCTCGCACTTCGGCGCAAGCCTGATCGGCGTCCTCTGCCTGTTGCTGGCCCAGGGCCTGCGTCGCCGCCTGTCGGCGGCCTGGCTGTTGACCACGGTGTTGCTGCTGACCGGCGCACTGCTGTCGCTGCTCAAGGGCTTCGACTGGGAAGAGGCGTCGATGATGATCTTCACCACCGCCCTGCTCGCCCTGTTCCGGCGCTCGTTCTATCGCCCCAGCCGCCTGCTGGAGCTGCCGTTCTCGCCGATCTACCTGGTAGCCAGCGCTTGCGTGGTCGGTGCCTCGGTATGGCTGCTGCTGTTCGCCTATCAAGACGTCCCCTACAGCCACAAACTGTGGTGGCAATTCACCCTCGACGCCGATGCTCCGCGCGGCCTGCGCGCTGCGCTGGGCAGTGCAGTACTGCTGGTGATCGTCGCCCTGACCTGGCTGCTGCGCACCGCGCGCCCGGTGATTCACCTGCCGAGCGAAGACGAACTGCAGCGCGCCAACCGCATTCTGCTGGCGTCCGATCAGCCCGACGGTGGCCTGGCCCTGACCGGTGACAAGGCGCTGCTGTTCCACCCCAACGACAACGCCTTCCTCATGTATGCCCGTCGCGGCCGCAGCCTGGTTGCCTTGTACGACCCGATCGGCCCGGCTCAGGAGCGTGCCGAGATGATCTGGCAGTTCCGCGACCTTTGCGACCTGCACCACGCCCGCCCGGTGTTCTACCAGGTGCGCGCGGAAAACCTGCCGTTCTACATGGACATCGGCCTGACCGCGATCAAGCTTGGTGAAGAGGCGCGGGTCGACCTGCGCCGCTTCGACCTCGAAGCCAAGGGCAAGGAGATGAAGGACCTGCGCTACACCTGGAACCGTGGCGGCCGCGACGGCCTGACCCTGGAAGTCCACGAACCCGGGCATGCGCCCCTGCAGGAGCTCAGGGAAATCTCCGACGCCTGGCTGGCTGGCAAGAACGTGCGCGAAAAAGGCTTCTCGCTAGGCCGCTTCAGCCCGGAGTACCTGCAACATTTCCGAATTGCACTGATCCGCTTCCAGGGCCGTCCGGTGGCCTTCGCCAACCTGCTGGAAACCCACAGCAACGAGTTGGCCAGCCTGGACCTGATGCGCGCGCACCCCGAGGCACCGAAGCTGACCATGGAATTCATGATGCTGGGCCTCATCCTGCATTACAAAAGCCACGACTACGCCCGCTTCAGCCTGGGCATGGTCCCGCTTTCCGGCCTGCAACCGCGTCGCGGCGCACCGCTGACCCAACGCTTGGGTTCGATGGTGTTCCAGCGCGGCGAGCAGCTCTACAACTTCCAGGGCCTGCGGCGCTTCAAGGACAAGTTCCAGCCGGACTGGGAACCCCGTTACATGGCTGTGCCAGCCGGGCTGGACCCCCTGGTTGCACTGGCTGATACCGCCGCCCTGATTGCTGGCGGCCTGACTGGATTGGTGAAACGCTGATGACCCGACGTTACTGGTTGTACCTGCTGATCCCCCTGCTGCTCGCCGTGCTGGCTGGCGGTGGGGCCTTCTGGCTGTGGACCCGCCCTGCCCCCGAAGCCCGTATCGAGCACCTCACCCTGGACGATGGCAGTAACCTGACTCGGGTCACGCCCGGCGTGCGCGCCAAGACCCTGGTCGCGGTTGGCGTACCCCATGACCAGGCACTGACCGACAAGCAACTGCTGGATCTCAGCCAGGCCGGTGAAGCGCAACTGGTGCAGGTGATCCTGCCGACCGGCGACTGCAGCAAGCAGCAAGTGGCATTGGACCAGGCCATGGGCAAGCTCTCCGGCAAGCCGACCCTGGTTGCCGGCATCGGGCCAGGCGCCTCGCAGGCTTGGCGCTGGCTGGCCGGGCAGAACGACGACAAGGCCCGAGCCATCTCGGTCGACTTCAACCTCGAACAACCAGACTGCAAGCTAGAGCTGCCCAAAACCGCTGCCCACGGTCACTGGAACGTGGCCTGGAACGATAACCCCGACGACGCCAGCGCCGCCTTCGTGCGCGACCAGGCCAACGCCGAGACCAGCATCAGCGACTATGACATTCACCTGCCGCAGGTCCTCAAGGCCCAGCTGACCCAGGCCCTGGTGGGGCGCGATGGCAACGCCCTGGCCATTCCCGTGGTGGAAGTGCCGGCCGGCCAGACCACCGATACCGTCACCCTGTTCCTCTCCGGTGACGGCGGCTGGCGCGACCTGGACCGCGACGTGGCCGGCGAGATGGCCAAGCTCGGCTACCCGGTGGTCGGCATCGACACCCTGCGCTACTACTGGCAGCACAAGACGCCAGAACAGAGCGCTGCCGATCTGTCGGAGCTGATGCAGCACTATCGGCAGAAATGGGGTACCAAGCGCTTCGTGCTGACCGGCTATTCGTTCGGTGCCGATGTACTGCCGGCGATCTACAATCGCCTGCCGGAGGCCGACCAGAAGCGCATCGACGCGGTGATCCTGCTGGCCTTCGCCCGCAGTGGCAGCTTCGAGATCGAAGTGGAGGGCTGGCTGGGCAAGGAAGGCCAGGAGGCCCCGACCGGGCCGGAGATGGCCAAGCTGCCCGCCGCCAAGGTGGTGTGCATCTATGGTGTGGAAGAAACCGACGAGAGCGGCTGCACCGACAAGACGGCCGTGGGCGAGCGCATGAAGCTGCCAGGCGGTCATCACTTCGACGAGAACTACCCGGCGCTGGCCAAGCGCCTGATCGGCGAGATCGAGACCCGCCAGGGCAAGTCGAACGTCGCCGAGCAGTGAAACAACAAGGGCCGCATCGCGGCCCTTGTTGTTTCAATCAGATCTCGACCTGGGTTCCCAGCTCGATCACCCGGTTCAGCGGCAGGTTGAAGAAGCGCAAGTTGCCGTTGGCGTTCTTCAGCAGGAACGCGAACAGGTTCCCGCGCCAGCGCGACATGCCTTCCAGGCGCGAGGCGATCACCGTCTCGCGGCTGAGGAAGTAGGTGGTGCGCATGGGGCTGAAATCCAGCTCTTCCAGATGGCACAGGCGCAGTGCCGCCGGTACGTCCGGTTCATCCATGAAGCCAAAGTGCAGCAATACGCGGAAGAACCCGTCGCCATAGGCCTCGACTTCGAAGCGCTCCGACTCCGGTACCCGCGGCCGATCCTCGCTGACCACCGTCAACAGTACGACCTGGCTGTGCAGCACCTGGTTGTGCAGCATGTTGTGCAACAACGCATGGGGCACCGCATCGGCACGCGCCGTGAGGAACACCGCCGTCCCCTCGACGCGATGCGGTGGCTGCACACGAATGCTGCTGATGAATACCGGCAACGGCAGGCCACCCTCATCGATACGCTCGACGAGAATCTGCTTGCCACGCTTCCAGGTGCTCATCAGCACGAACAGCACGATCCCCGCCAGTACCGGGAAAGCACCACCCTGCACGATCTTCGGCACGTTGGCGGCGAAGAACAGCCCATCCACCAACAGGAACCCCACCAGCAGCGGCACTGCCAGCACCGGTGGCCATTTCCACAGCAGCAGCATCACCGCAGAAACCAGGATAGTCGTCATGAGCATGGTGCCGGTCACCGCGACCCCGTAGGCCGCAGCCAGGGCGCCGGAAGACTCGAAGCCGATCACCAGCAGCACCACGCCGACCATCAGGGTCCAGTTCACGGCGCCAATGTAGATCTGCCCCTGCTCGTCACTGGAGGTGTGCTGGATCTGCATGCGCGGCACGTAGCCCAGCTGAATGGCCTGGCGGGTCAGGGAGAAGGCGCCGGAAATCACCGCCTGGGAGGCAATCACCGTGGCCATGGTCGCCAGCCCGACCAGCGGCAGCAGCGCCCAGCTTGGCGCCAGCAGGTAGAAGGGGTTGCGCGCCGCCTCGGGGTTTTGCAGCAGCATCGCGCCCTGGCCGAAGTAGTTGAGCACCAGCGCTGGCAGCACCAGGGCAAACCAGGCACGGGCGATCGGCTTGCGCCCGAAGTGGCCCATGTCGGCGTACAGCGCCTCGGCACCGGTCAGCGCCAGCACCACCGCACCGAGAATCGCCACGCCCATCCCTGGATGGACGATGAAGAAGTTCAACGCCCACCCGGGATTGAACGCCTTGAGCACTTCCGGGCTTTGCTGGATGCCATGCACGCCGAGCGCAGCCAGCACGAGGAACCAGGCAACCATGATCGGCCCAAAGGCCTTGCCGATCTTCTCGGTACCATGCTTCTGCACCAGGAACAGTGCCACCAGCACCACCAGCGAGATCGGCACCACCCAGTGGTCGATGCCGTCGAACGCCAGCCCCATGCCCTCGACCGCCGACAACACCGAGACTGCCGGGGTGATCATGCTGTCGCCATAGAACAGCGAGGCACCGACCAGCCCGCAGCCGACCATCAGCATGCGCAGCCGCGGATGCGCGGCCGTGGCACGCCGCGCCAGTGCGGTGAGCGCCATGGTGCCGCCCTCGCCCTGGTTGTCGGCACGCAGGATGAACATCACGTACTTGAACGACACGACCCACAGCAGCGACCAGAGAATCAGCGACAGGATGCCCAGCACCCCATCGTGGTCGACCTGTACGCCATAACCGCCGGTAAAGACTTCCTTGAGGGTATACAACGGGCTGGTACCGATATCGCCATAGACCACCCCAACAGCTGCCACCAGCAGGCCCAAAGGGCGTGCCGCCCCATGCCCGCCCTCGGCGTGACTGCTTGCCTGAACCATCGACCACTCCCGCAGACGGCCCCTCGGGGCCGGTAGTATTCGCACCGGACGGCATGCTTGCAGCGCCCGGACCGCTGTCGTCATCCGGCTATCATTGTTACCCGGACACAACGGCGCGAAGCATAGCGCAGCGCTCGTCGCTTTTCTGCTGGTCAAGCGACCTTGCGCTCGCTAGAATTGCGCACTTTTTGATCAGAGGCGCCAAAAACGCCCGCCCGGATCGCGCCGCCACTGGCAGGCGCGACCTGTTTCAATACCGAGGTTAGTCATGTCCACCACTCCCGCCACGCCGAAGGTCGGCTTTGTCTCCCTGGGCTGCCCCAAGGCCCTGGTCGACTCCGAGCGCATCCTCACCCAACTGCGCATGGAAGGCTATGAAGTCGTTCCGACCTACGAAGATGCCGACGTGGTGGTGGTCAACACCTGCGGCTTCATCGACAGCGCCAAGGCCGAGTCGCTGGAAGTGATCGGCGAAGCGATCAAGGAAAACGGCAAGGTCATCGTCACCGGCTGCATGGGTGTCGAGGAAGGCACCATTCGCGACGTGCACCCCAGCGTGCTGTCGGTCACCGGCCCACAGCAGTACGAGCAGGTGGTCAACGCCGTGCACGAGGTGGTGCCACCGCGCCAGGACCACAACCCGCTGATCGACCTGGTGCCGCCGCAGGGGGTCAAGCTGACCCCGCGCCACTACGCCTACCTGAAGATTTCCGAAGGCTGTAACCACAGCTGCAGCTTCTGCATCATCCCGTCGATGCGTGGCAAGCTGGTCAGCCGCCCGGTCGGCGAAGTGCTGAGCGAGGCCGAGCGCCTGGTGAAGGCTGGCGTCAAGGAGATCCTGGTGATTTCCCAGGACACCAGCGCCTATGGCGTCGACGTCAAGTACAAGACCGACTTCTGGAACGGTCGCCCGGTCAAGACCCGCATGCTCGAGCTGTGCGAAGCGCTGAGCAGCCTGGGTGCCTGGGTGCGCCTGCACTATGTCTACCCCTACCCCAACGTCGATGACGTGATCCCGCTGATGGCCGCCGGCAAGATCCTGCCGTACCTGGACATCCCGTTCCAGCACGCCAGCCCCAAGGTGCTCAAGGCCATGAAACGCCCGGCCTTCGAGGACCGTACCCTGGCGCGCATCAAGAACTGGCGCGAGCAGTGCCCGGAACTGGTGATCCGCTCGACCTTCATCGTCGGCTTCCCCGGTGAGACCGAAGAGGACTTCCAATACCTGCTCGACTGGCTGACCGAAGCCCAGCTCGACCGCGTCGGCTGCTTCCAGTATTCGCCGGTCGAAGGCGCCCCAGCCAACGACCTGGGCCTGGAAGAAGTCCCGGATGAGATCAAGCAGGATCGCTGGGACCGCTTCATGGCCCACCAGCAGGCGATCAGCACTGCACGCCTGCAACTGCGTATCGGCAAGGAGATCGAGGTACTGATCGACGAGGTCGAGGAACAGGGCTCGGTAGGTCGCAGCTTCTTCGACGCCCCGGAAATCGACGGTAGCGTGTTCATCGACGGTGACCACGGCTTCAAGCCGGGCGACAAGGTCCGTTGCCGTATTGTCGATGCCGACGAATACGACATGTGGGCCGAGCCCATCTGATCGTCACGCCCTTTCGCGCATAACACCGCGAAAGGGCCTGCCAGACAGAAAAAATCCGCACACCGGTGCTGCAGCATCTATGTTTTCCTCACTACCCGAGGAATACAGAATGTCCTTGCACCTGACGCTACATACCCCCCCACTACAGCGACTACCCCGAGCTGGTCCGTATCTGGGAAGCGTCGGTGCGCGCCACTCATGATTTTCTCCCCGACGCCTACATCGTGCTGCTGCGCGACCATGTACTGCGCCGCTATCTGGACGCCGTGATGCTGGTCTGCTGCCGGGACACTCGACGCAGGATCCTCGGCTTTACCGGCGTCGCCAACGGCCGTGTCGACATGCTCTTCGTCGCCCCTGAGCACCGCGGCCAAGGCGTTGGCAAGCGCCTGCTGCATCACGCCATTTCCGAGCTCAATGCCGATCGCCTGGACGTCAACGAACAGAACCCCCAGGCGCTGGGCTTTTACCTGCATGAGGGCTTCGAGATAGCGGGCCGCTCGGAAACCGATGGCTTGGGTCAGCCGTATCCACTGCTGCATATGCGACTGATCCGCACACCGGGCTAGCAACTGCGCCGCAACCGCTGTGCAAATGGCCGAAATGGCACAGATTCCCAGCCGCAGCACGGCTCGGACGGGTACAATGGACACCTTTCCCTGCCCTGCGAATGTCTGCTCATGTCCGAACCCGTCCGCCTGTCCAAACGCCTCATCGAACAGCTCGGCTGCTCCCGCCGCGAGGCCGAACTGTACATCGAGGGCGGCTGGGTCACGGTCGATGGAGTCGTGGTCGAGCAACCGCAGTTCAAGGTTGAAACTCAGCGTGTCGAACTGCTCCCGGGTGCCCGTGCCGAAACACTGGAGCCGGTTACCCTGCTGCTCAACCAGCCCAAGGGCCAGGACAGTGAAGCTGCCCGCGCCAGCATGAACATGGCAAGCCTCAGCGAAGCCCACCGCGAAGGCGTGCGCCCCCTGCACGGGCACTTCGCCAGATTGACTTGCCTCGCCCCGCTCGAACGCGGCGCCAGCGGCCTGCAGGTATTCACCCAGGACTGGCGGGTGACCCGCAAGATCGACGCCGACCTGCGTCGCCTGGAGCAGGAATACATCATCGAGGTACGCGGTGAAACCACACCGCAGGCGCTCGAGCGCCTGGCCCGTGGTGCCACGCGCAATGACCGGGAACTGCCGCGGGCCAAGGCCAGCTGGCAGAACGAAACCCACCTGCGCCTGGTGTTGAAAAACCCGCAGCCTGGGCAGATTTCCGAACTGTGCGCCTACCTTCGCCTGGAAATGCTCGGTATGCGTCGCATTCGCCTGGGTGGTGTGTCGATGGGCAAGCTGCCCCTGGGCCAGTGGCGCTACCTGGCCGCCAGCGAACGTTTCTAAGCGATACCGCCGCGCCGCCAGGTGCGGCCCTGAAAAGGATTCGAGTCACATGAACCACAACGATGTCCTGCGCAGCCTGCGCTACATGCTCAAGGTGAACGACGCCAAGATGGCCGAAATCATCGCCCTGTCCGGCCTTGAAGTGAACCCGGTGGTGCTTGCCGGCTACATCAAGAAGGAAGACGAAGCCGGCTACGTGCGCTGCCCGGAACGCGTCATGGCCCATTTTCTCGATGGCCTGGTGATCCACCGCCGTGGCAAGGACGACAGCCGTGCGCCCCAGCCCGTCGAGCTGCCGGTGACCAACAACACCGTGCTGAAGAAACTGCGGGTGGCGTTCGAGCTGAAGGAAGATGACCTGCACGCGATTCTCAAGTCGGTCAATTTCGCGGTGTCCAAGCCCGAACTCAGCGCGCTGTTTCGCAAGGTCGGGCATGACAACTACCGGCCCTGCCAGGACCAGTTGCTGCGCAACTTCCTCAAGGGCCTGACCCTTCGCGTACGTGGCTGAGCCGATCATGCAGCACAGCGTCACACCGGTGGGCATCGTCCGTTCCTGCTTCAAGGAGAAGTTCGCCATCCCCCGCCAGCCGCGCCTGGCGCCTGCCGCACGTGGCGTGCTGGAGCTGCTGCCGCCGTTCGACCAGGGTGACGCGGTACAGGGCCTGGAGCAGGTCAGCCACGTGTGGCTGCTGTTCCTGTTCCATCAAGCACTGGAAGAAAAGCCCCGGCTGAAGGTGCGCCCACCGCGCCTGGGCGGCAACAAGAGCATGGGCGTGTTCGCCACGCGCGCCACCCATCGCCCCAATGGTATTGGTCAGTCGGTGGTGCGCCTCGAGGGCATGGAGCCGGGGCGTCTGCTCTTGTCCGGCATCGACCTGCTGGACGGTACGCCAGTGCTGGATATCAAACCCTACGTGCCCTACGCCGACAGCATCGACAATGCCGTCAACCAGATGGCCAGCGATGCGCCACTGCCGATCAACGTGCAGTGGAGCGATAGTGCCCTGCACCAGGCCCACGAGCATGCTCTGCGCCTGGCAGAACCACTGGTGGAGCTCATCGAGCAGTGCCTGGCCCAGGACCCGCGCCCGGCCTACCAGGTGCCGCCTGCGGAACGCGTCTACGGGGTAAAGTTCTGGGATGTGCAGGTGCGCTGGCATTATCCCCAGCCGGAAGTGATCCGGGTGCTGGAGGTTGCACGCGAAGCCTGAACTCACATTCTCCAGGCATAAAAAAACGCAGACCCTGGTCTGCGTTTTTTTATGCCGCAATTCGCCTTACTTCTCGACGAATGCACGCTCGATCAGGTAATCACCTGGCTCGCGCATACGCGCCGAGATCTTCAGGCCGAAGCTGTCGAGCACTTCGCTGGTCTCGTCGAGCATGCTCGGGCTGCCGCAGATCATCGCACGGTCGTCCTGCGGGTTGATCGGAGGCAGGCCGATGTCGCTGAACAGCTTGCCGCTGCGCATCAGGTCGGTCAGACGGCCCTGGTTCTCGAACGGCTCGCGGGTCACGGTCGGGTAGTAGATCAGCTTCTCACGCACCGCTTCACCGAAGAATTCATTCTGTGGCAGGTGCTCGGTGATGAACTCGCGGTAGGCGACTTCGTTCACGTAGCGCACGCCATGCACCAGGATGACCTTTTCGAAACGCTCGTAGGTTTCCGGGTCCTGGATCACGCTCATGAACGGTGCCAGGCCGGTGCCGGTGCTCAGCAGGTACAGGTGCTTGCCCGGGTTCAGGTCGTCCAGCACCAGGGTGCCGGTCGGTTTCTTGCTGATGATGATCTCGTCGCCTTCCTTCAGGTGTTGCAGCTGGGAGGTCAGCGGACCGTCCGGCACCTTGATGCTGAAGAACTCCAGATGCTCTTCCCAGTTCGGCGAAGCGATCGAATAGGCACGCATGAGCGGACGGCCGCTTTCCTGCTGCAGGCCGATCATCACGAACTGACCGTTCTCGAAGCGCAGGCCCGGGTCGCGGGTGCACTTGAAGCTGAACAGAGTGTCGTTCCAGTGATGCACACTGAGGACACGTTCGTGGTTCATGTTGCTCATCTAGTGGGGCTCCTGAAGAAAAACGCGGCGCGCGCAAGACGCGCAGTTGCGCGATAGTTTAGGGGCAGCGAGAATATCTGTTAACTGAATTATCAAGATATGACTTATCGGTTATATAGATATGCGATTCACTCTCCGCCAGCTTCAAGTCTTCGTCGCCGTCGCCCAGCATCAAAGCGTATCGCGAGCGGCCAATGTACTGGCCCTGTCGCAGTCGGCGGCCAGTACCTCCATCACCGAACTGGAGCGCCAGTCCAGCTGCCAGCTGTTCGATCGCGCCGGCAAGCGCCTGAGCCTCAACGCCCTGGGCCATCAGTTGCTGCCCCAAGCAGTAGCCCTGCTCGACCAGGCCAAGGAAATCGAAGACCTGCTCAACGGCAAGTCCGGCTTCGGCTCGCTCGCCGTCGGCGCCACCCTGACCATCGGCAACTACCTGGCAACGCTGCTGATCGGCAGCTTCATGCAGGTGCACCCGGAAAGCCAGGTCAAGCTGCACGTGCAGAATACTGCGCACATTGTGCAACAGGTGGCCCACTACGAAATTGACCTGGGTCTTATCGAGGGTGACTGCAACCACCCTGACCTGGAGGTGCAACCCTGGGTCGAGGACGAACTGGTGGTGTTCTGCGCCCCGCAACATCCGCTGGCCAAGGTCGGCCGCGCCAATATCGAGGCCTTGTCCCAGGAGGCGTGGATCTTGCGCGAACAAGGCTCAGGCACCCGCCTGACCTTTGACCAGGCCATGCGCCACCACCGCGCCAACCTGAACATCCGCCTGGAGCTCGAACATACGGAAGCGATCAAGCGCGCCGTGGAGTCGGGTCTGGGGATTGGCTGCATCTCGCGCCTCGCGCTGCGCGACGCTTTCAGGCGCGGCAGCCTGGTGGCAGTGGAAACCCCGGAGCTGGATCTGCTGCGCCAGTTCTACTTCATCTGGCACAAGCAGAAGTACCAGACCTCGGCCATGCGTGAGTTTCTCGAGCTGTGCCGCAGCTTCACTGCGGGGGTGCAGCGCAGCGACGAGATCGTGCTGCCGACCATCGCCTGAGCGTCAGCCGAGCAGGATTACGCCCCAGACCAGCGCCACCATGCTCATTGCCACCAATTGCGCAGCACTGCCCATGTCCTTGGCGTTCTTCGACAAGGGGTGACGGTCCAGCGAAATGCGGTCGATGGCAGCCTCGACCGCCGAGTTGAGCAGCTCGACGATCAGCCCCAGCAGACACACGGCGATCAGGATCGCACGCTCGCCGCGACTGACCGGCAACCAGAAGGCAGTCGGGATCAGCAGCACATTGAGCAGCACCAGTTGGCGGAAGGCAGCCTCGCCCTTGAAGGCGGCGCGCAGGCCGTCCAGCGAATAGCCGGCGGCATTGAAGATGCGTTTCAGGCCGGTCTGGCCCTTGAATGGCGACATGTGAGTCAATTCACCTGAAAAAGACCTGCAGGCTAGTCCAGCCTGGGTCAAAAAAGCGTGAAGCCGGAAGGCTCAGTTGGCTGAAACCGATTCAAGTTGTTGCAGCAGCAAGGCGGCCTGGGTCCGGGTACGCACGCCCAGCTTGCGGAAGATCGCGGTGACGTGGGCCTTGATAGTCGCCTCCGAAACGCTCAGCTCGTAGGCGATCTGCTTGTTCAACAAACCTTCGCAGACCATGGTCAGCACCCGGAACTGCTGCGGCGTCAGGCTTGCGAGCCCTTCGCTGGCGGCTTTGGCCTCGGCCGACACATCAACCTTTTCGAACGCCTGCGGCGGCCACCACACTTCGCCGTCGAGCACCTTGCGCACGGCGTCCTGGATGGTTTCCAGCGGGCTGGACTTCGGAATGAAACCGCTGGCCCCGAACTCACGGGACTTGACCACCACGGCCGCCTCTTCCTGCGCCGACACCATCACCACCGGAATCTGCGGGTATTGCCCACGGAGCAGGACCAGCCCGGAGAAGCCATAGGCACCTGGCATGTTCAAGTCGAGCAGGACCAGGTCCCAGTCGGATTTCTCGGTCAGGCGGGTTTCCAGTTCGGCGATGCTTGCCACCTCCACCAGACGTACGTCCTGCCCGAGGCCGAGGGTCACGGCCTGGCGCAAGGCGCTACGGAACAGCGGATGGTCATCGGCAATCAGGATTTCATATGTAGCCATCGATCCAGGGGTCCTGTTCTGTGCCAGGCGCTGTGGGGTATGGGGCCTGTGCCTGGCGGGCAACTCAAGGCGCGGGCGGCGGCGCCGCCAGCGGCAAGGACACGATGCAGACCAGGGGTAGCGGCTGCGTCGTGGCCGAATCGGCGCCAAGGATGCCGAGCACCGTCCGGGTGGTCAAGCCAATTGCCCGGCGGCCTCGCCCACCCTGGCGACCTGCTCGACAGTATGAACCAATCCGGCTAGCTTGCCCCTTGGACTATAGGAAGGTATGCAAGCGTTGATGCGGCTCATCCTGGTCGTCCAGTGCCAGGTGCCGCTTGCCGCTCAAGTAGTGCAGGCTGAACACGTCAAGGTAGGCATCCAGCGCCTGGGAGGCACGGTTGTCGCCGGCCAGGTCCAGACACATGGCCGCCACTTCCGCGGTGCAGAAATGATCGTCACGCTTGGAGCGGCGCAGGCGGTAGCGCGACATCTGCTCGGCCTCCAGGCTCAGCACCGGGAAGCGGTCCAGGTACGGGCTCTTGCGAAACATCTTGCGCGCTTCGGTCCAGGTGGCGTCGAGCAGGATGAACAGCGGCCGCTTGCCAGGCTCGCACACCACTTCGTTGACCACCCGCTCCTGTGCGACGAACTCACCAGGGAAGACGATATAGGGCTGCCACTGGGGTTGTTCGAGCAGCGCCAGCAAGCGCGCATCGACATCCGTGCGCTGCCAGCCGAAGGCCCAGGTGTCTTCGATCAGGTCGGCGATCAGCCAGCCGGTGTTGGTCGGCTTCAATGGCTCGGTGTCGTGCATCACCAGACACATGCCGGCCTGGGCGTCGACCCGAGGCTTCCAGGCGCACAGGCAATGGCTGGCGATAACCCGGCAGTCCGGGCAGCGATCGGCTCGCGAACCGCGGGCGACGAAGGGTTTATTGCTGCGCGCCAGACGCTCGGCGCGCAGACGCGCTACCGCATGGCTCATGGCTGCAAGCCTGGCGACGGGAATAGGATTGACACTGCGACAACTCGGCGGGAAACAAAGGTGCCAGTCTACCAGAGCGGGCGCAGGTTTGCCGTGCAGGCCACTGCCAGGCTCCCTTATAATCGAGCCTTTGGCGGCGGCTGCGCCCGGAGCGCGACCTGTTCATGGAACGCCGCTTGCCGGCGCGGGTCAAAGCGCCAGTCACCGAACCAGGAGAGATTCATGCTGCGTCTTATCGTCCCGACCCTGAGCCTGATGCTCGCCCTGCCGCTTGCCGCCAACGCAGCGTCCAAGCAGGACTACGAGTTGAACCAGATGCTGCAGAAGGTTGCCAAGGAGAGCAGCGTCGGCACGCCACGCGCCGTCAACGAAGACATCCTCGATCAGGGCTACACCGTCGAGAAGGGCAAGGCGTTGGTCAACCACCTGAGCGTGCGTGAAGAACATGCCCAGCGCATGCTGGAAAACCCGGCGCTGGTGCGCAGCCAGCTTGGCGACAGCGTCTGCCGCAACACCGGCTACCGCCAACTGATGACCAAGGGCGCGGTGATGGTCTACCGCTTCACCGTCTACAAGACCAACCAGCCGGTCATGGACCAGGCGTTCGATGCTGCCAGTTGCACCGCTGGCAATAAGAAAAAGTGATTCAGGCGACCTGATCGTCGCTGGCGCGCCGCTGTTCTTCATCGGCGCGCAGATCCGCCAGCAGGGCCTGAAGGTAACGTGATTGCCTGTCGGCGCCTTGCAACCTGCGCAGGCACTCGCCCTCCAGGCTCAAGTGGTGGTCCTTGGCCGCACGCCTGAGCAGTTCATACAACTGCAGGTCCACCTCGATGACCAACCGATGCATGCTTCTTCCTCCCTGCATCGCCCTCTGCCCTCAGTTAAACAAAGCTCGGCAAGGATTGGATCCGATCAGACGAACGGTGACCTTCAGCGAACCGGCACGATCGCGCGCCAGCGTCTAGATTGAAAGCGAACGACAGGCATTTTTCGGCAAGCACAGGAGATTGCCGACGCCACGACGTTGCCGGATCCGCAACGAAAACAGACAAGATGGATACATGCCACTGCATCACGGCCTTGAAGGCCTACTGCAATGCTCGGGATGCACACTCGAGCCACAGCAGCCAGCGACACACGCAGTGTCGTGGCCGGTACTCACCATCGACCGGTCAGAGGTTTTGCTGCAGAAGGAGACGTTGAATGCCTTACCTACCGAATGAACTGCTGTCCAAGCACTTCAGCGACCAGGGAATCGACCTGGGCAGGATTGACGAACAACTGCAACTGGTGGCACCGAACAGCCCCAACCTGCCCCTCTACCGCGACATGATGTTGACCGTGCTGCGCATGGCCAGCGACGACGCCAACCGCTGGAACGCCAAGATCACCTTGCAGGCCCTGCGCGAACTGGATCACGCCTTCCGTACTCTCGAGCGCTACAAGGGCCGACGCAAAGTCACGGTGTTCGGCTCGGCGCGCACACCCCAGGAACACCCGATGTATGCCCTGGCCCGGGAACTGGGCGCCACGCTGGCACGCTCCGAGCTGATGGTCATCACCGGTGCCGGTGGCGGCATCATGGCCGCTGCCCACGAAGGCGCCGGTGCCGAGAACAGCCTGGGCTTCAATATCACACTGCCTTTCGAGCAACATGCCAATGCCACGGTGGACGGCACCGATAAGCTGCTGCCCTTCCACTTCTTCTTTATCCGCAAGCTGTTCTTCGTCAAGGAAGCCGACGGACTGGTCCTTTGCCCGGGTGGCTTCGGCACGCTCGATGAAGCGCTGGAAGTGCTGACCCTGATCCAGACCGGCAAAAGCCCACTGGTACCGGTGGTGCTGCTGGACTCGCCTGGCGGCAGCTTCTGGCAGGATGCCCTGAACTTCATCAGCCGTCAGTTGGAAGAGAACCGCTATATCTTGCCCAGCGACCTGAAGCTGGTACGCCTGGTACACAGCGCCGACGAGGCCGTTGAAGAGATCAAGCAGTTCTATAGCAACTACCACTCGAGCCGCTGGCTGAAGAACCAGTTCGTGATCCGCATGCTGCACCCCTTGAGCGAGGCTGCGCTATGCGATATTCAGGAGGGTTTTGCCGACCTGCGCCTGAGCGGCAAGTATCATCAACAGCCCGACAGTAGCGCAGAACATGAAGTCGGCGACTTCAATCACCTGACCCGCCTGACCTTCGCCTTCAACGGCCGCGATCAGGGGCGCCTGCGTGAATTGGTGGACTTCATCAACCTGCCGGAAAACTGGGCAAAACCTCAGCCCATGCACACGACCCAGCATGCGCGAGAAGCGCTGAAAGTCAGTTGAACGAAAAACGGCCAGTACGGCTGACCTGGCAGATATCTGCCTGGTCAGCCGTACTGGCCGTCAATCATCGAGGTCGCGCCCGCTGAGCAGCCGACCGATCATGTCCATGGAAAAACCACGGTAGGCGAGAAAGCGCGTTTGCTGCGCGCGACTGCGGGGATCCTGAGGACGTTGCCCGCCGAACTTGCGCTGCCAGACGTCCCGTAGGCGGGCCGACCAGTCCACACCGCTCTCGCGCAGTGCCTGATCGATATCGCCACGGTTCAGCCCTCGCTGACTCAGGTCCTCACGAATACGTGCGGGGCCATAGCCGGAGTTGGAGCGATAGGAAATGAAGCTTTCCAGGTAGCGCGCCTCGCTGAGCAGCCCTTCCTCGGCAAGCCGATCGAGCGCAGGCTCGATCAGCTCATCGGTGGCACCGCGCTGACGCAACTTGCGCGTCAGCTCGACACGACCGTGCTCGCGGCGTGCAAGCAGGTCCATGGCTGTCCGCCGAACGGCGACGGGAGTGTCGAGTACGACGGACGACATGCGCGATCAACCAGCGATATCAATAACCGGCTTCAGCATCAGCCATATCGTCGGCATCAGCTTCAGCGGCGGCGGCCTTGCCAGCAGCGGCGACAGCGCCGGAGGTCAGCAGCTTCTCACGAATCTGCTTCTCGATTTCCGAACCGATGGCCGGGTTCTCTTGCAAGTACTTGGCGGCGTTGGCCTTGCCTTGGCCGATCTTGTTGCCTTGATAGCTGTACCAGGCGCCGGACTTCTCGACCAGGCCTTGAGAGACGCCCAAGTCGATGATCTCGCCGTTACGGTAGATACCCTTGCCGTAGAGAATCTGGAACTCGGCCTGACGGAAAGGTGGCGAAACCTTGTTCTTGACGATCTTGACGCGGGTTTCACTGCCCACCACTTCGTCGCCTTCCTTCACAGCGCCAGTACGACGGATGTCCAGACGGACCGAGGCGTAGAACTTCAGGGCGTTACCGCCGGTGGTGGTTTCCGGGCTACCAAACATCACGCCAATTTTCATACGGATCTGGTTGATGAAGATGACCAGGCAGTTGGCGTTCTTGATGTTACCGGTGATCTTGCGCAGTGCCTGGGACATCAGACGGGCCTGCAGGCCGACGTGCATGTCGCCCATTTCGCCTTCGATTTCAGCCTTGGGTACCAGGGCCGCCACGGAGTCGACGATGATCACGTCGACAGCGTTGGAACGCACCAGCATATCGGTGATTTCCAGGGCCTGTTCGCCAGTGTCTGGCTGCGAGACCAGCAGGTCATCGACGTTGACGCCGAGCTTGCCAGCGTACTCAGGGTCGAGGGCATGCTCGGCGTCGACGAAGGCGCAGGTGGCGCCGTTCTTCTGGGCCTCGGCGATGACCGACAGGGTCAGCGTGGTCTTGCCCGAGGATTCCGGGCCGTAGATCTCGACGATACGGCCCTTCGGCAGACCGCCGATGCCGAGGGCGATGTCCAGGCCCAGCGAGCCGGTGGAGATGGCCGGGATGGCCTGGCGTTCGTGATCGCCCATGCGCATGACTGCGCCCTTGCCGAATTGGCGTTCGATCTGACCCAGGGCCGCAGCCAAGGCGCGCTTCTTGTTGTCGTCCATTGAAATCCTCACGTGTTCGACTTGGCCCTGATGGCCGGAATACCTGTATAAGTAGCCAGTATTATTCCACAGGGATTCGTTTCCGCAAACCCCCGTCGAGCGATTTACTCGGCACCAAGCTGTAACAAGCCGTCTAACGCAGCGATCACCGTCTGTCGGCGCACCGCCTCGCGATCGCCCTCGAAGTGGCGACGCTCGCTGATCACGCGGGCTCCATCGCCCCACGCCAGCCACACGGTGCCTACCGGTTTGGCCGGCGAGCCGCCATCCGGCCCGGCGACACCGCTGACCGCTACGGCAAAACGCGCGCCGCTGGCGGCCTGGGCACCACAGACCATGGCCTCGACCACCTCCTGGCTGACGGCGCCAACCTGGGTGAACAGCGCCTCTGGGACGCCAAGCTGGCGGGTCTTCTGGGCGTTGGAATAGGTGACGTAACCCGCCTCGAACCAGGCCGAACTGCCGGGAATACGGGTGATCGCCTCGGCGATGCCACCACCGGTGCAGGACTCGGCGGTGGTCACCTGCGCATTGAAGCGGCGCAGGTGTTCGCCCAGGCGGGTAGAAAGTACGGTGATCGGGTCCATGGCAGGCTCCTTGCGTGACTGCGCACTACCCTACCACCCTCATCCCCCCAGGCAAGGATTCACGGCGCCAGCGCGCGGATGTAGGCCTGACAGGCGCGCAGGGCGATCAGCCCCCGGTCGCCGTCGTCGGTGATGGCGATAATTCGTCGAGCATGCGCCGGGTCAAGTCGGGCGCGTACGGCGCCATGATCCACGCCGCTGGCGCCGGTGGCGGCAGGCATTGTGGAGCAGGTGGCGTCGCGCTCGACCAGGACCGACAGGCGCAGATCGGCAGTAGCAAGGCGATCACGCAGCCGAGCCTGATTGTGTTGCGCATCGGTAAGCTCCTGGAAATGAATCGACTCGCTGTCGTGCAGGCGTCGCTCGAGCGCCTGGCGCTGCTCGCGCTCACTACGCAGCTGTTCGTTGAGCACCTCGGCCTGCGCCACCCGCTGGCGCGCCTGCAACTCGTCCGACTCGGCGAGCAGACGCTCGTAGCGCCAGGCCTGAACCTGCCAGGCCAACGCGGCGGACAACAGTACCGAGGCAACGTACGCAGCAAACTGCAGGCGGCTCAGCACAATACCTCCCGAGCCCTGGCCCAGAGCTTGAGGCGCTCATCCAGGCCATTGAGCCCACCATTGATATGTCGGGTGATGCGGTTGAACTCACCACGATCGGCCAGGGCATTGAGCCCGCGCGACTGCCAGAACCAGGCCGCCGACTCGCAGGCCCAGCGCGGCTGCTCGAGTAGCTGGGGTTGCGCCAGCAACCGCTCATCACCGAACAGCGCACGGCTGCAAGCCTGGTAGTTGTTGCGTCCGGTGACCTGGATCAGGCCGCGACCGCAATACAGCTGGCCATCACCGTCGGCCTCGGGCGTGTTGCCCAGGCGCAGGGCCAGTGGGCCGGTGTCGTAGCGTGAAAGATAGCGATCGCTGCCCAGTTCCTTCACATAGCGTAACTGGCCGGACTCATGACCGACCTGGGCGAGGAAGGCGGCGATGCGCTTGGGGTGATCGATCTCCCAGCGGGCCATGGCTTCGTTGAGAGGCGTGAGAAACGCGCTGGCACGCTGGCCAGCCAGAGGGTAAATCTGAATGAGTTGCCGCTCGGTGAGCATGCAGCACCTCCTTGGCGCAAGAAAAAAGCCCAGGCAATGCCTGGGCTCGGGAACATCGACGCGTTGCTATCAGATGCCCAGCGATGCCATCTCCAACGGCGAGCGATAGGTCGCTGCGGCCTGGGCGATGCAGGCACGGGCCTGCAGGTTGGCGTCCTTGAGATTCTGGATCTCATCGGCGATCCGCTTGGCGCCCTTGACCAGCCACATCCGCGAATACACCGCGGCCGCGACGCCACCCACGACGATGACCAATGCCGAGAAGAAATCGGCCAATCGTTGCGAGCAGATGCTGATCTGCTCGACCGTGATGCGCACCACTTCCACCACCTCCTCGTTGTAGTCGAGGTTAGCGGCCACGCTGGCCCCCCAGATGCTGGTGACCAGTGCCTTGCAGTCCTGAATTTCCTGTGCGGTAAGCGACATGATTACATTCTCCATTGCTATCAGTTTGTTCGGCGGACGATTCCGCCAGGTGATCGCTCGCAGGCGATGGCTCGAAGCGCGTGGCTTTCACATGATTCAGCGTGCGGCACCGGCCGCACTTGATCTGGAGCTCGGAAGCGGGGGTGATGCGGGCCAGCAGCTTCCTGCACTGGCCGCAGCGAAACTCGACGAACATGGGCACGTCCTCTGCTGAGTGGGTAGACCGTCACGCCTTGAGTGAAGCGACCTTGCCCGGCGCGCTGCCCTTGTTCCCAGCCTTGCCCGCCTTGCCACCGTTGCACTGCACGGTGGTGCGCCAGCCAGAGCCGGTGAACACCTGCTCGACCGAGTCGATCAGGTACTGGCCGTCGAGCCCGTCGACAAAACCACTGACCTCTATGCTGCGCTCGACGAACAGGTCGGTGCGCCCAGGCATGTCCAGGCGCACGCTGGCAGACTCGCGATTGAAGCTGGCCAGGCGTGCGCGGGCAGCCTGTTCGGCGGCGGCGCGATTGGGGTACAGGTGGCGGTCGGTATGAACAGGACGCTGGCTGCCCGAGCTTTCGGCGTTGCTCAGTTCGACCACCTTGAGCTCGCCGCTGGCACTGTCCTGGTGACGGGTGCGCACGGCCTTGCGAGTGGCCTTGTCGTCCAGGCGAAATTGCCATTGGCTGACGTCGCTGCGCCGCAGCGTTACCAACCCCAGCGTCTTGCCGCTGGCGCTCTGCCCGCCCTGGCGCGGCAGCACCAGCAGCTGGCCGTTGGCGAGCTTGGCGGTGCAGTCGTACTGGCGGGCCAGACGGGTGATGAAGTTGAAGTCCGACTCGCTGTACTGGTCGATACGCGGCACGTTCAGGGTGACCGGGCAGATCGCCTGCCAGCCGTTGCGCGCACCGATCTCGGCGATGATGCGTTGCAGCGGAACATTCTCCCAGCTGCCGCTGCGGATGGTTCTGCCACTGCCGCACAGGTCGCTGGCCTTGCCGCGGATCACCAGGGTGTCCGGCGGCCCGGACAGCTCGACCTCATCGACGGTGAAGCGCCCCAGCAGCGTCAGCGGCTGCCCGGCGTAGCCCAGGTGCACCTCCAGCACCGCGCCGCGAGGCGGCAGGGCCAGGGCACCGTCGCGGGCATCGATGCGCAGCTCGAACGTATCCGACTCCATGCCGGGTTTGTCGGTGGAGCGCAGCAGTAGCAGGCGGTCGTTGATCAGGGCGGTGATGTCCTTGCCATCGGCCTTGATGCTGAAGACAGGTTGCATGACTCATGCCTCCGTTGTCGGTGTGGATATGGGCCTGCGCTCAGTCCCATAGCTGCACGCTGCTGACCGTGGCAGTGGGCAGGTCCGGTAGCAGGATCATCACGCCGGCGCGCAGGGGCTGGTCTTCGTCGGCCAGCCCCTGATTGGCCTCCAGCACGGCTTCGACCGTGCGGTTGAGGTGGCCGTAATAGTGTTGACAGAGGGTGTCGAGCAGATCGCCGTCAGACGTTTTGCAGGTCTTCGCCATAGCGGGTGAACTCCAGTGAAAAACCCTGTTTGCGTGGAATGCCCCCGGCCAGCAGGTTGCTCTGGTCTTCGTCGATGCTGGTCAGGCACCAGGTGCCGAGCACCTCGCCGTACCCTGTGGTCAGGCTCAGGGGCAGCAACTGGCGACCGATGCTACGCAGGGTCTGCAGTTGGCCCAGACCACCCTTGAAGGAGGGAAAGATCGCACCACGGATGCTGATCGTCTCCTCCCCCTGGCCGACGGCCTGCTGCGCGCTGTCGCGGCTCAGGCGTTCCTGGGCGGCCCAGCGAAAGCGGGTCTGGCGACGCAACTGGTCGAACGCGGCGGTATCGAGGTTGAAGTAGTACGGCGTGGCATTGGCCTTCAGCGGTTGCAGCACCAGCAGGTGCGGGAATGGCTTGATCGCTTCGGCGGTCGGCGTTGTCAGCGGTGCGAAGCCGAAGGTGACGAGCACCCCGCTTGCCACCGCGCGGGCATCGCCCACCACCTTGCGGATCGCCGCGCCAGCCTTGCCCAGGTGTTCGGAGAACGCATCGACACGCTCCTGCACCTTGCGCACCTCGTCGACGCTCTTGTCGTAGCGGGCAATCACTTTGTTGACACGCCCTTGTGCCGAGTCGATGGCACGCAGGGTACGTTGCAGGCGCTTGCCGATGGCCGGACCGATCCAAGGCAATGCTTCGAGTTCAGCCGCGGCTTCCTTGACGTGGTCCACGGCCTGGTTCATCGGGTCGAGCATGGCGCCGGCACGCCGACGCCCCTCCTCGCCCGCCTTGACCAGTGCATGCAGTGCGGCCTGCAACTGCTCCAGGTAGGTCATGAATGTCCCTCCGGTTCAAAATTGTCGTAGAGGGTCTGCCAGACGCGCTTCATCAGCTCTTTGCCGTTCTTCCAGTACCCGGCGCACAGCCAGTTCCAGGTCGGTGGCGAGTTGGTCGTGTGCAACAGCGGCGCCTTGCAGCGTGATGGGGATGTTGGTGGTGAAGTTGAAGGGCTGGCCTGCCCCGCCGGTAATGACCGGTTGGGCCGGGGCTTGCGGCGGAGCATCTGGCAGGACGCTGGCTTGCGGCGGCACCGACAACTGCGCGGCTGGTACCTGCACCTCTACTGCGGGCTTGTCCATTAGAGCTGAACGTCCAGACGCTGAGGCCTGCACCGTTACCTTCGACGCCCCCAGTACAGCAGCCGGCCTTGACGGCTTCTGAGGCGATCGAGGGAGCTCGACCTTTACGGCAGCGGGCGCAACGCTGGCGCCATGACTTTCGAATCTGGGAGAAGGCACGATACCGGGGACCAACGAAAGACCAGGAATCGCCGGAGGCCATGCACGAGGCTCAGCGATGGCGCCTGCAACCCGTTGCTTGGCCACCACACTTGCTGCCCTCCCTTCATTCACAGGAGGCCTCAACAGATCTCTGACGAGAGCCTTGTCCATGCCGGTAATGTCAGCAGTCGAACCCGGCTTCGGCATAGTCAACATCGAAGGCCGCCGTTGCGATGAACCGCTTGCGGCGGTTGCAAACTGCGCCATAAGTCCCGGCAGTCGAAGAGGAGACGGCGGTCCCGACGTCCTGGCGCGCTCCGGGTTCTGCTCCTGTGCAGTACCGCTTACCTTGGCCGACAACCCGCGCCGTACCGGCTGTGCTGTGGAGGCAGGCTCCGGGTACTGGGTGGCCAAATATTTGCCTAACGCCGACCCAACCTGATCGCCCACAAAGTTGCCAACCGACATCCCTATCGTGGTACCGATCGGACCCAGCAACGATCCGGCGGCACCCAGGGCGCCGCCAAGGATCAGGCCCCCTGCCGCGCCGCCATAACCGCTCCACCTTTCTTCACGGGTTTGCGCCGTGCCATAGGTATAGGCCGCCTTTGCACCAGCCTCGATGAACATCGAAGCAAGGGGTATTTTCAATGCCTTGAGGTTCTCTGCGACGCCCTTGGCGGTCCCAGCAACAGCACCTGGGTTGGTGTAACGCCGCTTGAGTACTTCCCAGCTGGCATAACCCCCGCCCACCACCGCAGCAGTCGTAAGCGCGTCCTTGACTGAGCCAGACAGCGTCGAATAAGGATCCGCGTCAGGTTTCGACTGAGTCGATACCGGCGTTGATGGCGGTTTGTCCTTGGCTGTCTCCGATGCAGGGTTCGTGACCCGCTCGCCAGCCCAGGCGCCCAGCTTGTCGCCGGCCATACCGAAGGCAACGCCGCCCACCTCCGAAACCATCGTGCCCCAGCGCGGCACCGCCGCTCCCAAGGCCTTGCCGCCTAATGTGCCGACTGCCGACCCAACCGCACTGAGATAGCCCACTGCCTGCTCCTTCGCCGTGGTGGCCGTGGAAGCGGCGTGGAAGAGCTTCAACCCCAAATCCAACTTGGTTGCAGAGGCAGCCTCCTTGGCCGCAGCCCCTGCTCGACTACGGGCAGTGGCTCGGCTCGGCGTGGGATCAGCAGAGGCTGACGAAACTGCTTCGCCCTCCCCCGACACCACCCCTTGTCGGGCTTCAGGTGCATCAGCGTTGATCCGGGGAGTTGAATCTGCGCGCGGCCGAGGCTGGGGGTACGCATGTACGATCTGAGCGGGCAACTCGAACGGGGGTGAGTTGGATGCGCGCCATCCCTGTTCAGCCAAGGGTAACGGCTGGTGCTCCAGTGCCGGACTGAGTCCTTGCCAGTTCGACAGCTGTGGCACGGCCGATGGATACGGGCCTGGTCGCCAGATATCCAGCGGTGATGAAAACGATTGCAGCGCCTTGCCGTAAGGCGCCCAATGATCGGTAAACCTGGCGCGATAGTCATCGAGCGCGCCAGGGAAAGCCGAGCCAGATGCGACGGCTTCCCCCAGGGCAATCCCTGATTTGTTCGCCATCCGTTAATCCTCTCAATCCGAAAGCCACCAGACCATGTCGCTGAACGACATGGTCATGATTTCGCTCGCGGAAAAGTTCAGCTCCTTGGCCAGCCGCCTTGCGGCGGCCTTCTGCCGGGTCGGGTCAAACCTCGTCGTCCTGCACCAGGCGAAAATACCCGGCCTGCAGGCGGCCGTAGTCCTTCAGGGTGAGGCCTTCGAGGTCCTTGATGCCAACTTCGGCCAGCGAGGCGAACAAGTTCAGCTCGCGCTGCTCGTCGTCGCTGGCGCCGCCGGCCTGGGCGTTGCGCATGTCACGCACCGTCGGGGCCCGCAACGTCAGGCTGTCGACCTGAATGCCATTGGCCTCGCTCGGACGCGACAAACGCACCGTGACGCGGTCGGCTGCAAGGTTCAGCCACTGGGGCTGGCGGTTTTCCTGAGCCATGAACACCTCCTTTACAGGCCCAGCGCAGTACGCTGCGCCGCCAGTTGGTCGACACCGTCGATCACCCGCTTCATGCCCAGGGCATCGATCTCGTAGACCAGGCGACCATCAACCTCCAGCTTGTAGTAGCTGAGTGCGACGCTGTGCTTGATCTCGGCCTTGTCGCCGGATTTCCAGTCGCCCATGTCGACTTCCTTGAGCGAGCCACGCAGAGTGACGATGACCGGATTGATCTGGCCCTTGAGGCCCTTGAAGGCGCCGCGGAACGTGCCGTTGAAGGCCGTGCCATCGGCCAGGCCGAAGAACTTCAGCGACTCGCGGCGCACGCCGGTGGTGGTGAAGGCCGCTTCCTGCTTCTCCATGCCCAGGTCCATCTCGACGGGCATGTCCATGCCACCGGGACGGTGTTCTTCCATTTTCAGGGTCAGTTTGGGCAGGGTCAGGCTGGGTACATCGCCCTGGAAGCTCACACCGTCGACGAACAGGTTCAGGTTGGCCAGGGTTTCGGGAATCATTGCCATGTAGATGCGCTCCTTAAGCGGCGGAATCGAGGACTTCGGTCAGCCACTGGTTGGTGACTTCGACGCGGAAATTGGGGTTTTCGGCAGGCGGTACGTCGGTGAAGCGGATGTTCCAGTACACCTTGCCCTGCTCCAGTTGGCTGGCGGTGTTCAACTCCGGATCGGCGAAGACCTCGAAGTTGATGATCGCGCCCTGGTTCTTCAGGTCGCGCATGAAGGCCTGCAAGCCCTCGGTGACGTCCTTGACGTAGGTGGCGGTGATGGAGCGGTCGACGGCCCACTTGTGGCCGTAGAGGATCGCGTCCATGACGATGTCCATGGTCCGCACGCGGGTGACGAAGGCCCACTTCGGATCGCTGGACAGGGTGCGGTTGCCCCACAGTCGGAAGCCGTCATCGCGGATGATGGTGGCGATGTTGGCGTTGTTCAGCAGGTTGGCGCGGCAGCTGTCGTCGCCATCGAGGAACTCCACCGGGCGGCTGGTGCCGGTGATGCCGACGAACTCCTTGTTCGACGGCGAGGCCCAGAAACCGTACTCGCGGTCAGTGAAGGCGAACAGGCCGGCGACCCAGGCCGAACCTGGCGCATCGACGGTGGCCTCGGCGATGGTGTCGAAGTAGCGCACGCCCGGATCGACCAGGAAGGCACGCTTGGCGCCGAAGTTCTTGGCGTAGGCGAGCGCGGCTTCGTCAGTGGTGCCAGGGCCGTCGATGATGGCGATGCCGCGCAGCTTGTCGGCCAGTGCCACCAGTGCGGTCCCGACCGCCTGGGTGGCGCTGTGCTTGGGCGCGACCAGCAGGCGCGGCTGGGCGTTGAAACGGCTCTTGCCGTCGAGCAGTGCCTGCAGGCCGGTGCGCTTGCCGTCTGCCAACACGTTGCCGATGATCGCTGCGGTCTGCTCGGCCGCCTCTTCGAGCTTGGCCACGCCGCAAGCGACGATGACCGCCTTGGCGCGGCTGTAGATGGCGCGGCAGGCCTTGGTGATCGCCGCATCGGCGCCGAAGGCGGCCACGGCTTCACGCTCGCTGGTGATGAGGACGAGGTCGTTGGCCTTGGCCGTGACACCGGCACCTTCGGTGAAGGTGTCGACCAGGCCGATGATCGACGACGACGGCAGTGCGATGTTGCGGGCGCCGGTGTCTACGTTGGTTACGGTGACGCCGTGGAAGAATCCACTCATGTAGGTTGTCTCCGAGTCGGATATAAAAAGGCCCTGCGGGGAATGCAGGGCCTGCGGGGTATTGGGAAATGCTCTTTGACTCTGTCAAAGCATGGACTGGCGGGTTTTAGGACGGCTGCCCCGCGCCCTGATGCGGATTAGGCAAGCCTTCGAGAGATTCAAGCAGCAAAGTTGTCGCCTGGACTCGCTCAATTATTTCTTGATAAAGCGCTTGTCTAGCTTCACCTTCCAAGTTGAATAGTTCATGTTTGCGTAATCTGAAACTGGCCAAGGCTTCGAGAGTGGATTCACGTTGTTGCGCCTTATCGAGGATCAGATTGGTCGCTGCCTCAAGACTCAGCCCCGTAGTGGCGGCATAATATTTAATCCAGCCCCCTGGCTCACCGCTGTAACCTGCTTTACGATAAGCCACTGCAGCTTTTTCACGGGCTGCATATTCGGGTTCGAACCTAACCCATCTGGCATAAACGTCAGCGACCCGGTCATCGATACGTCTGGACAGTTCTTTACTGCTTGGCCAAGAATCTGCGGCATCAAAGAGGCGCGGGGGATGCAAGGAAAAGTCTATAAGTTTTCCCTCGCTTTGCCCCGCCAACAAGCACTCGTGGAGATCATCGGATATTGCTTGAGCATCAGGTGGGAGCGTCGACGACACCTCGTCACTGTAAAACGCTCTTGCCTGGCTACTTGCGTAAATGGTCATTTCAGCTCCCTAGAGAATGTTCAAACTTTCTGCACGTGTTCAATAGCCCAGCGCGCGCCAATGCATAGAACGGGAATTGTTCAGGTAGTTATCATTGAAGACCTGGCCTTCGAAGCCAGTAGGAGTAGGGTGACCGTGACTGACTTCTTGGCGTGATAAGCGATAAGAAGGATCGCGGTCGTAATCGTCTATCGCCACTCCGACGGTGACGACCAGGCTCAAGCAGGCAGTTGAAAAGGCGACCGGGAACACCGTATCGATGGATATACTAGAGGCACCCACCAAGGAATAACGAAAGCCCCATTGCTCGATGAGTCCATTAGGTAGGCGATAGTAACCCGTTGTACCTAAGTACTTGGCCCAAGGCTGGCGAAGGTGCTCGACTCCGGTACCTAACATCATCCACTTACCCGTGCCGATGTAAGTCAAATCCACATAGGTATCGGGTGGAAGCATTCGAGGTAGCTTCGACGATGAGGTCGCCATACTTTCCTGTAATTCATCCGCTCCCTGAGGTGTGACCGATAGTGCTTGCCAGCCCCAGTTGTGTACGCGGATCGTGCTGCCGGGAGTGGCTGAGATGAGTGCGGAGTTAGGTACCGTATATGCTTGAATACCACTACCCCAGAAATGTACCACCCCTCCCACATGAGCGATGGTACCTGCAACGACGGACGTGCCGTTGTAAACCGAGACGCCATTGAATTGCTGACCTCGAGAATGCACGAAGTCTGTGCTCGCCAGCGTTGTATTGGCGGTGAAACGCGGCTGCGTCGGTGCAACGGGATTTCCAGTAAACATCGGGCTGATCAAAGGAGCCTTGAGCGTCAACGCGGTGTCCATCTGGGCAGCAGTGTAAACATCGGTCAGACCATAACCTGCCACAGTGCTAGGGTTCGTCGCCGCCACCACACGCCCATACTTGTCGACTGTTACACTGCGATAGGTCCCAACAGCAACGCCGCTGCGTCCAAAGGCCATTTCGTAGTCCTGGGCGCTGATACCCAAGCTGATAGGCCCGTCGCTCACCAGTTGCCAGGCACTGTCACCATTGACCGTCCCCTTCTCCACCAGCACCAGTAGGCCCGGCGTGATCTTGGCGTCGGTGTTGGCATCGCTGCAACGTGCCCAAGCACCGCCGGCCGCCAAGTACAGGCCGTTGTCCTTGGCAGCCGTCTGGTTCTTGACCAACACCCGGGCCCCGGTGACCAGCGCCACGCCATCGACGGTCTGCAACCCGCTCAAGGCGATGGGTGCAGTAGTCGCTACCAGCACCGAATGCTTGAAATCCTGCCTGGCCAACTCCTCGCTGACCCACTCTCGGGTAGCCAGCACTACCGCAGGGTCGATCTTCAACTGCACATTGCTCGCGCTGCTGACGATCAGGTTCATCCGCACGACCTGAGTACGGCCCGAGCCCTGGCTGAGCAGCGGCTTGTAGGTAGGTGCGCAGTTAGCCACAGCGACCATGTCGCCGTCGGCGTCGTACAGCGCGATCTCACGGATCCAGCGCCCGCCCACGTCGGCAGGGATCACCTGCTCGGCGACGATCACCGCGCTATTCTTGTCGTCCACCTTGAGCTGGTTCAACGGCGCGCGGCGCCATTCGTTGATCAGGCTGGTCTGGGTGGCATTGGGGGTCGGGTCGGTGCCGTTGGCATCGCCCACGCCCATCTGGGTGATTTTCCACGGAATGCCCAAGGCATCCGCATTGGCCTGCTTCGCCGCGCCCACATTGGTGAGGATGGCGTAGAACTGAGAAGTCTGGTCAACCATGTGCAATGTCCAAGGTATCGATTGTGTGTTCTCGGCCGCCGCGCCCAATGACGCCTTCAACGTCGATGTCTCGCGGTGCCGGTGGATAGATGTCGAGCTCGTCGCCATCCTGGAGCGCGCAGCCGAGATGGAAGGCGCCGTTGCTTTCCAGGCTGATCACCATGCCGGTCATGTGCCGACTGACGGGACGGGCGTCGTCGATCAGGGCCGACAGTTCGTTGTAGGTCTGCTCGCTGATGCCCGAGTTCTCGACGCCGATCTTCAGCGCGAAAGTCCCCGGCACCCCGGCAGGCTGGGCCTGCCACCACTCCTGCACCTCGATGAGGTAACCGAACGGCTCGACCACCCGCCTGAGGGCGCCGAGGGTGCCCTTGTGGGCATGGACGAAGAATGTCGAGCGGATCACCGAACGCTTGACGGTGTCGCTCCAGCTGTCGTCCCAGCGATCCACCGACCAGGCCCAGGCCAGCTGGTAGAGCAGGTGCGCTGGGCAGGTGTCGGGGTTGTAGAGCTGGCGCAGGGTGACCTTGAGGTCTTCGTCGCCAGCCGTTTCGATGGCCCGCTCCAGCGGGGTGCGGTTGAGCGGCAGAAGGCTTCGCATGTCAGCCTCCGCGCTTGAGGTCGAAGCCTGTGCACCAGGCAGCCTGGGCCTTGCTCGGGCGGATGTCGGTCCAGTCGATCAACTCGACCCGGCTGACGCCGTCGATGTGCAACTGGGCGTCGATGCCAGAGCGGGCGACCTCGACACCCAGGCGGCGCCGCGGGTTGATCCAGGCCTGCAGACGACGCCGGCACTCGCTGAGGATGGCCTCGTACTCGGGGCCGTTGTCGGCCATGTGCAGCACGGCGTCGATCCGGTATGGCAGCACCTGGGCGCTGCGCACATTGACCCGGTCGGCAACCGGGCGGATGTCCTCGTCGTTGAGATAGGCGTTGACTTCGTCGAGCAGCGCCTGGGGCGCGACACCGTCGTCATCGATGCTCAGTACCGTGACATCGACCACCGCCGGCGACGGGCTTTCGGCGGTCGCGTCGGCGACCCGTCCCGAGGCGTTGCGGGCGTGGAGGATGTAACTGTTGCGCGGGCCGGCGGTGGTCAGGCCTTCATAGACCAGTTGCACACGTTCGCGCAGGGCGTCGTCGGACTCGAGAATCGCCTCGGTGGGCGGAACGGTGGTGGGGTCGGCGGCCTGGATCACCAGGCGCTGCAACGAAACGTTGGCCGCCAGTTGGTCAAGGTCGCGGCCCTGGGCATAGGCGAGCAGCAAAGCCTTCGCAGCATCATTGATGCGTGCCCGGTTGAGCAGTTTTCGGTAGGCGCCGACTTCGAGCAGCTTGGTGACCGGATCGCTTTCCAGCTGTGCCGTCCAGCCATCGCCCATATGTGCACGAAAGGTTTCAAGGTCGGCCTCGTACAGCGCCTCGAAATCAAGGTCTTCGAGCAGTTGCGGGGCGGGCAGTTTTGACAGGTCTACCTGGCTCATACGCTCACCTCCACCAGGGCGTCGTCGCCCAGGTAACGACCGCTCAGGGCCAGGCTGACCTGGCCGTCGAGCACGGCCACGACCTTCACTCGCTCCAGTTGCAGGCGTGGCTCCCAGCGCCCAAGGGCGCGGGCGACCTCGGCCTGGACCGCGCTCTTCCAGCCTTCGTTGACCGGCAGGTCGACATAGCGGCGCAGTTGGCTGCCGTAGTCCGGGCGCATGCGGCGACTGCCCAGAGGGGTGGTGAGAATGTCCTCGATGGACTGGCGCAGGTGAGCGATCCCGGCCAGTGGCAAGCCGGTGCGACGGTCCAGGCCGATCATGGCGCGCCTCCCGGAAAAGCCCGGGCGCGTTGATGGGTATCCATTGCGTTCTCCTGGCATGAAAAAGCCCGCGATGGCGGGCTGGGTTCAGTGTTTGTGGTTGGGCGTGTTGCCGGCGGTATCGATGATCCGCCCACCGCCGTTGATGTCGCCGCTGACAGTCAGCGGGCCGTTGACCGTGACCTTGCCGGTCAGGGTGATGCTTGAGGCCTCGAGGGTGATCGCGCCGTCACTGACCACCAGGGTGCTGGCACCGACCTTGATGCGTGCGTTGCCGCTGGGCAGTTCGATGTCATAACGCCGGGCCTGCCAGTCGTAGGTCAGCGAACCGCCGTCATCGAAGCGCCAGACCTCGGCGTGCTCGCGGTTGTCTGGCGGGAAGCCGGCATTGCCATACAGCCCGGCAAAAAAAGTACCTTGCGCCGGTTCGCCACTGGGGCTGAGCAACACGCCCTGCTCACCCAGACTTGGCGCCCGCCAGTGCCGAGCCTTGCCCGCCGCCTGGGCATGCCAACGCACCCAGGCGCTGGTCCAGCCTCCACCATCGGACACCCGGACCCGGGCAGCGGCCAAATCCACCGCCACCACGCGGCAGGGAATCACCAGGGTGGCGAGCATGCGGTCATGCGTGGCGCTGACGTAGCTCATGCCAGGTCCTCCGGGGCGATGTACTGGCTTTCATTGCCGGGCCCCGTTTCTGGACTGAAGCCCAGCCGGAGGCTGCCCGGCGGCTGGTCGGGCCAGTGCCATTGCAGTTCGCCCAGCAGCACCGGCTGGTCCCAGCGCACGCGCCAACCAGCACCGGCGAAGAACGCCCGTACATTGCGGCTCGGCTCGACGAAGTCGAGCCCCCATAGCTGCTGGCGCAACAGGTCCATCAGTTGCGCGGCCAGCACACTGCCCTGCAGGCGTGCCTCGGGGTTGGCGGCATCGGGGGTGATGTCCGCCTCGAAGGTGGTGACCAGCACCGAGCGTCCATCCCTGGGCGCAGCATCGGCAGTCATGCGCACGATGCCATGGCGCAACGCAGGTAATGCCGGGGCATTTCCTACTTCCGTATAGGCATCGACCGATGCCAGCTCCGGAATCGCCTCTCGAATCGTTGCGGTCAAGGCCGCATGCAAGGTGGCCAGTTCGCTCATGTGCCGCACTCCTATCGTTCGTCCTTCAAACCAAGGCGCCTGGCTGCCCAGCGTTCGTAGAGGCCGATGGCCACATCGGCCCCAGCCATCGCGGTCAGGCACCCGAAGGCGCTGGCGCTCCAGATCGACATGCCACTGGCATACAGCAGCATCACCGTCGACACCCCGCAGACCATGCAAGCCCCCGAGCGCAGCGCCAGCCGCCGCAGCAGCGACCAGCCTCGGGCACCGGCCTTGTCGGCCCGCCACATCTCGCCGGAAAGCCCTCCCAGCAATGCCAGGACGATCACCAGCCAGAGCGGCATCTCCAGCAACGCCTGTTGCTCGTTCGTCACTGTCCTGTCTCCTGTGTCATGGCCACCGGCGAGTGCCGGTGGATCCCTTGCCGTATAACGCGGCATTCCAAAAGGCCCGTCCGTGCAGGCCCTTCAGTAATGCGTTGTCGAACCGCCGGTCACATCTGGTGACACCGACCGTTCCGCTTCAAATTGGTGACTCCGACCGCGGCCACCTGCCCGCCGGATAACTGATCGTGGTGCTTTACGCTGCACACCCGGGCCAGTTGCCAACCCTCTGAACAGTCAAGGCCTGTTCATCGCTGCCTGTGTAACAACCGGTTGCTGTCCGGCTTGAGATACAGGCTATGCACTGATGCATATGCAGTCAATGCATTTTTGAAAAAATTTATGCATGAGGAGTTGCTTAAATGCATGAAGGCCTTGTCGGGTATGGCTTGTAGGGCTTTTCAGAGAGCCTAAAAATTTTGTAGGCCGGGTAGGGTTTGTGGCGACGGGGATGAAAGGCGGGAGGCGGGGATATTTCGTATGCATGAAAAAACCCGCCGAAGCGGGTTTTTATACAGCGGATTTGCGGGTCAGCGTGCGTACATGCCCCACCAGAAGACATGCCCGAGCAGGCTGATCTGCTCTTCCTGCATCTGCTGGAAACTGTAGTCTTCGTCGGGATGTTCATCGCGGTTGAAGCTGCGCAGGCGTATGCCGGTGGGCAGGCGATAGACCTGCTTCACCCGCAGTTGGCCATTGTGGTTGATGGCGTAGAGATCGCCATCGATGATGTCGCCAATGGCACATTTGCCGGTGTTGACGCCGACCGTCGCACCATCGCGTAGCACCGGCAGCATGCTGTTGCCGCGCACCGTGACGCACTTGGCCTGGTCGAACTGCACACCATTGTGGCGCAGGCTGCGCTTGCCGAAACGCAGGCGCGCGCGCTCGCTTTCCTCGATGACGAATCTTCCTGATCCTGCTGCCAATTCGACCTCTCGAAGAAATGGAACGGACACCTCGTCATCCTCGACGGGGGTTTCATCGTCCCACAGGCTGATGTCGCTCAGGTCCACATGACCATGCATGGGCTGCGCCTCGCGGAACTCACCCAGCTCTATGCGGCCACGCAACTGATCGGTGCTCACGCCGAAGTAATCGGCGATCCTGGAGACATGCTTGTCTGACGGATCGACAATTTTCTCGCTGAGGATCCGAGACAGGGTGGATTGCGGTACGCCCGTGCGCCGGTGCAGCTCCGTCGGGGACAGGCCGTGGCGATCGAGCAGTTCTCTGAGTACAGTGGCTACGTTGCGCTTTTGCATAAAATGCATATTGCTGCAGATCGATGGGAAATGCAAATGCATACAGCGCGCCCTGAACACGCGATCATTCTGGGATCCCCGTCACCGCATGCACCGCCCGCATCGCGCAGGGCGGACGCGCGCCCTGGGGTTCGATCTGCTCGCACTTGCGCAGCAACGGCAATGCGTCGCTGAACTTGATTGCAGCGACAGTCTCGGCATGCTGCTGAGACAGGAAACAGTGCTCGAAGCGATAGGCCGCATACACATCGGCCTGCACCGGCTCATTGTCATAGACTTCGCTTACGATCTCGCGCAGCAACTGGCGGGTCGGCTCGTCCAGCTTGGCCGGTATCCCCTGCAGCAACTGCTCCCGCGGTGTCCCGTCAGCCCGTGCCTGGACGACATGCCGCGAAGCCTCTATCGACGCCTGCATACCCTGCGGGAAAGGGCACTGTGCAGCCGCCATGACCGGCAACGGCAGGCTCAAGCCTGCGACCATCAGATAAAACGCCACCCTTGGCATGGAATTCCTCGTGCTGTATTCGGGCCTGTCCGGAAAATCGACAAATCATAGCGGTGCCCTGCCCTTTGTGTCCTGCAGCAGGCGAAAAAAGCCTGTACCATTGCGGGTTTCGAAATTGCCACCAGACCACCTGTTTCAAGGCCCTGAATGTCTGATCTCTCCGCACACACGCCAATGATGCAACAGTACTGGAAGTTGAAGAACCAGCATCCAGACCAGCTGATGTTCTACCGCATGGGCGACTTCTACGAAATCTTCTACGAAGATGCGAAGAAAGCCGCGAAACTGCTGGACATCACCCTGACCGCACGCGGTCAGTCGGCGGGCCAGTCGATCCCCATGTGCGGGATTCCGTTCCACTCGCTGGAAGGCTACCTGGCCAAGCTGGTCAAGCTCGGCGAATCGGTGGTGATATGCGAGCAGATCGGCGACCCGGCCACCAGCAAGGGCCCGGTTGAGCGCCAGGTAGTGCGTATCATCACGCCGGGTACGGTCAGCGACGAGGCGCTGCTCGACGAGCGCCGCGACAACCTGATCGCCGCCCTGCTGGGTGACGAACGCCTGTTTGGCCTCGCGGTACTGGACATCACCAGCGGCAGCTTCACCGTGCAGGAGATCAAGGGCTGGGAAAACCTGCTCGCCGAACTCGAGCGTATCAACCCGGTGGAGCTGCTGATTCCCGACGACTGGCCCCAGGGCCTGCCGGCAGAGAAGCGCCCGGGAGCGCGGCGTCGGGCTCCGTGGGACTTCGACCGTGACTCGGCGCGCAAGAGTCTGTGCCAGCAGTTCGCGACCCAGGACCTCAAGGGCTTCGGCTGCGACAAGCTGACCCTGGCCATCGGCGCCGCCGGCTGCCTGCTGACCTACGCCAAGGAAACCCAGCGCACCAGCCTGCCGCACCTGCGCAGCCTGCGCCATGAGCGCATGGATGACACGGTGATTCTCGACGGCGCCAGCCGCCGCAACCTCGAGCTGGACATCAACCTGGCAGGTGGCCGCGACAACACGCTGCAGTCGGTCATCGACCGCTGCCAGACAGCGATGGCCAGCCGCCTGCTGAGCCGCTGGCTGAACCGCCCGCTGCGCGACCTGAAAGTCCTGCAGGCACGCCAGGATTCGATTCGCTGCTTCCTCGACGGCTACCGTTTCGAGAAGCTGCAGCCGCAACTCAAGGAAATCGGTGATATCGAGCGGATTCTCGCCCGTATCGGCCTGCGCAACGCCCGCCCACGTGATCTGGCACGCCTGCGCGATGCGCTTGGCGCCCTGCCCGAACTGCAGAACGCCATGGCCGAGCTCGAAGCCCCCCACCTGGCCCGCCTGGCGGCGATCACCGGCACCTACCCGGAGCTGGCCAGCCTGCTGGAGCGGGCAATCATCGACAACCCGCCTGCGGTGATCCGCGACGGCGGCGTGCTCAAGACCGGCTACGACAGCGAACTCGACGAACTGCTGGCCATGAGCGAGAACGCCGGTCAGTTCCTGATCGACCTCGAAGCCCGTGAGAAAGCCCGCACCGGGCTTGCCAATCTCAAGGTCGGCTACAACCGTGTGCATGGCTATTTCATCGAGCTGCCCACCAAACAAGCCGAACAAGCGCCGGGCGACTATATCCGCCGCCAGACGCTCAAGGGCGCCGAGCGCTTCATCACGCCTGAACTCAAGGCGTTCGAAGACAAGGCGTTGTCGGCCAAGAGCCGCGCCCTGGCCCGCGAGAAGATGCTCTACGATGCACTGCTCGAGACCTTGATCAGCCACCTCGCGCCGTTGCAGGACAGCGCTGCGGCGCTGGCCGAGCTGGACGTGCTGAGCAACCTCGCCGAGCGCGCACTGACCCTGGACCTGAACTGCCCGAGCTTCGTCGACGAGCCGTGCCTGCGCATCGAGCAAGGGCGTCATCCAGTGGTCGAGCAGGTACTGACCACGCCGTTCGTGGCCAACGACCTGGGCCTGGACAACAACACCCGCATGCTGATCATCACCGGTCCGAACATGGGCGGTAAATCCACCTATATGCGCCAGACCGCATTGATCGTGCTGATGGCGCATATCGGCAGCTTCGTGCCGGCAGCGCGCTGCGAACTGTCGCTGGTGGACCGCATCTTCACCCGCATCGGGTCCAGCGACGACCTGGCCGGCGGCCGCTCGACCTTCATGGTAGAGATGAGCGAGACCGCCAACATCCTGCACAATGCCACCGACCGTAGCCTGGTACTGATGGACGAGGTCGGCCGCGGAACCAGTACTTTCGACGGCCTGTCGCTGGCCTGGGCCGCTGCCGAACGTCTGGCGCAGTTGCGCGCCTACACCCTGTTCGCCACCCACTACTTCGAACTGACCGTACTGCCGGACAGCGAGCCGCTGGTGGCCAACGTGCACCTGAACGCCACCGAGCACAACGAGCGTATCGTGTTCCTGCACCATGTGCTGCCAGGCCCCGCCAGCCAGAGCTATGGCCTGGCAGTGGCGCAACTGGCGGGCGTGCCGTCGCAAGTCATCCTGCGCGCTCGTGAACACCTGGGCCGCCTGGAAACTGCCAGCCTGCCCCACGAGGCGCCGGTGACCAAAGCCAAGGGCGAACCGCACGTGCCGCACCAGAGCGACCTGTTCGCCAGCCTGCCCCACCCGGTCATCGAGAAGCTGGGCAAGCTGGCACTGGACGACATGACGCCTCGCCAAGCTATCGAAATGCTATATCAACTGAAAAACCTGTTATAACGGCCAGCCGCGCAAGCTGGTAGAATCCGCCGCGGTTTGCCGGAGCTGCAGGTTATTAGCCTGGCCTGCAGCCAACGTGAACCGCGCTGCCCTGGAAGGAAGGGCACGCTGCCGTCGCCTGAGGAGAAAATTAGAAATGACCTTCGTCGTCACCGACAACTGCATCAAATGCAAGTACACCGACTGCGTGGAAGTCTGTCCGGTGGACTGCTTCTACGAAGGCCCGAATTTCCTGGTCATTCACCCGGACGAGTGCATCGACTGTGCGCTGTGCGAGCCCGAGTGCCCGGCACAGGCCATTTTCTCGGAGGACGAAGTGCCTGCGGGGATGGAGAACTTCCTCGAGCTCAACGCCGAGCTGGCTGAGATATGGCCGAACATCACCGAGCGTAAGGATCCCCTGCCGGATGCTGAAGAATGGGATGGCAAGCCAGGCAAGATCGCTGATCTGGAGCGCTGATCGCTGCAGTGACAAAAAAAGGCCCGCAAGGGCCTTTTTTGTGCCTGGCATTCGAGCTCATGCAAGCCCGAGCGAGGAGAAATCGCAGGCAAAAAAAGGGGCGGTTTGACCCGCCCACATTTTTTCCGTAGTCCCTGCTTGTCCCATTCATCATCCTGATGAATCGCATCCTGCGATGTCCTTGGCAATCATCCTTGAAAGCCTGTGCCAGTCCGTCGGCACACTTCAGATACTAGCGATTTCCCCAGCGCGAGCAACCCGCGCACCTCACAAGATGCTACAACTGACACATTTGCAAATATCAAAAAAATCCATGATTTTCAGAGAGTTAAGAAAATATCGTTGCTGAAAAAGGCAATTGTTTACTCTTGGTGGTAGCGAAGGCTTACACCACGAGTAAGCGATCTCTTACACGCCAAGCAACAGCGCTAGCAGGTTGAACAATTTCCCAGGCAAAAAAATGCCCCGAGGTCATCGGGGCATTCTGTTTGCGCGCAGCAGCTTATTGGAACAGCGACTCGCTGGACAGGCCGTTCTTTTCCAGGATCTCACGCAGACGCTTGAGCCCCTCCACCTGGATCTGCCGTACACGCTCACGGGTGAGGCCAATCTCCAGGCCAACATCCTCGAGCGTACTGCTCTCATGTCCACGCAGGCCGAAGCGGCGAATCACCACCTCCCGCTGCTTGTCGGTCAGCTCGCCCAACCATTGGTCGATGCTCTGCGACAGGTCGTCATCCTGCAGCAATTCACACGGATCGGTGGGGCGGTCATCAGTAAGGGTGTCGAGCAGCGTCTTGTCCGAATCCGGGCCCAAGGACACGTCGACCGAGGAGACACGCTCGTTGAGCCCAAGCATGCGCTTGACCTCAGCCACTGGTTTCTCCAGCAGCCCGGCAATTTCTTCAGGGGACGGCTCATGGTCGAGCTTCTGGGTGAGCTCGCGCGCAGCGCGCAGGTAGACGTTGAGCTCCTTGACCACGTGTATCGGCAGGCGAATGGTGCGGGTCTGGTTCATGATCGCCCGTTCGATGGTCTGGCGGATCCACCAGGTCGCGTAGGTCGAGAAACGGAAGCCGCGCTCCGGATCGAACTTCTCCACGGCGCGGATCAACCCCAGGTTGCCCTCCTCGATCAAGTCGAGCAGCGACAGGCCACGATTGACGTAGCGGCGGGCAATCTTAACGACCAAACGCAGGTTGCTTTCGATCATGCGTTTGCGGCCGGCCGGGTCGCCCTTCTGCGACAGGCGCGCGAAGTGCACTTCCTCTTCCGGGGAGAGCAATGGCGAGAAACCGATTTCGTTGAGGTACAGCTGCGTGGCGTCGAGCGCACGGCTGTAATCGATGTACTTGTGCTGCTTGAGCGATGAGCCCGTTTTGGCCCTGGTCCGAACCGAAGGTACAGCAGGTTCGTCTGACACCACATCCGTTTCCAAAACGATACCTGTCTCCATCAGGAGGAGGTCATCGTCGATGTCAAACTCCGGCACTTCTTTGCTGAGAGCCATTGTTATAGTCCTTTGCTGAGTTCGAACCTCAGACTCTAGCGGCGCCTGATTCCCTGGCAGCGCTAAAGCCTGTCCCCTTTACGTCTTCAGGAACAGGCTGGTGCAACAATCAACGGCGTGGCAGGAACTGGAGTGGGTCGACGGGTTTGCCCTGGCGGCGAATCTCGAAATGCAGCTTCACCCGATCAGTGCCCGTAGACCCCATTTCTGCGATCGTCTGCCCTGCCTTGACCTGCTGCCCCTCCCGAACCATGAGCCTGCGGTTGTGGCCGTAGGCACTGACGTAGGTATCATTGTGCTTGATGATGATGAGTTCGCCGTAGCCCCGCAAGCCACTCCCGGCGTAAACCACCGCACCATCAGATGCAGCAAAAACAGGCTGTCCCAAATCTCCGGCGATATCAATGCCTTTATTCAAACTACCGTTTGAAGCGAATTTTCCAATCAGCACGCCGTTCGCCGGCCAAGTCCAGCCCCCCACCGCACGCTCTGCGGCCGGCACCTGGGTGACGGTCGGAGCGGCTGTGGCAGGGGAAGCTGTTGCCGGCTTGTCGCTATTTGTTACTGGCGGGGTCTGAGTACCAACCGGACGGCGAATGACCGTGGTCCTGCTCGACGACGAGGGACCGGACGATACGACGGTGGTGGAGCCTCCAGCGCCGCTGCTGAAACGAATCGGCTGGCCAGGACGGATGGTGTAGGGCGCCGAGATGCCATTGCGCGCGGCCAGCTCCTTGTAGTCCCAGCCGTAGCGGAAGGCGATAGAGAACAGGGTATCGCCGGGTTTGACCACATACTGCCCCGAGGTCACGGTCGGACGCTTGGGTGCCGCGTTGTTGCGATCGACCACCCGAGCGCCACTGGAGCCGGTGCTGGAGCATCCCGCCAGCAAGGTTCCCATGGCCAGCGCAATCACCAGAAGCTTGAAACCCGACCGATCCTTGCGCTGCCGAATGATTGTGTGACCCACCCGCGCTCCCCTCATGGTGCCGAAATCTGGATATGACGATATGCAATATTGTTTCAATTATAACCGAGCCCGACCCGCTTGGGTGGCCCGTACGGGCGCTGTCATTCTGGCGGGGTTTGCCTCACCCCGCCAGATAGACAAGCCCGCGGCGCAAGGATTCGTTACAACCGCAGATATTCCGTCGGCCGTCAGGCCAGTGGCCCGTTAAGCAGCGGCACGAAGCGTACGGCGCCCAGCACCCGGCGCGAGAAGCCCTGCTCCTCACGAACGATCAGCAACAGTTGCTGTGCTTCGCCCGCCGCCCCTACCGGAATCACCATGCGTCCGCCGGGTGCCAACTGATCGAGCAAGGCCTGGGGGACTTCCGGCGCCACCGCGGTGACGATGATGGCGTTGTAAGGCGCCAGCGCCGGCCAGCCTTCGCAACCGTCGCCCCAACGAAACACCACGTTACGCAGGTTGAGCTCGACCAGACGCTCCTTGGCACGATCCTGCAGCACCTTGATCCGCTCGACCGAAAACACACGCTCGACCAGCTGCGCCAGGATGGCCGTCTGGTAACCAGAACCGGTGCCGATCTCCAGCACCTTGTCCAGCGGGCCGGCCTCCAGCAGCAGTTCGCTCATGTGCGCAACCATGAATGGCTGGGAAATCGTCTGGTTATGGCCGATCGGCAGCGCAGTATCTTCATACGCCCGATGCGCCAAGGCTTCATCGACGAACAGGTGGCGAGGGGTGCGGCGAATGGTCTCGAGCACCTTGGTGTTCGACACGCCCTCTTCATACAAGCGTTGGATCAGGCGCTCCCGGGTACGCTGGGAGGTCATGCCAATGCCGCCACGGCGCTGCAGATCATCCTGTTCGCGCATCAAAGCAGCCCCTCCAGCCAGCCATCGAGGCGCTCGAAGGCATCGTTGAAGGTGCGATCCAGTTGCAGCGGCGTGATCGATACATAGCCTTGCATCACTGCATGGAAGTCAGTGCCCGGGCCGCCGTCCTCGGCATCACCGGCCACGGCGATCCAGTACCCTTCCTTGCCACGCGGATTGACGACCTTGGTCGGTGCGGCCGCACGTGCCCGATGCCCCAGACGGGTGAGGCGTATACCGCGGATATGCTCCAGCGGCAGGTTGGGGATGTTGACGTTGAGCACGGTGCGCGCCGGCAGCTCCAGACGCGACTGCGCCTCGACCAGGCGCCGGGCGATATGGGCGGCGGTGGGCAGGTTGTCCGGCAGGCGCGACAGCAACGAGAACGCCAGCGAAGTGCCGCCGAGAAAGCGGCCCTCCAATGCAGCGGCGACCGTGCCGGAGTACAGCACGTCGTCGCCCAAGTTGGCGCCCAGGTTGATACCGGAGACGACCATGTCTGGCGTTTCCGGCAACAGGCCATTGAGCCCCAGGTGCACGCAATCTGTAGGCGTGCCGTTGAGGCTGATGAAACCGTTGGCCAACACCTGTGGGTGCAGTGGCCGGTCGAGCGTCAGCGAACTGCTGGCGCCGCTTTTGTCTTGATCCGGGGCGATCACCACGCACTCGGCGTAGTCCTGCAGCGCACCGTGAAGCGCAGCGAGGCCGGGGGCGGTAACACCGTCGTCGTTGGAAATCAGAATACGCATGGGCTTTCCGTCTGCCCTGCCGGCACCAGATCCACAAGTTCGCGCACCACCACGGTGGCGAAGCATCCGGCCGGAAGGACGAATTCCAGTTGCAGGATATCAGGCTCGGGATAATGCCACGTCAGCCGCCCAATAGGGAGCCGCAGGATGCGCCGTTCGTGATCCAGTCCTGCCCTGCCCAGCCATTTGCAGAGTGCCGGATGGCGCTCACCGACTGCCGTTTCCAGCGCCGCGGTCCCGCCCGCGCTTGACGGAAGACCCGCGCCCCACAGGGGTCCGGTGGGATGAAGGTCGAGAATTGCCAGCCGAGGATCGGAGCATTCCTGCTCGCCAGCCGGAAAAAAGCTACGGCTATCCGTGAAGGCCAGAAGATCGCCAACCTGCGCCTGGTTCCAGCTTCCGTCCTCCACTCGCGCCGCCAGAACCTGATTGAACAGGTAGCTGCGTCCCGCAGACAGCAGCCGCGAACGCACATTGCGCTGCTCCGGCAGCGCCTCTCGAGACGCCCAGTCGAGTGCATCGTGGACATTTCCGCCGGCATGACCGAAGCGCTGGGTACCGAAATAGTTCGGTACGCCTTGCACCTTGAGCTGTTCCAGACGTGCATCCAGCGCCTGGTGATCGGCGCTCAGTGCCGTCAGTCGCAGGGTGAAACCATTGGCCGAGTGCGCGCCGCGCTGGAGTTTGCGCTGGTGACGCACCTGTTTGAGCACGCGCAGGCTGTCGTCTTCGGCACGGGACAGGTCAGGATCGGCCTTGCCCGGCAGATGCAGACTGAACCACTGCCGGGTCAACGCCTGACGGTCCTTCAGGCCGGCATAACTGATGGCACGAACCGGCACACCGGCCGCGCGCGCCAGGCGTCGGGCCGCTTCCTCGGTGTTCAGGTCGCGCTTCTCGACCCACAGCCACAGGTGCTCGCCTTGACCGGACAGTGGGATGTCGAGCACTTCATCGACCTGAAAATCATCGGCGACCGCCTTGAGCACGGCGCGGCCAAGGGCCTCGCCGCTGGCGCGCGGGCCCAGCAGTTCCAGTTCGGTCATGCTGGCAGCAACAGGGCGACCGCATGCACGGCGATGCCCTCCTCACGGCCAGTGAAGCCGAGCTTTTCCTCGGTGGTCGCCTTGACGTTGACCTGGTCGAGCTCGACCTGCAGGTCCTCGGCGATGAAGCGGCGCATGGTGTCGATGTGCGGCGCCATCTTCGGCGCCTGGGCGACGATGGTGGCGTCGACGTTGCCCACCTTCCAGCCCTTGGCCTGCACGACGGCCACCACATGACGCAGCAGCACGCGGCTGTCAGCACCCTTGAACTGTGGGTCGGTGTCAGGAAAATGCTTGCCGATGTCACCCAGCGCTGCAGCGCCAAGCAAGGCATCGCTCAGGGCGTGCAGCAGCACATCACCATCGGAATGGGCCAGCAGGCCGTATTTGTGGGGAATACGCACCCCGCCCAAGGTAATGAAATCACCGTCAGCAAAACGGTGCACATCGTAGCCGTGGCCAATACGCATAGAAAAACGCCCTGATTGAGTCAGGGCGTGATTCTACCTGCTTTGGCCGCTATTGGGGCCGCTGCTGCATCACTACACCCGCCCCAGTGCGACGGCGTGATGACGCAGGTGCTCATCGATGAAGCTGGCGATGAAGTAGTAGCTATGGTCATACCCCGGCTGCAGCCTCAGGGTCAGTTCATGCCCCACTTTACGCGCCGCCTGCTCCAACGCTGCTGGCTTGAGCTGGTTGTCGAGGAAGTCATCGCGATCGCCCTGGTCGACCAGCAACGGCGGACACTGGCCAGCCGGGGTTTCGGCCAGCAGCACGCTGGCATCCCATTCACGCCAGCGCGCGCGGTCTTCACCCAGGTAGCGCGAGAAGGCTTTTTCGCCCCACGGGCAATCCATCGGGTTGCTGATCGGCGAGAACGCCGACACTGATCGGTAGCGCCCCGGGTTGCGCAGGGCGCAGACCAGCGCCCCATGCCCGCCCATCGAATGACCACTGATACTGCGCTGATCGGACGCAGGGAAATGCGCCTCGATCAACGCCGGCAGCTCCTGGACCACGTAATCATGCATGCGGTAATGCTGGGCCCAGGGCTGCTGGGTGGCATTGAGGTAGAAGCCGGCGCCGAGCCCGAAATCCCAGGCCCCCTCCGGATCGCCGGGCACCTGCTCGCCACGCGGGCTGGTGTCGGGCGCAACGATTATCAGGCCTAGCTCGGCGGCCAGGCGCTGGGCGCCGGCCTTCTGCATGAAATTTTCGTCGGTGCAGGTAAGGCCACTGAGCCAGTACAGCACCGGCAGTTTCTCGCCCTGCTCGGCCTGCGGTGGCAGGTAGACGGCGAACACCATGTCGCAGCCCAGCACCTTGGAGTGATGCTTGTAGCGCTTGTGCCAGCCGCCGAAGCTCTTCTGGCAGGAGATGTTGTCCAGGCTCATGGCTGACCTCAGAAGTGGATCACGCTGCGGATGCTTTTGCCTTCATGCATCAGGTCGAAGGCCTTGTTGATGTCCTCCAGACCCATGGTGTGGGTGATGAAGGTGTCCAGCGGAATCTCGCCCTTCTCGGACATTTCCACGTAACTTGGCAACTCGCTGCGGCCACGCACGCCGCCGAATGCCGAACCACGCCATACCCGGCCGGTAACCAACTGGAATGGACGGGTGGCGATTTCCTGGCCCGCGCCGGCCACACCGATGATAACCGACTCGCCCCAGCCCTTGTGGCAGCACTCGAGCGCCGCACGCATCAGTTGGACATTGCCGATGCATTCGAAGGAGAAGTCCACGCCGCCGTCGGTGAGGTCGACGATCACTTCCTGGATCGGACGATCGTAGTCCTTCGGATTGATGCAGTCGGTGGCACCCAGCTGGCGGGCGATCTCGAACTTGGCCGGGTTGATGTCGATGGCGATGATGCGCGAGGCCTTGGCCTTCACCGCACCGATCACCGCCGACAGACCAATGCCGCCCAGGCCGAAAATGGCCACGGTGTCACCCGGCTTGACCTTGGCGGTGTTGAGTACCGCACCGATACCGGTGGTCACGCCGCAACCGAGCAGGCAGACCTTCTCCAGCGGCGCTTCCTTCTGGATCTTGGCCACGGAGATCTCCGGCAGAACGGTGTACTCGGAGAAGGTCGAGGTGCCCATGTAGTGGAACAGCTGCTGCCCTTTGTAGCTGAAGCGGGTGGTGCCATCAGGCATCAGGCCCTTGCCCTGGGTGGCGCGGATGGCCTGGCACAGGTTGGTCTTGCCCGACAGGCAGAATTTGCATTTGCCACATTCCGGGGTGTACAGCGGGATCACGTGGTCACCAACGGCCAGCGACGTGACACCCTCACCCACCGCTTCGACGATTGCCCCGCCCTCGTGGCCGAGGATCGACGGGAAGATACCTTCCGGATCCGCGCCGGAGAGTGTGTAGGCATCGGTATGGCAGACACCGCTGGCGACCACGCGCAGCAGTACCTCGCCCGCCTTGGGCATGGCCACGTCCACTTCGACGATTTCCAGGGGTTTCTTGGCCTCGAAGGCAACAGCGGCGCGGGACTTGATCATGAAGGGCTCCAAGCTAGGTATCGGTTCAGGTCATCAGTGTAATTCATGCTCTTTTGATGAATAATCCGAGCAAATGCAAAACATTATTGCCACGCAGGGATAATCAATGAGCAGTCGCTGGGAAGGAATCGACGAGTTCGTCGCGGTCGCCGAGTCGGGCCAGTTCACCGCGGCCGCCGAACGACTGGGGGTTTCTTCATCGCATATCAGCCGACAGATCGCTCGCCTGGAAGAACGCCTGCAAACCCGCCTGCTGTACCGCAGCACCCGGCGCGTGACCCTGAGTGAGGCCGGGCAGACCTTTCTGCAACACTGCCAGCGTTTGCAGGATGGCCGCGAAGAAGCGCTGCGCGCGATGGGGGACCTGGCCAGCGAACCCAAAGGTCTGCTGCGCATGACCTGCGCGGTGGCCTACGGCGAGCGTTTCATCGTGCCACTGGTGACTCGTTTCATGGCGCTGTATCCCCAGTTGCGCGTCGAGGTGGAGCTGAGCAACCGCACCCTGGACCTGCTGCACGAGGGCATGGACCTGGCTATTCGCCTGGGACGCCTACAGGATTCACGCCTGGTGGCCACGCGCCTCGCACCGCGGCGCATGTACCTGTGTGCATCGCCAGCGTATCTGGAGCGTTACGGCCGACCGCACAGCCTGTCGGAACTGGCGCGGCACAATTGCCTGGTGGGCAGTTCGGATCTGTGGGTGCTGCAGCAGGATGGCCGTGAAATCAGCCAACGGGTCCAAGGCAACTGGCGCTGCAACAGCGGCCAGGCAGTACTCGACGCGGCGCTGCAAGGAATGGGGTTGTGTCAGTTACCGGATTACTACGTGCTCGAGCATCTGCATGCCGGGGCACTGGTGTCACTGCTGGAGGCGCACCAGCCACCGAACACCGCGGTGTGGGCGCTGTATCCGCAACAGCGGCACCTGTCACCCAAGGTACGGCGGTTGGTCGACTATCTGAAGGACGGGTTGGCAGGATTGCCGGAGTATCAGCCAGGCTGAAGCGTTGCATCTCTTCTGACGGTCTCAGCGCCGCCCAGCCCAGCGCTGACGCAACCACTCCAAGTCTTCCGGCCGGGTCACCTTGATGTTGTCACTACGCCCTTCGATCAGCCGCGGCGCATGCCCGGCCCATTCGATGGCGGAGGATTCATCGGTCACCGCCACATCCGCCACCAGGCACTCGGCCAGTGCACGGTGCAGCATGCCAAGCCGGAACATCTGCGGCGTGTAGGCCTGCCATACGGTGGTGCGGTCCACCGTGGCGCTGACCCGGCCAGTCGCGTCGGCACGCTTGAGGGTGTCGCGCGCAGGCACCGCCAGCAGCCCGCCCACCGGATCATCGGCCAGCTCCGACAGCAGCTTGTCCAGGTCACTGCGCGCCAGGTTCGGCCGCGCAGCATCGTGCACCAGCACCCAGTCATCGTCGGCCGCCCCTTGGGCGTGCAGCAGCAACAGGGCGTTCAATACCGAATCGGCACGCTCACGCCCACCCGCTGCACACTGGATGCGAGGATCATTCGCACAGCGCAAACCAGGCCAGTAAGGATCTTCTTCGGCAACGCTGACCACCACCCCCTTGAGCGTGGGATGGTCGAGAAAACAGTCGAGGCTATGCTCGAGGATGGTCTGCCGGCCCAGTTGCAGATACTGCTTGGGGCGGTCGGCAGCCATGCGGGCACCAATGCCCGCGGCAGGAATCACGGCCCAGAAGGCCGGCAGTTCATGGATCATTTCTGTGGCAACTGGTAGAGGGTTTCGCCCTCCTTGACCATCCCCAGTTCATGACGAGCCCGTTCTTCCACGGTCTCCATACCTTTCTTCAACTCCAGCACTTCAGCGTCGAGCACGCGATTGCGTTCCAGCAGCCGTTCGTTTTCGGCATGCTGGTCAGCGATCTGCTGTTGCAGCTCGGCCACTTGCGCCAGGCTGCCATTACCGACCCAGAGGCGGTATTGCAGGCCTCCGAGCAACAACAGCAGGACGAGGAACAACCAATAGGGACTGCGCATGAAGATATCCAGGGTAAAAGGCCGCCGCAGCGAGCTTCCGATAGCACGAAGCCTGGCCGAGGCCAGGCTTCGTCGACAGAAACCCGTTTGAAGGCACTGAACGCTCAGTGAAAACGCTCAGACAGCCCCGGCTGCTGCCTTTTTACCATCTCTTGCTCAGCCGCGAAACTCGGCACGGCCACGGTAGACGGCCTTGGCGCCCAGTTGCTCTTCGATACGCAGCAATTGGTTGTACTTCGAGACGCGGTCGGAGCGGCACAGCGAACCGGTCTTGATCTGGCCTGCAGCAGTACCGACAGCCAGGTCGGCGATGGTCGAGTCTTCGGTTTCACCGGAACGGTGCGAGATCACCGCGGTGTAGCCAGCGGCCTTGGCCATCTGGATGGCTTCCAGGGTTTCGGTCAGCGAGCCGATCTGGTTGAACTTGATCAGGATCGAGTTACCGATGCCCTTCTCGATGCCTTCTTTCAGGATCTTGGTGTTGGTCACGAACAGGTCGTCGCCGACCAATTGCACCTTGGCACCGATCTTGTCGGTCAGGATCTTCCAGCCAGCCCAGTCGGACTCGTCCAGGCCGTCTTCGATCGAGATGATCGGGAAGCGCTCGGTCAGGCCTTTCAGGTAGTCGGCGAAACCTTCGGCGTCGAACGACTTGCCTTCACCAGACAGGTTGTACTTGCCGTCTTCGTAGAACTCGGAAGCGGCGCAGTCCAGGGCCAGGGTGACGTCGGTGCCCAGCTTGTAGCCGGCCTTCTCGACTGCTTCGGCGATGGCCGCCAGGGCGTCTTCGTTGGAGGCCAGGTTCGGGGCAAAGCCACCTTCGTCACCCACGGCAGTGTTCAGGCCACGGGCCTTGAGGACAGCCTTGAGGTGGTGGAAGATTTCGGTGCCCATGCGCAGGCCGTCGGAGAAGGTCTTGGCGCCGACCGGCTGAACCATGAACTCCTGGATGTCGACGTTGTTGTCGGCGTGCTCGCCGCCGTTGATGATGTTCATCATCGGCACCGGCATCGAGTACTGGCCAGGGGTGCCGTTGAGGTTGGCGATGTGTGCGTACAGCGGCAGGTCCTGGTCCTGTGCAGCAGCCTTGGCAGCGGCCAGGGACACGGCGAGGATGGCGTTGGCGCCCAGCTTGGCCTTGTTCTCGGTACCGTCCAGTTCGATCATGGCGCGGTCGAGTGCTTTCTGGTCGGAAGGATCCTTGCCCAGCAGCAGGTCACGGATCGGACCGTTGATGTTGCCGACAGCCTTCAGCACGCCCTTGCCCAGGTAACGGCTCTTGTCGCCATCACGCAGCTCCAGCGCTTCGCGCGAGCCAGTGGAAGCACCAGACGGCGCGCAAGCGCTGCCGATGATGCCGTTGTCGAGCAGCACATCGGCTTCCACGGTGGGGTTGCCACGCGAATCGAGAACTTCACGACCTTTGATGTCGACGATCTTTGCCATTGTTGTAAGCACTCCAGAATTGACGAAAACAACGCAGCTTTGGGAATTCTTGCCGTTCACCAGGCGACATGGCACGGGCAGGCCTGGCGAAGGGAGCCCCTGACCGGCAGGCCAGGGGGTGGAACGGGCGGTACTTTACCCGAGAAACGAGCTTTACGCGGTCTCTACCGTCGGAAAACTTTTCACCAGGTCGTCCAGTTGCTTGAGCTGCGCCAGGAATGGCTCCAGCTTGTCCAGGCGCAGGGCGCATGGGCCATCGCACTTGGCGTTGTCCGGATCCGGGTGAGCTTCGAGGAACAGGCCGGCCAGGCCCTGGCTCATGCCCGCCTTGGCCAGGTCGGTGACCTGGGCACGGCGACCGCCGGCGGAGTCGGCACGACCACCCGGCGTCTGCAGCGAGTGGGTGACATCGAAGAACACCGGGTACTCGAACTGCTTCATGATGCCGAAGCCGAGCATGTCGACCACCAGGTTGTTGTAGCCGAAGCTCGAACCGCGCTCGCAGAGGATGAGCTGGTCGTTACCGGCCTCGACGCACTTGGCGAGGATGTGCTTCATCTCGTGCGGGGCGAGGAACTGGGCCTTCTTGATGTTGATCACCGCGCCGGTCTTGGCCATGGCCACTACCAGGTCGGTCTGGCGCGAGAGAAACGCCGGCAGCTGGATGATGTCGCAGACCTTGGCCACCGGTTCGCACTGGTAGGGTTCGTGCACATCGGTGATCACCGGCACGTTGAAGGTGCGCTTGATCTCCTCGAAGATCTTCAGCCCCTCTTCCATGCCCGGACCACGGTACGAGGCCACCGACGAACGGTTGGCCTTGTCGAAGCTGGCCTTGAACACGTACGGGATGCCGAGCTTTTCGGTCACCCGCACGTACTCTTCGCAGACCTTCAGGGCCAGATCACGGGACTCCAGGACGTTCATGCCGCCGAACAGGACGAACGGCTTGTCGTTGGCGATCTCGATGTTACCGACGCGAATGATCTTCTGGGTCATGGATCAGGCCTTGTTCTTCTGTGCCAGGGCTGCCTTGACGAAGCCGCTGAACAGCGGGTGACCGTCACGAGGCGTGGAGGTGAACTCCGGGTGGAACTGGCAGGCGACGAACCATGGGTGATCCTTCGACTCGACCACTTCGACCAGCGCGCCATCTTCGGAACGACCGGAAACCACCAGGCCGGCGTCGATAAGTTGAGGCAGCAGGTTGTTGTTCACTTCGTAGCGGTGACGGTGACGCTCGGTGATCACGTCGCTGCCATAGCAGTCGTGGACCTTGGAACCGGCGATCAGCTGGCAATCCTGCGCGCCCAGGCGCATGGTGCCACCCAGGTCGGAGGCTTCGGTACGGGTTTCGACGGCGCCGGTGGCATCGGCCCACTCGGTGATCAGGCCGACGACCGGGTGCGCGCCGTTGCGATCGAACTCGGTGGAGTTGGCGTCTTTCCAGCCCACCACGTTACGGGCGAACTCGATGACCGCGACCTGCATGCCCAGGCAGATGCCCAGGTACGGAACCTTGTTCTCACGGGCGAACTGCACGGCCTTGATCTTGCCTTCCACGCCACGCAGACCGAAGCCGCCCGGCACCAGGATGGCGTCGGCGCCTTCGAGCAGGCCGGTGCCCTGGTTCTCGATGTCTTCGGAATCGATGTAGCGCAGGTTGACCTTGGTGCGGTTGGTGATGCCGGCGTGGCTCATCGCTTCGATCAGCGACTTGTACGCATCCAGCAGCTCCATGTACTTGCCGACCATGGCGATGGTGACTTCATGCTCGGGATTGAGCTTGGCGTCGACGACCTTGTCCCACTCGGACAGGTCGGCGCCATTGCACTGCAGGCCGAAACGCTCGACGACGAAGTCGTCCAGGCCCTGTGCGTGCAGCACGCCCGGAATCTTGTAGATGGTGTCGACGTCTTCCAGCGAAATCACCGCACGCTCTTCGACGTTGGTGAACAGGGCGATCTTGCGGCGCGAAGAGGCATCGACCGGGTGGTCGGAGCGGCAGATCAGCACGTCAGGCTGCAGGCCGATGGAGCGCAGCTCCTTGACCGAGTGCTGAGTAGGCTTGGTCTTGGTTTCGCCGGCGGTGGCGATGTACGGCACCAGCGTCAGGTGCATCAGCATGGCGCGCTTGGAGCCCACTTCGACACGCAACTGACGGATGGCTTCGAGGAATGGCTGCGACTCGATGTCGCCCACGGTGCCGCCGATCTCGACCAGGGCCACGTCGGCATCGCCGGCGCCCTTGATGATGCGACGCTTGATTTCGTCGGTGATGTGCGGGATGACCTGGATGGTCGCACCCAGGTAGTCACCACGGCGTTCCTTGCGCAGCACGTGCTCGTAGATACGGCCGGTGGTGAAGTTGTTGTTCTGGGTCATCGTGGTGCGGATGAACCGCTCGTAGTGGCCCAGGTCGAGGTCGGTCTCGGCACCGTCGTGGGTGACGAACACTTCACCGTGCTGGAACGGGCTCATGGTACCCGGATCGACGTTGATGTACGGGTCCAGCTTGAGCATGGTGACCTTGAGCCCCCGCGCTTCCAGGATGGCCGCCAGGGAAGCCGAGGCAATGCCTTTCCCCAATGAAGAAACAACACCGCCCGTGACGAATATGTAGCGCGTCATGAAAAACCCTAGAAGTCTGCGTTAAGGCGGCCAGCGCCGCCGGAGAAAGCGAAGGAAGGCCGAAGCCCCCGATCACCTGCGTCAATCACAGTGCATCTCGAACAACTGCCGCGTCTGTACAGACCGGGGGTATCCCCAGTGTGGAGCTCGCTCGTCATTTTAAGAATCAGCCCAGCAAAAAACTGCTTGGTAATCGGCAACTCCTGTGTTTTCGCGGAACCCACAGAAGCTGTATCAAGAAGGGAGGGTAGTCTACCGGAATGTACCCTTCAGCTCAAACCTTGCACGTTCGTCGGCGGCTGCCACTGCAGTTGCCAGTCGGTCTGCCCCTGCTCCGGCAGGTTGGCCACCGCCAGCAGGCGCTCGCCCTGCCAAAGCAGTGGCAGGCGATGACGCACGAAGTGCGGCACGCGGTGCTCGTTGAGCAGGCGCTTCAGGTCGCGGTGACCGCGCCCTGGAATATCGAGGACCTCGCCGCCCTGGCGATAGGTGACATGCAGGCCAGACCCAGGAATGGCACCCACCAGCTGCAAGCTGCCATTGCCGGGTAACGAGAGCGGCTGGCTCGGATCCGGCCAAGCCACCCCGCCCTGCGGCGCTTGCAGCCAATCGCCGCTCAACCACCACAGCCGTCCATGGCTGCGCTGCAGCTCGCCATCGGTCAGGCGCCAGAGCGGCTGGGCATCGGCTGCCGCATCACGCAGGTTGTCCCAGCCGGCCCAATGGCGGCTATCGGGCAGACGTGTACGACTGCTCAGCCAGTACTGCAAGGCGTTACGCTGGCGCGCTGGCGAGAGCGCCGCCAGCACTGCCATGTCCAGCGAGTCCAGGCATTGCCAAGGCGCCACTGCTCCGGCACTTGCGGCATCGATGTCGGAGGCGGCGAGTTCGTCCAGCAGCGCCAGGGCCTCGCCCAGGTGCGCGGAACTGCGTGCCAGGCTCTGGCTCGCTTGCGGCCAGCGCTGGCGTAGCAGCGGGAACACTTCGGCGCGCAGGAAATTGCGGGCGAAGCGGCTATCGGTGTTGGACGGGTCTTCGATCCATCTCAGCCCCGATGCCTGGGCATATCGCTGCAACTGATCCCGCGCCAGATCAAGCAACGGCCTGACCAACTGCCCCTGCCCCAGCGGACGGGAAGCAGGCATCGCCGCCAGGCCGCGCAGACCGGCACCACGCAACAGGCGAAACAGCAGCGTCTCTGCCTGGTCTTCGCGGTGCTGGCCGGTGAACAGTACCTCGCCAGGCCCCAGAAGCGCTGTGAACGCGTCGTATCGCGCGGTGCGGGCGGCTTGCTCGAGACTGGCGACAGGCTCGACCTGGACATGGATCACGCGCAGTTCGACACCCAGCGCATCACAGACCTGCTGACAATGTGCAGGCCAAGCGTCAGCAGCCGCTTGCAGACCGTGATGAATATGTACGGCACGCAATGGCGGTGCTTCATGATCGCGAGCGTAGTCGACGAGCAGGTTTAGAAGGACGGTGGAGTCGAGGCCGCCGGAGAAGGCGACGTGCCAGGCGGGGGCGTTGAGCCAGGGAGAGAGGGATTGGGTGAGGTCGTGCATGGTTGCCTCACTGAGGACCGCATCGCGGGGCAAGCCCGCTCCCACAGAAAACGCACGAGTGGGAGACGGCTTGCCTGCGAATGGGGCGCCAGGCGCCCCTGCCAATCAGAGACCGTAGCTCATCAGGCGATCGTAGCGACGCTTGAGCAGGGTATCGTTGTCGAGCTTGCCCAGCATGTCGAGCTGCTCGAGCAGGTCGGCACGGATGCTGGCGGACATCTTGGCCGGATCGCGGTGAGCGCCGCCCAGTGGCTCGCCGATCACCTTGTCGACGATGTTCAGGCTCTTCAAGCGCTCAGCGGTGATGCCCATTGCTTCGGCAGCGTCCGGCGCCTTGTCGGAGGTCTTCCACAGGATCGAGGCGCAACCTTCCGGCGAAATCACCGAGTAGGTGGAGTATTGCAGCATGTTCAGTTGGTCGCACACGCCGATAGCCAGTGCGCCGCCCGAACCACCTTCACCGATCACGGTGGCGATGATCGGGGTTTTCAGGCGCGCCATGACGCGCAGGTTCCAGGCGATGGCCTCGCTCTGGTTACGCTCTTCGGCGTCGATACCCGGATAGGCACCTGGGGTGTCGATGAAGGTCAGGATCGGCATCTTGAAGCGCTCGGCCATCTCCATCAGGCGGCAGGCCTTGCGGTAGCCTTCAGGACGCGGCATGCCGAAGTTACGGCGGACCTTCTCACGCACTTCGCGGCCCTTCTGGTGACCGATGACCATCACCGGCTTGCCGTCCAGGCGCGCGGTACCGCCAACGATCGCGGCGTCGTCGGAGAAGTGACGGTCGCCGTGCAGCTCTTCGAACTCGGTGAAGATGTGGTCGATGTAGTCCAGGGTGTACGGACGACGCGGGTGGCGTGCCAGGCGGGCAATCTGCCAGCTGGTCAGGTTGCCGAAGATGCTTTCGGTCAGGGTGCTGCTCTTGTCTTGCAGACGGGCAATTTCATCGCTGATGTTCAGCGAGTTGTCGTTACCGACCAGGCGCAGCTCTTCGATCTTGGCTTGCAGGTCGGCAATCGGCTGTTCGAAATCGAGAAAATTCGGGTTCATAGGCATCCGTCTTGGGTCTACGGCCAGGCGGCCGGCCGGTTGATCCGTTTGGCGCCATACCTTACGGGATCTGGCGCATTCAGGTCGAGATTAAAATTCGTCGTTTCAACGGTATTGCAGGAAGACGTTCTCACGTCCGAACTGGTCACGCAGCGCCTGAATCAGGCCATCGGCGGGGTCGATCGACCACTCGTCGCCGAACTGCAGCATGGCCTTGGCATCGCTGCCGGTGTACTCGAGCGTGATCGGGCAACCGCCGCGATGACGGGTGATCAGCTCGCCCAGCCAGGCCAGGCGATCGCCCTTGAGCGCTTCGTGGGCGATCTTCAGGCGCAGGCTTTCGGCCAGTTTGGTGCGGGCATCCTCCATGGTCATCACCTGCTTGACGCGCAGGCGCAGGCCGCCGGAGAAGTCGTCGTTGCTGACCTCGCCTTCGACCACCACCATGGCGTCGGTCTGCAGCAGCGCCTGGGCCGCCATGAAGGCATCGGCGAACAACGAAGCCTCGATGCGACCGGAGCGGTCGTCGAGGGTGACGAAGCCCATCTTGTCACCCTTCTTGTTCTTCATCACCCGCAGGGCAATGATCATCCCCGCGATGGTCTGGGTCTCGCGCGAAGGCTTGAGGTCGACGATGCGCTGGCGAGCGAAACGGCGGATCTCGGTTTCGTACTCATCGATCGGATGACCGGTGAGATACAACCCGAGGGTGTCCTTTTCGCCTTTCAGCCGCTCCTTGAGCGTGAGCTCGCGGACCTTTCGGTGGTTGGCATAGACATCGGAGTCTTCCTCGACGAACAGCCCACCGAACAGGTCGATATGCCCGCTGTCAGCGGTGCGGGCGGTCTGCTCGGCCGACTTGATCGCCTCCTCGAGCGCCGACAGCAGCACCGCGCGGTTGCGGTCGATGTTGGCCTGATAGGCCTTGATCTCGTCATGGAAGTGCGGGCCCAGGCGATCGAGCGCACCGCTGCGGATCAGCGCATCGAGGGTACGCTTGTTGATGCGCTTGAGGTCGACGCGCTCGCAGAAGTCGAACAGGTCCTTGAACGGTCCACCTTCGGCGCGTGCCTCGACGATCGCCTCCACCGGGCCTTCACCCACCCCCTTGATCGCACCCAGGCCGTAGACGATACGACCGTCGTTGTTGACGGTGAACTTGAAGTCGGAGAAGTTCACGTCCGGCGCGTCGAGGCGCAACTTCATGCTGCGCACTTCCTCGACCAGCACCACCACCTTGTCGGTGTTGTGCATATCCGCCGACAACACCGCAGCCATGAACGGCGCCGGGTAGTGGGTCTTGAGCCAGGCGGTCTGGTACGAGACCAGGCCATAGGCCGCGGAGTGAGACTTGTTGAAGCCGTAACCTGCGAATTTCTCTACCAGATCAAAGATGTTACCGGCCAGGTCCGCGTCGATGTTGTTGGCCACGCAGCCTTCGATGAAACCGCCGCGTTGCTTGGCCATTTCCTCGGGCTTCTTCTTGCCCATCGCCCGGCGCAGCATGTCGGCGCCACCCAGGGTGTAGCCGGCCATCACCTGGGCGATCTGCATCACCTGTTCCTGGTACAGGATGATGCCGTAGGTGGGGGCCAGTACCGGCTTGAGGCCTTCGTACTGGTAATCGGAGTGCGGGTAGGCCAGCTCAGCGCGGCCGTGCTTGCGATTGATGAAGTCATCCACCATGCCCGACTGCAGCGGGCCGGGACGGAACAAGGCCACCAGTGCGATGAGGTCTTCCAGGCAGTCAGGCTTGAGCTTCTTGATCAGCTCTTTCATGCCGCGCGATTCAAGCTGGAACACCGCCGTGGTCTCGGCCTTCTGCAACAGCTCGTAGGTCTTGCGGTCGTCCAGCGGGATGAAGTCGATGTTGACGTCGGGCAGGTTTTTCTTTTTCTGCTCGCGGTTGATGATCTCCATCGCCCACTTGATGATCGTGAGTGTCCGCAGGCCGAGGAAGTCGAACTTCACCAGGCCCGCAGCCTCGACGTCGTCCTTGTCGAACTGGGTCACCAGGCCGCCGCCCTCTTCGTCACAGGCGATCGGCGAGAAATCGGTGAGTTTGGTCGGCGCGATCACCACGCCACCGGCGTGCTTGCCGGTACCGCGAGTGACCCCCTCGAGCTTGAGGGCCATGTCCCAGATCTCGCGAGCGTCTTCGTCGCCCTTGAGGAAGTCGCGCAGGATCTCTTCCTGCTCGTAGGCCTTCTCCAGGGTCATGCCCACTTCGAACGGGATCATCTTCGACAGGCGATCGGCCAGGCCGTAGGACTTGCCCTGCACACGCGCCACGTCACGCACCACGGCCTTCGCGGCCATGGTGCCGAAGGTGATGATCTGGCTCACCGCATTGCGCCCGTAGGCCTCGGCCACGTAGTCGATCACCCGGTCGCGACCATCCATGCAGAAGTCGACGTCGAAGTCGGGCATGGAAATACGTTCAGGGTTGAGGAAGCGCTCGAACAGCAGGTCGTAGGCCAGCGGGTCGAGGTCGGTGATCTTCAGTACGTAAGCCACCAGCGAGCCAGCACCCGAACCCCGCCCCGGGCCCACCGGCACGTCGTTGTTCTTGGCCCACTTGATGAAGTCCATAACGATCAGGAAGTAACCGGGGAAGCCCATCTGGATGATGATATCCAGCTCGAACTTCAGGCGGTCCAGGTAGACCTGGCGCTTCTCTTCGTAATTGGGGGTGGTCTCTTTCGGCCAGAGCACGGCCAGACGCTCTTCCAGGCCCTCGTAGGAGACGTGGCGCAGGTAGTCGTCGATGCCCATGCCGTTGGGCGTCGGGAAGTCGGGAAGGAAGTACTTGCCCAACTGCACCGTGATGTTGCAGCGCTTGGCGATCTCGACGGTGTTGGCGATGGCGTCCGGCAGGTCGCTGAACAGCTCGGCCATCTCCTCGGCCGACTTGAGGTATTGCTGGTCGCTGTAGGCGCGTGGGCGCCGCGGGTCGTCCAGGGTCCAGCCCTCGCCGATGCAGACGCGGGTCTCGTGGGCATCGAAGTCGGACTGTTTGATGAAGCGCACATCGTTGGTCGCCACCAACGGCGCGCCGACCTTGTCGGCGAGCGCAACGGCAGCATGCAGGTATTCTTCGTCGCCCGCCCGGTTGGTGCGCTGCACTTCCACATAGAAGCGCTCCGGCAGCATCTGCATCCAGTCGCGCAACAGGGCCTCGGCCTCGTCGGTACGACCGGAGAGCAGTGCCATGCCGATATCGCCCTCACGCGCGGCGGACAGGCCGATCAAGCCCTCGCTGGCGGGCGCGATCCATTCGCGCTGGATGATCACCAGGCCGTTGCGCTGGCCGTCGGTCCAGCCCTTGGAGATCAGCTCGGTCAGGTTGCGATAGCCTTGGGGATTCATCGCCAGGAAGCAGATACGCGACAGCGGTGCCTCCGGATCGGCACCGGCCAGCCACAGGTCGGCGCCGCAGATCGGTTTGATCCCTGCGCCCATGGCGGTCTTGTAGAACTTCACCAGCGAGCACATGTTGCTCTGGTCGGTGATCGCCACCGCCGGCATGTTCATTCCAGCCAGGGCCTTGGCCAGCGGCTTGATCCGCACCAGGCCGTCGACCAGGGAGAACTCGGAGTGCACGCGAAGGTGAACGAAGGAGACCGACATTGAAGATCCTGTGGCAATGCTGAACGACAAGGGCGGGATTGTAGCGTAATTAGCCAGAATGTTTTGGGGCCGCATAGCGGCCCCGGCAGATCAGATCAGCGTGCTGGAAAGCCCTTCACGGACCTCCCACGCAGCCCTCACTGGTGCGAACGAACGCCGATGGATGGGCGTAGGCCCCAGTCGCGCCAGGGCTTCGAGGTGCAAAGGTGTCGGGTAGCCCTTGTGCCCGCCGATGCCGTAGCCCGGATAGATCAGCTCGAAGGCGCTCATCTCACGGTCACGCGTGACCTTCGCCAGGATCGACGCGGCAGCGATGGCCGGCACCTGGGAGTCGCCCTTGACCACCGGCGCTGCTGGTACCGACAGGTTCGGGCAGCGGTTGCCATCAATCAACGCCAGTTTCGGCGTAACGCTCAACCCTTCCACCGCGCGCTGCATGGCCAGCATGGTGGCCTGCAGGATATTCAGCTGGTCGATCTCGAGGACCGTGGCACGAGCGACACAGAAGGCCAGGGCCTTTTCGCAGATTTCGTCGAACAGCAGCTCGCGACGCGCCTCGGTAAGCTTCTTCGAGTCGTTCAGACCCAGGATCGGCCGCTGCGGATCAAGGATCACCGCTGCAGTGACCACGTCACCGCACAGTGGGCCACGCCCGACTTCGTCGACACCCGCGACCAGGTCTTCGACCAGGTTGAAATCCAGTCCCATCTGCATGTCATCGATCCTTCAACAATGCCAGCACCGCGTCGGCAGCCTGGTTCGAGGCGTCGCGGCGCAGGGTGCGGTGAATCTGATCGAAGCTATCGGTCTGCTCGCTACCGTCTGCCACCAAGGGAGCCAGCGTGGTTGCCAGCGCTTCGGGCGTTGCGGCGTCCTGCAGCAACTCGGGGACCAGCAAACGCCGGGCCAGCAGGTTTGGCAGCGACACGTAGGGGCTCTTGACCATGCGCTTGAGAATCCAGAAGGTCAGCGGCGCAAGACGATAGGCGACAACCATCGGGCGCTTGTACAACAAGGCTTCGAGGGTTGCAGTGCCTGAAGCGATCAGCACCGCGTCACAGGCGGCCAGTGCCTGGTGCGACTGACCGTCGAGCAGGGTCAACGGCAGTTCGCGCCCCTGCAGCATCTGCTCGAGCTGCGCACGACGCGCCGGACTGGCACAAGGCGAAACGAAACGCACACCGGGTACCAGCGCCTGCAAGCGCTTGGCAGTATCGAGGAACAACTCGCCAAGGCGCCCCACTTCGCCGCCGCGACTGCCCGGCATCAAGGCTACCAGCGGGCCGTCGCCCAATCCCAGCGAAGCACGTGCCCCAGCACGATCGGCCTCCAGCGGGATAGTGTCAGCCAACGGGTGGCCGACGAAGCGGACCGGTACACCCTTTTCTTCGTAGAATTTCGCTTCGAAGGGCAACAGCGTCAGCATCAGGTCGCAGCCTTCGCGGATCTTCAGCACCCGCTTCTGCCGCCAGGCCCAGACCGACGGGCTGACGTAATGCACGGTCTTGATCCCGGCCTGACGCAACTTCAACTCGATGTTGAGGGTGAAATCCGGGGCGTCGATGCCGATGAACACGTCGGGCTTCTCGGCGATCAGTGTCTGGATCAGGTCCTTGCGCCGCTTGAGCAATTCACGCAGGCGCCCAAGCACCTCGACCAGCCCCATCACCGCCAGGCGCTCCATGGGGAAGTACGACTGCATGCCCTCGGCTTCCATCAACGGACCACCGACGCCAATGAAGCGAACATCGGGATGGCGCGCCTTGAGCGCGCGCATCAGGCCGGAACCGAGGATATCGCCGCTGGCCTCACCGGCGACCAGCGCTACGCAAAGCGACGCCATGTCAGCGGGTGATGCCGCGGGCAGAATTGAGGATCGACTGGCGGAACAGTTCGACCTCCGGGTGCTGCCCGGCCAGTTCGTCCAGTTCCTTGATCGCCTCTTCCACGGTCAACCCCTGGCGATAGACGATCTTGTAGGCACGGCGCAAGTCATGAATGACCTCATCGCTGAAACCGCGACGGCGCATACCTTCAAAGTTCATGCTGCGCGCCTCGGCCGGACTGCCGAACACCGTGACGAACGCCGGAACATCCTTGCCGATCGCCGTGCCCATGCCAGAGAACGCGTGAGCGCCGATATGGCAGTACTGGTGCACCAGGGTATAGCCGGACAGGATCGCCCAGTCGCCCACATGCACATGACCGGCCAGCGCAGTATTGTTGACCAGGATGCAATGATTGCCGATCACGCTGTCATGACCGATATGGGCATAGGCCATGATCAGGTTGTGATCGCCAAGCGTGGTTTCCGAACGGTCCTGCACAGTGCCGCGGTGAATGGTGACACCTTCGCGGATCACGTTGTGATCGCCGATCACCAGGCGCGTCGGCTCACCCTTGTACTTGAGGTCAGGTGTGTCTTCGCCGATGGAACTGAACTGATAAATGCGGTTGTGCCTGCCAATCCGGGTAGGCCCCTTGAGCACTACATGCGGACCGATGACGGTGCCCTCCCCGATTTCGACATCGGGGCCTACGATCGACCAAGGGCCGACCTCGACGCCGTCAGCCAGCCTGGCCGACGGATCGATGATCGCCCGCGGATCAATCGAACTCATAGGGAGCGTTCCGCGCAGGTGATCTCGGCCGAGCAGACGGCCTTGCCGTCGACCAGAGCACGGCACTCGAACTTCCAGATCATGCTCTTGCGGCTGAGGAACTTGGCCTCCAGCACAAGCTGGTCACCCGGCAGCACTGGCTGGCGGAAACGCAGCTTGTCGGAGCCGACGAAGTAGTAAAGAGTGCCATCGGCAGGCTTCGCATCGAGCATCTTGAAGCCGAGAATCCCGGCCGCCTGGGCCATCGCCTCGATGATCAGCACGCCCGGCATGATAGGGTGCGCCGGGAAATGGCCATTGAAGAACGGCTCGTTGATGCTGACATTCTTGTAGGCACGAATGCTCTGGGCCTCGAAGTCCAGCTCCGTGACCCGGTCCACCAGCAGGAACGGGTAACGGTGAGGCAGGTATTCGCGAATCTCGTTGATGTCCATCATTTCGGGGGGAAGCCTGTAATAAGAATAGGGAGCGCAGGTGCTGACCACACGCTCCTTTTGCAGTCCAAAGAGGAGCCAGCTAGCGACTGTTCACTCTTGCTCAGGAAATGGTATCAGCCTTCTGATGCCGGCTGGCCACCTGAGGTCACGGTCTCGACGCGTTTTTCCAGTTGCTGCAGACGCTTGGACATCTCGTCGAGCTGACGTATACGTGCTGCGCTCTTGCGCCAATCGGCCAACGGCTGCATGGCAGTACCGGAAGAATAGCCGCCCGGCTCGGTGATCGAGCGGGTGACCATGGTCATGCCGGAGACGAATACGTTGTCGCAAACATCAATATGACCGACCATGCCGACGCCACCCGCGATCATGCAGTGCTTGCCGATGCGCGTGCTGCCGGAAATCCCGACGCAAGCCGCCATCGCGGTATGGTCGCCGATCTGCACGTTGTGGGCGATCTGAATCTGGTTGTCGAGCTTGACGCCATTGCCGATGCGCGTGTCCGAGAGCGCGCCTCGGTCCACAGCCGTGTTGACACCGATTTCCACATCGTCACCGAGCGTCACGCCGCCGATCTGGGCAATCTTCTGCCACACACCTTTCTCGTTGGCGAAACCGAAGCCTTCACCACCGATCACCGCACCCGACTGAATGACGACACGCTTGCCGATCGTGACATCGTGGTACAGCGTCACACGCGGGGCAAGCCAGCCACCTTCGCCGATGATGCAGCGGGCACCGACAAAGCAATGCGCGCCAACGGTCACGTTCGCACCGATGCGCGCACCGCTTTCGATGACCGCGAACGGCCCGATGCTGGCGCTGGCATCCACCTGCGCATCGTCGGCTACCACGGCGCTGGGATGAACTCCCGCCACAGCCTTGGGCTTTGGATCGAACAGGTGAGAAATACGGGCGTAGGCCAGGTAGGGATCAGGGACGATCAGCGCATTGCCGGTGAAGCCTTCGGCATCCTCGGCCTTGATCAGTACCGCTGCCGCCTGGCTGTCATCCAGGAATTTGCGGTATTGACGATTGGCGAGGAAGCTCAGCTGCCCCGGACCGGCTTCCTGCAAGGTGGCCAGTCCGGTGATTTCAAGCGACTCGGGGCCACTGAGCGTGGCCCCGAGGGTCTCGGCCAACTGACCGAGCGTCATGGTTACGGTCATATCAACGCGCTTGGTTCATGCGCTCGATGACCTGGCGGGTGATGTCATACTGAGGCTTGACATCGATTACCGCACCACGCTCGAGCACCAGGTCGAAACCACCTTTCTTGATGACTTCCTCGACGGCACCGTCGAGCTTGGGCTTGAGCTGCTTGAGCATATCGCGGTCAGCAACAGCCTTCGCTTCGTTCAGTTCCTTGGACTGGAACTGGAAGTCACGGGCTTTTTGCTTGAACTCGAGCTCCAGGCGCTCACGCTCCTGCTGCTGCATCTTGTCGCCACCCTTGATCAGTCGATCCTGGATGCCCTTGGCGCTGCTTTCCAGAGTCTTCAGCTGGTTCAGTTGAGGACCGAACTTCTTCTCGGCATCGACAGCGTACTTCTTGGCGGCGTCGGATTCGAGCAGCGCCATCTGGTAGTTCAGAACGGCAATCTTCATTTCGGCGAAAGCCGGGGTGGCGACCAGCGCCGCGGCCACTACGGCCAGTTGAGTCAACTTACGCACGATGCACTCCTGGATAAACCGTTGTCGTTAAGCAAGGGCCAAGCTTAGAAAGTCTGGCCCAGAGAGAATTGGAACACCTGGGTGTCGGCGTCGTCCGGCTTCTTGATCGGCATCGCCAGGCTGAAGCTCAACGGGCCCAGCGCGGTAATCCAGGTCACGCCCAGGCCGACGGAGCTGGCCATGTCGGAGAAACCGACCTTCGCGCAGTCAGGCTTGGAGCCGCAATTGGTGTCGAACACGTTACCCACATCCCAGAAGACCGAGGTACGCAGCGAACGCTGGTCCTTGACGAACGGCAGCGGGAACAACAGCTCGACACCGCCCTGTACGAGGACGTTACCACCGAACGGCAGCGGGTCCTGGTCCGGGTCACGAATGGTACCTGGATTGGTACCCTGGCTCGGCGTACTGCGCGGACCCAGGCTGCTGTCCTTGAAGCCGCGGACAGAGTTGAAGCCACCCGCATAATAGTTCTCGTAGAACGGCAGGCCCGAGGTGCCGCCGAAACCATCACCATAGCCCAGCTCAGTGTGCAGGCGAAGGGTGTAGTCGTTGCTCAGTGGCTTGAACAGCTGGCCGCGGTAGTCGAGCTTGTAGAACGACAGGTCACTGCCCGGTACGGTGGTTTCCAGGGTCAGGCTTTGCGAGTGACCACGGGTCGCCAGCACGCCCTTGTTCAGGGTCGATTCGGACCAGCCGATCGACGCCTTGAAGTTCAGGAAGTTGTCGCCTTCCTGGTCGAGGAACTTGAAGATCTCGTCGACGGTGTAGCGACCGGTCTTGATCTTGTCCTGCTGTACCGTCAGGCCGTAGGTCAGGCGCGAGGTCTCGCTGATCGGGTAGCCCAGGCTGACGCCGGCACCGAGGCTGTCTACCGCATAGCTCGCCACGTCGACGTCGAGGTCGTCGTAGTTGGTGCTGCGGTAGAAGGCGTTGTAGCCCAGGCTCACGCCGTCGGCAGTGAAGTAGGGGTCAACGAAGCCAAAGTTGTAGCGGGTCTGGTATTCGCTTCGGGTCAGGCCGATGGACACCTTGTTACCAGTACCCAGGAAGTTGCTCTGGCTGATCGAACCACCCAGGATCAGGCCCGCGCTCTGGGCGAAGCCGACGCTGGCGGTGATCGAACCGGAAGCCTGCTCCTCGACCGCATAGTTGACGTCGACCTGGTCGTCGGTGCCTGGCACCGGCGGGGTCTCGACGTTGACCTCCTTGAAGAAGCCCAGGCGCTCGAGGCGGGTCTTGGACTGGTCGATGAGATAAGTGGATGCCCACCCACCTTCCATCTGACGCATCTCGCGACGCAGCACCTCGTCTTCGGTCTTGGTGTTGCCGCGATAGTTGATGCGGTTGACGTAGGCACGCTTGCCCGGATCGACGACGAACATGATGTCGACGGTGTGATCCTGGTCGTTCGGTTGCGGCACGCCGTTGACGTTGGCGAAGGTATAGCCTTCGTTACCCAGTCGACGGGTGATCAGGTCGGAGGTGGTAGTCATCACCTTGCGCGAGAAGACCTGGCCAGGTTGTACCAGCAGCAGCGACTTGACCTGGTCTTCCGGCACTTTCAGGTCACCGGAAAGCTTCACGTCACGGACGGTGTACTTCTCGCCTTCGTTGACGTTGACGGTGATGTAGACGTGCTTCTTGTCCGGGGTGATCGATACCTGGGTGGACGCGATGTCCATGTTGATGTAGCCGCGGTCCAGGTAGTAGGAACGCAGGCGCTCCAGGTCACCGGAGAGCTTTTCACGGGCGTACTTGTCGTCGTTCTTGAAGAACGACAGCCAGTTGGTGGTTTTCAGTTCGAAGAGCTGGGAGAGGTCTTCGTCGCTGAACACGGTGTTGCCCACCACGTTGATGTGCTGGATCGCCGCGACGGTGCCTTCGTTGATCTTGATCTTCAGGCCGACACGGTTGCGTGGCTGCGGCACAACCTCGGCATCGACCTCGGCCGAATAGCGGCCCTGGGCCACGTACTGGCGCTGCAGTTCGTTACGCACGCCCTCGAGCGTGGCACGCTGGAAGATCTCGCCCTCGGCCAGGCCGGACTGCTTCAGGCCTTTCATCAGGTCTTCGGTACTGATCGCCTTGTTGCCCTCGATCTCGATGCTCGACACCGATGGGCGCTCGACCACGTTGATGATCAGGACATTGCCGTCGCGATCCAGCTGGATGTCCTGGAAGAAACCGGTCTTGAACAGCGAGCGAGTCGACTCCACCAGGCGGCGGTCATCGACCTGGTCGCCTACGTTCAACGGCAACGCGCCGAACACGCTGCCGGCGGAAACCCGCTGCAGGCCGTTGACACGAATATCGGAGATGGTGAAGGACTCGGCGTGAACTTCAGCGATCATCAGTGCGGAGAGGACCGCAGTTAGCAGCAGACGTTTCATGAAGTCCTTTTATTCCAACTGGCAATAAACAACCCGCCACCGCAGCACGGCGGCAGGTTCGCAATAGAGCGAAGCGTTAAAGTCGACCCAGATCGTTGATCAGGGCGAGCAACATCACCCCAATGACCAAACTGATACCGATCTGGACCCCCCAACCTTGCACCCGATCAGAGAGCGGACGACCGCGCGCCCACTCGATCAGGTAGAACAGCAAATGCCCCCCATCCAGTACCGGGATGGGCAGCAGGTTCAGAACCCCCAGGCTTATGCTCAGGTAGGCCAGGAAATTCAGGAAATCCCCAACGCCCGACTGGGCTGAAGCGCCCGCCACTTTAGCAATGGTTATCGGTCCGCTCAAGTTTTTTACCGAGAGCTCCCCGAACAGCATTTTCTTCAGCGATTCAAGGGTCAGGACGCTCATGTTCCAAGTACGCGAGAGCCCCTCACCGACCGCTTCCAGCGGCCCATAGCTGACCTCTCGAAGCATGTTCGCAGGCCACTCGGCGCCTTTCACCCCAGCGCCCAGATAGCCTCCGGAGGCCTGCCCTTCCCCTTTGCGGGCCAGCGTCACAGGCAGCTCCAGCTGTGCGCCATCACGCTCGATACGCAACTGCACCCTCGCGTCGGGGCGTGCCCTGACGGCGTCTACCACCTGCTGCCAGTCGCCCAGTGCAACGCCATCGAGCGCCAGGAGTTTATCGCCGCTCTTCAGCCCGGCTGCAGCGGCCGGTCCCTTGGGGTCGATTTCGGCGAGCACCGGGCTCACCGCCGGCCGCCAGGGACGCAGCCCCAGGGACTGGATCGGGTCGGGCTCATCGGCGCCCTTGAGCCATTGGTTCAGGCGGATCTCATGCTGGCGCTCCAGCGTGCCGCCATCATCGCGCACACCTACCCGCAGGCTGCCGCTCTCGCCGAGGCGGCGCACCAGCTGCAGATTGACCGCAGACCAGCCACTGGTCGGCTTGCCATCGATAGAAACAATTTCCTGGCCTGCCACAAGGCCCGCAGATGCCGCCAGGCTGCCAGACTCGACCGCACCGATGACCGGACGCACCTGCTGACTGCCAAGCATGGCGACCACCCAAAAGAACAGGATGGCGAGGAGGAAGTTGGCAATGGGGCCTGCGGCAACGATAGCAATACGCTGCCCAACCGATTTGCGATTGAAGGATTGATCGACAAGCGCCGGCGGCACATCGCCTTCGCGCTCGTCGAGCATCTTGACGTAGCCGCCCAGCGGAATCGCCGCGACGACGAACTCGGTGCCATGGCGATCGTGCCAGCGCACCAGCGGCGTGCCGAACCCCACAGAGAAGCGCAGGACTTTCACCCCGCACTTGCGTGCCACCCAGAAGTGGCCGAATTCGTGAAACGTGACCAATACACCCAGAGCCACCAGGGTGCCGATAATCATGTAGAGCGCAGTCATATCCATCTCCGAATGACGTTCAGCCAGGCCTGGGGCCGATGGGAAATCAGCGGCCGTGGCGCCTCAACCACTCCCGGGACAGCTCCCGGGCCCGCTGGTCGGCGGCGAACACCGCATCCAGCGAAGGCAACGGCACTACCGGCTCCTGCTCGAGCACCTGTTCGATCATACCCGCGATTTCCGGGAAGCGGATACGCCGCTGGAGAAATGCCTCGACCGCCACCTCGTTGGCGGCATTGAGCACCGTCGGCGCGCTATTGCCCGCTTCAGCAGCTTCTCGCGCCAGGCGCAGGCAGGGGAACCGCTGCTCGTCGGGCGCCTGGAAATCCAGACGGGCGACCGCGAACAGGTCCAGCGGCGCAACCCCGGAATCGATCCGCTCAGGCCATGCCAGGGCATTGGCGATCGGCGTGCGCATGTCCGGGTTGCCCAACTGCGCCAACACCGAACCATCCACATAGTCGACCAGCGAATGGATCACGCTTTGTGGATGCACCACCACCTCGACCTTGGCTGGCGCAGCATCAAACAGCCAGCAGGCCTCGATCAGCTCGAGCCCTTTGTTCATCATGCTTGCCGAGTCGACCGAAATCTTGCGCCCCATCGACCAGTTCGGATGAGCGCAGGCCTGCTCCGGCGTGACATCCATCAGCGCCTTCGCCGAGGTTTCACGGAAGGGCCCACCAGACGCCGTCAGCAGGATACGACGCACCCCCACTTGCGCCAGGCCGCGAGCATAGTCGCCGGGCAAGCACTGGAAGATGGCATTGTGCTCGCTGTCGATCGGCAGCAGCACTGCACCACTGGTGCGCACTGCCTCCATGAACAGCGCGCCGGACATCACCAGCGCCTCCTTGTTGGCCAGCAGCACCTTCTTGCCGGCCTGCACCGCCGCCAAGGTCGGACGCAGACCGGCAGCGCCGACGATGGCAGCCATCACGGTGTCCACTTCGCTGGCAGAGGCAACCTGGCAGAGCCCTGCTTCACCTTCCAGCACCTCGGTGGTGCTGCCCGCCGCCGCCAGCCCTTCACGCAGGCGGGCGACCGAATCGACGTCCGGCACCACCGCATACGCCGGCCGATGACGCAGGCACAGGGCCAGCAATTCATCCAGACGCGAATAGCCGCTCAGGGCAAACACCTGGTAGCGCTCGGGGTGGCGGGCGATCACATCCAGCGTGCTCAGGCCGATCGACCCGGTCGCACCGAGCACGGTAATCCGCTGGGGATGGCTCACATCACACCCCATTCGGCCGCCCAGAGCAGCACGGCGAACATCGGGATCGCCGCGGTCAGGCTGTCGATGCGATCAAGCACGCCGCCGTGGCCGGGCAGCAGGTTACTGCTGTCCTTGATGCCTTCACGACGCTTGAACATGCTTTCGGTCAGGTCGCCAACCACCGACGACATGACCACGATCACCGCGCCGACCAGGCCAAGCAGCAACTGCCCCAGCCCCCAGTCGCGCACGAGCCCGACCACCAAGGTGATCAACAGGCTCACGGCCATGCCGCCATACACGCCCTCCCAGCTCTTGCCGGGGCTGACGTGCGGCGCCAGCTTGCGCTTGCCAAAGGCACGGCCAGAGAAATATGCACCGATGTCGGCAGCCCAGACCAGTACCATCACCGCCAGGATCAAGCCATTGCCCAACGGCCAGTGCTTGAGCAGCAACAAACCTTGCCAGGCGGGCAACAACACCAGCAGACCGATCAGCAGACGGCAAGCGGCACTGCTCCACAACTCAGCGCTGCGTGGGTAGGTGAGCACCAGCCAGGTGGCCAATCCCCACCAGATCACCGACGCCCCCAGCACCCAGGGTGCAAGGTCCGGCATGAGGTAGAGCACCATCAGCGCTCCAGCGACCACGGCGGCATAGGCGATGCGCAATGGCTGGGCCATCAACCCGGCCAGACGCGCCCACTCCCAGGCACCAAGGGTCACCACGAAACCGATGAACAGGGCGAAATCCGCTCCGTTGAGCAGGAAGAAACCGCCCAGCGCGATCGGCAACAGGATCAGCGCAGTAATGATGCGTTGTTTAAGCATTAAGCACGAGCTCCAGCCTCGACCTGCTCGCTGGTCTTACCGAAGCGGCGCTGGCGCGAAGCGAAATCGGCCAGTGCACTACGCATGGCCTCGTGTTTGAAGTCCGGCCAGTACAGGTCGGAGAAATACAACTCGGCGTAGGCCAACTGCCACAACAGGAAGTTGCTGATGCGGTGTTCGCCACCGGTGCGGATGCACAGGTCGGGCAACGGCAGGTCACCCGTGGCAAGGCAGGTCTGCAGCAGACCGGGCGTGATGTCGTCCGGGCGCAGATGGCCAGCCTGGACTTCGCGCGCCAGGCGCTGGGCGGCCTGGGCGATATCCCACTGACCGCCATAGTTGGCAGCGATCTGCAGGATGAAGCGATCGTTGCCGGCAGTCAGCGCCTCGGCCTCTCGCATCGCCGCCTGCAGCTCCGGATGGAAGCGCGAGCGGTCACCGATGATGCGCAGGCAGATGTTGTTGTCGTTCAGGCGCTTGGCCTCGCGGCGCAAGGCCGAGAAGAACAGCTCCATCAACGCACCCACCTCATCGGCCGGACGCTGCCAGTTCTCGCTGGAGAAGGCGAAGAGCGTGAGCACTTCGACCTTGGCCTCGGCGCAGACTTCGATCACCGCACGCACCGCATCGACGCCGGCCTTGTGCCCGGCAACGCCAGGCAGCAGGCGCTTTTTCGCCCAGCGGTTGTTGCCGTCCATGATGATAGCGACGTGACGCGGCACCGACGAGGGTGCCGCCTGCTTGGTCTTTTCCATGAAAAAGTCCTGGCCTCAGACGGCCATCAGGTCCTTTTCCTTGGCTTTGAACGCAGCATCGACTTCCGCCACGAACTTGTCGGTCAGCTTCTGGATCTCGTCAGCTGCACGACGCTCTTCGTCTTCGCTGATTTCCTTGTCCTTGGTCAGCTTCTTCAGATCAGCCAATGCATCGCGACGCACGTTGCGCACGGCAACCTTGGCGTCCTCGGCAACGCCGCTGGCCTGCTTGGTGTAGCCCTTGCGGGTTTCCTCGGTCAGGGCCGGCATCGGCACGCGAATGGTGGTACCAGCGCTCGATGGGTTCAGGCCCAGGTCGGAGGTCAGGATGGCCTTCTCGATCGCGGCGCTGAGGTTCTTGTCGTGGGCGACGATCTTCAGGGTACGAGCGTCCTCGACGGTGATCGCGGCCACCTGGTTCAGCGGCATCTCGCTACCCCAGGCCGGGACTTTGACGCCGTCCAGGATGCTTGGGTGGGCGCGACCGGTGCGGATCGCTGCCAGGTTGCGGGCCAACGCCTCGAGGGACTTGCCCATGCGCTCCTGCGCGTCTTTCTTGATGTCGTTGATCATGCTTCGCCTTCCTCGATCAAAGTACCTTCAGCGCCACCCACCACGATGTTCAGCAGGGCGCCAGGCTTGTTCATGTTGAATACCCGCAATGGCATCTTGTGGTCGCGGCACAGGCAGATTGCGGTCAGGTCCATGACACCGAGCTTGCGATCCAGCACCTCGTCGTAGGTGAGGTGGTCGAACTTCTCGGCATGCGGATCCTTGAATGGGTCGGCAGTGTACACACCATCGACCTTGGTCGCCTTCAGCACCACGTCGGCATCGATTTCGATGGCACGCAGGCAGGCTGCGGAGTCGGTGGTGAAGAACGGATTGCCGGTACCGGCGGAGAAAATTACCACATCCCCGGAGTTGAGGTGGCGAATAGCTTTGCGACGATCGTAATGATCGGTGACGCCAACCATGGAGATGGCGGACATGACCAGTGCCGGGATGTTCGAGCGCTCCAGCGCATCGCGCATGGCCAGTGCGTTCATCACGGTGGCCAGCATACCCATGTGGTCGCCCGTGACGCGGTCCATGCCGGCTGCACTGAGCGCGGCGCCGCGGAACAGGTTACCACCACCGATCACCAGGCCGACCTGGACACCGATACCAACCAGCTGGCCGACTTCCAGGGCCATGCGGTCCAGCACCTTCGGGTCGATCCCGAAGTCTTCCGAGCCCATCAGGGCCTCGCCGCTAAGTTTGAGCAAAATGCGTTTATAGCGAGGTTGGCGACCACTCACCTGCTGAGCCATTGCGAGTCTCTCCTGCGGCGTACTTTTAGAAAATTCCGTGCGGGCTGTGTGCAGCCTGCTAACTGTAGCGTGGCACTGCTTCAGTGCCAGCGCACAGGGCCAGATAAACCCTTGTGCGCTTTGACAAAGAGGCTGCGCGCGTGAGCGGGCAGCCTCTTTGGGGCGACAGACGAGTCCGTCTTACTGCTTGGCGGCAGCGACCTGGGCGGCAACTTCGGCAGCGAAGTCGTCAACAGGTTTCTCGATGCCTTCGCCGACTTTGAAGTAGGTGAAGGAAACGATTTCAGCACCGGCTTTCTTGGCCAGATCGCCGACCTTGACTTCCGGGTTCATGACGAAGGCCTGCTCTTTCAGCGAGGCTTCTGCCTTGAACTTGGTGATACGGCCGTTGATCATGTTCTCAACGATGTTTTCCGGCTTGCCAGCGATCTTGTCGGCGTTCAGTTGCAGGAAGACACCCTTCTCGCGCTCGATGGCCTCGGCGGAGATTTCCGACGAATCCAGGAACTCAGGGTTCGAGGCTGCAACGTGCATGGCGATGTTCTTGGCCAGCTCTACGTCACCGCCTTTCAGAACGACGGCAGCGCCGATCTTGTTGCCGTGCAGGTAGGCACCGACCACGTCGCCTTCGACACGAGCCAGACGACGAATGTTGACGTTCTCGCCGCACTTGGCGACCAGAGCTTCACGAGCAGCTTCACGCGAAGCGATCAGCGGAGCGGCATCGGTCAGCTTCTGGGCGAAGGCTTCTTCCAGGCTTTCGGCGACGAAGTTCTTGAAGTCGTCTTGCAGGGCCAGGAAGTCGGTCTGCGAGTTCACTTCCAGCAGAACGGCGACCTTACCGTCGGTCTTGACGGCGATAGCGCCTTCAGCGGCAACGTTGCCAGCCTTCTTGGCGGCCTTGATGGCGCCCGAGGCACGCATGTCGTCAATGGCTTTCTCGATGTCGCCGCCGGCCTTTTCCAGGGCCTTTTTGCAATCCATCATGCCTTCGCCGGTACGCTCGCGCAGTTCTTTGACCAGCGCTGCAGTAATTGCTGCCATTTCAAAATCCTCTTGGAAAGTTTTTCAACCATTCCACCCGTTCATCACGGGCGTTCAATTCTGGAAATCCACTGTCTTCACACCAGCGTCACACATGATGCGGCGTGCTTGCTGACAAGAGGATTTCAGGTGGCAAAAAGGGGGCCAAGCCCCCTTTTCGCGTGCCAAGTAGACGCCAGGCGTCAATTACTCAGCAGCTGGTGCCGCCGCTTCTTCAGCGTAGACTTCGGTACCGCCGGCAACGTTGTTGCGACCGCGGATGACGGCGTCAGCCATCGAAGTCATGTACAGCTCGATGGCGCGGATTGCGTCGTCGTTGCCTGGGATCACGAAGTCAACGCCTTCCGGGCTGCTGTTGGTATCGACAACGCCGATGACCGGGATGCCCAGCTTGTTGGCTTCGGTGATTGCAATGCGCTCGTGATCAACGTCGATGACGAACAGAGCATCAGGCAGACCGCCCATGTCCTTGATACCACCCAGGCTGCGATCCAGTTTTTCCAGGTCGCGCGAGCGCATCAGGGCTTCTTTCTTGGTCAGCTTGGCGAAGGTGCCATCTTCGGCCTGGGTTTCCAGGTCGCGCAGACGCTTGATCGAAGCACGGATGGTCTTGTAGTTGGTCAGCATGCCGCCCAACCAGCGGTGATCAACGTATGGCGAACCGCAACGAGCAGCTTGCTCGGCGACCAGTTTGCCAGCGGAACGCTTGGTGCCGACGAACAGGATCTTGTTCTTGCCCTGGGCCAGGCGCTCTACGAACGACAGAGCGTCGTTGAACATCGGCAGGGTTTTTTCCAGGTTGATGATGTGGATCTTGTTGCGCGCGCCGAAAATGTACTTGCCCATTTTCGGGTTCCAGTAACGGGTCTGGTGGCCGAAGTGCACACCGGCCTTCAGCATATCGCGCATGTTGACTTGGGACATGATAGTTCCTTGATAAGTCGGGTTGGGCCTCCACGTATCCCAATGACCAACCCATGGATCCGAAGATCCCGGGCACCCAGGCCATCGTGTCGACACGTGTGTGGGTTTGAGCTGACGGGGACCTCCCCGAAAGCGGCGCATTTTATACCACAGACAGAAGACGAACGGAACCCGCAAGGTGCTTCATCCGTCAGTGGCTTTTGCAGCGGTTCGACAATCGCGCCAGAATGCCTCCCATAGACCACCGGATCCGCGGTTTTCTCCCCACAGAACGCCGCCCTGCTCTGTTAGAATCCGGCCTTTCCCGTTTGTTGCGCGCCGCCCGGCGCCGTAGAGAGCCTGTAATGACCGTCACCATCAAGACCGCAGAAGACATCGAGAAGATGCGCATCGCCGGCCGCCTGGCCGCCGAAGTCCTCGAAATGATCGAAGAGCACGTCAAGCCTGGCGTGACCACCGAGGAACTCGACCGCCTGTGCCACGACTACATCGTCAACGTCCAGCAGGCGATCCCGGCACCGCTCAACTACAAGGGCTTCCCCAAGTCGATCTGCACCTCGATCAACCATGTGGTCTGCCACGGCATTCCCAACGAGAAGCCGCTCAAGGATGGCGACACCATCAACATCGACGTGACCGTGATCAAGGATGGCTACCACGGCGACACCAGCCGCATGTTCCATGTCGGCACCGTCGCGCCCTGGGCCGAGCGCCTGTCCAAGGTCACGCAAGAGTGCCTGTACAAGGCGATCGAGCTCATCAAGCCTGGCTGCCGCCTGGGCGACATTGGCGAAGTGATCCAGAAACACGCCGAAAAGAACGGCTTCTCGGTGGTTCGCGAGTTCTGCGGCCATGGCATCGGCAAGGTCTTCCATGAAGAACCCCAGATCCTCCACTACGGCAAGGCCGGCACCGGCATGGAACTGAAAGAAGGCATGACCTTCACCATCGAGCCCATGATCAACCAGGGCAAGGCCGACACCAAGGTGCTGGGCGATGGCTGGACCGCCATCACCAAGGATCGCAAGCTCTCGGCACAGTGGGAACATACGCTGGTGGTCACCGCCACGGGTTATGAAATCTTCACCCTGCGCAAAGACGACACCATTCCCCGTACCTCGGCGTAATTCAACTCAGGAAGGCGACTCGATGCCCCAGGTGGATCCAGAGCTGTTCGACCGTGGCCAGTTCCAGGCGGAACTGGCGCTCAAGGCAAGCCCCATCCCCGCCTTCAAGAAGGCTCTGCGCCAGACAGCAGACGTCTTCGACAGACGCTTTCGCGAGGGTGTCGAGATCCGGAGCTTGATCGAGGACCGCGCCTGGTTCGTCGACAATATCCTGCAGCAGGCCTGGAACCAGTTCGACTGGGGCAATCCGGACGGTATTGCCCTGGTCGCGGTCGGCGGCTATGGCCGCGGCGAGCTGCACCCCTGGTCGGACATCGACCTGCTGATCCTGCTCGACCAGGCGGAACACGAGCAGTATCGCGACGCCATCGAGCGCTTCCTGACACTGCTGTGGGACATCGGCCTGGAGGTCGGTCAGAGCGTGCGCACGGTCGAGGAATGCGCCGAGCAGGCGCGCGCCGACCTGACAGTGATCACCAACCTGATGGAAAGCCGCACCGTCGCCGGCCCCGAAACGCTGCGCGAGCGCATGCTGGAAGTCACCAGCACTGCGCACATGTGGCCGAGCAAGGAGTTCTTCCTGGCCAAGCGCGCCGAGCTCAAGGCACGGCACCACAAGTACAACGACACCGAGTACAACCTGGAGCCCAACGTCAAAGGTTCGCCAGGCGGCCTGCGCGACATCCAGACCGTACTCTGGGTTGCCCGCCGCCAGTACGGCACCCTCAACCTGCACGCACTGGCCGGAGAAGGTTTTCTGCTGGAAAGCGAGAACGACCTGCTGGCCTCCTCGCAGGCCTTCCTCTGGCGCGTGCGCTACGCCTTGCACATGCTTGCCGGACGTGCCGAAGACCGCCTGCTGTTCGATCACCAGCGCAGCATCGCGGCGCTGCTCGGCTACAGCGACGAGAACCCCAAGCGCGCCATCGAGCAGTTCATGCAGCAGTACTACCGGGTGGTGATGAGCATCAGCCAGTTGTGCGACCTGATCATCCAGCACTTCGAGGAAGTGATCCTCGCTGACGACAACGGCAGCACCCAACCGCTGAACACGCGCTTTCGCCTGCATGATGGCTATATAGAAGCGGTCAATCCGAACGTCTTCAAGCGCACCCCGTTCGCCATGCTGGAGATCTTCGTGCTGATGGCCCAGCATCCGGAGATCAAGGGCGTACGCGCCGATACCGTACGCCTTCTGCGCGAACATCGGCACCTGATCGACGACAAGTTCCGCAACGACATCCGCAATACCAGTCTGTTCATCGAGCTGTTCAAGTGCGAGATCGGCATCCACCGCAACCTGCGGCGCATGAACCGCTATGGCATCCTCGGTCGCTACCTGCCGGAATTCGGCCTGATCGTCGGACAGATGCAGCACGACCTGTTCCACATCTATACGGTCGATGCGCACACGCTCAACCTCATCAAGCACCTGCGCAAATTGCAGTACACCCCGGTGTCGGAGAAATTCCCGCTGGCCAGCAAGCTCATGGGACGCCTGCCCAAGCCTGAGCTGATCTACCTCGCCGGCCTCTATCACGATATCGGCAAGGGTCGCCAGGGCGATCACTCCGAGCTCGGCGCGGTGGACGCGCAAGCCTTCTGCGAGCGCCACCAGTTGCCGGCCTGGGACTCGCGCCTGATCGCCTGGCTGGTGCAGAGCCACCTGGCGATGTCCACCACGGCCCAGCGCAAGGACCTCTCCGACCCACAGGTGATCAACGATTTCGCCCTGTTCGTCGGCGACGAAACCCGCCTGGACTACCTCTACGTGCTGACCGTGGCCGACATCAACGCCACCAACCCCAGCCTGTGGAACTCCTGGCGCGCCAGCCTGCTGCGCCAGCTCTACACCGAAACCAAGCGCGCGCTGCGCCGGGGCCTCGAAAACCCGCTGGACCGTGAAGAACAGATCCGCCAGACCCAGAGCGCGGCGCTGGACATTCTCGTGCGCGAAGGCACCGACCCGGACGATGTAGAGCAACTCTGGTCGCAGCTGGGCGACGACTATTTCCTCAAGCACACCGCAGCGGACGTGGCCTGGCACAGCGATGCAATACTTCAGCAGCCGGCCGATGGCGGTCCGCTGGTGCTGATCAAGGAAACCACCCAGCGCGAGTTCGAAGGCGGCACGCAGATCTTCATCTACGCGCCCGACCAGCACGATTTCTTCGCCGTGACCGTGGCGGCGATGTCGCAGCTCAACCTGAACATCCATGACGCCCGCATCATTACCTCCAGCAGCCAGTTCACCCTCGACACCTACATCGTGCTCGACAACGACGGCGGCTCGATCGGTGACAACCCGCAGCGGGTCAAGCAGATACGCGAAGGGCTGACCGAGGCACTGCGCAATCCCGAGGATTACCCGACCATCATCCAGCGACGCGTGCCGCGCCAGCTCAAGCACTTCAACTTCGCGCCGCAGGTGACCATCCTCAACGACGCCCAGCGCCCGGTGACCATCCTCGAGATCACGGCCCCCGACCGGCCCGGCCTGCTGGCGCGCCTGGGACGGATCTTCCTGGAGTTCGACCTGTCGCTGCAGAACGCCAAGATCGCCACCCTCGGCGAGCGCGTGGAAGACGTGTTCTTCATCACCGATGCCGACAACCAGCCGCTCTCCGACCCGCAACTGTGCAGCCGTCTGCAGGAAGCCATCGTCGAACAGTTGCAGGCCGGCCAGTCCAGCGATACCAGCCCCACCCGCGTGACCTTCTGACGATTACGAGACCTTGCGCCGATGAACCATGCCTTGACCCAGCTTCAGCCCTACCCCTTCGAAAAGCTCCGCGCCCTGCTCGGCAGCGTGAAGCCTGCCGCGGACAAACGCGCCATTGCCCTGTCGATCGGTGAGCCGAAGCACGAATCCCCGGCGTTCGTCGCCAAGGCCCTGGCCGACAACCTCGACAAATTGGCGGTCTACCCCAGCACACTCGGCCTGCCGGCCCTGCGCCAGGCCATCGGTCAGTGGTGCGAGCGCCGCTTCGGCGTACCCGCCGGCTGGCTCGATGCCGACCAGCACATCCTGCCGGTCAACGGCACCCGCGAAGCGCTGTTCGCCTTCACTCAAACAGTGGTCAACCGCGCCGATGACGGCCTGGTCGTCAGCCCCAACCCGTTCTACCAGATCTACGAGGGCGCGGCGCTGCTGGCCGGCGCCACCCCGCACTACCTGCCATGCCTGGAAAGCAACGGTTTCAATCCGGACTTCGACGCGGTACCTGCCGAGGTCTGGAAACGTTGCCAGATCCTGTTCCTGTGCTCCCCAGGCAACCCCACTGGCGCGCTGGTGCCGATGGACACCCTGAAAAAACTGATCGCCCTGGCCGACGAGCACGATTTCGTGATCGCCGCCGACGAGTGCTATAGCGAGCTGTACTTCGACGAAGACGCCCCGCCGCCTGGCCTGCTGAGTGCCTGCACCGAACTCGGCCGCAGCGATTTTGCGCGCTGCGTGGTGTTCCACAGCCTGTCCAAGCGCTCCAACCTGCCGGGCCTGCGCTCGGGCTTCGTCGCGGGCGACGCCAAGATCATCAAGCCATTCCTGTTGTACCGCACCTACCACGGTTGCGCCATGCCGGTGCAGACGCAACTGGCCAGCGTGGCCGCCTGGCAGGACGAGGCCCATGTGCGGGCGAACCGCGATCAGTACCGCGCCAAATATGACGCCGTGCTCGAGATCCTGCAGCCAGTGATGGATGTACAGCGCCCGGACGGCAGCTTCTACCTGTGGGCCAAGGTGCCGGGTAGCGACGCCGACTTTACCCGCGACCTGTTCGAGGCCGAGCATGTGACCGTGGTGCCTGGCTCGTACCTGTCGCGTGAAGTGGATGGCGTCAATCCCGGAGCCGGACGCGTGCGCATGGCGCTGGTTGCGCCGCTGGCCGAGTGTATCGAGGCGGCCGAAAGGATTCGCGGGTTTCTCGCAGGGCGCTGAAATGCCCCTCGCCTCGGGGCTGGCGTCGATGTCAGCCCCGAGGCAACTATCTACCGCCCCCTCGCCCCTGCACTGGCACATTGTTCGCTCCCGACCAAGGGGCTGAGCGATATCCTGAGGGCCGCCTGCCAAGGGCTGGAGCATGCAAATCTCGAGTTCGGTCATGGCCTTGACATGATCATGAGCATCAGCACCCGGGGGCGGTGATGCCTGAACGCGCGTCACCACACAGACTTATGTAATGCCGCGTAGCTTGATCCGTCGCAGATCATCCTGAGCTCCAAGCACACCAGGAGCGCTCCTATGCATACACCTTTCCCACCCCGCTGCCGTCACCGCACCGATCAGCAGCTTTCCCATGATCTGGCCGTTACCGAGAACCCCCGCAACAGGGGCCAGAGCAACGGCGGTCGAAACAAGCGCGGACTGATCCAGACCGGCCGACTATGGACACCCGGTCGTATTTTGTGGGTCTCGTTTCTCGGTGCTCCGGACAGAAAGCTCAAGATGTCGATCTTCGAACTGGCTTGCCAGTGGGTGGAACTTTCCGACGCCAACCTGACGCTTGATCTATCAGAGGATGATGACAAACATGCCCAGATCAGGATCCTCACAGGCAAGCATGCAGAGCACAACGAATCAGACATCGGCACCGATGCACTGGCTTATGAAGACGACACCATGGCACTGAATGTCATACCGGGGGATGAAACATTCGAATCCACCGTGTTACACGAGTTCGGCCATGCGCTGGGGTTCGAACATGAACATCTGCACCCCGATGCCAGCATCCCCTGGAACGAGCCGTTGCTAATCGAAGCTCACAAGCGTGCGGCTGGCTGGTCAGAGCAAGACGTCAGGGAGCAATACCTGAACAAACGGCCCGACAGCGGACTGATCAAAACCCAGTACGATCCGCTATCCATAATGCATTACCCGATTGCGGCCTGGATGACCTTGGATAATTCCGAGATAGGCCAGAACACAGAGCTCAGTGCGAAAGACATCGACCTGATGCGCCTGGCCTACCCGCACGACTGACGCTAACGAACCTGCCCCAGGTTCGCCTCGCTCATGTCCAACTCCCCCAGCACCTGGCGCACGACTTCATCCCCCACCAGGTGCTGGCGGTGCAGGCTGTAGAGCTCCAGCCGCTGCGCGCGCAATGCGCGCAGGCGCAGCCGACGCTCCAGAAGATCCATCTGTTCGGCCAATGCACGCGCTTCGGCGCTGTCGTTGTAGCTGTCCAGCTCGTCCCGGTACTCTGCCATCAGGCGCGCCTTCAGCTCGGTCGCCAGCGTCGCCTGGGCGGCATCCTGCGGGGCATTGGCATCGACGACCTCCTCGGCCTCCAAGGCATGGATGGCGGCTTCCGCAGTGCGCCTCCAGGCTTCCTGCACCTCCTGGTGCAGGCGCTCGTCCGGGCTCTTGGTCACCCCGCGCAACAGGATCGGCAGGGCGATGCAGGCACTGATCAGCGACAGCAGGATCACCCCGGCGGCAATGAAGATCAGCAGATCACGCTCCGGGAACGCCTGGCCGGCCCCGATCAGCAAGGGTACCGACATCACACCCGCCAAGGTCACAGCCCCACGCACACCGCCAAGGGTCAACAGCCAGCACGAACGTGCGCTGGGCATCAGCACCAACGCCGACTTACCGCGCCAGCGGCGCACCACGCCGATAGCGCGCCACACGCTCTGTACCCAGACGAACCGCAGCAGCACCAACGCCACGAAGATCGCCACCACATCAAGGCAACGCCAGGCCAGGGTCGGCCACAACGACGTTTCGTGGCTGACAACTGCCTTGATGATGTCGGGTAATTGCAAGCCCAGCAGCAGGAAGATCAGGCCATTGAAGGCGAACTCCAGCAGCGACCAGACGCTGCGGTTGAGCAGGCGCGTGCTGGTCTGGCGCGGCAACAGGTCGAGCCAGCTCTGCATCATCCCGGCCGCCACCGCCGAGAGAATGCCCGAGACACCGAGTCGTTCGGCCAGTACGTAGGCGGCAAACGGCAACAGCAGCATGAACACCACATGCGTCGCCGGATCGTCCCAGCCCCGGGCGATCATCCAGGCACGCAGGCGCCCCACCAACCAGCTGAGGCCCACGCCAACCGCAAGCCCGCCGATGGCTACCAGCACGAACGTCAGGCTGGCATCGGTCAACGAAAATACCCCGGTAATGGCAGCTGCCAACGCGAACTTGAACGTCACCAGGCCCGAAGCATCGTTCATCAGTGCTTCGCCCTGGAGCATATGCATCAAGGGGGTTGGCAGGCGATCCTGGGTAATCGCCGAAACCGCCACCGCATCAGTGGGCGAGAGCACCGCGGCCAGGGCGAACGCTACCGGCAGTGGAATGCTTGGCAGGATCCAGTGAATGAAGTACCCCGCCCCCACCACGGTGAACAGCACCAACCCCACGGCCAAGGCCACCACCGGGCCACGAATGCGCCAGAGCTCACGCTTGGGGATGCGCCAGCCATCGGCGAACAGCAGCGGTGGCAGGAACAGAAACAGGAACAGCTCGGGATCGAGGGCCACATGCAGCCCAAGCGTGGGCCAGGCCAGCAGCGCGCCGGCCGCGATCTGCACCAGCGGCAAGGGCAGCGGCACCATGCGTCCGACCAGCTTGGAAAGGCTCACCAGCATCAGCAGGATAAGAACGGTATAGGCTGACTGCATTGGCAAGACTTCCTGTATGAAAGCAGACACGAAAAAAAGGCCAGACTTCGCCCTTGAAACAATATGTTAGCGGCGGGCGGTGATGATGCACCGCTGAACCATGGTCGAACGCCACCCGGGAATATGTAACACAATGCTACCTGGGAGGTCGTGATACAGATCGATCGCCTAGCCGGACAGCAAGCCGTGGCGCCAGGCCCATCGATACCGCATAATCGCCCCACCCATTCTTCAAGGAGTATCGGGGACGCCAGGTCCGGCCCGGCAGCCCCAGGCATTCAATGGCTTACACTCTCTACGGCATCAAAGCCTGCGACACCATGAAAAAGGCCCGCACCTGGCTTGAAGAACAGGCCATCGGTTACGCGTTCCACGACTACAAGACCCAAGGCATCGACCGTGACAGCCTCGAGCGCTGGTGCGACGAGCACGGCTGGGAAGTCGTGCTGAACCGCGCCGGCACCACCTTCCGCAAGCTCGACGAGGCCAGCAAGGCCGACCTGAACCAGGCAAAGGCCATCGAGCTGATGCTGGCTCAACCGTCGATGATCAAGCGCCCGGTGCTCGATCTGGGTGACCGCACCCTGGTGGGCTTCAAGCCCGACCTGTACGCCGCGGCGCTGGCCTGATTCCGCTCCACACCCTATTTCGCACGAGGTAATTGCATGTCCACCACTCTGTTCAGCCTGGCCTTCGGTGTCGGCACCCAGAACCGCCAGGGCACCTGGCTGGAAGTCTTCTACGCTCAGCCCCTGCTCAACCCGTCCACCGAGCTGGTCGCGGCCGTCGCTCCGATCCTCGGTTACGAAGGCGGCAACCAGGCGATCGCCTTCAGCCCGGCCCAGGCCGCCCAGCTCGCCGACGCGGTCAAGGGCGTGGATGCCACCCAGCACGCATTGCTGACCCGCCTGGCCGAAAGCCACAAGCCGCTGGTCGCCACCCTGCTCGCCGAAGACGGCGCGCTGACCTCGACCCCCGAGGCCTACCTCAAGCTGCACCTGTTGTCGCACCGCCTGGTCAAGCCGCACGGCGTTTCCCTGGCCGGCATCTTCCCGCTGCTGCCGAACGTGGCCTGGACCAACCAGGGTGCCATCGACCTGGCCGAACTGGCCGAGCAGCAACTGGAAGCACGCCTGAAGGGCGAACTGCTGGAAGTGTTCTCGGTGGACAAGTTCCCGAAGATGACCGACTACGTGGTCCCGAGCGGCGTGCGTATCGCCGACACCGCCCGCGTGCGCCTGGGCGCCTATATCGGCGAAGGCACCACCATCATGCACGAAGGCTTCGTCAACTTTAACGCTGGCACCGAAGGCCCGGGCATGATCGAAGGCCGTGTCTCGGCAGGCGTGTTCGTCGGCAAGGGCTCGGACCTGGGCGGTGGTTGCTCGACCATGGGCACCCTGTCCGGTGGCGGCAACATCGTCATCAAGGTTGGCGAAGGCTGCCTGATCGGCGCCAACGCCGGTATCGGTATCCCGCTGGGCGACCGCAACACTGTCGAAGCCGGCCTGTACATCACCGCTGGCACCAAGGTGAACCTGCTCGACGAGCACAATGAGCTGGTCAAGGTGGTCAAGGCCCGTGATCTGGCCGGCCAGACCGACCTGCTGTTCCGTCGCAACTCGCTCAACGGCGCAGTCGAGTGCAAGACCCACAAGTCGGCCATCGAGCTGAACGAGGCGCTGCACGCACACAACTGAGAACCTTGCAGGCCTCTGTAGAAGCGGGCTTGCCCGCGATCAGCGGACTCTCGGCGTCTGAGATGTTAAGATCGGGTCTGGCACCACGCCAGACCCGATTTTCATTCCAGGCCCCGCAATCATGTTCCAGCCCTCCCCCTGGCGTGCCGACTTTCCCGCCATCACCGCCCTGCAACGGCAGCACCAGACCTACCTGGACAGCGCCGCCACAACGCAGAAACCCCAGGCCCTGCTTGATGCCCTGAGCCACTACTACAGCCATGGTGCAGCCAATGTGCACCGCGCCCAGCACCTGCCTGGCGCGCTGGCGACCCAGGCATTCGAGACCAGCCGCGACAAGGTTGCTGCCTGGCTCAACGCCGCTGACGCCCGGCAGATCATCTTCACCCACGGCGCCACCTCGGCGCTCAACCTGCTGGCATACGGGCTGGAGCATGGCTTCGAAGCCGGCGACGAAATCGCCGTCAGCGCGCTGGAGCACCACGCCAACCTGCTGCCCTGGCAACAATTGGCGCGGCGCCGCAATCTGCGCCTGGTAGTGCTGCCGCTGGACGAACATGGCCGGGTCGACCTCGACCAGGCCCTGCAACTGATCGGGCCGCGCACACGCCTGGTGGCGCTGAGCCAACTGTCCAACGTGCTCGGCACCTGGCAGCCATTGCCTGCGCTGCTCGCTCATGCCCGCGCCCAAGGCGCTCTGAGTGTGGTCGATGGCGCCCAGGGCGTGGTTCATGGCCGCCACGACGTGCAGCAACTGGGCTGCGATTTCTACGTATTTTCCAGCCACAAGCTATATGGCCCGGATGGGGTTGGCGCGCTCTATGGCCGCACGGAGGCCCTGGCACGGCTGCGCCACTGGCAGTTCGGTGGCGAGATGGTGCAACTGGCCGACTACCACGAGGCAAGCTTTCGTCCCGCGCCACTGGGCTTCGAGGCGGGCACGCCGCCGATCGCCAGTGTCATCGGCCTGGGCGCGACCCTCGATTACCTCGCGAGCCTCGATCCTGCGGCCGTGGCAGCCCACGAAGCCAGCCTGCACCAGCACCTGGTGCGCGGCCTGGCCGACCGCGAAGGCGTGCGCATGCTCGGCACCCCACAGAGCGCACTGGCCAGTTTCGTCATCGATGGCGTGCACAACGCCGATATCGCCCACCTGCTGACCGAACAAGGGATCGCAGTGCGCGCCGGCCACCATTGCGCGATGCCATTGCTCAAGGGACTGGGGCTGGAAGGCGCGATCCGCGTTTCGCTGGGGCTGTACAACGACAGCGACGACCTGCAGCGCTTCTTCGATGCGCTCGACCAGGGCCTGGAGCTGCTGCGGTGAGCCTGCCTGCCGACGCCCAGCAGGCACTGGACACCTTCACCCAGGCAAAAGGCTGGGAACAGCGCGCACGCCTGTTGATGCAGATAGGCGATCGCCTGGAGCCACTGGACGAGTCTGACAAGACCGACGCCAACCGCGTACATGGCTGCGAAAGCCTGGTCTGGTTGGTGGCTGCCCAGGTCGACGGACGGTGGCGCTTCAGGGCCACCAGCGATGCCCGGCTGCTGCGCGGTCTATTGGCGCTGCTGCTGGTGCGGGTACAGGGGCTGGACAGCGAAGCGTTGGCCGCGTTGGACCTGCGTGCGTGGTTCACACAACTGGGGCTGGAGCGGCAGCTTTCGCCTTCACGCAGCAATGGGCTGCATGCGGTGTTGTTGCGGATGACGGAGTTGGTGTCCAGCCCCTGAGTCGGCGGCACCTGCTTCGCCGGTCCCCCCCCTGCTGCGGCACCCGCGAAGAAGCCCCCGCGCTTATTGCGCCTTCACCCGCTCCGAGGGCCGCCGCGCCCCCGCCACCAGCTTCTCCACCGCCTTGCTCACGGCCACCATGCCGAAGGTCGCGGTGACCATCATCACCGCGCCGAAGCCCCCCGAGCAATCCAGGCGCACGCCTTCCCCCACGAAGCTCTTCTGCAGGCAAACACTGCCATCGCCCTTGGGGTAGCGCAGTTGCTCGCTGGAGAACACACAGGGCACCCCGTAATTACGGCTGACATTGCGCGAGAAGTTGTAGTCCCGGCGCAAGGTGGAACGTACCCGCGACGCCAATGGGTCGTTGAAGGTCTTGTTGAGGTCGCCAATCTGGATCTGGGTCGGATCGATCTGTCCGCCCGCACCACCTGTGGTGACAATCGCAATCTTGCGTCGGCGGCACCAGGCGATCAGCGCAGCCTTGGCCTGCACGCTGTCGATGCAGTCGATCACGCAATCCAGCGACTCGGTGATGTATTCGAGCATGGTGTCACGGGTGACGAAGTCAGCGACCGCATGCACGGTGCAGGCCGGGTTGATCGCACGCAGGCGCTCGGCCATGACCTCGACCTTCGAGCGCCCCACCTGCCCCTCCAGTGCATGGGCCTGGCGATTGGTGTTGCTGACGCAGACATCGTCCAGATCGAACAGGCTGATTTCACCCACGCCGCTGCGCGCCAGGGCTTCCGCCGCCCAGGAACCCACGCCGCCGATGCCGACGACTGCCACGTGGGCCTGACGCAGACGTTGCAGGCCGTCATCGCCGTACAGCCGGGCGACACCGGCAAAGCGTGGATCTTCTGTGCTCATGTTCATACCCCGAAAAAACCGGCGCGCATTATATGCCATGCGGACACGCCGGTGCGGGCTTGTCGACATGAGGGGTGTCTTGGCGCGGCGCGCGTTCATTAGGAAACAGCCTACCAATCCTGCTTTAATGTCTTATCAAACAAGCAGATCTGGACGACAACAGAGCGGGATCCACGACGCGAGCTTCCCGCTCCCTGCCTCGGAAACTGAATCACCTATGTCATCACGCAAATTCGGTCTCAACCTGGTAGTGGTGCTGGCCATTGCCGCGCTGTTCACCGGCTTCTGGGCGCTGATCAACCGCCCGGTGTCGGCCCCTGCCTGGCCAGAACAGATCTCCGGCTTCTCCTACTCACCCTTCCGTCTCGGTGAAAGCCCGCAAAAGGGCCAGTACCCCAGCGAAGACGAGATGCGTCAGGATCTGGAGCAACTCAGCAAGCTCACCGACAGCATCCGTATCTACACCGTCGAAGGCACCCAGGCGGAGATTCCGCACCTGGCCGAGGAGCTGGGCCTGCGTGTGACCCTGGGCATCTGGATCAGTACGGACCTGGAGCGCAACGAGCGCGAGATCGAAAAAGCCATCGGCCTGGCCAACAGCTCGCGCAGCGTGGTGCGAGTGGTGGTGGGCAACGAAGCACTGTTCCGCGAAGAAATCACGCCAGAGGCGCTGATCAAGTACTTGGACCGAGTGCGGGCCGCAGTCAAAGTCCCCGTTACCACCAGTGAGCAATGGCACATCTGGAAAGAGCATCCGGAACTGGCCAAGCACGTCGACCTCATCGCCGCGCACATCCTGCCTTACTGGGAGTTCGTACCGGTGGGCGACTCGATCCAGTTCGTGCTCGACCGCGCCCGCGACCTCAAGCGCCAGTTCCCGCGCAAACCCTTGCTGCTCTCGGAAGTGGGCTGGCCGAGCAATGGCCGCATGCGCGGCGGCGCCGATGCGACCCAGGCCGACCAGGCGATCTACCTGCGCACCCTGGTCAACACCTTGAACCGCCGCGGCTTCAACTACTTCGTGATCGAAGCCTACGACCAACCCTGGAAAGCCAGCGACGAAGGCTCGGTGGGCGCCTACTGGGGCGTGTTCAACGCCGAACGCCAGCAGAAATTCAACTTCGAAGGGCCGGTGGTTGCCATTCCACAATGGCGAGCCCTGGCCGTGGCTTCGGTGGTGCTGGCGATGATCGCCCTGACCGTGCTGCTGATCGACGGCTCGGCCCTGCGCCAACGCGGACGCACCTTCCTGACCTTCATCACCTTCCTCTGCGGGTCGGTACTGGTGTGGATCGCCTACGACTACAGCCAGCAGTACAGCACCTGGTTCAGCCTGACCGTAGGCTTGCTTCTGGCCCTCGGCGCCATCGGCGTGTTCATCGTCTTGCTCACCGAGGCCCACGAGCTGGCCGAGGCCGTATGGATTCACAAACGACGACGCGAGTTCCTGCCGGTGCAGGGCGACGCTGCCTACCGGCCCAAGGTCTCGGTGCACGTGCCGTGTTACAACGAGCCACCGGAGATGGTGAAACAGACCCTCGACGCCCTCGCCGCCCTGGACTATCCAGACTACGAAGTACTGGTGATCGACAACAACACCAAGGACCCGGCCGTGTGGGAGCCGCTCAAGGCCCACTGCGAGAAACTCGGCGAGCGCTTCCGCTTCTTCCACGTGGCACCGTTGGCCGGCTTCAAGGGCGGCGCGCTGAACTACCTGATCCCACACACCGCCAAGGATGCCGAGGTGATCGCGGTGATCGACTCGGACTACTGCGTCGACCGCAACTGGCTCAAGCACATGGTCCCGCACTTCGCCGACCCGAAGATCGCCGTGGTGCAGTCGCCGCAGGACTACCGCGACCAGCACGAGAGCGCCTTCAAGAAACTGTGCTACAGCGAATACAAGGGCTTCTTCCACATCGGCATGGTCACCCGCAACGACCGTGACGCGATCATCCAGCACGGCACCATGACCATGACCCGGCGCAGCGTGCTCGAAGAGCTGGGCTGGGCCGAATGGTGCATCTGCGAGGATGCCGAGCTGGGCCTGCGAGTGTTCGAGAAGGGGCTGTCGGCTGCCTATGCCCACAACAGCTATGGCAAGGGCCTGATGCCCGACACCTTCATCGACTTCAAGAAACAGCGTTTCCGCTGGGCCTATGGAGCGATCCAGATCATCAAGCATCACGCCGGCGCCCTGCTGCGCGGCAGGAACAGCGAGCTGACCCGTGGCCAGCGCTACCACTTCCTGGCTGGCTGGCTGCCATGGATCGCCGATGGCATGAACATTTTCTTCACCGTCGGCGCACTGTTGTGGTCGGCGGCGATGATCATCGTGCCGCATCGGGTCGATCCACCGCTGATGATCTTTGCCATCCCGCCGCTGGCGCTGTTCTTCTTCAAGGTCGGCAAGATCGTCTTCCTCTACCGCCGTGCGGTGGGGGTCAACATGAAGGACGCCTTCGCCGCCGCCCTGGCCGGCCTGGCGTTGTCGCACACCATCGCCAAGGCGGTGCTGTACGGCTTCTTCACCAGCAGCATGCCGTTCTTCCGCACCCCCAAGAACGCCGACAGCCATGGCGTGCTGGTGGCGATCTCCGAGGCGCGCGAAGAACTGTTCATCATGTTGCTGCTGTGGAGCGCCGCGGCCGGGATCTACCTGGTGCAAGGGCTGCCCAGTTCCGACATGCGCTTCTGGGTAGCGATGCTGCTGGTGCAGTCGCTGCCTTACCTGGCGGCATTGGTGATGGCGTTGCTGTCGTCGCTGCCCAAGCCTGGAGAAAAGGCCGCCGAACCGCAGCAGGCCTGATGCAACGTGGGCTGCTTGGCAGCCCATTCGCGGGCAAGCCCGCTCCTGCAGGTACCGTACCGGTGCGGTGGACCGTGCATGGGCTGGCAGGGGCGAACCACCGTTGCGACTTGCTGGCGAATGGGCCGTGAAGCCTGAAATCATTTGATATAAGATAACGCCCCCAAGATTTCCCGCCTTGCCTTGCCCCGGAGTCCCCCATGACGGCCCCAGCCGAGCTCTCGCCCACCCTTCAACTGGCCTGCGACCTGATCCGTCGCCCCTCGGTGACGCCGGTCGATGCCGACTGCCAGACCCAGATGATGAACCGCCTGGGTGCCGTCGGCTTCCAGCTCGAGCCGATGCGCTTCGAGGACGTCGACAACTTCTGGGCCACCCATGGCAACCAGGACGGCCCGGTGTTGTGCTTCGCCGGTCACACCGACGTTGTGCCCACCGGCCCCGTGCAGCAATGGCAGCATGAGCCTTTCGACGCGCTGATCGACGCCGACGGCATGCTCTGCGGCCGCGGTGCTGCCGACATGAAAGGCAGCCTGGCCTCGATGGTGATCGCCAGTGAGCGCTTCGTGAACGATTACCCCAATCACCGCGGCAAGGTGGCCTTCCTCATCACCAGCGACGAGGAAGGTCCGGCGCATCACGGCACCAAGGCCGTGGTCGAGTTGCTCAAGGCCCGCAACGAGCGCCTGGACTGGTGCATCGTGGGCGAGCCGTCGAGCACCACGCTGCTCGGGGACGTGGTCAAGAACGGCCGTCGCGGCTCGCTCGGCGCCAAGCTGACCGTGCGCGGCAAGCAGGGCCACGTGGCCTACCCGCACCTGGCCCGCAACCCGATCCACCTGGCCGCACCGGCCCTGGCAGAACTTGCCGCCGAGCACTGGGACGAGGGCAATGCCTTCTTCCCGCCGACCAGCTTCCAGATCTCCAACCTCAACTCCGGCACCGGCGCCACCAACGTGGTCCCGGGCGACCTGATCGCGCTGTTCAACTTCCGCTTCTCCACCGAGTCGACCGTCGAAGGCCTGCAGCAGCGGGTCGCGACAATCCTCGACAAGCACCAGTTGGACTGGTCGATCGACTGGGCGCTGTCGGGCCTCCCGTTCCTCACCGAACCGGGTGAGCTGCTCGATGCGGTGTCATCGAGCATCAAGGCCGTCACCGGTCGCGACACCCAGCCGTCCACCAGCGGCGGCACCTCCGATGGCCGCTTCATCGCCACCATGGGCACTCAAGTGGTCGAACTGGGTCCGGTCAACGCCACCATCCACCAGGTGGACGAGCGTATCCTGGCCAGCGACCTGGACCTGCTGACCGAAATCTACTACCAAACCCTGGTGCGGTTGCTCGCCTGATGCTTGCCTGCCCCCTCTGCCAGGCGCCCCTGGCGCAGCTCGACAACGGCGTGGCCTGCCCTGCCGGCCACCGCTTCGACCGCGCCCGCCAAGGCTACCTGAACCTGCTGCCAGTACAGCACAAGAACAGCCGCGACCCGGGCGACAATCAAGCGATGGTCGAGGCCCGCCGCGACTTCCTCGACGCCGGTCACTACGCTCCGGTAGCCGCGCGCCTGGCGCAACTGGCCGCCGAGCGCCAGCCTGCAACGTGGCTCGACATCGGCTGCGGCGAGGGCTATTACACCGCGCAGATCGCCCAGGCGCTGCCAACGGCAGACGGCTATGCGCTGGACATCTCCCGCGAGGCAGTCAAGCGGGCCTGCCGCCGCGCGCCGCAGTTGACCTGGATGGTCGCCAGCATGGCTCGAGTGCCGATGGCGGACGCCAGTTGCAACTTCATCGCCAGTGTCTTCAGCCCGCTGGACTGGGCCGAAGCCAAGCGCCTGCTCGCCCCAGGTGGCGGCCTGATGCGGGTCGGACCGACCAGCGGCCACCTGATGGAGCTGCGCCAGATGCTCTACGATGAAGTGCGCCCCTACGCCGACGACAAGCACCTGGCCTTGGTCCCGGACGGCATGCAGCACGCCCACGGCGAGGTGCTCGAGTTCACCCTGACACTGAGCGAAGGCAAGGCCCGCGCGGACCTGCTGGCGATGACCCCGCACGGCTGGCGCGCCAGCGCCGAGAAACGTGCCAGCGTGATCGAGCAGCCTGAGCCGTTCGACGTCACGGTTTCCATGCGTTATGACTATTTCGTGCGCCAAGACTGAGCACACCCGGAGCCCTGAAATGCGCCAACCCGATATCGAGATCTACCTCAAGGACGCCGACGTCGATCACAAGCAGATCGCCGACTGGCTGACCCAGGCCTTGGGCCCATGCAGCGAGTGGAAACAGAAAGGCCAGACCTTCAAGTGCACAGCCGGTAACATTCCGGTCACCTGGTTACCCAAGGCTGTAGGGAAATGGAACAGCCTGTACCTGGAAAGCGATCAGACGCCGTGGGCCGATGACGTCGCTTGCGCCCGCGCCGCCTTCGCTGCGCTCAATGTCGAAGTGCGCTGCGCGCCGGGCAGTTGGGTCGAGGAAGATGGTGAAGAGGATGCCGATCGCTGGATCCGCATCAGCGCCGACGGTGAAGAGGAAATCACCTGGCGCACCAGCTGAAAAAGCTCGCATCAGGCTGCAAGTTCCACGGACAACCTGCAGCTTGAAGCGTGCCGACTACGTGTCAGAGACCGACCACGTCCTCTGCCTGCAGGCCTTTCTGGCCCTGCACCAGGGAGTATTCGACCTGCTGTCCCTCGACCAGGGTACGATGCCCCTCACCGCGGATCGCACGATAGTGGACGAACACATCCGCTCCCCCTTCGCGCTGAATGAAGCCAAAACCCTTGGCATCGTTGAACCACTTCACATTCCCAGTCTCACGAGACGACATCTGAAACACTCCGGATTTTTATTTTGAAGATCGCCTTGCAGGCACAGGGTCTCCTCCCTGTGCCGACACTGCTTGAGGAAATTTCCTGCAAGGTGCGGACCGAGTATATGACAGAGAACAAAAAAATTTGATGACTGGCCCGTGGATGGCCGATTTTTGCTGAACTTATGCAGATACAGCAGCCTAACTTGCTGGTATATCACCTGATACATTTTCCAGGGCAGACACCCCATGACCCGTTCCCCCCTGCGCCGCCTGATCTTCGGCGCCCTGCGTCGCGTGCTCTATCTGTGGGTGCGATCCGAAACCATCAATCAGTCTTCGCTGACGCTCCAGCTCGACCGCAGCCGCCCGGTGTTCTATGCCTTGCCCTCGCCGTCGCTCACTGACCTGGCGGTGGTCGACCGCGAATGCACCAAGGCGGGGCTGCCACGCCCCGTGTTGCCCGTTGCCGTTGGGCCGCTGCACGAACCTGCGGCGTTCTTCTACCTCACCCCAGACCCGGACTGGCTAGGCCGCCAGGACAAACGCGGCGCGCCCCCCACCCTGGAGCGCCTGATCGCGGCCATTGGCGAACATGCCGAAGAGGATGCGCAAATCATTCCGGTCAGCGTGTTCTGGGGGCAGACCCCGGCCAGCGAATCCAGCCCGTGGAAACTGTTGTTCGCCGACAGCTGGGCAGTCACCGGCCGTCTGCGCCGCCTGCTCAGTGTGTTGATCCTCGGCCGCAAGACCCGCGTGCAGTTCTCCGCGCCGATCCACCTGCGTGAACTGGTGCAGCACAACAAGGGCCAGGAGCGTACCGTGCGCATGGCCCAGCGCCTGCTGCGCGTGCATTTTCGCAACCTCAAGACCGCAGTGATCGGGCCGGACATCTCGCACCGACGCAACCTGGTCAAGGGCCTGGTCCATGACCCGCTGGTACGCCAGGCGATCAGCGATGAAGCCGAGCGCGAGAAGATCTCCTACGCCAAGGCCGAGGCCAAGGCGCTGCACTACGGCAACGAGATCGCCTCGGACTACACCTACACCGCGATCCGCTTCCTGGAAGTGGTGCTGAGCTGGTTCTGGAACAAGATCTACGACGGCATCAAGGTCAACCACATCGAACAGGTGCAAGGCATCGCACCGGGCCACGAAGTGATCTACGTGCCGTGCCATCGCAGCCACATCGACTACCTGCTGCTGTCGTACCTGTTGTTCCGCAATGGCCTGACGCCGCCGCACATCGCCGCCGGCATCAACCTCAACATGCCGGTGATCGGCGGCCTGTTGCGCCGCGGTGGTGCGTTCTTCATGCGCCGGACGTTCAAGGGTAACCCGTTGTACACCGCAGTGTTCAACGAGTACCTGCACACCTTGTTCACCAAGGGTTTCCCGGTGGAGTACTTCGTCGAGGGCGGACGCTCGCGGACCGGGCGCATGCTGCAGCCACGCCCGGGCATGCTGGCGATCACCCTGCGCAGCTTCCTGCGTTCCTCGCGCACGCCGATCGTCTTCGTGCCGGTCTATATCGGCTATGAACGCGTACTCGAAGGCCGTACCTACCTGGGAGAGCTGCGTGGTGCGAGCAAGAAGAAAGAGTCGATTTTCGACATCTTCAAGGTCATCGGCGCCCTCAAGCAACGCTTCGGCCAGGTCTATGTCAACTTCGGCGAACCGATCCGCCTGGGCGCGTTCCTGGACCAGCAGCAACCTGGCTGGCGCGAGCAAGACCTTGCCCCGCAGTTCCGCCCGGCCTGGCTCAACGACACCACCACACGCCTGGGCCAGACGGTTGCCCAACACCTGAACGGTGCGGCAGCCATCAACCCGGTCAACCTGGTGGCCCTCGCGCTGCTCTCGACCAGCCGCCTGGCGCTCGACGAGCGCGCCCTGATTCGCGTGCTCGACCTCTACCTGGCCCTGCTGCGCCAGGTGCCCTACTCAAGCCACGTGACCCTGCCCGAAGGCGACGGCAAGGCGCTGATCGAACACGTCAGGGGCATGGAGTTGCTGGCCGAACAGAAGGACGCCCTGGGGCGTATCCTCTACCTGGACGAAGCCAATGCGGTGCTGATGACCTATTACCGCAACAACGTCCTGCACATCTTCGCCCTGCCGGCGCTGCTCGCCAGTTTCTTCCTCAGCAGCTCGCGGATGAGTCGCGAACTGGTGGGGCAATATGTACAGGCGCTTTACCCGTACCTGCAGGCCGAATTGTTCCTGCGCTGGACGCCGGAGCAACTCGACGAGGCCATCGACCAATGGCTGAGCGCACTGGTCGAGCAAGGCCTGCTGCGCTTCGAGAACGGCGTGTACCTGCGTCCGGCGCCCAGCTCGCGCCAGTTCGTGCTGCTCACCCTGTTGGCCCGCGCCATCACCCAGACGCTACAGCGTTTCTACATGGCCACTTCGCTGCTGCTCAACAGTGGCCAGCACAGCCTGAACGCCGAAGAACTGGAAGACCTGTGCGTGATGATGGCCCAGCGCCTGTCGATCCTGCATGGGCTCAATGCCCCGGAGTTCTTCGACAAGACCCTGTTCCGCCACTTCATCCAGACCCTGGTGCGTGAAGGCGTGCTGCTGCCGGATGGCAATGGCAAGCTCGGCTACCACGACAAACTCGCCGAGCTGGCCGAAGGCGTCGCCAAGCGGGTGCTGTCGGCGGAGCTGCGCTTGTCGATCCGGCAGGTGGCGCTGCATAGGGACGACACCGGAGAACAGGCTATCGCCTGATCCAGGGTTGGCCTTTTCGCAGGCAAGCCCACCCCTGCAAGATTTTGTGGGAGCGGGCTTGCCAGCGAAAAGGCCAGCGCGGCAAATGCTCCGGGCATGGCGCCGAGCACCGGACAGATTTCCTTCCCCACCCGCCATTGCGCTAAAGTCCCAGTGGTCGGCCACAAGCCCACGCCAAGGACTGCGGAGATTCCATGAAAAAACTTCTCACGCTGTGCTGCGCCACCCTGCTCACAGCCTGCTCCAGCCATACCCCGTCCCACCAGGCCAGCCTGGAAGGCGAAGTCTTCTACCTGCAGCGCATTGCCCTGCCCCCTGCCGCCACGCTCAGCGTGAGCCTGCAGGATGTCTCGCTGATGGACGCCCCGGCCGTCACCCTGGCCAGCCAGTCAGGCCCGGTAAAAGGCAACGTGCCACTGCCGTTCCAGCTCAGCTACGACCCAGCCAAGGTCCAACCGGGTCATCGCTACGCCGTCAGCGCGCGTATCGAGCTCGATGGCAAGTTGCTGTTCATCAACACCGAACACCACGGCGTCCGACTCGACGGCAGCGACCCGCAACCTGTGCGGATCAAAGTCGATCAGGTGCGCTGATTCCGCTTCATTTCTGCCCATAAGGAAGTCTCCATGATTCGCTCCTCCTTGCGCTTCACTACCCTGTGCGCCGGCTTGCTCCTGTCGGCCAGCGCCCTGGCCCTGTCGCTTGGCGACCTGTCCCAGAGCGACGCCTCCGGCGGCCTCAAGGACGCCCTGACTCAGGGCGCGCAGATTGCCGTCAAGCAGTTGAGCACCCCTGGTGGCTTCAACAACAACCCTGACGTGCGCATCGAACTGCCCGGAAACCTGGGCAAGGCCGCCAAAGCGATGAAGATGTTTGGCAAGGGCGATCAGGTCGATGCCCTGGAAAACAGCATGAACAAGGCTGCCGAGGCTGCCGTGCCACAAGCCCAGGCGATTCTCGTGGATGCGGTGAAAAAGATGACCGTCACCGATGCCAAGGGCATCCTCAGCGGTGGTGAGGATTCGGCCACCCAGTACCTGAACAAGAGCAGCCGCGAGCAGATTCGCGCCAAGTTCCTGCCGATCGTCAAGCAGGCTACCGACAAGGTCGGTCTGGCCCAGCAGTACAACAGCTTCGCCGGCCAGGCCAAGGGGCTGGGCCTGATCAAGGACGACGCCAATATCGAGAACTATGTGACCGAAAAGGCCCTGGATGGGCTGTTCGAAATGATTGCCAAGCAAGAACAGAGTATCCGCCAGAACCCGGCACAGGCCGCGACCAGCCTGGCCAAGAAAGTGTTCGGCGCACTCTGATTCGCCCAACGTCACTGCCTGAACGTGCATCGCGGGCAAACGCCCGCGATGCCACCCCAGCCCACGCCCATGGGCGCCGCCAGAACGACCATCCGGCGGTTTTGTGCAAAAGATCCCCCAGGCGGCACTTGCACGATCCGCGCACGGCTGCTTGAATCCAATTCGTCAGTCTTCATGTGACTCATCGGTCACTCATGGAGTCCAAGACGCCTTTTGCTGGCCACCCAGGGTCGCGATGCCTTGGGGCACGGCAGATCGCCCGCCTACAACAATACCCGTCGACCCGCGCAACCGGGATCGGCACTGGGCCCCCGGTTTCACTTCAAGGCGAATGCCTACCTGTCATATGGAACGTGCACCCTAGGGTTCTGCGCAGCCTTGTCGAGCGATCGATACGACTGAGCAGGCCACTAGATGACGCGAGTGCCCTTTTTGCGCCAGGAGTCGATGACATGAGGCCAGAAATCGCTGTACTTGATATCCAAGGTCAGTACCGGGTTTACACGGAGTTCTATCGCGCGGAAACGGCAGAGAAGACGATCGTCCTGATCAACGGCTCGCTGGCCACCACGGCATCTTTTGCCCAGACGGTGCGCAATCTGTATCCGCAATTCAACGTGGTGCTGTACGACCAGCCCTATGCCGGCAAGTCCAAGCCACACAATCGCCAGGAACGGCTGCTCACGAAAGAGACCGAGGCGCATATCCTGCTGGAGCTGATCGAGCACTTCCGTGCCGATCACGTGATGTCGTTCTCCTGGGGCGGCGCGTGCACCCTGCTGGCACTGGCGCACCAGCCACGCCTGGTGAAGAAGGCGATCGTCAGTTCGTTCTCGCCGGTGATCAACGATCCGATGCGCGACTACCTGGAGCGCGGCTGCCAGTACCTGTCGGCCTGCGATCGCTATCAGGTCGGCAACCTGGTCAACGACACCATCGGCAAACACCTGCCATCGCTGTTCAAGCGCTTCAACTACCGCCACGTAAGTAGCCTGGACAGCCACGAGTACGCACAGATGCACTTTCACATCAACCAGGTGCTGGATCATGATCTGGAGCGGGCATTGAAGGGCGCGCGCAACATCGATATTCCGGTGTTGTTCATCAACGGCGAACGTGACGAGTACACCACCGTCGAGGATGCCCGGCAGTTCAGCCGCCATGTGGGCAAGAGCCAGTTCAGCGTGATTCGCGATGCCGGCCACTTCCTCGACATGGAACACAAGACCGCCTGCGAGGATACCCGCAATGCCATGCTGGGTTTCCTCAAGCCAGCACGCGAGCCGCGCCAACGTTACACCTACGTGCAGGGGCAGCATGCGTTGGCCATCTGAGCGGCCCGGCGACCTGTGGCCGTTACCCGCCGGTTCAGGTCGTCGACAGGCTTTTTTACAACCCTGGGCTTCTCATGAGGCTTGGGTTCTGGTAAAAAGTCGCGCTGCGAAGCGGGTATAGTTTAGTGGCAAAACGAAAGCTTCCCAAGCTTTAGTTGAGGGTTCGATTCCCTCTACCCGCTCCAGATTCCTCGCCTGAAACCCCTGGTTTCAGCGCCCGTAAAAAGAGCCGTCGGCTCTTTTTTCGTTTCTGCATCTTCCATTGATCTGGCCCATGGCCACCCCCTTGCCGATCCGCTTGAATGCGCGGCTGGATTTCGCTTGCAAGCGAGACGGCTTCGGGTGCATATCGCCTACTCTACCCAGAGACATTTCCAAGGGACTGCCCATGTTTCTCTCCCGCTGGTTGCCCGGCCTGGCCAACCTCCTGCAGTACCGTCGCGAGTGGTTCCACGCCGACCTGCAGGCGGGCCTGTCGGTGGCCGCGATCCAGATCCCGATCGCCATCGCCTACGCGCAGATCGTCGGCCTGCCGCCGCAGTACGGCCTGTATGCCTGCGTACTGCCGATGATGGTCTACGCCCTGATCGGCAGCTCGCGGCAATTGATGGTCGGCCCCGATGCCGCCACTTGCGCGATGATCGCCGGGGCTGTGGCGCCCTTGGCAATGGGCGATCCGCAGCGCATCGCCGAATTGTCGGTGATCGTCACGGTACTGGTCGGGGTGATGCTGATCGCGGCAGGCCTGGCCCGCGCCGGGTTCATCGCCAGCTTCTTCTCGCGGCCGATCCTGATCGGCTACCTCAACGGTATCGGCCTGAGCCTGATTGCCGGGCAACTGTCGAAAGTGGTCGGGTTCCGCATCGAGGGCGATGGCTTCGTGCTGAGTCTGATCAATTTCCTCGAGCGCCTGGGTGAGATCCACTGGCTGACCCTGGTCATCGGCCTCGGTGGCCTGGCCCTGCTGATCTGGCTGCCCAGGCGCTATCCGAGGTTGCCTGCGGCACTGGTGACTGTGGCAGTGTTCACCGTGCTCGCAGCCCTGTTCGGTCTCGACCGATTCGGCGTAGCGATCCTGGGCCCAGTGCCTGCGGGCATCCCGGAGCTGGCCTGGCCACAGAGCAACCTGGCCGAAACCAAGAGCCTGCTGCGCGACGCGCTGGGTATCGCCACGGTCAGCTTCTGCAGCGCCATGCTCACCGCGCGCAGTTTCGCCGCGCGGCATGGCTACGCGATCAATGCCAACCACGAGTTCGTCGCCTTGGGTGTGAGCAACCTGGCCGCTGGCATTTCCCAGGGCTTCGCCATCAGCGGCGCGGACTCGCGCACCGCGGTCAACGACATGGTCGGTGGCAAGAGCCAGTTGGTGGGTATCATCGCCGCGCTGGTGATCGCGCTGATCCTGCTGTTCTTCACCGCTCCCATGGCCTGGATCCCCCAGGCCGCCCTGGGCGCCGTGCTGTTGATGGCCGGTTGGGGCCTGATCGACTTGAAGTCCCTGGGCAAGATCCGACGCCTGAGCCGCTTCGAGTTCTGGCTGTGCCTGCTGACCACCATCGGCGTGCTTGGACTGGGCGTGCTGCCGGGCATCGTCTTCGCCGTGACCCTGGCCATCCTGCGTCTGCTCTACACCATCTACCAACCCACCGATGCCGTGCTCGGCTGGGTACCGGGTATCGAAGGCCAGGTCGACGTACGCCAGCACCAGGACGCGCGCACGGTACCTGGCCTGGTGGTGTACCGCTTCGATGACGCGATCCTGTTCTTCAACGCCGACTACTTCAAGATGCGCCTGCTCGAAGCCCTGCAGCGCGAGCCCGAGCCCAAGGCTGTGCTGTTCGATGCCGAGGCCGTGACCAGCATCGACGTCAGCGGCATCGCCGCTCTGCGCGAAGTGCGCGACACCTTGCAAGCGCAAGGCGTGCACTTCGCTATCGCCCGCGCCCGCGGCACCTTCCTGCGCATGCTGGTGCGCTCGGGGATGGCGCGGGAGATGGAAGACAAGCTGCTGTTCGGCTCGGTCCGAGCCGGTATCCGCGCCTATCGGGTGTGGCGTAACAGGGAGCGGCGGGAGCAGGGAGCGGAATGACAGAAGCGGATTACATGAGGATCAGAACTCAGCACGGTGCGTAAATTACTTTCAGTCATTCGCGTGGGCACACCGCACCCGCAACGTGCGAGACACCCGTCCTCCATTGGAGCCCGGTATGAACCGTTTCTTCGACGAATTGATGGAAAGCGTCCAACAGATGGATGAGATCATTCACGGCAAATGCCAAGCTTCGCGCCAGTTCGAGGTGAATGCAGTACAAGTGAAGAGCATTCGCGAGGCAACAGGCCTGTCACAGGCCCGGTTCGCCGAAATGATCGATGTGCAGGTCGCCACTTTGCGTAACTGGGAGCAAGGCCGCAGAGAACCCACAGGCCCGGCAAAAGCCCTGTTACGTGCGATTTACAATGATCCTGATCATGTGCTGAAGGCGCTTTCTCACTGACCCCCATACACGTTCCAAGAGCACTACCCGATGGCGCGCCGCCCTACGCCTGCGCCACGCTCGCCATCCCCTTGCCGATCAGAGTGATCGATCCGCACAGCAAGCAGCCGGGTACTTCACCTGTTCCACCTCATGCACCTTGGCCAGCAAAAAATCGCGCCGTATGAGTGCGGGCTTGTCTCGCGATCACCGGCTAACCCGGTGTCCTCCATCGCGGTTCTTTTCACCGACAAGCCCGCGCCTACAGAGGCTTCATGCTGCTGCGATCAGTAACCCAGCGCCTTCAGCAACTGCGCCTCGGCCGGTACCTGCGCACGCCCATAAAAACGCAGCAGTTCCCCGGCCCGGTTGGTGAAGATGCCATCCACCCCCGCCTTCATCGCCTTGTCGAAGTCCACGCGCTCATCGAGGGTGTAGACATGCACCAGCAAGCCGCGCTCATGGCTGGCCTGGTTCATCCATGGCTTGATCAGGTCGGCATAGCTCTGCTCGCCCAGATTGCTGCGCACCGCCGAAGGCCCCGTACCGATGGCGCCACCGGCCTTGGCCGCATCCAGCCAACGGAGGAATTCCTCACGGTCCTTTGGTTCCTGGCGGGCATAGAACGCGGCCTTGTCCTGTTCAGCGGAATCGGCAAAATCCTTGCCCGACTTTGGCTCGATACTGTCCTTGCCGATCCACAGCAGCAGGATCTTCGGCACCTGTGGCATCTGCTGGTGCAGCAGCGCCAGGCTGTTGCGATCGAACGTCTGCAGGATCACCCGGCCCGGCTTGTCGAGCCAGCCGCGAGCCTCGAGTTTTTCCTTGAGCTGCTTCTCGATGCCCGGAAACTGCTTGGGCACCTTGGTCTCGATGTACAGCCCCGGATGGCGCTCGGGGTTGCCTTCGGCGATATCGATCACTTCGTCCAGCGTCAGGATCTGCAGCTTGCCGAACGATTCACGGGCACGATCCGGATAGGCCTTGTTGAACCAGCTGCCGGCATCGAGCGACTTCAACTCGGCGAGGGTGAAATCGCTGACCGGGCTCTTCGCCCGCTCGGGGAAGCGCTCGGCCACATCGCTGGTACGCGCCAGCACATCGTCATGCACCACCACCAGCACGTTGTCGCGGGTGCGCTGCAGGTCGAGCTCCAGGTAGTCGGCGCCAAGCTCACGGGCCAGCAGGTAGGCCGCTCGCGTCGATTCGGGGGCATCGAAGGAGGCGCCGCGGTGGGCGATCACCGCCGGATGGGGAACATGCTGGGCCTTGGCCAGGGAGGGGCCATCGCTGGCGCCGGCGTTCATCGCGCAAAGGAGCAGGGCCAGGCCCATTGCCGGAAGAGCAGGTATACGCATTCATCGATCCTCTTGAGCTGCGCGCTCAGAAGGGAAGCTGCGCAGCTGATTCCTTGGAGACGCAAGCCTCTCACAGCTTGGATGACATGCTAAAGTCCCCGCGTTCACCCTTGCCCCACGGATGCGCGATGCCCTCTCTCGATTCCCAGCTGGCCAACTGGCCCGATCTCAACGCCCGCCACTCCTGCACCGCCCTGCTGGTGGGCAACGGCGCCAGTCGGGTGCTGTGGAAGCCGTTCGGCTACTTCTCGCTGTTCGAACAGGCGCAGCGCGCGGGACGCAAGAGCGGCCTGGCGATCAGCGACCAGGCGCTGTTCAAGGCCTTGGGCACCGAGCTGTTCGAACCGGTGCTGAGCACCCTGAACACCACGGTACGGGCCAATGCGGCCCTGGCGATCAACTCCACCGCGCCGCTGAACCGCTACTACTCGATCAAGGAAGCGCTGATCCACGCCACCCGGACGGTGCATCCGCCGCACACGCTGTTGTCGAGCGCCACCCTGGCGTCGATCAACGCCGCACTGCGCCAGTACCGCAGCGTCTACACCAGCAACTACGACCTGATCCTGCCCTGGGCCATCGAACATGCGCCACAAGGTTTCGCGCAGCTGTTCGATGACGAAGGCTTCTTCGATGTACGCCGCACCGCCAGCACCGGCACCCGGGTCCTGCACCTGCACGGTGGCATGCACCTGCTCAAGCTGCCCGACGGCAGCACGCGACAGCGCAGCGCTGTCGGCAGCGAACTGCTCGACGGCTTCGCCGTGAACATCCCTGGCGAGGTGCCGCTCTTCGTCAACGAAGACCGCAGCGAGCAGAAACTGCGGGCGATCCGCAACTCGGACTATCTGTCCTGGAGCCTCGCGCAGTTGGCCACCGAACACGACGGTCTGTGCCTGTTCGGCCACCACCTGGACAGCAGCGACGAACACCTGCTGCAAGCCATTCACCAAGCACGCCCCAAGCACTTGAGCATCGCCATCCGGCCACTGAACGAAGCTTCGATCATCAATCAGAAGCAGCACTTTTCCAAGCGCTTCGCCGATCTTGCTGGCGTTTCCCTGCACTTCTTCGACGCCACCAGCCACCCGCTCGGCGCCGCGGAACTGGCACTGCCGGTGCCGTTGGCGCAAGCGCGACGTCACTGACAATTCATCCGCGGCGATCTGGTAAATGTAAATAATTCTCGATAAGATCCGCACCCTTTCCTTCCCAGGCCAGCCCGGAAAGCGTGCATGCAGCGCCTCAAGCCCGACCCAGCCACCCAGGACACCTGCCGCGGCTTCTATGCCGAGATCCTGCATTTCCTGCGCAAGCGCATGGACAATGCCAGTGACGCCGCCGACATGACCCAGGATGTCTTCACCCAATGGCTGGGCTACCGCGACCGGGCCAAGGTCGAGCAACCCCGCGCCTTTCTGTTCCAGGTGGCGCGCAACTTGCTGAGCGATCACTGGCGTCGGCAGAAGGTGCGCCATGCCGTGCTCGACGACCAGGCCCAGGACGAAACAGCGGCCGACAACGACCCGCTTGACCACGCCCAGCACGCGCAACGCCTGGATCAATTGCGTGAAGTGCTCGGCGAACTCTCGCCGCGGCGACGAGAAGCCCTTATGCTGCACCGCTTCGAAGGCCTGACCCAGGCACAGATCGCTGAACGCATGGATATTTCCGTAAGCATGGTCGAGAAGCACATCGCCGCCGCCCTGCTGCAATGCAAGCAACGGCTGGACAGTGACAATGGCAGGGAGCAGCCGCAATGAGCCTTATCGACGACATCGACCAGCGCCCGATCGACGCCCAGGCGGCCAGTTGGTTCACGCGCAACCGCAATACGCCGTCGCGTGAGGAGCGCAAGGCTTTCGCCCTGTGGATCCAGCACCCGGAGCATGCGCGCGCCTATCGGCAGTTCGAACAGCTGTGGGACGACCTGGCGGCGCTCAAGCAGGCCAGCCAGCCTGTCGCCCTGCCGATACGCCAGCCGCCGCGCTGGCGTCCGGCTCTGGCAATGGCTGCGGCGCTGCTGTGCGCGGTGCTGGCCAGCAACCTGGGCAGCACCACTGCACCGATGCATCAGAACCTGGCGGCCAGCAACAGCATGCGCACCCTGCGCCTGCCCGATGGCAGCCAGTTGTTCGTCAACGCCCAGACCCGCCTGCGCCTGGACTTCACCGCCGAACAACGATTGATCAGCCTCGAACACGGCCAGCTGTACATCGAGGTGGCACCCGACAAGGAGCGCCCGCTGTTCGTCGATGCCGGCAGTGCCCGCGTGCGCGTGGTCGGCACCGGCTTCGACCTGCGCCGTGGAGACCGCGAGCTGGCCCTGAGCGTGGCCCACGGCCAGGTCGCCTTCGAGACCTCGGGCGAACATCAGCCTGCGCTGCTGCTCGGTGCCGGACAACGGGTCACCTACGACCCGGCACGCGGCACGCTGGTGCGTCAGGAGCTCGGAGAACAGCCGGTGGCCGATTGGCGCGATGGCCACGTGAGCTTTCGCAACCGTGAGCTGGCGAGCCTGATCGACGAACTGAGCCTGTACCGCCAGCAACCGGTGCTGCTCGCCGATCCGAGCCTGGGCCGCTACAAGGTGTCGGGCAATCTCGATGTGCACGATCCCGATGCACTGCTCACCGCCCTGCCCGCGTTGCTCCCGGTAAAAACCACGCTGCTCGGCGACGGCCGCCTGCGCATCGAACATCGCTCGAAATAAATTTGAGAATTTTTATCATTCGCAGGTGAGGGTTTTTCCCAACACCGCGTCTTCCTCCCCGCCTGCCGCGTGAACGGCGGGCTTTTTTCCGGCCATTTGCCGTTTGGGGGAATCCATGTTGCCTGCGTTGCGTCCGTTGAAAACCTTGCCCACTCGTCCCACCCTGCTCGCCCTGTGCCTGGCCATCAGCCTGGCCGCCGAAGCCGCGCCGCAGCAGTTCGACCTGCCCGCCCAACCGCTGGCGCGCTCGCTGAGCCAACTGGCGCAGCAGGCCAAGGTCCAGCTGCTGTTCGACGAAGCCCTGCTGCACAACGCCCAGGCCCCGGCCCTGCAAGGTGCCTTCGAGGCGCAGGAGGCGATCGCCCGCCTGCTTGCCGGCAGCCGCTTCAGCATGGTGCGCATGGGCAACACCTACGTGGTGCGGCTCAACGAAGAGCAACCGCAGGCCGACAACAGCATCCAGCTCGGCGCCATGAGCATCGTCGGCGACGGTCAACAGATCGGACCGCAGAACGTCGGACGCTCGACCCTCAACCAGGAACAGATCGACCGCTACCAGCCCAGCAACATCCCCAGTGTGCTCGCCACTCTGCCAGGCGTGAACATGGGCGGCTCGGCCAAGCCGGGCGGGCAGACCATCAACATCTGGGGCCTGGGTGACGCCGAAGACGTGCCGATGACCGTCGACGGCGCCACCAAGAGCGGCTTCGAACGCTACCAGCAAGGCACGGTGTTCATCGAGCCGGAGCTGATCAAGCATATCGAGGTAGAAAAAGGCCCGCACTCGGTCAAGACCGGCAATGGCGGTTTCGGCGGCAGCGTCAACATGACCACCAAGGACGCCGGCGACCTGCTCCAGGAAGGGCGCAACAGCGGCGCGATGGTCAAGTACGGCTACGCCAGCAACGACCACCAGCAGGTGTACAGCTCGGCGCTGTTCGGTCGCACCGAGGATGGCCGCTTCGATGGCTTGGCCTACCTGACCAAGCGCGACGGCGGCGACATGAAGCTGGCCAGCAACATCCCCGATCCCCAAGGCCGCTACCCGATCAACCCGACGCGCCTGCCCAACAGCGCCCTGGACCTGGACGGCGCACTGTTCAAGGGCAACGTGCATTTCAACGAAGAGCACAGCCTGGGCTTCTCCTGGTCGCAGTCACAGAGCGAACGCTGGGCGCCGTTCTCGTCCACCGCCTACCCCACGCCGCCCACCGCCGCCGACATCAAGAAGTACGGCTACGAAGCGGCGCTCAAACGCTTCCTGGCCAACCGCACCACCACCGACACCACCTGGTCGACCACCTACACCTACCAGCCGATCGACAACCGCTGGGTCGACCTGGAAGTGAAGTACTCCGACTCCGACACCAAGCAGACCGACGAGCGCCTGGCCACGGCGTTCTTCCAGCCGGCTACCGGCGGGCGCAAGATGGACACCGAGTACCGCGACCGTATGCTCGCCGTGACCAACACCAGCCTGTTCGAGACCGGCGTGCTGGAGCACGCACTGACGGCGGGCGTGCAAGTGCGCCGCCACGACCGCGACACGCAGATGTGGATGCCGGGCGGCATCTACGACACGCCGCGCTACAACTACGGCCACTACCAGCCGTACTTCATGCCCAGCGGCAAGGTGCAGAGCCAGGGCTACTACCTGCAGGACGCCGTCACCCTGGGTGATGTGACCATCACCCCGTCGCTGCGCTACGACCAGGTGACCAACGAGGGCAAGCCCAACGATGCCCCGCTGTACAACAACCCGGCCGCGGGCCACGACTACAGCGACAAGACCTACAGCGGCTGGTCGCCACGTCTGTCGGTGTTCTGGAAGGTCACGCCCAACACCGCCCTGTTCGCCGATTACAGCAAGACCTGGCGGGCGCCGGTGCTGGACGAGCAGTACGAAGTCCAGGGCAGCGGTAGCCGCACCGCCACCAGCCGCAACCTGGACCCGGAGCGCATCACCGCCCTGCGCGTGGGCAGCGTGTTCGACTTCGACAACCTGGTGCTGGCCAACGACAGCGCCCAGGTGCGCACCACACTGTTTCGCAACCACATCGAGGACGAGATCTTCAAGGCCACCGGCATCGGCTGCCCACAGCAACTGGTCACCGGTGGCAGCATTGCCAACACCTGTGGCGGCGGGCTGATGTCGAACTACCGCAACATTGGCGATGTGGTGATCAAGGGCTTCGAGGTCGAGAGCTTCTACGATTCGACCTACCTGTTCGGCTCGGCGTCGTTCTCCTGGATCACCGGCCGTCACCAGGGCGCCTACACCAACCCCTGGGGCCCGGATGTGTGGGCCAAGGATATTCCCGCGCCGAAATGGATCACCACGCTGGGGGTGAAGATTCCGGCCTGGGATGCGCGGATCGGCTGGACCGCGCAGTTCGTGCGCAAGACCGACCGCCTGCCAAGCGACAAATACTACGAGGGGCCGGCCAGCGTACTGGGCGACCGTTACTACGATCAGTTCGCCAACAGCAGCTACCAGATCCACGGCCTGTTCGCCAACTGGAAGCCGCAGCAGGCCTACCTGAAAGGTACCGAGGTCAACCTGACGGTGGACAACCTGTTCAACGAGTCGGCCCGACCAGAGCTGTCGGGGGAGAATGCGCTGATGCAAGGGCGCAATGCCAAGATCAGCGTGACGCGGTTCTTCTGATTGTCGCCAGTCGCGGTGGAGGCGAGTTTGTCGGGGCGCCGAACCACCGCGAACATTGGCGCTGAGCTTTTCGCGGGCAAGCCCGCTCCCACAGGGCCTGGCAGTACTCAGCCGGCAATGAGCCCATCGGCCCGCAACAGGCTCTCCAGGCAATGCTCCTGTATCCCATAGAACGCCTTGAGCTGGGCGATCTTCTCCAGCAGTGCGCTGTTATCCCCAGCCTGTCTGCGCTTGACCGCCAGGATCATCTTGTTCTTGTTGGTGTGCTCCAACGAAATGAACTCGAACACCTTGGTCTCGTAGCCACAGGCTTCCAGGTACAACGCGCGCAGGCTGTCGGTGAGCATCTCGGCCTGCTGGCCCAGGTGCAGCCCGTACTGCAGCATGGGCTGCAACAGCCCTGGGCTGTGCAGTTGCGGACGGATCTGCTTGTGGCAGCACGGTGAGCACATGATGATCGACGCGCCGCAGCGGATCCCGGTATGGATGGCGTAGTCGGTGGCGATATCGCAGGCGTGCAGCGCGATCATCACCTCGATGGCATCGGGCACCACGCTGCGCACATCGCCGCACTGGAACTCCAGGCCAGAATGCTCCAGCCGCGCCGCGGCAGCGTTGCACAGCTCGACCATGTCGGGGCGCAATTCCACGCCGGTCACTTGCGCTTCGCGAGCCAGGGTGTTGCGCAGGTAGTCATGCATGGCGAAGGTCAGGTAGCCCTTGCCCGAACCGAAGTCGGCGACTCGCAGCACCTGGTCGGCAGTCAGCGGCGCACTGCCCAGGGCATGCGCGAAGACCTCGATGAACTTGTTGATCTGCTTCCACTTGCGCGACATCGACGGAATCAGCGCACCTTGAGTGTCGGTCACACCCAGATCGCGCAGAAATGGCCGCGACAGTTCCAGATAGCGTTTCTTCTCACGATCGTGCCCGCCCGCCGCAGCCTCGCGCGGCACCTGGGCGCTGTGACGTTGCAACAGCGGCTTGCCCTTCTTGCTGAACCCCAGTTGCACCTCGCCTTCGGCGGTGAACAGGTGGGCATTGCGAAAGCTCTCCGGCAACAACTCGGCGACAAGGGCCTGGGCCTGATCCCGCGGCAGGTTGCGGGTGATGTCGCGGGTCTGGTGACGGTAGACCAGCGACAGGCAGGGCTGGCCCTTGATCTGCACAGGCTTTGCAATGATCCGTTGCAGGCTCTGGTCGGCACCGACATGGCGCGCCAGCACCAGCTTGGTCAGGGTTTCGCTGTGCAGGGCATCGCCCAGCAAGGTCAGGAACTGGGCGCGGGCGTCCGCAGCGGGGGTGGAGGAAGACATGGGAAGGGGGTGCCTCAAGATGCGCAATGGCCGGCATTCTACAGGTTTGCAGGCTTGAGTGGCTGTGCAGGCCCCATCGTCGGCCCGCACCGCCACACACTGTTCAATCCAGGATCACCAGCTGGTTGGGCAACTGGTTGCGCCGCCGCGTCGGCGGCAGGTGCTGGCTGAGCAACTCGCCGCAGGCATCGATGCATTCGACGAACCCCTGCAAGGTGCGCCCCGCGCAGACCTGCGCGGTAAAACGTGCCACCAGTTCGGCACGTGCTCGTGCGTCCAGATGCTGGGCGATGCCCTCGTCCGCCAGGATGGTCACATAGCGCTCCGCCTCGCTGACGAAGATCAACACCCCGGTAGCCCCCTCGGTGCGTTGCAGGTTTTGCTCACGAAATTGCCGCCGGGCAAGATCGGCGGCACGGCGGTGGCGCAGCACCCGTGGGACCAGCCAGCCGGCCAGGCGCGGGTTACGCAGCAACAGGCTGAAGGCGATGAAGGTCAGTACCTGGGCGACCAGCAGCCCACGCAGCCCTGGCCACCCCAGCAGCACCTGCACCAGTCCGGGGAGCGCCAGCGCCAGCAGCACGGCCCACAGCAACGGCAGGTACGCATAGTCATCGGCGTGGCGCGCCAGCACCGTCACCAGCTCCGCGTCGGTGCGCTGTTCGGCACGAGCGATGGCTTCGGCAACCTGGCGTTGTTCGTATTCATTGAGAAGGGTCATGCCTTCGGTCTCTCGATCGTTCTTATAGTTGTTAGCCCGGCACGCGGTCGCGAGAGTGTATCTCATCGAGCCCCACTTATAAGGCATAATCCGCGGCGACCGCGGGAGGATGGGGGAGCGACCTGTTACACCGCCAGCGGGCCAGACAACAACAGCCGTCCGAAAAATCGGCCGCGAGCGAACCACTCGACAACGGAATTGATGATGAAACTGTCCTTGCTGGGCCTGGCCATGGGCCTTGCCAGTCAGGCGGCCGTGGCCGCCACCTCTGCCCCGCCCCTGGAAGACAAGCGGGCCTTCATCGACCATCTGATCAGCCAGATGACCGTCGACGAGAAGATCGGTCAGTTGCGCCTGATCAGTATCAGCCCGGAAATGCCGCGCGAAAAGATCCGCGAGGAGATCGCCGCCGGTCGCATCGGCGGTACCTTCAACTCGCGCACAGCGCCGGAGAACCGGCCGATGCAGGACGCCGCCATGCGCAGCCGCCTGAAGATTCCGATGTTCTTTGCGTACGACACCATCCATGGTGAGCGTACGATCTTCCCGATAAGCCTGGGCCTGGCAGCGACCTGGGACATGGACGCCATCGCCACGGTCGGCCGCACCTCGGCCATCGAAGCTTCGGCCGATGCCCTGGACATGACCTTCGCGCCGATGGTCGACATCGCCCGCGACCCACGCTGGGGCCGCACCAGCGAGGGCTTCGGCGAAGACACCTACCTCACCTCGAAGATCGGCCAGGTGATGGTCCGCTCGTTCCAGGGCAAGAGCCCGGCCGAGCCCGACAGCATCATGGCCATCGTCAAGCACTTCGCCCTGTACGGCGCAGTGGAAGGCGGGCGCGACTACAACACGGTCGATATGAGCCTGCCGAAAATGTACAACGACTACCTGCCACCCTACCGCGCCAGCCTCGACGCCGGTGCAGGTGGGGTGATGGTGGCGCTGAACTCGATCAACGGCGTACCGGCCACCTCCAATACCTGGCTGATGAACGATCTGCTGCGCAAGGAGTGGGGCTTCAAGGGCGTGACCATCAGCGACCACGGCGCCATCCAGGAGCTGATCCGCCACGGCGTCGCCCGCGACGGCCGCGAGGCGGCGAAGCTGGCGATCAAGGCCGGCATCGACATGAGCATGAACGACACCCTCTACGGCCAGGAGCTGCCGGGGTTGCTCAAGTCCGGTGAGGTGACCCAGGCCGAGCTCGACCAGGCGGTACGCGAAGTGCTGGGCGCCAAGTACGAGATGGGCCTGTTCAAGAACCCCTACGTGCGCATCGGCAAGCCCGAGACCGATCTCAAGGACTACTACGGCGACGACCGCCTGCACCGTGAGGCCGCCCGCGACGTCGCACGGCGCAGCCTGGTGCTGCTGGAGAACAAGAAGCAGGCCCTGCCGCTGAAGAAGGCCGGCACCATCGCCCTGGTCGGCCCACTGGCCGATGCCCCGATCGACATGATGGGCAGTTGGGCTGCCGACGGCCGCCCCGAACATTCGGTGACGGTTCGCGAAGGCCTGCGTCGCGCCACCGAAGGCAAGGCCAAGGTCATCTATGCCAAGGGTTCGAACATCACCGGCGACAAGGCGATCTTCGACTACCTGAACTTCCTCAACTTCGCGGCGCCAGAAATCATCGACGATCCGCGCCCGGCCGCCGTGCTGATCGATGAAGCGGTCAAGGCCGCCAAGCAATCGGACGTGGTAGTGGCGGTGGTGGGTGAGTCGCGCGGCATGTCCCACGAGTCATCCAGCCGCACCACCCTGGAGATTCCGGCGGTACAGCGCGAGCTGATCAAGGCGCTCAAAGCCACCGGCAAACCCCTGGTGCTGGTGCTGATGAACGGCCGGCCGCTGTCGATCGCCTGGGAGCGCGAGCAGGCCGATGCCATCCTCGAAACCTGGTTCAGCGGCACCGAAGGCGGCAACGCCATCGCCGATGTGCTGTTCGGTGACTACAACCCATCCGGCAAGCTGGCCATCACCTTCCCGCGTTCGGTCGGGCAGATCCCGATGTACTACAACCACCTGAGCATCGGTCGCCCGTTCACCCCGGGCAAGCCGGGCAACTACACCTCGCAGTACTTCGAGGAGCCCAATGGCCCGCTGTATCCGTTCGGTTACGGCCTGAGCTACAGCACCTTCGAGCTCTCGGACCTTGCGCTGTCGAAGACCGCGCTCAAGCGCGGTGACAACCTGCAGGCCGAAGTGACGGTGAAGAACACCGGCAAGGTCGATGGCGAAACCGTGGTGCAGCTGTACATCCAGGATGTCAGCGCTTCGATGAGCCGTCCGGTGAAAGAGCTGAAGAACTTCCAGAAGGTGCTGCTCAAGGCGGGTGAGTCCCGAACCTTGACCTTCCGCATCAGCGAGGATGACCTGAAGTTCTACAATGGCCAGTTGCAGCATGTGGCCGAGCCTGGGCAGTTCAACGTCCAGATCGGACTGGACTCGCAGGCCGTGCAGCAGCAGAGCTTCGAGTTGCTGTAGACCGCTGCGGCCACTGTGCGGATAAGCCCGCTCCTGCAGGATTGGATGTGCTCCTGGAGGAGCAGGCTTACCCGCGAAAGGGCCGGTACTTGAAACCGAATGCCCGGACCCGCACCATGCCTTCATCCTTCCGCGCCCTGCGCCTGGCCCTGGTCACCCTGCTGATCTTGATCGGCACTGCCCTCAGCGCCAGTTGGGCGATGCACCACGCCAAGCGCCAGGCGATGCAGACCGACGCACGCCGGGCCAGCGAGCAATTGACCCTCTACGCCAACGGCCTGCATACGCTCATCGAACGCTACCGTGCCCTGCCCGCCGTCCTGGCGCTGGACCCGGAGCTGATCGACGCCCTGCGCGGCCCGGTCGGCGAATCGCTGCAGGATGCGCTGAACCGCAAGCTCGAACGCATCAACGGCGCCGCCAACTCCTCTACCCTCGAACTGCTCGACCGCACCGGTCTCGCCGTGGCAGCCAGCAACTGGCGCCTGCCGACCACGTACGTCGGCTCCAACTATGGCTTTCGCCCCTATTTCAAACAGACCCGCAGCCAGGGCACCGGCAGCTTCTACGCCGTCGGCGTGACCAGCGGCGTGCCGGGCTATTTCCTGTCCAGCGCAGTGAACGACGAGCACGGACGCTTCCTCGGTGCCATGGTGGTCAAGCTCGAATTCCCCGAGCTTGAACGCGAATGGCGCCAGGGCAGCGACATCCTGCTGGTCAGCGATGCGCGCGGGATCATCTTCATCGCCAACCAGAACGGCTGGCGCTATCGCGAGCTGCAGCCCTTGACTGCCGCAGACCGCGCTGAGCTGGCCGAAACCCGTCAGTACGACAAACAGCCCCTGGTCCCTCTGCAGCACCAGTTGCTGACCCGTTTCGACGAACGCAGCACGTTCAGCCGCGTGCAGGGGCCGGACGGTAGCGCCGACTATCTGTGGGAGAGCTTGCCGCTGGCCACCGAAGGCTGGACCCTGCATCTGCTGCGCAAGCCGCAGGTCAGCGAGGATGCCCGCAACGCGGCGTTGTCTGGCGCCGCGGTGTGGTTGAGCCTGGTGTTCGCCGTGCTGTTCGTCAGCCAGCGCCTGCGCATCGCCCGCCTGCGCCAACGCAGCCGCGAAGAGCTGACGCGCCTGGTCGAGGAGCGCACACGCGAGTTGCGCACTGCCCAGGAAGGCCTGGTGCAGTCGGCCAAGTTGGCGGCGCTGGGGCAGATGTCGGCGGCGCTGGCCCATGAGATCAACCAGCCGTTGACCACCCAGCGGATGCAACTGGAAACCCTGCGCCTGCTGCTCGACCATGGCCGCCATGAACAGGCGCGTCAGGCGCTGGAGCCGCTGGAGCAGATGCTCACGCGCATGGCCGCCCTCACCGGCCACCTCAAGACCTTCGCACGCAATAGCCCAGGCGGGCTGCGCGAGCGTCTTGATCTGGCCACCGTGGTCGACCAGGCCCTGCACCTGCTCGACACCCGCATTCGCGGCGAGCAGGTCGAGGTGGCGCTGTACCTGGCGCGTCCTGCGTGGGTGCGCGGCGACGCGATCCGCCTTGAACAGGTGCTGATCAACCTGCTGCACAACGCCCTCGACGCCATGGCCGACAAGCGCTACAAACGTCTGGAGATCCGCATCGAAGCCGAGGACGAACGCTGGCACCTGAGCGTGCTCGACTCCGGTGGCGGCATCAAGGATGCCGACCTGGCCCGCGTCTTCGACCCCTTCTTCACCACCAAGCCGGTGGGCGAAGGCCTGGGCCTGGGCCTGGCGATTTCCTATGGCATCGTTCATGAAGCCGGCGGCCAGTTGCAGGTCGAAAACCTGCCTGGCGGTGCCCGCTTCAGCCTTACCCTGCCCCGCGACCTGGAGCCTGCATGTTGAATTCAGTGATCGTCGTCGACGACGAAGCCAGCATCCGCACCGCGGTGGAGCAATGGCTGAGCCTGTCCGGCTTCAGCGTGCAGTTGTTCGCCCGCGCAGAGGAATGTCTCGCGCAACTGCCACAGCACTTCCCCGGCGTGGTCATCAGCGATGTGCGCATGCCGGGCATGGATGGCCTGCAACTGCTCGAGCACCTGCAGGCGCAAGACCCTGACCTACCGGTGATCCTGCTCACCGGTCACGGCGATGTGCCGATGGCAGTGGAAGCCATGCGCAACGGTGCCTACGACTTCCTGGAAAAACCCTTCACCCCGCAGCACTTGCTGGGCAGCCTGCGCCGCGCCCTGGACAAGCGCCAACTGGTGCTGGAAAACCGCGCGCTGCACCAGCAGGCCGACCTAAAGGAACGGCTGCAAGCGACCCTGCTGGGGATGTCCCAGGGCCTGCAACAGTTGCGTCGGCAGGTGCTGGAACTGGCGGGGTTGCCAGTCAATGTGCTGATCCGCGGCGAAACCGGCAGCGGCAAGGAGCGCGTGGCGCGATGCCTGCACGACTTCGGCCCACGCGCCGACAAACCCTTCGTCGCCCTCAATTGCGCGGCAATCCCCGAAACCCTGTTCGAGGCCGAGCTGTTCGGCCATGAGAGCGGCGCCTTCACCGGCGCCCAGGGCAAACGCATCGGCAAACTGGAATATGCCAACGGCGGCACGGTATTTCTCGACGAGATCGAGAGCATGCCACTGGCCCAGCAGGCCAAGTTGCTGCGGGTGATTCAGGAGCAGAAACTCGAACGCCTGGGTGCCAACCAGAGCATCAGCGTCGACTTGCGCATCATCGCCGCGACCAAACCCGATCTGCTCGACGAGGCTCGCGCCGGGCGATTTCGCGAAGACCTGGCGTACCGCCTGAACGTTGCCGAACTGCGTCTGGCGCCACTGCGCGAGCGGCGCGAGGACATCCCGCTGCTGTTCGAGCATTTCGTCCGTACCGCCGCCGAGCGCCTGGGGCGCAGCAGCACACCGCCGCTTTCAGGCGCGCAACTGGCACAACTGCTGGCCCATGACTGGCCGGGCAATGTGCGCGAGCTGGCCAATGCCGCCGAGCGCCATGCGCTGGGGCTGGGTTCATCGAGCATCGAGGTGGCGCCGGGAGGTCAGTCGCTGAGCGAACAGATGGAGGCGTTCGAGCTGCAATGCCTGCGCGCCGCGCTGCGTCAGCACAAGGGCGAGATCAAAGGGGTCATGGAGACGTTGCAACTGCCGCGGCGGACGCTGAACGAGAAGATGCAGCGCCATGGCCTGATGCGCGAGGATTTTATCGAGCGCGAATGAGCGGAATCTTGCCGATCAAAAGCTGCCAATAGGCGGGTTACCGCTCATATGGCCTATACCCAGCCGGGATAAGCAGTGCGGCTGGTCGCGGGCAAGCCCGCTCCTACGGATACAGTGCAGGCCTTGATCCATCGCGTTTCTGGGGCGCTGGCATGCCCAAGGATGGGGCGGCCGACACCTCATTCGGATCGTTACGCCCTCATTTGGCACAGCTTCTGCAAAACCCTTCTCAAGCCGCGGTCCCGCGCGCCTCACAAAAACAACGAGAAGGTATCCCTGATGGATAACGCCACCACCCTGCCCGCCGGGGCGGCCACTGCGCCCGCCGCGGAAAAAACCACCGCCAGTCGTCTCAAGTCGATCTTCAGCGGTTCGATCGGCAACATGGTCGAATGGTACGACTGGTACGTCTACGCCGCATTCTCGCTGTACTTCGCCAAAGCCTTCTTCCCCGCTGGCGACACCACCGCACAACTGCTCAACACCGCCGCGATCTTCGCAGTGGGCTTCCTGATGCGCCCGATCGGTGGCTGGCTGATGGGGCTGTACGCCGACCGCAAGGGCCGCAAGGCTGCGCTGATGGCTTCGGTACTGCTGATGTGCGCAGGCTCGCTGGTCATCGCCCTGACGCCGGGCTATGAAACCATCGGCGTCGCCGCGCCTATCCTGCTGGTGATCGCACGCCTGATGCAGGGTCTGTCGGTCGGCGGTGAATATGGCACCTCGGCCACCTACCTCAGCGAGATGGCCAGCAAGGAACGCCGTGGCTTCTTCTCCAGTTTCCAGTACGTCACCCTGATTTCCGGCCAGCTCATCGCCCTGGCGGTCCTGATCATCCTGCAGAACGTGCTGACCACCGAAGAGCTGTATGCCTGGGGCTGGCGTGTGCCCTTCGTGATCGGCGCGCTGTGCGCGGTGGTTGCGCTGTACCTGCGCCGTGGCATGGAAGAGACCGCTTCCTTCACCAAGAAGGAGAAGTCCAAGGAAAGCCTGATGCGCACCCTGATGCGCCACCCCAAGGAGCTGATGACCGTCGTCGGCCTGACCATGGGCGGCACCCTGGCCTTCTACACCTACACCACCTACATGCAGAAGTACCTGGTCAACACCGTCGGCATGAGCATCAGCGACTCGACCACCATCTCGGCGGCCACGCTGTTCCTGTTCATGTGCCTGCAGCCGGTGATCGGCGGGCTGTCCGACAAGATCGGCCGGCGCCCGATCCTCATCGCCTTCGGCGTGCTGGGCACCCTGTTCACCGTACCGATCCTCAGCACCCTGCACACCATCCAGAGCTGGTGGGGCGCCTTCTTCCTGATCATGGCGGCGCTGATCATCGTCAGTGGCTACACCTCGATCAACGCCGTGGTGAAGGCCGAGCTGTTCCCCACCGAGATCCGCGCCCTGGGCGTTGGCCTGCCCTACGCACTGACCGTGTCGATCTTCGGCGGCACCGCCGAGTACGTGGCGCTGTGGTTCAAGAGCGCCGGCATGGAAACCGGCTTCTACTGGTACGTCACCGGCTGCATCGCCTGCTCGCTGCTGGTCTACGCGACCATGAAGGACACCAAGCAGCACTCGCGCATCACCACTGATTGATTCTGCGTTCGCTGTAATTGAAAAGGGTCGTTCCGGTGGAACGGCCCTTTTTTGCGGCCGCAAAAAAGCTCTGCTGCGGGCATTTGTACCGTTCGCGTCAGTCCTTTTTTCTGGAGGTCAGGATACTTCCAGCACTTGCTGCGGCTGACGACGCTGGTAGTAGGTGGCCAGTAGCACCAGCGCCAGCAGGATCGCGCCCAACACCATGGAAGAGCCGATCGTGCCAAAGTCCAGACCGCCTTTTTCGTATGGCTTGGTGAGGAAATCGCCCAGGGTTGCACCGAATGGCCGAGTCAGCACGAAGGCTACCCAGAACAACACCACACCAGGGATTCGGGTCCAGTAACGCGCCATAGCCACCAACACGATGGCACTGCCGATCAGCAGGGCGCCACCCGCGAAGCCCAGGCCTGAATCATCTGCGAGGTAGTCGCCCAGTGCGGTGCCCAGGGTGTTGGAGAACAGGATCGCAACCCAGTAGAACAACTCGCCCGCACGACTGCGGATGCGCGTGACATCCAGCGGATTACCACTCAGCCGCCACAGGGCGAAGGTCAACAGCAGGATGCCGATCAGCAGCGCTGAACCTGCGGCGTAACCCAACCCGAGCGTGCGATCCATGAAATCGGACATGGTGGTGCCAGCGGTGCTGGTGGACAGTATCACCAGCCAGTAGAGCACTGGGTGATAGCGGCGGGAATAAAGCTGGGTGAGCAACGTCAGCAAGAACACACTGATCAACAACAGCGAACTCATGGCGTAGCCGATGTCGAGCGTCATCGACAGCAGGTCGCCAGCCGTCTCGCCCAGCGTGGTGGCGCAGATCTTCATGACCCAGAAGGCCAAGGTGATTTGCGGAAGTTTATTCATCGTGTGCCGCTCCGGTTTCTGGAATGCGGCGATGTTGAAGACGAACGTCTGAAAAATCGGTTGGAAAGGAATGAAAAAACCGTTCGGCGTGGAGAGCGACGAAGGGTTGAGTCCTTAACTCGCCATTAATTGAGGTGGAGCAACCTACAAGCGCTGACAGAACGCTTTCGGATATTTGATATGCCGCATGCTGCGGGGTAGAGCCGACAGCTACTTATTTGGACATCTCGCGCGCAAACACATCGATTAAATTGATTATTTTACGTAATTTTTTGCGCTTTTTAATCAAATTAATCGGCGTAGCATGAGATCCATAGCAAGAACAAACCCCCTCGAATCTACTGGAGCAACGACCATGAAAAACCAACTGATCCTGACCCTGGCCCTGTCGGTCTTCGCCGCAGGTGCCTTCGCCGAAGACGGCTTTGACCGCACCAACGCCCACACCTTCGCCGCTGCACAAAGCCAATCGGCCAGCTACGCCGAAGACGGTTTCGACCGCACCGGTGGCCAACGCTTCGCCGAAGACGGCTTCGACCGCACTGGCGGCCAACGCTTCGCCGAAGACGGCTTCGACCGCACTGGCGGCCAACGCTTCGCCGAAGACGGCTTCGACCGTACTGGCGGCCAACGCTTCGCTGAAGATGGCTTCGACCGCACTGGCGGCCAACGCTTCGCCGAAGACGGCTTCGACCGCACTGGTGGTCAACGCTTCGCCGAAGACGGCTTCGACCGTACTGGCGGCCAACGCTTCGCTGAAGATGGCTTCAGCCGCACCAACGCCCACCGCATCAGCTGATCACTGATGCGTGTCACCCAGCCCGGCTTTGGCCGGGCTTGATCATTCCCAGCCAGCTCAAGGCTTGGCACACTAGGCGCCTCGTCCGTCCCAGAGGAAGGGCCAAGGCCCTGCGCAGATGCACTACTACGAACCCGCCAAAGGCCACGGCCTGCCCCACGACCCGTTCAACGCCATCGTCGGCCCCCGGCCCATCGGCTGGATCTCCTCCCATGATCGCGAAGGTCGCCTGAACCTGGCGCCCTACAGCTTCTTCAACGCCTTCAACTACATTCCGCCGATCATCGGTTTCTGCAGCGTCGGGCGCAAAGACAGCCTGAACAACATCGAACAGACCGGCGAGTTCGTCTGGAACCTGGCCACGCGCCCGCTGGCCGAGCAGATGAACCAGAGCTGCGCGGCAGTGGCTGCAGATATCGACGAATTCGAGCTGAGCGGCCTGACACCGGCGCCCTCGAACGTGGTCGGCGTGCCGCGGGTGGGTGAGAGCCCGGTGAACTTCGAGTGCAAGGTGAGCCAGATCATCCAGCTCAAGCGCGCCGATCAGGAGCTGGTGCCCAGCTGGCTGATCCTGGGTGAAGTGGTGGCCGTGCATATCGCCGAACACCTGCTCAAAGAGGGTATCTACGACACTGCTGCCGCCGAGCCGATCCTGCGTGGCGGTGGCCCGGCGGATTACTTCGAGCTGGGCAACCTGTTCAAGATGCGTCGCCCGCAGGCCTGATCACCAGGCCAGCTCGCCCTCTTCACCGACGCCCTGCAGGCGTTCGAGTTCGGCACAGGCCGCCTCGTCAGCGGCCAGTGCCGACTTGAACACCTGGCCCTCCAGGACTTTGTGAAAGCGCGGTGCCCCTCCCACGTGCAGGGCCTTGACCGCGATTGCCGCGTGGTAGCCGCCGCCTTCGACCGGGACCATCGCCGAAACGGCCTCGAAGCCCGGGAATTCTCTACGTGCCATTGCTGTGCTCCAGCTGTTGAACGAGGGGCGGGATTCTACTGCAGCAGGCGTTACGGTAGTGGCCTTTTCATGGGCAAGCTTGCCCGCGAGAAGGTTACCGCGCCCAACCCTCAATCGAAGGTCTGCAGGTCCATGCTCGCCACCACCCGCTCCTGCAGCAGGTCGCCGAAGACCTCGAGCGTCGGCGAAGCGAAGTAACCGCGCATGGCCTGCTGGTCCTGCCAGCTGCCGCTGAGCAGCCAGAGGTCGGCGTCAACCTGGGAGCGCTGGACGGTGAACGCCAGACAGCCTGGGCTGCGCAGCGAAGGCTCGAGCAGGTCGCGCAGGCGCATGCCGAGTTCCGCCGAACGACCGCTGCTGGCACGGATGAAAGCCAAGTGTGTGACCGGTTGATGCAAGGTCATGAACGATCTCCTTGAAGCAGGCGGGACGGAAAAGCCAGGCTGCCAAGATTAGGTCCTCGCCCGCACCCTGCGTTAGGCCATTTCTGTCTGTCGATTGCCTGATCCTGTCGCAATGCAGGATCAGGCAATCGGTCGGCAGCATTTGGCTAGCGCAGGATGTTGCCCAAATCTATGCTGGCCCGGTCCCTGGAGGAATTCGATCATGACCACTGCCCTTGCCGCTCTCGACCCGACCCTGGAAAACCAGCGTCTGGAACTCGCTGACCTGATCCTGAGGCACGCAGGCGATCCCCACGGACCACCGACGGCCATCGAGCAGCTGTACCTGTCGCGCTATGAAGACAACATCCGTTCGAAGCCGGGCCTGGCCCTGCCGGCCCTCTGCGTCATGGCCCAGGGCAGCAAGAGTCTGTTCCTGGGCGATCAGCAGTATGCCTACGACCCGCTGCACTACATGGTGGTGTCGGTGACCATGCCGATCAGCCGGGTGAGGCTCGACGCCAGCCCGGAAAACCCGGTGCTTGGGCTGCGGATCGATCTGGACGCGGCAGAGATCAGCCAGTTGATTGCCGAAAACGGCCCGATGCTGGTGCCCAGCGTGCAGTCCGGGCTTGGGCTGTATGTGGAGAAGACCGATGCGCACCTGCTCGATGCCTTGCTGCGCTTGGTCCGCTTGCTCGATAGCCCGCGCGACATCCCGATGCTGGCCCCGCTGTTTCGCCGCGAAATCCTCTACCGCCTGCTGCGCGGGCCGCAGGGGCATCGCCTGTACGAGATTGCCCTGGCCAACAGCCAGACACACCGCGTGAGCCAGGCGATCACCTGGCTCAACAAGCATTTTCACCTGCCGCTGCGCATCGAGGAGCTGGCCCGGGAAGTGAACCTGAGCACCTCGACCCTGCACCACAGGTTCAAGGCCGTGACGTCCATGAGCCCGTTGCAGTACCAGAAGCAGCTGCGACTGCAGGAAGCCCGGCGCCTGATGCTCAACGATGGGTTGGAGGCCGCGGTGGCGGGGTATCGGGTGGGCTATGAAAGCCCGTCGCAGTTCAGCCGGGAGTACAGCCGGCTGTATGGTGCGCCGCCGATTCGCGACATGGCGCGCCTGCGCTCGAGCGCGGGTTGAATCTGCAAGCCCCCGCGCGCCTCAGCCGGCCACCGCTGCCTGCCACTGTGCCTGGTCCACCTGGATCAGGGTCGGCCCCTTGCGCTCGACCGCCAGCGCCAGCGCGACCTGCAACTGCGCCACATCGCCGACATGTTCGGCCGCAGCCCCCAGCCCCTGCGCCACGGTGATGAAGTCGGGGGTGTGGATGTCCACGCCCACAGGCTCGATGGCGCGATTGACCATGTACTTCTTGATCTCTTCGTAACCCTGGTTATTCCACAGCAGCACGATCAGCGGTACCTGTGCCTCGACTGCACTGGCCAGCTCCGGCAGGGTGAACTGCAGGCCGCCGTCACCGATCAGGCACACCGACGGGGCGCGTTCAGCCACGACTTCGGCGCTGCCAAGCCAGGCGCCCATCGCCGCCGGCAAGGCATAGCCGAGCGTGCCGTAGCCGGTCGAAGCATTGAACCAGCGACGCGGACGCGCAAGGTCAAGGGTGAGGTTGCCGGTGTAGACCGGCTGGGTCGAGTCGCCCACCAGCACGGCGTCGGGCAAGGTTTCCAGTATCGCGGTAAGCAGACGGGTCTGGCTCAGGGTCGGTTGGTCCCAGCCGGCAGCCAGGTCGTTGCGCAGGCGCTCGGCACGGGCAGCGCCCCAGCATTCGTCACGCACCGCAGGCTGCTCGGCCAACGCTGCAACCAGGGCTTCGGCAGCCAGCTTGGCATCGGCGACCAAGGCCAGCTCCGGCAGGTAGTTGCGTACGGTCTGGTCCGGATCGATGTCGATGCGCAGCAGGCTGCCGGGGATCTCGAATCCGCCCTTGAAGGTCACGTCGTAGTCGGTTTCGGCAAGCTCGGTACCAATGGCCAGTACCACGTCGGCCTCGGCAACCAGGGCACGGGTTGCCGGCAGCGATTGGGTCGAGCCGATCTGCAACGGATGAGCACCCGGCAGCAGGCCCTTGGCATTGATGGTCAGGGCCACCGGCGCCTGGAGCTGCTCGGCCAGTTGCGCCAGGGCCTCGCCTGCCGCCAGCGCACCGCCACCGGCGAGGATCAACGGACGCTGGGCCTTGGCCAGCCGCTCGGCCATCTGCGCCACCACCTGCGGCGCGGCGCCTGCACGGCTGGTGCGCACCGGGCGAACTTGCAGCAGGTGGTCGGCTGGCTCGACCAGCACATCCAGCGGAATCTCGATATGCACAGGGCGTGGCCGGGCACCGTCGAACACGGCGAAGGCGCGGGCCAGCACCTGCGGCAGGTCATCGGCACTCATCAGGGTCTGGGAAAACGCGCAAACGCCCGCCACCAGCCCAGACTGGTTCGGCAGCTCATGCAGCTTGCCGCGCCCACCGCCCAGTGCATTGCGCGATTGCACGCTGGAGATCACCAGCATGGGGATCGAGTCGGCATAGGCCTGGCCCATGGCCGTGGTGATGTTGGTCATGCCGGGGCCGGTGATGATGAAGCACACTCCCGGCTTGCCGCGCGTACGCGCGTAGCCATCAGCCATGAAGCCGGCGCCCTGCTCGTGGCGCGGCGTGACATGACGGATCGACGAGCGCGCAAGCCCGCGATAGAGCTCCACGGTATGCACGCCGGGAATCCCGAACACATGGTCTACGCCATAGCCTTCGAGGAGTTTGACCAGTACTTCGCCACAGGTTGCCATCGTCTTTACCCTGATTCTTGTTGAAATCAGTGCTCATGGAAGCAAGCTGCGGCTACCGCGACAATGCAAAAAAACACATACTAGCCATGTCTCCAGATCATGGCTCGCCACGATGAAACGACTCCCTCCCCTCCCCGCCCTGAACACCTTCCTGGTCACCGCCCAGCACTGCAATTTCACCCGAGCCGCCCAGCATCTGCACATCACCCAGGGCGCTGTCAGCCGCCAGATCGCCGGGCTCGAGGAGCAACTTGGCTACCCCTTGTTTCAGCGCCAGGCCCGTGGCCTGAGCCTGACCCGTGAAGGCCAGGACTGGCTGCCGCGGGTGCAGCAAGTGTTCGCCCTGATCGAACAGGGCGTGCGCGAGGTTGGCGCGCGCACCGCCACCTTGCAGCTCAAGGCCCCGACCTGCGTGATGCGTTGGCTACTGCCGAGGCTGATGGAATGGCAGGCACTGCGCCCGGATGTACCGGTGGAACTGACCACGACGGTGCAGCACGGCGTGGACTTTCGTCATGAAGGCTTCGATGCGGCAGTGGTGTATGGCAGCCCGCCCGCGCAGGGCTCGCTGGTGCGCAAGCTGTTCGACGAGCAACTGACACCGGTGTGCGCCCCCTCGTTGCTGCAAGGCGGCATGCCTCTGGAGCGAGTGGAGGACCTGGCGCGGCACATGCTGCTGCACCCCTCGCGCGACGAGCGTGACTGGCGCCTGTGGCTGCAGGCGGCCGGCGCTGCGTTCGAGCCACAGGGCCGACGCCAGCATTTCGAGACACTGGATATGGCGATGGCCATGGCCTCCCAGGGGACTGGGGTGGCCATCGGCGACTGGGCGCTGATCGGCGATGACCTGCGCAGTGGGCGGTTATGCATGCCCTTTGCACTGAAGGTGATGACGGGCAAAGGCTATTACCTGGTCTGCCCGTCGAAAAGCCTGCCGCCGGGGCTGGGCGAGTTGCTGGAGTGGCTGCAGGCACGCGCCAGTCTTTAGCCGCCCTGCGCTCCCGTCAACTCGGTACTGCGCCGCAATTCACCTGCGAAAGGCTGGCAGCGACACCTCAGTAGCCGACAGTGAAGCGCTGGCGCGTATGTGCAGGCTTTTCCAGTTCGTCGATCAAGGCAATGGCGTAGTCGGCGAAGGTGATCCAGCTCTTGCCATCGGCGCCGATCAGCAGGTGATCCTTGCCCAGCGTATAGCGCCCGCTGCGCTCACCCTCGACGAACTCTGCCGAAGGCGAAAGGAAGGTCCAGTCGAGGGTCGGTTCCTGGCGCAAGGTATCGAGAAAGCCCACGCCGGCGCTGGCCTCGGCCTTGTACGCCTCGGGGAAGTCCGGGCTGTCGATCACCCGCTGCCCCGACGGCAGCAGCAGGCTGCCGGCACCACCGACCACCAGCAGTCGCTTGACCCCGGCGCGTTTGACCGGCTCGATGATCGCCTGCGGCGCAAGGGTGGAGAAGTGCGCAGCGCTCAGCACAGCGTCCACGCCTGTGACTGCCGCCTGTAGCGCGGCACTGTCCTGGGCATCCAGCGCCTTGACCGTGACACCTTCACGGCCCTGCAGCGAAGACGGATCGCGTGCGATGGCGACCACGCTGTGGCCACGGCGCAGAGCCTCTTCCAGCAACTGGCTGCCGGCCCGGCCGGTGGCACCGATGATTGCGATCTTGCTCATGGGAAACACTCCATCTGGGTTGTAAGGGGTTACCACTTCATTTCGCCTTTAGCGACCTTGGCCCCGAGCTCCAGGGAACTTTCATCGGCGAGGTTCGGATAACGCTTGCTCATTGCAGCGATCAGCGCCGCCGCATCGCGAGCCTTGGCCGCTTCGCTGTCGAAGGCGCGGATGTAGCCTGCAGTGAAGCGCACGGCATCCAACGAACGGCTGCTCTGCCCCAGGTAGTGGCCTGGGATCACCGTGCGCGGGGCGAGTTTTTCGATGTGTGCAAGCGTTGCCAGCCAGTCGGTATGGGATTGGGCAGACTGGGTGTCAGCCATCCATACGTGAATGTTCTCGGAAACCACCACACCACCGACCACCGCCTTGATCGAGGGAATCCAGACGAAGCTGCGGTCGGGCTGCGGGCCGTCCAGGCCAACGACTTCGAGCGCCTGCCCCTCCAGCTCGAGACGGTTACCGGCCAACACCTGGGGTAGGACCAGTTTCGCGGGCTTGTCGGCGCCCATCTGCGGCCCCCAGTACGCCAGCTTGGCGTCCATGGTCTGGCGGATGTGCGCCACAGTGGCAGCGGAGGCGACCACCTTGGCGTCTGGAAACGCCTGGGTCAGGGTGTCGAGGCCGAAGTAATAGTCCGGATCGCCATGGCTGATGTAGATGGTGGTCAGCCGCTTGCCACTGGCACGCAGGCGCTCAGCCACCTGCTCGGCCTGAGCCTTGCCGAACTGCGCATCCACCAGCACAGCCTCCCGCTCGCCACTGACGATCACCGAACTCACCGGAAACAGTGCGTCATGGCCTGGGTTGTAGACATCCAGGTGCAGCGGATCGGCCGCCATTGCCTGGCCCGTCAGGGCGACACAGGCCAGCATCAGACTGCGCAGTGGAGTGAAAATCGACATGGTGAGGTTCCTGAAAGCGGGACGATGGAACACAGCTTAGTTGCCCGATCCGTCACAAAAAATGCGATGCTTGAACATAGTTTGTTTCTGAAATCGGGCAAATCATGGACCGTCTGAACGCCATGCGCGTGTTCGTCACCGTCGTCGACCTGGGTAGCCAGTCGGCTGCGGCAGATCACCTGGAGCTTTCCAGGCCTGTAGTGTCGCGCTATCTCGCGGAGCTTGAGGAGTGGGTCGGCGCACGCTTGATGCAGCGCACCACGCGCAAGCTGAGCCTGACCGCCGCGGGCCTGGACACCCTGCCACGCTGCCGACAGATGCTGGAACTGGCCTGCGACCTGCAGACAGCGGTGCGTGCGCCTGAAGATGCGCCGCGCGGCGAGTTGCGCATCAGCGTAAGCACCTCGTTCGGTCAGGCGCAGTTGGTGGATGCGGTGGCGGAGTACGTGAAGCGCTATCCGGGGGTGAAGGTGGAGTTGCAGATGCTCGATCGCACGGTCAACCTGGTTGACGAGCGTATCGACCTGGCGATCCGCACCAGCAACGACCTGGACCCGAACCTGATTGCCCGACGCCTGAGCGTCTGCCGTTCGGTGGTCTGCGCCAGCCCCGCCTACTTGCGCGAGTACGGCACGCCGCAGCGAGTCGAGGACCTGACCCAGCACAACTGCCTGACCCACGCCTACTTCGGCCACAGCCTGTGGCATTTCGAAGTGGCCGGTGAACAGGTCGCGGTGCCCGTGCAGGGCAATATCAGCGCCAACGAAGCCCTGACCTTGCAGAAGGCCGCCCTGGCCGGTGCCGGAATCGCCATGCTGCCGACCTACCAGGCCGCCTGCGCAGTGCGTCGCGGCGAGTTGGTGAAACTACTGCCCCTGGCGCGACCGCGGGAGCTGAACCTCAATGCGGTCTACACCTCACGCAAACACATGCCCGCGACCTTGCGCAGCATGCTGGACTTTCTTGCCCAACGCTTCAGCGCAGAACCGGAGTGGGATCGGGAGCTGGATTAGTGCGTGGAGCGGCCTTGCGCCGCTGCGACGCAAATCACACCGATCTCGATGTTCGCTCCAGGCAATTGCTGCGACCTGACCTATGCTTGCAAGTATCACCTGTGGTCACAGCAGGAGGTAGGCAACATGGGCATCAAATCCAGACGCTGCGTGATCGTCCTGGCCCTGGTCGCCGTGGCCGGGCTCTATGGTTCGGCCTGCTGGCGCGTCGAGCTGTTGCGCAGCCAGCCCAGTACCGCAGCCAGTTGCGCACACGAGCACTGCGTCCCGCACACCGCAACGCTGAGCGCCCTCAGGTAGCCCGACAACGCCTGTCGGTCACTCCTCGACGCTCATGTACTCCTTGGCCCAGCGGATGTAATCCTCAGGCTGGGTGTAGGTGTGCGAAAGCTCGGTGGCGCTGAGGTTCTCGGACTTGTTCTGCTGCCCGCGCTGCAAACGCAGGCAGTCGTAGGTGGCCTTGATCGCAGCGAAGTACGCCGCATGGCCATCGACCACGATGCGCACGCCCAGGCGCGCCAGGCGCTCGTCGTCACGCAGGTTCGGGTTGCCGTAGCTGACCAGCATCAGCGGCACGTTCAGGTGCTCGGTGATCTGCTCCAGTTGCTCGAAATCCTTCACCCCGACCATGCAGATACCGTCGGCACCGGCCTTCTGGTAGCTCTGGGTGCGGACGATGATTTCCTCGGTGGTCAGCACGCCGGCGTTGGTCCGGGCAATGATCGACAGCGACGAGTCGACTCGCGCTTCCAGCGCTGCACGGATCTTGCCGACGCCCTCTTCCACCGCGATCAGGTCGGTGGACTTGCGACCGAACTGGGCCGGCAGCAGGGTGTCTTCGATGGTCAGCGCCGCCACGCCGGCGCGCTCCAGCTCGATTACCGTACGCATGACGTTCAGCGCGTTGCCATAACCATGGTCGGCATCGGCGATGAAGGGCAACTGGGCGACGCGGCCAATGCGCGTAGCCTGCTCGACGAATTCGCTCAAGGTGATCAGGGCGAAGTCCGGGGCGGCGAGCACCTGCAGGGAAGCGACCGAGCCGCCGAGGATACCGACTTCAAAGCCCAGGTCTGCGGCAATGCGCGCCGACATCGGGTCGAAGACTGAAGCTGTGTGATAGCACGAACCCGACGCGAGCAGTTCGCGGAAGGCAAAACGCAGATCTTGGTGGGAAGCCTTGGGCATGATCACTCCGCATAAACGTGAAAAGTCGAACTGGCTGACTACCGCCCCTGAACCGGGACCCTCCGCCCTGCCATAGGCATGACATGCAGAGAGTGGAAGAGAAGTGCGGGATTACAGCGATGCGGAAACCTGGGTCACAATGCACCAAATGGGTGCAAACCAGTGTATTTCGGCTGCTATGAACCTGCACGATATCACGCGGCCATGCGCGTTCGTGTGAAAGCGCTTATGCCGATCGTGCATAGGCGATGCAGACAGTACATAGGAAGCTACCTAACTCAGGTTACAATCCCCGTCTCGTTCGCAGCCATTTCACTCGCCACGGGCCGCCGACGAACAGCACAATTTCACTACCTCCGACCACAAGGTGTGACCCCGTGACCGCCGCCCTGCCTCCCGCCGACTTGCGTAGCGTGCTCAGCGCGCTGATGCTGGCGATTCTTCTTGGTGCCCTCGACCAGACCATCGTCGCCGTCTCCATGCCGGCCATTTCGGCCCAGTTCAACGATGTCGGCCTGCTGGCCTGGGTCATCTCCGGTTATATGGTGGCCATGACCGTGGCCGTGCCGATCTACGGCAAGCTGGGCGACCTTTATGGCCGTCGGCGCATGATCCTCACCGGCACCGCACTGTTCACCCTGGCCTCGATCTTCTGCGCCCTGGCACAGAACATGGAACAACTGGTGCTGGCGCGCGTGCTGCAGGGCATCGGCGCGGGCGGCATGGTCTCGGTCAGCCAGGCGATCATCGGCGACTTCGTCCCGCCTCGCGAGCGCGGGCGCTACCAGGGTTATTTCAGCAGCATGTACGCCCTGGCCAGCGTGGCTGGCCCGGTGCTCGGCGGCTGGCTGACCGAATATCTGTCGTGGCGCTGGGTGTTCTGGATCAACCTGCCGCTGGGGCTTTGCGCCTGGTGGGTGATTCGCCGCGCACTGATGGGCATGCCGGTCCAACGCCGGGAAGCACAGGTCGACTATATCGGTGCACTGCTGCTGATCCTGGGCCTGGGCAGTTTGTTGCTGGGCATCACCCTGGTGGGTCAAGGGCATGCCTGGACCGCGGCGCCGGTGCTGGCCCTGTTTGCCTGTGCGGTACTGGGCCTGGTGCTGTTCGTCGCCCACGAACGCCGCTGCCAGGAGCCGCTGTTGCCACTGAAACTGTTTGGCAACAGGGTCGCCGTGCTGTGCTGGTGCGTGATCTTCTTCGCCAGCTTCCAGTCGATCTCGCTGACCATGCTCATGCCGCTGCGCTTCCAGAGCATCACCGGTGCCGGCGCCGACAGTGCCGCGCTGCACCTGCTGCCGTTGGCGATGGGGTTGCCACTGGGCGCCTTCAGCGCAGGCCGCCTGACGACATTCACCGGACGCTACAAGCCGCAGATCCTGGCGGGCGCGCTGCTGATGCCGCTGGCGATCCTCGGCATGGCCCTCACACCGCCGCAGTCAGCCTGGCTGGGCGGGTTGTTCATGCTGTTGACCGGTATCGCCTGCGGGCTGCAGTTCCCGACCTCGCTGGTGGGGACGCAGAGCGCGGTGGACATGAAGGATATCGGTGTGGCCACCAGCACCACCAACCTGTTCCGCTCGTTGGGTGGGGCGATGGGCGTGGCCTGCATGTCCAGCCTGCTGCTGGCGCTGCTGCATCTCGGAGGGCTCGAGGTGCTGGGCAACCCGTTGCTGGGCAGCCTGAAGGGCGGCGAGACGGATCCGGCGACCCAGGCGCATCTGCTGGTGACGTTCCGATACCTGCTGCTGGCCAGTGCCGGCGCGGCAGTGCTGGGGCTGCTGGCGGCACTGGCGTTGCCAGACGGGCAATTACGGGGGCATTGAAAAGGCCAGGGCCGCAAAGCGGCCCTTTTAACCCCGGCTTAATCCTGCCGGGAAAAACTTCATCACAATCCTTAACAAAGTGTCATTTGCGCAGGGCCGGGCTCAAGCGCAGCATATCCAACCCTGTGTCGACCCATTTTTGCGCATCGCGCAACAGGTCGAAGCTGTCCGGGAGCAGCAACCAGCGCCCGATCAGGCCGTCGACATAGGCGAACATGGCAATGGCCGCCCGCTCGACATCCAGGTCGGCGGGCAACTGGCCACGGCGTACCGCATTGGCCAAGGCGCGGGAAATGCCTTCGTGGCATTCGACGATGGCGCCTTGTCGCTGCTGGCGGATTTCACACATCTCATCGGTGAACTCGCACTTGTGATGCAGGATTTCATTGATACGCCGGGTCCTGGCGTCCAGTACCAGCTCGTTGAGCACTTGCAACAGCAGCTTGCCCATGCAGCCGAGCGGATCGAGCTCGTCCTCGCTTTCGCTGGCACGCGCGAGATGGTCATGGGTCTCGTGCAAACTGTCGAGCAGCGCCTGGACCAGCTCGGCCTTGTTACTAAAATGCCAGTAGATCGCACCACGGGTGACGCCCGCGATCTCGGCGATATCGGCCAAGGTGGTTCGCGCAACCCCGCGCTTGTAGAAAGCCTTTTCCGCCGCCTCGATGATCTGGGCGCGGGTTTCCTGGGCTTCCTCTTTGGTTCGACGGACCATGGCAGCTCAACCTCATCTGAGCCCGGCACAAGAATCGCCTGGGCTTTGGGCCGGGTTCGCCTCTGCAGGGCAACTCCCGGATGCATTAATCACGTTTTGCGGTAGTAGCCTGGTACCACCACGCGGTATTTACAAACAACCATGAATGTAAGTATATTCGTTAGTAAGCTACTAATCCACTCGATAGCGATTTTTCTGACAAGACTCTTCCACTATTCTTGAGCTCCCCCTGCTCCTGCGACCCGAGGATCCTCATGCAATTCAAGCCAGCCGTTACCGCCCTGGTTTCCGCCGTCGCCCTTGCAACCCTGCTCAGTGGCTGCAAGAAAGAAGAAGCCGCGCCTGCAGCGCAGGCTCCTCAGGTCGGCGTCGTCACCCTGCAGCCGCAGGCCTTCACCCTGACCTCGGAACTGCCAGGGCGCACCAGCGCCTATCGCGTCGCCGAAGTCCGTCCACAGGTCAATGGCATCATTCTCAAGCGCCTGTTCAAGGAAGGCAGCGACGTCAAGGAAGGGCAGCAGCTCTACCAGATCGATCCCGCCGTCTATGAAGCCAACCTGGGTAATGCCCAGGCCAACCTTCAGGCTACCCGCTCGCTGGCCGAGCGCTACAAGCAACTGATCGACGAGCAGGCCGTCTCCAAACAGGAATATGACGACGCCAATGCCAAACGATTGCAAGCCGAAGCCTCGCTCAAGAGCGCGCAGATCGACCTGCGCTACACCAAGGTGCTGGCGCCGATCAGCGGTCGCATCGGACGCTCGTCGGTCACCGAAGGCGCGCTGGTGAGCAATGGCCAGACCAACGCCATGGCCACCATCCAGCAGCTCGACCCGATCTACGTCGACGTCACTCAGTCCACCGCCGAACTGCTCAAGTTGCGCCGTGATCTGGAAAGCGGCCGGCTGCAGAAGGCTGGCGACAATGCCGCGAAGGTGCAGCTGGTGCTCGAAGACGGCAGCACGTTCGCCGGTGAAGGTCGCCTGGAGTTCTCCGAAGTCTCGGTCGATGAAACCACGGGCTCGGTGACCCTGCGTGCGGTGTTCGCCAACCCGGACCACACCCTCCTGCCGGGCATGTTCGTGCATGCCCGCCTGCAAGCTGGTGTCAATGCCAACGCGATCCTCGCCCCACAGCAAGGTGTGACCCGCGACCTCAAGGGCTCGCCCACGGCACTGGTGGTGAACAAGGATAACAAGGTGGAACTGCGTCAACTCAAGGCCAGCCGCACGCTGGGCAACGAGTGGCTGATCGAGGAAGGCCTCAATCCGGGCGACCGCCTGATCACCGAGGGGCTGCAGTTCGTGCGTCCAGGTGTCGAGGTCAAGGTCAGCGAAGCCACCAACGTCAAGAAGCCGGGCAGCCCTGAACAGGCCAGCGCCGCGAAAGCCGACGCCAAAGCGGAGTAAACCATGTCGAAGTTCTTTATCGATCGCCCGATCTTCGCCTGGGTGATCGCCTTGGTGATCATGCTGGTCGGGGCCCTGTCGATCCTGAAACTGCCGATCAACCAGTACCCCAGCATCGCGCCGCCGGCCATCGCCATCGCCGTGACCTACCCGGGCGCCTCGGCGCAGACCGTGCAGGACACCGTGGTACAGGTCATCGAGCAGCAGCTCAACGGTATCGACAACCTGCGCTACGTGTCTTCGGAAAGTAACTCCGACGGCAGCATGACCATCACCGCTACCTTCGAGCAGGGTACCAACGCCGACACCGCGCAGGTGCAGGTGCAGAACAAGCTCAACCTGGCCACCCCGCTGCTGCCGCAGGAAGTGCAGCAGCAAGGTATCCGTGTCACCAAGGCAGTGAAGAACTTCCTGCTGGTGATCGGCCTGGTGTCCGAAGATGGCAGCATGACCAAGGACGACCTGGCCAACTACATCGTCTCCAACATGCAGGACCCGATCTCGCGGACTGCCGGCGTTGGTGACTTCCAGGTGTTCGGTGCCCAGTACGCCATGCGTATCTGGCTCGATCCGGCCAAGCTCAACAAGTTCCAGTTGACCCCGGTCGATGTGCGTACCGCCGTCACTGCGCAGAACGTGCAGGTTTCTTCCGGCCAGCTCGGTGGCCTGCCAGCGATGCCAGGTACCCAGCTCAACGCCACCATCATCGGCAAGACTCGCCTGCAGACCGCCGAGCAGTTCGAGAAGATCCTGCTCAAGGTCAACAGCGATGGCTCGCAGGTGCGCCTGCGTGACGTCGCCAAGGTTGGTCTGGGCGGTGAGAACTACGCGGTCAGCGCGCAGTTCAACGGCAAGCCGGCTTCGGGCCTGGCGGTCAAGCTGGCAACCGGCGCCAACGCCCTGGATACCGCCAAGGCCTTGCGCAAGACCATCAGCGACCTCGAGCCGTTCTTCCCGCCCGGGGTCAAGGCAGTGTTCCCGTATGACACCACGCCAGTGGTCACCGAATCGATCAGCGGGGTAATCCACACCCTGATCGAAGCCGTGGTCCTGGTGTTCCTGGTGATGTACCTGTTCCTGCAGAACTTCCGCGCCACCATCATCACCACCATGACCGTTCCGGTGGTGTTGCTGGGCACCTTCGGCATCCTTGCCGCCGCAGGCTTCAGCATCAACACCCTGACCATGTTCGCGATGGTCCTGGCCATCGGCCTGCTGGTGGACGATGCCATCGTCGTCGTGGAAAACGTCGAGCGGGTTATGTCCGAAGAAGGGCTGCCCCCCAAGGAAGCGACCAAACGCTCGATGCAGCAGATTCAGGGCGCACTGGTCGGTATCGCCCTGGTGCTTTCGGCGGTACTGCTGCCGATGGCCTTCTTCGGCGGCTCCACCGGCGTGATCTACCGGCAGTTCTCGATCACCATCGTATCGGCCATGGGCCTGTCGGTGCTGGTGGCACTGATCTTCACCCCGGCGCTGTGCGCGACCATGCTCAAGCCGTTGAAGAAGGGTGAGCACCACACGGCCAAGGGCGGCTTCTTCGGCTGGTTCAACCGTAACTTCGACCGCAGCGTAAAGGGCTACGAGCGCAGTGTCGGTACCATCCTGCGCAACAAGATCCCGTTCCTGCTGGCCTATGCGCTGATCGTGGTGGGCATGATCTGGCTGTTCACTCGCATCCCCACCGCGTTCCTGCCTGAAGAAGACCAGGGCGTGCTCTTCGCCCAGGTGCAGACCCCGGCCGGTTCCAGTGCCGAACGCACCCAGGTGGTCGTCGACAAGATGCGCGAATACCTTCTCAAGGACGAAGCCGACACCGTGTCGTCGGTGTTCACCGTGACCGGTTTCAACTTCGCCGGCCGTGGCCAGAGTTCGGGCATGGCGTTCATCATGCTCAAACCTTGGGGCGAGCGTTCGGCCGAGAACAGCGTGTTCAATCTCTCGACCCGCGCCCAGCAGCACTTCTTCAGCTTCCGCGATGCGATGGTGTTCGCCTTCGCACCGCCGGCAGTGCTCGAACTGGGTAACGCCACCGGCTTCGACGTGTTCCTCCAGGACCGTGCCGGCGTCGGCCACGAGAAGCTCATGGAAGCGCGCAACCAGTTCCTGGCCAAGGCCTCGCAGAGCAAGATCCTCTCCGCAGTGCGCCCCAACGGCCTGAACGACGAGCCGCAGTACCAGCTGATCGTCGACGATGAGCGCGCCAGTGCCCTGGGCGTCACCATTGCCGACATCAACAATACCCTGTCGATCGCGCTGGGTGGCAGCTACGTCAACGACTTCATCGATCGTGGCCGGGTCAAGAAGGTGTACATCCAGGGCGACTCCAGTGCCCGCATGAGCCCCGAAGACCTGCAGAAGTGGTACGTGCGCAACGGCCAGGGCGAGATGGTGCCGTTCTCCTCCTTCGCCTCCGGTGAATGGACCTACGGCTCGCCGAAGCTGTCGCGTTACAACGGCGTGGAAGCAGTCGAGATCCTCGGTGCCCCGGCGCCTGGCTACAGTACCGGTGAGGCCATGGCCGAGGTCGAACGCATCGTCGGCGAACTGCCGTCGGGCATCGGCTACTCCTGGACCGGCATGTCCTACGAGGAGAAGCTCTCCGGTTCGCAGATGCCGGCGCTGTTCGCCCTTTCGCTGCTGTTCGTGTTCCTCTGCCTGGCAGCGCTGTACGAAAGCTGGTCGATCCCGATCGCCGTCGTGCTGGTGGTGCCGCTGGGTATCATCGGTGCACTGATCGCCACCAGCATGCGCGGGCTGTCGAATGACGTGTACTTCCTCGTCGGCCTGCTGACGACCATCGGCCTGGCGGCAAAAAACGCCATTCTGATCGTCGAGTTCGCCAAAGAGCTGCACGAACAGGGCAAGAGCCTGTTCGATGCGACGATCGAGGCGTGCCGTATGCGTCTGCGCCCGATCATCATGACCTCGCTGGCATTCATCCTCGGCGTGGTACCGTTGACCATCGCCAGCGGCGCAGGCTCTGGCAGCCAGCACGCGATCGGCACCGGGGTGATCGGCGGCATGATCAGTGCAACTGTGCTGGCGATCTTCTGGGTACCGCTGTTCTTCGTAGCAGTGTCGTCGCTGTTCGGCAGCAAAGAGCCGCACACCGACGCCACCCCTGAAACTCCACGTAATGAGGCTGGGCAATGACCAAGTCTTTGTTGTCCCTGGCGGTAACCGCTTTCATTCTCGGCGGCTGCTCGCTTATTCCTGACTACCAGACCCCGGAAGCGCCGGTGGCCGCGCAGTGGCCGCAAGGCCCTGCGTACTCGCCGACCCAGTCGGCAGACGTGGCCGCCGCCGAACAGGGCTGGCGCCAGTTCTTCCACGACCCGGCGCTGCAGAAGCTGATCCAGACCTCGCTGGTCAACAACCGCGACCTGCGTGTGGCCGCGTTGAACATCGATGCCTACCGTGCGCAGTACCGCATCCAGCGCGCCGACCTGTTCCCGGCGGTCTCGGCCACCGGCAGCGGCAGCCGTCAGCGGGTTCCGGGCAACCTGTCGCAGACCGGCGAAGCGAACATCACCAGCCAGTACTCGGCAACGTTGGGCGTCAGCGCCTATGAGCTGGACCTGTTCGGCCGCGTCCGCAGCCTGAGCGAACAGGCCCTGGAGACCTACCTGTCCAGCGAGCAGGCACGTCGCTCCACGCAGATCAGCCTGGTGGCCAGCGTGGCCAACGCCTACTACACCTGGCAGGCCGACCAGGCGCTGCTGAAGCTGACCGAAGAAACGCTCAAGACCTACGAAGAAAGCTACAACCTGACCCGCCGCAGCAACGAGGTCGGCGTGGCCTCCGCACTTGACCTGAGCCAGGCGCGCACCGCTGTCGAAGGCGCGCGGGTCAAGCTGTCGCAGTACCAGCGTCTGGTGGCGCAGGACCTGAACAGCCTGACCGTGCTGCTGGGCACCGGTGTACCGGCGGACCTGCCGGCCTCGCTGAAGCTCGACGCCGACCAACTGGCCGACGTGCCAGCGGGCCTGCCGTCCGACCTGCTGCAGCGGCGTCCGGACATCCAGGAAGCCGAGCACCTGCTCAAGGCTGCCAATGCCAACATCGGCGCAGCCCGCGCGGCGTTCTTCCCGAGCATCAGCCTGACCGCCAACGCCGGTACCCTGAGCCCGGACATGGGCGGGCTGTTCAAGGGGGGGTCGGGGACCTGGCTGTTCCAACCGCAGATCAACCTGCCGATCTTCAACGCCGGCAGCCTGCGCGCCAGCCTGGACTACTCGAAGATCCAGAAGGACATCAACGTCGCCAAGTACGAAAAGACCATCCAGACCGCCTTCCAGGAAGTCTCCGATGGCCTGGCGGCGCGCAAGACCTTCGAAGAGCAGTTGCAGGCCCAGCGTGACCTGGTTGCCGCCAACCAGGATTACTACCGTCTGGCAGAGCGTCGCTACCGCATCGGTATCGACAGCAACCTGACCTTCCTCGACGCCCAGCGCAACCTGTTCAGTGCCCAGCAGGCGCTGATCAGCGATCGCCTGTCGCAGCTGACCAGCGAGGTCAACCTGTACAAGGCGCTCGGCGGTGGCTGGTACGAGCAGACCGGACAGGCCAACCAGCAGGCTTCGGTGGACTCGCCCAAAGGCTGAGTGATCCGGCAACAGCATCAAGCCCACCCTCGCGGTGGGCTTTTTGTTTTCCGGTAACAACACCCCGCCTCACACAATGCGTTCGATTATCGCCCCGTTCCACTTCCGACGAATTGCTCGCCGCAGCTCCGATCACGCACCATCCTCCACGCAACGTTGCACAAGTTCATCAATAAAGCGTCGACCTGCAGCCTCCGGCCGCAGCGCTCCGACTCGCCCATAAAAACAAGAGATCCACGACAGATGAGCATTCTGCAACCCGCACGCCCCCTGCTGCCGGGCCTTCTGGCCATGTCCTGCGTCCTCCCCGCCCTCGCCGCCGACGGCGGCTTCGTGGAAGACGCCAAGGCCACCCTCAACCTGCGCAACTTCTACATCAATCGCAACTTCGTCGACCCCGCCAAGGCCCAGGGCAAGGCCGAGGAATGGACGCAAAGCTTCATCCTCGACGCCCGTTCCGGGTTCACCCAGGGCACCGTCGGCTTTGGCGTCGATGTGCTGGGGCTGTATTCGGTCAAGCTCGATGGCGGCAAGGGGACGGCCGGCACGCAGCTGCTGCCAGTGCACGACGATGGTCGCCCCGCCGACGACTTCGGCCGCCTGGGTGTCGCGCTCAAGGCCAGGATTTCACAGACCGAGCTCAAGGTCGGCGAATGGATGCCGGTACTGCCGATCCTGCGCTCTGACGATGGTCGTTCGCTGCCGCAGACCTTCCGCGGCGGCCAGATCACCTCCAGGGAGATCACCGGGCTGACCCTGTACGCCGGCCAGTTCCGTGGCAACAGCCCGCGCAACGACGCGAGCATGGAGGACATGGCGCTGTTCAGCCGCCCGGGCTTCACCTCCGACCGCTTCAACTTTGCAGGGGGTGAGTACAGCTTCAACGACAAGCGCACCCTGGTCGGCGTGTGGGACGCCCAGCTCAAGGATATCTACCGCCAGCAGTACTTCAACCTGGTGCACAGCCAGCCCTTGGGCGACTGGACCCTGGGGGCGAACCTGGGCTACTTCATCGGCAAGGAAGACGGCGCCGAGCGTGCCGGCAAGCTGGACAACCGCACCGCCTCGGCCATGCTTTCGGCGCGCTATCAGGGTCACACGTTCTATGTCGGCCTGCAGAAGGTCGGCGGCGATGACGAGTGGATGCGAGTCAACGGCACCAGCGGCGGCACCCTGGCCAACGACAGCTACAACGCCAGCTTCGAGAATGCCAAGGAGCGCTCCTGGCAACTGCGCCACGATTTCAACTTCGCCACCGTCGGCATCCCCGGCCTGACCCTGATGAACCGCTACATCAAGGGCGACAACGTGCATGTCGGCAGCATCACCGATGGCAAGGAGTGGGCGCGCGAGAGCGAACTGGCGTACGTGATCCAGTCCGGTACGTTCAAGGACCTGTCGGTGAAATGGCGCAACTCCACCATGCGCAGGGATTTCAGCACCAACGCCTTCGACGAGAACAGGCTGATCGTGAGTTATCCGTTCAGCCTGTTGTGAAAGTCGCGCCGCGCTTGAGGGCGGGCTTACCCGCCCTTCTAAATAACAAAATCAGCTAAACAACTAACTAAACCATCGTTGACGGAATAAGCAACAAGGTCTAAAACGAGCCCTCTCTACTCCGCAGAATCTCGATATGGACCTTCGCCAACTGCGCTATTTCATCGCCCTCACCGAGTACCGCAGCTTCGTCCGCGCTGCCGAAGCCATGGGCATTACCCAGCCCGCGTTCAGTCGCGCCATCCAGGGCCTGGAGCAGGAGTTCGGCTGCGCCCTGGTCGATCGCGGCAACAAGGCGCTGCAACCGACCCCCGAAGGCCAGGTGGTGCTGCAACATGCCCGGCGCCTGGTTCAGGGGGCCGCACAACTGAGCAACGACGTGCTGCAGATGACCAAGCTCGACGCCGGCGAACTGCATTTCGGCAGCGGCCCAGCCCTGGCTGCACGACTGGTACCCGACGCCCTGCAGCAGTTCATCACACAGCATCCGGGGATTCGCACCGAGCTGCTGGTGGACAATGCCGAACGTCTGGGCCAGGCCCTGCGCCGCGAGCAGATCGAGTTTTTCGTCGACGATATCCGCCCCTTCGAGGCCGACCCCAACTTCCACACCGAGCCCCTCAACCCGCGCCCGGGCCTGTTCTTCTGCCGCCCCGGCCATCCGCTGCTGGCCAAGGACAGCCTGTCGACCAACGATCTGTTCGCCTACCCCCTGGCCAGCGCCCTGCTCACCCCCGGTGTACGCAAGCGCCTGGCCAATCTCAGCGGACGCAGCGACTTCATCCCACACCTGCAGACCGAACACCTGGCAGTGCTGCGCAGCGTGGTGCTGGCCAGCGATACCCTCGGCAGCGCCAGCGAGGAAGCCGTGGCCGAGGACCTGGCCGCGGGGCGCCTGGTACGCCTGCACTGGCGCAACCTGCCGCCGGGGCTGGAAGTGCTGAGCGTGCGTTGCGGGGTGATCAGCCGCAGCGGCTATCGCCTGTCACCGGCAGCACGGGCGATGATCGATACCTTGGTCAGCCTGGATGCGCGGCCATCTCCCGCAGCCTCGGCGCATCGAGGATCAGCACTTCGCCATAGCCCAGTTGCACCACCCCCGCCTGCTCCAGCGCCTTGAGGATCTGGTTGATGGTCTGGCGCGACAGGGACAGCATCAGCGCCAATTGCTCCTGCGACAATTGCAGGCGCCATTGGGCAACATCGCGCTCGCCATAGCCTTCGGCGATCTGCAACAGCCGATGGGCCACACGCGGCCCCGCGGCCAGCAAGTGCTGCTGCTCAAGCGCGACGAACACCCAGCGCAGCTTGTGGCTCATCAGCAACGCCAGGTCGCGCCAGTGCTGCGGATGCTGCGCCAACCAGTCGAGCAGCGCTGCCTGAGGGATCCACAACAGCTGCGTGACACCTTCGGCAAAGGCATCGTGGGTGCGTGGCTGGCCGTCGAACAAGCTGATCTCGCCGAACCAGTAAGGCGGCTCGACCAACGTCAACAGCGCTTCCTTGCCCTCACGGCTGACCGCGCCGACGCGCATGGCACCCTCCAGCACCGCATACAAACCGCAGGGCGGATCACCACGCTGGAACAGGCACTGTCCGGCCGCCAGCTCACGTGAGCGCGCCAATGCCAGCAGGCTATCCTGAACCTGAGCGGGCAACTGCCGAAACCACTGGCCGTGGCTCAACTGCGCACGCCAGGCTTGGGGGTTGTCCATGACACCTCTTCTGAACGGACTCTGTCGGCCAGGCGACAGACGACGGCGGATGAACGGGGCAAGCTGTCGCTACCCCTGATGGAGGAACAACAATGAAAAACCTCGTCGAACACCTGAGTCAATACGCGGCCTATCATCGCGACCCGCGCAACATCGCCACGCACTTCGTCGGCATTCCGCTGATCGTGCTGGCGGTCAGCATCCTGCTGTCACGACCCGGCTGGCCTGTTGCCGGCATCTGGCTGTCGCCAGCGCTGCTGGTGGCGGCAGCGTCGGTGTGGTTCTACCTGCGCCTGGACCTGCGCTTCGGGCTGGTGATGGGCGTGTTGCTGGGGCTGTGCCTGTGGGCAGGCGAATGGCTGGCGCTGCAAAGCACTGGGCTGTGGCTGAGTGCCGGGCTCGGGGCCTTCGTGCTGGGCTGGATCATCCAGTTCGTCGGGCATGCCTACGAGGGCAGAAAACCCGCCTTCGTCGACGATGTCAGCGGCTTGATCATCGGGCCACTGTTCGTGGTTGCAGAACTGGCGTTCATGCTTGGGCTGTGTGCCGGTCTGAGGCAGCAGGTGGAAGCCAACGCCGGGCCGGTAGCGGTGCGCGGGAAGAAGGCGGCGGTGTAGACGCTGGAACAGTGCTGAATTCTTCGCGGGCTTGCCCGCGAAGAATTCAGTGGGGAGCTATGGCCTAGGCCCGCGACTCGACCCCAAGCTCATCCCACACCGACTCGGCCAGGTGGAAGGTCGCATTGGCCGCCGGGATCCCGCAATAGATCGCGCTCTGCATGATCACTTCCTTGATCTCTTCACGGGTCACGCCATTGTTGGCCGCCGCGCGCAGGTGCAACTTGAGTTCCTCGTTGCGGTTCATGCCAATCAACATGGCGATGGTAATCAGGCTGCGGGTGTGGCGTGGCAACCCCGGACGGGTCCAGATATCGCCCCAGGCGTGGCGCGTGATCATCTCCTGGAACTCGCCATTGAAGTCGTTGAGTTTCTCCAGGCTGCGGTCCACATGGGCATCGCCCAGCACCGCACGACGCACCTGCATGCCAGCGTCGTAACGTTGTTTCTCATCCATGGCGTACTCCTCAGCGGGCCAACAGGAAATCGAGCACGCGACGGCTGAACGGCTCGCCGACCTCGACATTGGACAGGTGCGCAGCCAGGAAGCCGGTGTACTCGGCGCCTGCCACATGCTCTTGGATGTACAGGCCACCCGAGGGCGGCGTTACCGCGTCGGCCTCCCCGGAAATCACCAGCAGCGGCGCGCTGATCGCTCCCAACTGCTCGCGGAAATCGGCATCGCGCACCGCTCCGCAGTTGGCGGCATAGCCCTGTGGCGAAGTGGTTGCGAGCATGTCGGTGATGCGCTTGACCTGATCCGCGTGCTCGCTCGACCACGCCGGGGTGAACCAGCGCTCGATGGACGCATCACGCAACCCACGCATGGCCTCGGCGCCGTCGCGCAAGACCATTTCGATGCGCGGATTCCAGGTTTCAGGCGATCCGATCTTCGCCGCCGTGTTGCACACCACCAGACGCTGCAAACGCTCACCTGCATTGATGCCGAGCCACTGACCGATCAGGCCGCCCATCGACAACCCACAGAAATGCGCGCGCTCGATCTGCAGAGCATCCAGCAGCGCCAGCACATCACGCCCCAGTTGTTCGATGCTGTACGGCCCTTCGGTGACCAGCGAATCGCCATGACCGCGCGTGTCGTAGCGCAGTACTCGAAAGTGTTCGGTCCACAGCGGCATCTGGGTATCCCACATGTGCAGGTTGGTGCCCAGCGAGTTGGACAGCACAAGCACGGGGGCGTGCTCGGGGCCTTCGAGTTGGTAGTTCAATACGCCATCGGCCAGTTGCAAATGCGCCACAGCGGTCTCCTTCAAGCAGTGAAACGTTGATGTTCGGCCACAGCACGCGCCACCCAGACGCGGGCCTGGCCGAGGTAATGGGCAGGGTCGAGCAACTGGTCGAGCGCTTCGCCAGACAGCTGTTCGGTGACCTGTGGCTCGTCGCCGAGCACGGCACGCAGGTGGCGCTGTTCGGCCACCGCGCGCTGGCAGCATTGCTCCAGCAGGTGATGGGCCTTGTCGCGCCCCAGGCGCTGGGCCAGCACGATGCTCACCGCTTCGGCCAGCACCAGGCCTTGAGTCAGTTCAAGGTTGCGGCGCATGCGCTCGGCGTCCACCTCGATGCCCTCGGCGATCAGTTGTGCCTGGCGCAGGGCGCCGGAGACCAGGCAGCAGATGTCTGGCAGGGTCTCCCATTCGGCATGCCACAGGCCCAGGCTACGCTCGTGCTCCTGGGGCATGGCGGCGAACAGCGTCGACAGCAGCCCCGGCACGCGGGTCGCGGCGCCGATCAGCACCGCTGCACCCACAGGGTTGCGCTTGTGCGGCATGGTCGAAGAGCCGCCCTTGCCCGGCGCCGCAGGCTCGAACACCTCGCCAGCCTCGGTCTGCATCAACAGGCTGATATCGCGACCGAATTTGCCCAGGCTGCCGGCAATCAGGCCCAGCACCGAGGCGAACTCCACCAGGCGGTCGCGCTGGGTGTGCCAGGGCTGCTCGGGCAAGGCGAGGCCAAGTTGTGCCGCCAGCGCCTCGGCCACCGCCAATGCCTTGCTGCCCAGCGCCGCAAGGCTGCCAGAGGCCCCCCCGAATTGCAGGCACAACAGGCGCGGACGCAGCTCCTGCAAGCGCTGGCGGTGACGGGTCAACGCCCCGAGCATACCGGCCAGCTTCATGCCCAGCGTCACAGGCGTGGCGTGCTGCAGCCAGGTGCGCCCCACCAGCGGCGTGTCGGCATGCAGCAAAGCCTGGCGTGCGAGGGTGTCGGCGAGCTTTTCCAGATCTGCCTCGATCAACCCCAGGGCATCACGCAGTTGCAGAACCAGGCCAGTGTCCATCGCATCCTGGCTGGTAGCCCCCAGGTGCACATAACGCTCGGCCTCCGGCACGCCACTGGCAACCACCTTGCCCAGTGCCTTGACCAGCGGGATCGCCGAGTTGCCAGCCACCGCAATGGCCTGCGCCAGCGCTTGCACGTCATAGCGCTCGGCCTTGCATGCCGCCTCGATGGCTGCCACCGCGGTGTGCGGCACCAGCCCTGCGTCAGCCTCGGCGCGCGCCAGGGCAGCCTCGAAGTCGAGCATGCCCTGCAGGCGGCCATGGTCGCTGAACACCTCGCGCATGGCCGGGGCGGTGAAGTAGGCATCGAACAGTTGGTTGCTCATGCAACGTCCTTAGTGATCATGGTGCAGGTACGCCGCCTGCTTGGGCAGGCGCAGGCTGAACAGGAAGGCCACCGCCATCATGGCGGTCACGTACCAGTAGAAAGTGTTCTCCATCCCCAGCGTCTTCAAGCCCAGGGCGACGTATTCGGCCGAACCGCCGAAGACCGCGTTGGCCACGGCATAGGCCAGGCCCACACCCAAGGCACGCACCTGAGGTGGGAACATCTCGGCCTTCACCAGGCCGCTGATGGAGGTATAGAAACTGACGATGCACAGCGCGAGGGTCACCAGCACGAAGGCCATGAACGGGCTGGTCACGGTCTTGAGCGCCATCAGCAACGGCACGGTGAACAGAGTGCCCAGCGCGCCGAACAACAGCATCGAGTTACGTCGGCCGATACGGTCGGACAACATGCCGAACAGTGGCTGCAGGATCATGAACAGGAACAGCGCGCCAGTCATCACGAAGCTGGCGCTCTTGGCGTTCATGCCGGCCGTGTTGACCAGGTACTTCTGCATGTAGGTGGTGAAGGTGTAGAAGATCAACGAACCGCCAGCGGTATAGCCCAGCACCGTGATGAAGGCTGCGGCGTGGTTGCGGAACAGGCCACTGACGCTGCCGGCATCTTTATCCTGGCGAGTCTCGGCACTGCTGGTCTCTTTCAGCGATCGGCGCAGCATCAGCGAAATCAGCGCGGCGACGGCGCCGACCACGAACGGAATGCGCCAGCCCCAGGCGCGCAGTTCTTCTTCAGTGAGCAATTGCTGCAGGATCACCACCACCAGCACCGCCAGCAACTGGCCACCGATCAGGGTGACGTACTGGAACGAGGCGAAGAATCCACGCTGGCCGCGCAGGGCCACCTCACTCATGTAGGTCGCGGTGGTGCCGTACTCACCGCCGACCGACAGGCCCTGGACCAGCCGCGCAAACAGCAGCAGTGCCGGAGCCCAGGTACCGATGCTCGAATAGGTCGGCAGGCAGGCGATCAGCAACGAGCCTGCGCACATCATCAACACCGAGATCATCAACGAGTTCTTGCGCCCGTGACGGTCGGCCAGGCGGCCGAAAATCCAGCCACCGATGGGGCGCATCAGAAAGCCTGCGGCGAACACCCCGGCCGTGTTGAGCAACTGCACCGTGGGGTCGTCGGAGGGGAAGAACGCCGGAGCGAAGTAAATGGCGCAGAAGGCATAGACATAGAAGTCGAACCACTCCACCAGGTTGCCGGAAGAAGCCCCGACGATGGCGAAGATACGGCTTTTGCGCTCTTCGCCCGTGTAATGGATTGCGGTCATGGCGTGCTTACTCCTCGAGGGTTACCATCAATTCTAGACATACCCGGTAACACTCTCGTTCCGCTTGGGGGCTGACCATTAGCCTTATGTCTTGCAGGTCCGGCCTCTTCGCGGGCAAGCCCGCTCCCACAGGATGGCGTGAGCGGCTTGCACACGAAGAGGACGGCACAGGTCAAACCCGCTCGATGGCCAGCGCCAACCCCTGCCCCACGCCGACACACATGGTTGCCAGGCCCTTGCGCCCGCCGCTCTTTTCCAGTTGGTGCAGCGCCGTCAGCACCAGCCGCGCGCCGCTCATGCCCAACGGATGCCCCAGGGCGATCGCTCCGCCATTGGGATTGACCTGAGGCGCATCGTCCGCCACGCCCAGCTCGCGCAGCACCGCCAGGCCCTGGCTGGCAAAGGCTTCGTTGAGTTCGATCACATCGAAATCAGCCACGGCGATACCCAGGCGCTCGGTGAGCTTGCGCACAGCAGGCACGGGGCCTATACCCATCACCCGCGGCGCCACGCCGGCACTGGCCATACCCAGGACACGGGCACGTGGGGTCAGACCGTGTTTCTTCACCGCATCGGCCGATGCCAGGATCAGCGCCGCGGCGCCATCGTTCACACCCGACGCATTGCCAGCAGTGACGGTCTTGTCCGCGCCATTGACCGGCTTGAGCCTGGCCAGCGCTTCCAGGGTGGTGTCCGGGCGCAGGTGTTCATCCTGCTCGACCAGGGTTTCGCCCTTTTTGTGGACGATACGCACCGGCACGATCTCCTCGGCGAAGAAACCTGCTGCCTGCGCGGCGGCGGCCTTCTGCTGGCTGCGCAGGGCGAAGGCATCCTGGTCGGCACGCGAGACCCGGTGATCGTCGGCAACGTTGTCGGCAGTCTCAGGCATGGCATCGACACCGTACTGAGCCTTCATCAACGGGTTGATAAAGCGCCAGCCGATGGTGGTGTCTTCGAGCTTCATGTTGCGCGAGTAGCCACTCTCGGCCTTGCCCATCACGAACGGCGCGCGCGACATCGACTCGACGCCACCAGCGATGGCCAGCTCCATCTCGCCACTGGCGATGGCGCGAAACGCCGTGCCGACCGCATCCATGCCCGAGGCGCAGAGGCGGTTGAGGGTCACGCCGGGAATGCTCTCGGGCAGGCCAGCCAGCAGCAGCGCCATGCGCGCGACGTTGCGGTTATCCTCGCCGGCCTGGTTGGCGCAGCCGAGAAACACTTCGTCGAGCTGATCCCAGCGAACCTGCGGGTTGCGCTCGACCAGCGCCTTGAGCGGCACCGCCGCCAGGTCGTCGGCGCGCACACCAGCCAAGGCGCCACCGAAACGGCCAATCGGGGTACGGATCGCGTCGCAGATGAATACGTCACGCATCAGGCTTCTCCTGCGCTCTGGCCATGGGCTGCTGCAGTACGGGCTTCAAGATCACGCAGGGCGGTCAATTCTGTCTCGCTCGGCTCGGCGGTGGCCTGCACGTCATCGGCAAAGCGAATCGCCCAGCCGGTGGCGGCGACGATCTGTTCGCGGGTCACGCCCGGATGGATCGAGGTAACGACGAATTCGTGGGTGCCGACTTCCGGCTCCATGATGCACAGGTCGGTGATGATGCCCACCGGCCCCTCGCCGGGCAGACCCAGGCGCTTGCGCGAATCGCCGCCCTCGCCGTGCCCGACCGAGGTGATGAAGTCGAGCTTGTCGACGAAAGCGCGCGGCGACTGCTTCAGAATGATCAGCACCTGCTTGGCGGAGCCTGCGATCTCTGGCGCACCGCCCGCGCCCGGCAGGCGAGTCTTGGGCGCGTGGTAATCACCGACCACGGTGGTGTTGATGTTGCCGAAGCGGTCGACCTGGGCGGCGCCGAGGAAGCCCACATCGATACGACCGCCCTGCAGCCAATAGCGGAAGATCTCGCCGGTCGGCACCACGGTGTCAGCGGTCTCAGCCAACTCGCCATCGCCGATCGACAGCGGCAACACACTCGGTTTGGCACCGATCGGGCCAGACTCATAGATCAGCACCACGTCGGGCGACGAGGTCAGGCGCGCCAGGTTGGCGGCCTTGGACGGCAGGCCGATCCCCACGAAGCAGACGGCGCCGTTACGCAGGCGACGGGCCGCGGCCACGGTCATCATTTCGGAGGTGGAGTAGCTCATCGTTCAGCCTCCAGCTTGCGCTTGAATTCGGTGAAGTCGGTGGTACCGCGGATGTAGGTGTCGATCCAGGCCGTGAAGGATTCGCGGTTGCGTGCGATCGGGTCCCAGGCCTGGTAGAAGCGGTTGTCACGCTCGTAGTAGCCATGGGCGTAGGACGGATGCGCGCCGCCCGGTACCAGGCACACTGCGCTGAGCGCCCAGGTCGGCAGTACGCAGGCGTTCATCGGCGCTTGCAGGTCGTCGACGATTTCCTCGACTGTGACGATGCAGCGCTTGGCGGCCAAGGCCGCTTCCTTCTGCACCCCGAGGATGCCCCACAGCAGCACGTTGCCCTTGCGGTCGGCTTTCTGCGCGTGGATCACGGTGACATCCGGGCGAACCGAAGGCACGGCAGCCAGCACTTCGCCCGTGAAAGGGCAAGTGACCGACTTGATCAGCGGGTTGACCTTGGGCAGGTCGGAGCCGGCGTAGGCACGCAATACCGCGAACGGCAGGCCGGAGGCGCCGGCAACGTAGGCGTTGGCCAGGTCGGCATGGCTGTGCTCTTCGATCTCGATCGCGTGCGGCCATTGTTTCTCCACGGCGTCGCGCAGGCGATGCAGCGAGCCGACCCCCGGGTTGCCGCCCCACGAGAAGATCAGTTTGCGCGCACAACCGGCACCGATCAGTTGGTCGTAGATCAGGTCCGGGGTCATGCGCACCAGCGTGAGGTCGCGTTTGCCCTGGCGGATGATTTCGTGACCGGCGGCGGTCGGAATCAGGTGGGTGAAACCTTCGAGGGCAACGCTGTCGCCGTCGTGGACGAACTGCTTCACGGCATCATGAAGCGAGAGGATTGCTGCCATTGGAGACTCCTGGTCAGGCTGAGTCGGGTTTGAGTGCAGCGTCGCTGCGATGGGCTCAGATTAAGGAGACCCGGGGTGGGGAAACAATCCGATAATCGACCTTTTGTGCGGTTATCGAACGGTTTGAATACGTTACCGATGAGCACTGGTGGCGACCTTTTCGCGGGCAAGCCCGCTCCCACGAGGGAGCAACTGTCTTGCTCAAAACCTAAAGGCCAGCCCAATCCCTGGACTGCCCCCAAGGGTTGGATTTGTGTCCAACTTCTTGGGGGCAGTCCATCCCTGTGGGAGCGGGCTTGCCCGCGAAAAGGCCACCACCCAGCTCGATCAGGTGGCGTCAGCGTGACTCACCAAGCCTTTGACGATAACCCCGACGGTCGCCAGCGCCGCCGGCACCAGGAGCGCGGTCAGCACCTGCTCGAAGGTCCAGCCCAGCCCCAGCAGCGTCGCACCGCTCCAGGCTCCGAGAATCGCGCCGAAACGGCCAATGCCCAGCATCCACGACACCCCCGTGGCACGCCCCTGGGTCGGATAGAAGCGCGCTGCCAGCGACGGCATCGCCGACTGTGCTCCGTTCACGCACATCCCCGCGACCAGCACCAGAATGGCGAGCAACGTGATGTTGCCCAGGCTTTGACCCACCGCGTAGGCAAACACCCCGGCCAGCAGGTAGAAAATGCCGATGACCTTGTGCGGATTGAAGCGGTCCATCGCCCAGCCCACCGCCACGGCACTGAGTACGCCGCCGAACTGGAACAGCGCACCGATGAAGGCTGCTGTTTCAAGGCTGGCGCCACTGTCGCGCATCAGCGTCGGCAGCCAACTGGTCAGCAGGTAGACGATCACCAGGCCCATGAAGTAGGTCAGCCATAGCAGCACCGTGCCCAGGCCATAAGTGCCAGAGAAAATGACCGCGAAGACGTTGCGCGCAGCCACGGCCTTCTGCTCCGGTACGCTGAAGCTCGCGGCCTGGGCAACCACGGCCGGAGCGATCGGGGCAAGCGTCTTGCGCACCTTGTCGGTGCCACGATTGCGCACCACCAGAAAACGCGCCGACTCCGGCAACCACACCAGCAGCACCACCGCCAGCAGCAACGGCAGCACACCGCCCAGCACCAGCAGACTGTGCCAGCCGTAGGCTGGGATCAGCTTGGCAGAGATGAAGCCACCACCGGCCATGCCCAGGTTGAAGCCGCAGAACATGCTGGTCACCAGCAGCGACTTCAAGCGCTCCGGAGTGTATTCGGACAGCAGGGTCGTGGCATTGGGCATGCCAGCGCCCAGGCCGAGGCCTGTCAGGAAACGCAGCACCAGCAGTTGATCGACATTGCTGGCGTACGCCGAGGCCAGGCTGAAACCGCCGAACACCAGTACCGCGCCGACCAGCACGCCCTTGCGACCGAAGCGGTCTGCCAGCGGCCCGGAACCCAGTGCACCGAAGACCATGCCAATCAGTGCGGCGCTCATTACCGGGCCCAGGCTGGCACGGTCGATCCCCCACTCCTGGGACAGCGCCGGAGCGATGAACCCCATCGCTGCGGTGTCCAGGCCATCGAGGAAGACAATCAGGAAGCACAGGATCACCACCCGCCATTGATAGCGGGACAGCGGCTGGTCGTTGATGAACGACTGTACATCGAGGCAGTTGCCGACAGCAGTTTGCGGTTTGTTCATTGTTGTTATCCAGAAGATGGGCGCAGGTACACCGCTGCGACCAATAAGGCGCAGGGCTAAAGAAACCGGTACGGGCGTTGAAATCAGCTGGGTAACGATGTAACTGCGCAAGGCAGCGAGGGGACAGTGGTCATGGGCTTGTCTCGTGTTGTTATTGTCCGGTCGGCAGCGCCGACCGTTGCGAGAAACATTAATCAGCACCTGCGGCGGGCGCAATTCACGAGGAACGACATTGTGCGTTTATCGCACAAGAATAGTTCTACCGGTTGTCCACCTATTGCGGCGGCGCGCCATCCCAGACGCTCAACCGAACAACTGATGGCAAAGATCGCGGCTGGCCGACAACAGTATGGGCAAGAAGCGCTGTTCCAGTTCGTTGCGCGTCACCCGTCCGACGTGGGTGCTGACATTCAGTGCTGCCAGCACTTGCCCTGAAGCGTCATAGATCGGCACGGCGATCGAGCGCAACCCCTGCTCCAGCTCCTGGTCGACCACACACCAGCCCTGGGCGCGCACCTGTTGGATACAGGCGAACAGCGACTCGGGATCATGCAAGGTGCGGCTGGTTCGAGCCTTGAGATCGGCGCGCTCGAAGTACTCGCGCAGGCTGGTGTCGTCCAGTGCCGCCAGGAGGATTCGGCCCATGGAGGTGCAATAGGCCGGTAGGCGGCCACCCACCGACAGGTCGACCGAAATCAGACGCTCCACCGTCGCCGAGCGGGCGATGTAGAGAATGTCGTCGCCTTCGAGGGTCGCCATGTTCGCCGCTTCGTGCAGTTGCTCGCTGATACGGTCCAGATACGGCTGGGCCGAGACGGCCAGCGGCGTCGAGGAGAGGTAGGCATGCCCCAGCGTCAGCACCTTGGGCAGCAACGAATAGGTACGTCCGTCGGAAGTGGCGTAACCGAGTTTGATCAAGGTGTGCAGACAACGACGCACTGCGGCGCGGGGGATTTCCGTGCGGTGGCTGATCTGGGCAATGGTCAGGTGGCGCTTGCGCTCCTGGAAGGCCTGGATCACCGCCAGCCCCCGGGCCAGAGAGGTCATGAAGTCGGGGTCGCCGGTGAACGCCTGAATGCGCTTGGCCGGCGATGCGACGATCGGCGGTGCCAGGGAAGGCGAGACGGCACGCTGCGGATCGCTGGGCGTGGAAGCGTTGGTTTCATCGTTCATCGGCAGACCTCAAAAAAAACGGCGCTTCGTGCGATTATCGAACAAGCGGCCGATAATCGCAATTGACCGCCGACACGTTTGCTTATACCTTTCTCATGCCCTTGTGGCTTCTTTGGAGAGACTGGTCAGGTACCCACCGTAGAAGACTAAAGGCAGCGGCCTCGCTTACCAGCGAGGCCGTTTTCATTTCTGCACTGTTTATCCGAACTTTACTCGGTACGTCGCCTCCAACTTCCCAAGTACAACGGGTCAACTTCCCATTGCACGATCAGGCTCGAGTAAAGGCCGTGGCCATTGGTGATTCGACGGTTATAATTCGGCGCTCGGGTCTGTATGCACGCTGGGAAATGGATCCACGCGCACCGCGTGTTACAGCCCCGTACCGAGAACCTCTTCAATTTATCAGGTCGATACTGTGACGAAAGATGAACTGCGCGCTGAACTCGAGCGCCAGGCAGAACGTTACAAGGATGTTTATGGTGGTGAAGTCACCACTTATGCTGCCCAACCGGAACCGGAACGCAAACCCTGGCGCAAACGTGCCAGCCTCCTTGACCAAGCCTTCTCCGAGGAACTGGAGAAGATGGAAAAGGAACGGCGCCCCGAAGAGCCTTGAGCTCAGGGCGTGATCGCAATGCGCCATGGCGCTGAACGCCATGGCGCCGTGCGCTTTTTCTGCAATCGACGATGATGAAATGGAATTACACAAATTTCATACAATCGTTTGAATCCTGCAAAGCCCTTCGATTGATCGCGTATTCGCTGCATTTCAACGAAGTTAACGGTTTTTTATTCGTCGATTTCGCTTTGCTTCCTACCGTCGAACCGGCATGGCGGCTTTAGAAAAGCTGCCATCTGTCTGTCACGGGTGCATCGATTGCCATGGTTTTCTGGCATAATCCGGCCCCCCTACGACCGCCAGAAAACCTTCATGATCGATTTATTCAGCGGACTGGATGCCTGGGTAGCCGTGAGCCTGGTGCTCGCCCTCACCTTCGTGCTCGCATTCGAGTTCATCAATGGCTTTCATGACACCGCCAACGCGGTAGCCACCGTCATCTATACCAAAGCCATGCCGCCGCACCTGGCCGTGTTCTTCTCGGGTGTGTTCAACTTCCTCGGGGTTCTGCTCGGCGGTGTCGGGGTGGCCTATGCCATCGTGCACCTGCTGCCGGTCGAGCTGCTGATCAACGTGAACACCGGGCATGGCCTGGCCATGGTCTTCTCCCTGCTCGCCGCCGCCATCACCTGGAACCTGGGAACCTGGTATTTCGGTATCCCGGCATCCAGCTCGCACACCCTGATCGGCTCGATTCTCGGCGTTGGCCTGGCCAACGCACTGCTCAGCGACATCCCGCTGGGTGACGGCGTGAACTGGCAGAAAGCGATCGACATCGCCATGTCGCTGGTGGTCTCGCCCATGGCCGGCTTCGCCGTTGCCGCACTGGTGCTGATTGGCCTGAAATGGTGGCGCCCGCTGTCGAAGATGCACAAGACCCCGGACCAGCGCCGCAAGCTCGACGACAAGAAGCACCCACCCTTCTGGAACCGCCTGGTGCTGGTGATCTCGGCCATGGGCGTGAGCTTCGTGCACGGCTCCAACGACGGCCAGAAAGGCATTGGCCTGATCATGCTGGTGCTGATCGGTATCGTCCCGGCCAAGTTCGTTCTCGACCTGAACAGCACCACCTACCAGATCGAGCGCACCCGCGACGCCACCCTGCACATGAGCCAGTTCTACCAGCGCAATGCCGCCACGCTTGGCGAGTTCCTGGCGTTGGGCAAGGCCAAGTCGAACGACCTGCCGGAGCAGTTCAGTTGCAACCCGCAACAGACCGAGCCAACCATTGCCGCGCTGCAGACCTCGCTCCAGGGCGTGACCGACTACCGTGACCTGAACGCCGAACAGCGTGTGGAAGTCCGTCGCTACCTGCTGTGCCTGGACGACACCGCGAAAAAGGTCGGAAAACTGCCAGGACTGGATAGCCGCGAGAAGGCCGACCTGGAAAAACTGCGCAAGGACCTCACCGCAACCACCGAATACGCCCCGTTCTGGGTGATCGTCGCCGTCGCCCTGGCCTTGGGCCTGGGCACCATGGTCGGCTGGAAGCGTGTGGTACTGACCGTTGGCGAGAAGATCGGCAAGCAGGGCATGACCTACGCCCAGGGCATGTCGGCACAGATCACCGCAGCTTGCGCCATCGGTATGGCCAACGTGTTCAGCCTGCCGGTCTCGACCACCCACGTACTGTCGTCGGGTGTTGCCGGGACCATGGTCGCCAATAAGAGCGGCCTGCAAGGCGGCACGGTGAAGACCATCCTGCTGGCCTGGGTACTGACCCTGCCAGCCTCGATGGGCCTGGCGGCTGGCCTGTTCTGGCTCGCCTCCAAAGCGATCGGCTGACACCTGCAGCATTGAAAAAGGCGCCCGCGACGGCGCCTTTTTCATGCCCTGGGGAAACTCAGCGCTTCTTGCCTCCCAGCAAAGATCCCATCAAGCCTCGCACCAGCTGCCTGCCCAACTGATTGGCGGCCTGGCGCACCGCCGACTTGATCGCCTGCCCTGCCGCACTCTGCAAGAATTCACCCGCCTTGTCCGCCAGGCTGTCTGCGTCAGCCTTGGGCTGAGGCGCCGGCTCCACCGGCTCGCCCTTGCGCTGGGTCAGCAATTCATAGGCCGACTCACGGTCGATCGGCTTGTCATAACGTCCTGCCAGGGGCGACTGCGCGATCAGTGCACTGCGCTCCGCCGTGGTGAGCGGGCCGATACGCGATTGCGGCGGCGCCACCAGCACGCGCTGGACGACCTCTGGTGTCCCCTTGTCCTGCAAAGTACCCACCAGCGCCTCGCCGATCCCCAGTTCGGTGAGCACCGTCAGGGTATCGAAGGCAGGATTGGGACGAAAACCGTCGGCCACGGCCCTGAGCGACTTCTGCTCCTTGGCAGTGAAGGCCCGCAGCCCGTGCTGGATGCGCAAGCCCAGCTGCGCCAGTACGGCATCGGGCAGGTCGCCCGGGGACTGGGTAACGAAGTACACCCCCACACCCTTCGAACGGATAAGCCTCACCACCTGCTCCAGACGATCCTGCAGGGCCTTGGGGGTCCCGTTGAACAGCAGGTGCGCTTCGTCGAAGAACAGCGCAAGCACCGGCTTGTCGGCGTCGCCGCGCTCCGGCAGTTGCTCGAACAGCTCGGCCAGCAGCCACAGGAGGAAGGTCGCATAGACCTTTGGCGCCTCGTGCACCAGGCGGCTGGCGTCAAGCAGGTGGATGCGCCCGCGGCCATCGCTATCGACCCGCAGCAGATCCTCCAGTTGCAGCGCCGGCTCACCGAACAACGCCTCGGCCCCCTGCTGTTCCAGCGTGGCCAGGCGCCGCTGCAAGGCTTGGGTCGAAGCGGTGGTCATCAGCGCGCTGTCCTCGCCCAGCAGCTGTGGGTTGTCCTTCAGATGGCCAAGCAGCGCCTTGAGGTCTTTCAGGTCGAGCAGCAACAGCCCCTCGCGGTCGGCAACCTTGAACGCCGCATAGAGCGCCGCCTGCTGGCTGTCGGTCAGTTCAAGCAGGTTGCCCAGCAGCAACGGGCCCATTTCGCTGAGGGTAGTGCGCAACGGATGACCACTCTGCCCGGCGATGTCCCACAGGCTCACCGGGTAGGCCTTGGGCTGGTGGGCGAGCCACGGCATCCCGGCAATGCGTTCGGCCACCTTGCCCTGGGGCGAACCCGCCGCCCCCAGGCCACACAGGTCTCCTTTCACGTCTGCCGCGAACACCGCCACACCCGCGTCGCTGAACACCTCGGCCAGACGCTGCAGGGTCACGGTCTTGCCGGTGCCGGTCGCTCCGGCGACCAGTCCATGGCGGTTGGCCAAGCGCATGGCCTGGCCGACTGGCAAGCCCTCTAGACCGGCACCTACAACGATTTGCGAAGAATCCGACATCTTATTTCATCCTCTTCTCAAGCTTTGCCTAAAAGCGGCCGATATGCAGAGGCGATATTGACCCGAAATACAGGACACAACCCACCAAGGCTCACCGGATTGTTGCACTGTTTTCTGCTGTGCTTCGTGCGAGCGACCCGATAAAACCTTAGCGGACCCGACGACGTCATGAACAAAAGCCTTCGTTTCAGCCACAAGATTCTCTTGGCGGCCTCTCTGATCGTGATACTGGCCTTTGCGCTGTTCACGTTGTACAACGACTATCTCCAGCGTAATGCCATTCGCGCCAATCTGGAGAGTTACCTGGCAGAAATGGGCCAGTCCACGTCCACCACGATCCGCAACCTGTTCGAAGGGCGGATCCGGCTGGTGGAAAACCTTGCGCAGAATATCGCCCAGCATCCGGCCGATGCCGAAACCCTGATGGGGCAACAGGCGCTGATCTCCAGTTTTCTCACGGTCTACCTGGGCAAGGTCGACGGCAGCTTCAGCGTGCGCCCTGACAGCAAGATGCCCGACGGCTACGACCCGCGCGTACGCCCCTGGTACAAGGATGGCATGGCCGCCAGCGGCCCTCTCCTCACCGAACCCTACATCGACATGACCACCAACAAGATGGTCATGGGCATCCTCGACAAGGTTTCCAGCGATGTCGGCGTGGTCGGCGGCGACCTGGCGCTGGACGGCCTGGTACAGATCATCAACTCGTTGAACTTCGGCGGCATGGGCTACGCGCTCCTGGTTAACGACCAGGGCAAGATCCTGGTGCACCCGGACAACGCCCTGGTGATGAAATCGCTGTCGGAGGCCTTCCCACAGAACACCCCGAAACTGTCCCGCGAGTTGACCGAAGTGCAGGTCGACGGCCAGGCGCGCCTGCTCACCTTCACGCCCATCCAGGGCCTGCCTTCGGCCAACTGGTACATCGGCCTGTCGGTGGACAAGGACAAAGCCTTCAGCATGCTCAGCACCTTCCGTAACTCGGCGGTGATTGCCACGCTGGTAGCGGTGGTCATCATCATCGCCCTGCTCGGCCTGCTGATCCGCGTGCTGATGCAACCGCTGCACACCATGACCCGTGCCATGGAGGACATCGCCGAAGGTGAAGGCGACCTGACCAAGCGCCTGAACATCCATAACCATGATGAGTTCGGTGTGCTCGGCAGTGCATTCAACCGCTTCGTCGAACGGGTGCACAGCTCGATTCGCGAAGTCTCCTCGGCCACCGAGCAGGTCAACGAAGTGGCGCTGCGGGTGGTCAGCGCCTCCAACTCCTCGATGCTCAACTCGGACGAGCAGGCCAACCGCACCAACAGCGTCGCCGCCGCCATCAACGAGCTGGGCGCCGCGGCCCAGGAAATCGCCGGCAATGCCGCACAAGCCTCGCAACATGCCAGCTCTGCCCGATTGCTCGCCGAAGAAGGGCAGCAGGTGGTCGAGCACAATATCCAGGCGATGAACCGCCTGTCGGCGCTGATCGTCAGTTCCAGCGCGCATATCGAGGCCCTCAACGACAAGACCGTCAACATCGGTCAGATCCTCGAGGTCATCACCAGCATCTCCCAACAGACCAACCTGCTGGCGCTGAACGCGGCCATCGAGGCCGCCCGTGCCGGTGAGGCCGGCCGCGGCTTCGCGGTGGTGGCCGACGAGGTGCGCAACCTCGCCCACCGTACCCAGGAATCGGCGCAGCAGGTCCAGGGGATGATCGAGGAGTTGCAGGTCGGCGCCCGCACGTCGGTCGAGACCATGGACCAGAGTCAACGCCACAGCCAGGACGGCGTGCAGATCGCCAACCAGGCCGGCGAGCGCTTGGGCAGTGTGACCCAGCGCATTGGCGAGATCGACGGCATGAACCAGTCGGTGGCCACCGCCACCGAGGAACAGACCCAGGTGGTGGAGTCGATCAACATGGACATCAACGAGATCAACACGCTCAACCAGGAGGGCGTGGAAAACCTGCAGGCCACCCTGCGCGCCTGCTCCGATCTGGAACAGCAGGCCGCACGCCTCAAGCAACTGGTGGGCAGTTTCCGTATCTGACGCCTCAGGGCTGTGCAGCACCTGTGGGAGCGGCGGGGCATCCCGACTCGCCCGCTCCCGCAGCGGGCAAGCCAGGATGCCCCGCCGCCCAATCCCGATCGAACAAACTATCCTTCATAAAGGTCAACCTTTAGGCGCGTCACCGTCGGTCTGTTACCGCCGGATGACAGACCCGAAGACGATCCCGGAGGGATGCTGATCGTGCACATCGCTGACATCACCATGTTCTACGCCCCGGCCAGCGGTGGTGTACGGACCTATCTTGATGCCAAACACCATCGCCTCGACGCCATGCCCGGCGTACGCCACAGTCTGCTGATCCCCGGCCCCAGCGCCCGTGATGCCAATGGCATCTACCAGGTGCCAGCCCCGCCCTTGCCGTTCGGCAAGGGCTACCGTTTTCCGGTACGCCTGACGCCCTGGTGCAACGAGCTACGCCGCCTCAAGCCTGACCTGATCGAGGTCGGCGATCCCTACCTCACCGCCTGGGCCGCCCTTGAAGCGCGACGCAAGCTGGACGTGCCGGTGATCGGCTTCTATCACTCCGACCTGCCATTGCTGGTCAGCAACCGCATGGGCAACTGGTTCACCCCCAATGTCGAAGCCTATGTCAGCAAGCTCTACGGCAATTTTGATCGGGTGCTGGCGCCGAGCCAGGTGATGGCCGACAAACTGCGCCGTCTTGGCGTGCGGGATGTGCATGTACAGCCCCTGGGGGTCGACCTGAATACCTTCCACCCCGACAGGCGGGATCCGCACCTGCGGGCCCAACTCGGCCTTCCCGACACTACTCGTCTGCTCGTCTTCGCCGGTCGCGGCTCGCGGGAGAAAAACCTGCCAGTGCTGCTCGAGTGCATGGGCCACCTGGGTCGCCATTACCACCTGTTGCTGGTCGGCTCGAACATGCCGGCCAACGTGCCGGACAACGTCAGCGTGATCGACCACTTCTGCCCCGCCGATGAAGTGGCCCGCCTGCTCGCCAGTGCCGACCTGTTGCTGCACGCCGGCGACCAGGAAACCTTTGGCCTGGTGATACTCGAGGCCATGGCCAGCGCCACACCGGTGGTCGCCGTGCACGCCGGGGCTTTCGGCGAGATCGTCAACGACCAGTGCGGGCGCCTGTGCCAGGCCAACGACAGCCAGGCAATGGCCGGGGCAGTGCGCGAAATCTTCGAAGCCGGCGTGCGCCCCCTCGGCGCCCAGGCCCGTCGCCATGTGGAGCAGCATTACTCGTGGGACAGCGTGGTCGATGGCCTGCTGCTGCACTACCAGGCCGTGCTTGGCCTGTCGCCACAGGTACGCGCCCATGCGTGAAGCGCCCGCCGATTCGCGTAGCCTGATGCTGGTGCTGCACGATGTCGCGCCCGAAACCTGGCCCGACTACCGCCCCTTCGTCGAAGCCGTCGATGCAATGGGCGACGTGCCCATGACCTGGCTGGTGGTCCCGGACTTCCACCACCGCAACGCATTGGCCCGTTCCCCCGACTTCTGCCGCCTGCTCGATCGGCGCCTGGCGCGCGGCGACGAATTGGCGCTGCATGGTTTCTACCACGCCGACGATGGCCCTGCCCCACGCGGGCCTGCCGAGTACTTCATGCGCCGGATCTACACCCATGAGGGCGAGTTCTATGCGCTGGAGCAGCGCGAAGCCCTGCAACGTCTGGAGGCGGGCCTGGCCCTGTTCGCCAGCCAAGGCTGGCCGGTCGCAGGCTTCGTCGCGCCCGCCTGGCTGATGAGCGAAGGCACCCGCCAGGCCCTGCGCCGCCTGCCGCTGCGCTACACCAGCACACCGCAGCACCTTTATCGGCTGCCGGACTTCACCGCGATCGAAGCTCCTGGGCTGGTCTGGAGCGCCCGCAGTGCATGGCGCCGCGGTATGTCACGGGTGCTCTGTGATTGGCAGGCTCGACGCTGGCGCCAGGCCGAAACCCTGCGCCTGGGCCTGCATCCGGTGGATATGCGCCACGCCAGCGCACGCAACTATTGGTTGCGTACCCTGCGTGAATTGATCAAGCAAGGGCGTGAGCCTCTGACCAAATCCGCCTGGCTGGAGCGCAGGATCTGCCCATGAACCGCCTCGCCTGGCTGGGGCTGGCACTGGTGCTCGCCGTGCTGGTGCCGGGTTTGCTCGGCGGCAGCCAACTGCTGCCGCGCCTGCAGACGTTCGACCCGGGGCTGATGGCAACGCTGCTAGGCATGATTCTGCTGTGCTGGATCATCAACGCCGTGCGCCTGCGCTTGCTGCTCGGCCAGCAGGGCGCGCAACTGGGCAGAGTACGCAGCCTGGGTGTGGTGATGGCGACCGAATTCGCCATCTGCACTACCCCCGGCGGTAGCGGAGGCCCGTTGACCCTGATGACACTGCTGGCCCGCGAACGCATTGGCCCCGCCCGCAGTGGCGCAGTGTTCGCCATGGATCAGTTGAACGACCTGCTGTTCTTCTTCTGCGCCATGCTGGCCATCGCCGGCTACGCCCTGTTCCACAGCCTGGGCCGCAGCCAGGAAAGCATGTTGTTGGGCAGTGCCGCCTTGCTGTGTGGCGTGCTGGCGGCAATCGTCGTGCTGCTGCGCTGCCGTCGTGGCGTGATGCGCTGGAACGGCCGTCTGCTGCAACGCCTGGGTTTGTCGAAAAGCCGTCGTCGGCGCTGGGCACGTAGGCTGCTGCGCTTCATCCGGGCACTGGCCGAAACCTGGCGCCTGCCCAAGCGCACGCTGGCGCTGGTATTCGCCCTCACCTGCGCGCACTGGAGCTTGCGCTACAGCGTGCTGTATCTGGTATTGAGGGGGCTGGGGGTGGAGCTGTCGTGGATACCGAGCTTCCTGGTGCAGATGCTCTCGCTCAGTGCCGGCCAATTCAGCCTGCTGCCAGGCGGTGCAGGGGCCGCCGAGCTGACCTCGGCGACCCTGCTGTCGCCACTGGTGGGCAGCTCGACAGCGGCGGCGGCGATCCTGATCTGGCGCGCCGTCACTTATTACTTCTATCTGCTCGCCGGGGGGCCGGTGTTCGTCTGCCTGCTGGCGCGCCCGTTGCTGGAGCGCTGGCGGCGTCAGGCGGGTTGAGTTGCTCCCAGAGCTCGGCGGCACCTTCGAACTCGGTACCGTCTTCGTCGCTCAACGCCTCGGGATCGTAGCGCGCCAGGCAGCCTTCACCGAGTGTCGGCGGAGGCTGGGCGCCAGCCTTGTCACGCGGATCGGCCATCTGGGCGGGCTCCGGTCAGTCGAAGACCACGGTCTTGTTGCCGTGAACCAGCACGCGGTCTTCCAGGTGGTAGCGCAAACCGCGCGCCAGCACCATTTTCTCCACATCACGACCGAAGCGAACCATATCCTCGATGCTGTCGGCATGGTTCACACGCACCACGTCCTGCTCGATGATGGGACCTGCGTCCAGCTCTTCGGTGACATAGTGGCAAGTGGCACCGATCAGCTTCACACCGCGCAGTGCAGCCTGGTGGTAGGGCTTGGCGCCGACGAACGATGGCAGGAAGCTGTGGTGGATGTTGATCACACGCCCCGCGTAGTCCTGGCACAACTGTGGCGGCAGGATCTGCATGTAGCGCGCCAGCACCACCACATCAGCACCATGCTCGGCAACCAGGCGCGAAACTTCGGCGAAGGCCGGGGCCTTGTCCTTGGGATCGACCGGCACGTGGAAAAACGGAATACCGTGCCACTCGACCATGCTGCGTAGGTCGTTGTGGTTGGAGATCACGCACGGGATATCGCAGTCCAGCTCATCGGTGTGCCAGCGGTGCAGCAGGTCGGCCAGGCAGTGCGACTCGCGACTGGCCATCAGCACCACGCGCTTCTTCTGCGCCGAATCGGTGATATTCCAGCTCATCGAGAACTCTTCGGCGATCGGCGTAAAGGCCTCGCGGAAGGCCTCGATACCGAATGGCAGCGATTCGGCGCGGATTTCATGGCGCATGAAGAACCACCCGCTCTGCTCGTCGGAATGGTGGCTGGCTTCGTTGATCCAGCCGTTGTACAAGGCCAGGAAGTTACTGACTTTTGCCACGATGCCGACACGGTCGGGGCAGGCAATCGTCAGACGATAGGTGCGCATGGATCAGACTCCGGAAAACTTCGCAAAGGCGCACATTCTAGCCATCTGCCGTGAAAAAGGCAGTAACCATTGGCCTGTGTGGCGGCCAGACCCCTCCGCGGGCTGGCGCATGAGGTGAGAAGATACGCATAACGCAATATGTAAATTTTTCTTTACCGACGCATTCTTATTGTTGCGTCACAATGATTCGACATTTGACACCCTTATTAATTGTTTACTTGCGGGTATCGCCTGTCTATTATTGGCCCACTGTCTCTCTGTACATTCACCAAGGAACACTCCATGTCCCTGATCAACGAATACCGCGCCACCGAAGAAGCTATCAAGGAACTTCAAGCTCGCCTCGCCAACCTGTCGCAAGATGACAAGCTGAAGAAAGAGCTGGAATTCGAAGGCAAACTGCGCGCACTGATGGGCGAATACTCCAAGTCGCTGCGTGACGTGATTGCCCTGCTCGACCCGGAATCCAAACTGAGCAAGGCCCCGCGTGGCGCTGCCAAGACCACCAGCACCAAACGTGCTCGCAAGGTCAAGCAATACAAAAACCCGCACAACGGTGAAGTGATTGAAACCAAAGGCGGCAACCACAAGACCCTGAAAGAATGGAAAGCCAAGTGGGGTGGTGACGTGGTTGAAAGCTGGGCAACCCTGCTGGACTGATCCAGACAATTGCGTATGGCTTCAACAAAAACGCCGGCTCATCGCCGGCGTTTTTATTTATTCTGCCAACCCATAATGCATTCGCAGTTTCCCGGCATGCGCCAGCCAGGCCTCCAGCACCTGCCGCCCGGCATCGTCCGCATTGGCCAGACTCGCCTGCGCCGCCTGCTCGAAATCGCCCAGGGTGTTGGGCGCGCCCAGCTGCGGATCGCTCAGGCGCTGCTGGCAAAAGCGATGCCAGCGTTGCTGCTCCTGTTCGTTCAGCGTGTCGATAAAGTTGCGCGCTCGATAACGGAACAATAGCTCGGGCATGCGCGCATCATCGAACATCCAGTGCCCCTGCCCCAACTGTCGCGGCTCGCTCAAACGAACTTGCTCGCACAGGCGACGATCACGATCCCCGAGAAATCCCTCGTACAACTGTTGCTCAGGATCTTCGCTGGGTGAGAATTCATCAGCGGTGTAGACGTTCTCCAGCTTGTCCCGCCACGCGTCATGCTTTTGCATCAATTGTTCGGCGCGAGACTGAACAAGCGACATATCAAGACCCAGTCGCTGTTGATCGACCGGGCGCAATACGTTCAATGGCGCCACCACCGGGCACTTGTTGATGTGCACCAACTTCAGCGGAACCGGCAATTCGCCGTCAGCCAACTCCTCGCGCCGCGTGTACAAACGCGAACGCAATACCTCGGCACTTTCCCTTATTAAAGGCAAGGTTTCCATGTGCAGGTCGCACACAATCAGTGCATTGCGATTACGCGGGTGCCAGGCCAAGGGTAATACCACCCCCAGGTAACTACGTTCGCTGGAGAAGCGCCCGGAAATATGCACCAGCGGCTGGAGCAGACGAATCTGCTCCATGACTTCGTGCTTGCTACGCAACTGGAACAACCAGTCATAAAGTTTGGGCTGGCGTTGGCGAATCAGACGAGCCAACGCGATGGTGGCCCGGACATCGGACAGGGCCTCGTGGGCATGACCGTGGTCGATGCCGTTGGCCTTGCTCAGCAACTCCAGGCGCAGGCTGGTGCGTCCGTCCTGCTGCGGCCAGACGATACCCTCCGGGCGCAGGGCATAGGCGGTACGCACTACATCGATCAAGTCCCAGCGGCTGTTGCCACCCTGCCACTCACGGGCGTAGGGGTCGAAGAAGTTGCGGTAGAGGCTGTAGCGAGTGACTTCATCATCGAAGCGCAAGGTGTTGTAGCCTGCGCCACAGGTGCCGGGGCGCGACAACTGTTCATGCACCCTGGTCATGAACTCCGCTTCCCCCAAGCCTTTGGCGATCAGTTGTTCAGGGGTGATACCGGTGACCAGGCAGGCGGCGGGGTGCGGCAGGATGTCGTCGGAGGGGCGGCAATACAGGTTGACCGGTTCGTCGATCTCGTTGAGCTCGAAATCGGTGCGTACGCCTGCAACCTGCAGCGGCCGGTCGCAGCGCGGATTGATACCGGTGGTTTCGTAGTCGTGCCAGAAGATGCTGGAGCTCACGGTGTCGTCCTGTACAAAGTTCGCGGACGAGTCTACCGGAGGAACGCCTTCAGGCCGACTCGTTCATCGGCCTGAAACTGAAGAAGTCGCGCAGTGAGCGCACGAACTCCTCGTACTCGCGCGGCGCCTGTAGCAGCATGAAGCCGGCATCGTAATGCCCCGGGGTCTGGTCCTCGCGGCTCCACAGGCAACTGGCGGTGAGATTGATGAACTGATGGCCACCGCCTGCAAGCGGCACACGCAGCTGCAGCTCGAAATCCGGGCCGACCATGATCGGGAGCTGGCTGATCACCATGACCCCATCCTCGGAGGCATTCCCCAGGTAACCAATCTCCTGATCGGTCAACCGGTTGAAGACCTTGAGCACGTAAGGCAGTTGATGACGATCGATCTGACGTTCGATGAACATGATTCTCCGTACCCTATGCCAGGAAGACCAGGTACTGGCGGTGAGCGTTACACCTACTTTACAGCCTAGCTTAGCCTGAGCGGCGGCCCGGATGAAATCATTGTCACCTTGGTATTAACGCAAAGGGGTAGTCGGCGCAGGGCGGGTCACCGCAGGCTCACCACGCAGATGGCCTAGCTGCTCCAGGGTCTGCAGGCGCGCTTGGGCACGGTAGGCATACTCGTTCTGCGGGTAGCGCTGAATCAGGAACTGGTAGGTCTGGGCTGCATCGACATAGAGTTTCTGCCGCTCCAGGCACTGGCCACGCAGCATCGCCACTTCCGGATGGATGAACGGGCGGGCACGGCTGGTGCGATCGACCTGCGACAGCTCCAGCATCACGCGCTGGCAATCGCCGCGGTCGTAGGCACGGTAGGCGTTGTTCAGGTGATGGTCCATGGACCAACGGGTGCAGCCGACGACACTGGCCGCCATGGTTAACACGATCAGGGCTCGCATGGGAATTCTCCTTTGATGGGCAGTATATCGGCCTTCGCCCCGATTTCTTCAGCGCGCCGATGCACGCTTCATCCCGCAGACGCCCGGCGGCAAGCGTCTACCTGTAACCTGCTGCTTGTAGGGTGCTGCCGACGGTGCAACCGCCCTCTCGCCAACCTGCAAGGTAGTGCAACGGAACAATGACTACAGCTCAATTGAGGAGTAGCCTTTCGCTGCGCTTCACTATAGGAGTCTGTGCATGACCATCCGCCGTACCAAAATCGTCGCCACCCTGGGCCCCGCCAGCAACTCGCCGGAAGTGATCGAACAACTGATCCTCGCCGGCCTGGACGTGGCACGTCTGAACTTTTCCCACGGCACTCCGGACGAGCACAAGGCCCGCGCTCGCCTGATCCGCGACATCGCCGCCAAGAACGGCCGCCACGTCGCACTGCTGGGCGACCTGCAAGGTCCGAAGATCCGTATCGCCAAGTTCAGCAACAAGCGCATCGAACTGAAGATCGGTGACAAGTTCACCTTCTCCACCGCCCACCCGCTCACCGAAGGCAACCAGGATATCGTCGGCATCGACTACCCCGACCTGGTCAAGGACTGCGGTGTAGGTGACGAGCTGCTGCTCGACGACGGTCGCGTGGTCATGCGCGTCGAAACCGCTACTGCCGACGCGCTGCATTGCGTGGTGATCGTCGGTGGCCCACTGTCCGACCACAAGGGCATCAACCGCAAGGGTGGCGGCCTGACTGCACCGGCCCTGACCGAAAAAGACAAGGCCGACATCAAACTGGCCGCGGAAATGGACCTGGACTACCTGGCCGTCTCCTTCCCGCGTGACGCCAAGGACATGGAATACGCACGCAAGCTGCGTGACGAAGCCGGCGGCAGCGCCTGGCTGGTGGCCAAGATCGAGCGTGCCGAAGCCGTTGCCGACGACGAAACCCTCGACGGCCTGATCGCTGCTTCCGACGCGGTGATGGTTGCCCGTGGCGACCTCGGCGTGGAAATCGGCGACGCCGAGCTGATCGGCATCCAGAAGAAGATCATCCAGCACGCGCGCCGCAACAACAAAGCGGTGATCGTAGCGACCCAGATGATGGAGTCGATGATCCAGAACCCGATGCCGACCCGCGCCGAAGTATCCGACGTGGCCAACGCCGTGCTGGACAACACCGATGCGGTGATGCTGTCGGCCGAAAGCGCCGCCGGCTCGTACCCGATCGAAGCGGTGCAGGCCATGGCACGTATCTGCCTGGGCGCCGAAAAGCACCCGACCAACCAGAAGTCCAGCCACCGCCTGCACACCACCTTCGAGCGCTGCGACGAGAGCATCGCCCTGGCGGCGATGTACACCGCCAACCACTTCCCTGGCGTGAAGGCGATCATCGCCCTGACCGAAAGCGGCTACACCCCGCTGATCATGTCGCGCCTGCGCTCGCATGTGCCGGTCTTCGCCATGTCGCCACACCGCGCAACCCAGGCCCGCGTTTCGATGTTCCGCGGCGTCTACCCGATCGCCTTCGATCCGGCATCGCTGCCGGCCGACAAGGTCAGCCAGGCGGCTGTCGACGAGCTGCTCAAGCGTGGGCTGGTCGAACAGGGTGACTGGGTGATCCTGACCAAGGGCGACAGCTACCACACCATCGGTGGCACCAACGGCATGAAGATCCTGCACGTCGGTGATCCGCTGGTTGGTTGATGCCCAAGCCGTGGCAACGGCCTCAGGCGCCCCCAAAAAAGACCGCTCTTCGGAGCGGTCTTTTTTTTGGTAGCCCGCGATAGGGCGTGTGGTGCAAGAACGTCAGGCATGCTCGACGAACACGTCAGCCAATACCTGATTTCTCGGCACACCGGCGATGAACAATCTGCGCGCGAAGCGCTCGACACTTGCGGGCGATCCACAGAGCAAAGCGATGGTCTGGCGAGAGGTCGGACGCAAGCTGGCAAGCGCCTCCTCGAGATGTTCCTGCAGCACGCATTCGGCATCGATGCCATGCATCTGTTGCAGCGCGGGTTGCAGGTAATGCCCGGCAGCGTCGCGTGCCACATGCATCACCTTGATTTCTGCCCGATGGCCTTGACGCAAAGCCTCTCGCACAACGCCCCACAGCGGGGCAAGGCCGGTACCTGCCGCCAGCAACCACAGCGGCCGCTCCTGCCAGTCGGGGTCGTAGTGCAGCGCGCCCCCTCTGAGCTCCCCCAGAACCATCTGGTCGCCAATTTTCAAGCCCCGCGCCTGGTCGCAGAAGGCGCCTGGACGTCGGCAGTCGATATGAAATTCGAGAAATTCATCCTCGCCCGGCAGGCTTGCCAGCGAATAAGGTCGCGCCACCGACCCCAGCCATAGCACCAGATGCTGGCCGGCCCGATAGCGCAAGCCACGCTCGGGTCGCAGCCGCAGACGCAACACATCGCCCAGCCAATCGACCTCAATCACCTTCGCAGGCAGGCCGTCGGTCAGGGGATCGAACACGGCAACCCGCATATCGCCGGCCACCCGGCATTGGCATGCCAATCGCCAGCCCTGCTCACGCTTGTCGTCGGGCAAGGCTTCGGGCCGGGCGTCCTGCGGCTCGCCATCGACGCAACGCACCAGGCAGGCGTGGCAACTGCCGGCCCGGCAACTGTAGGGCACGTTCAGGCCGGCGCCATTGAGGGCGTCGAGCAGGTTGCTGCCGGTTGGAACGCTGATGCAGCGCTCGCCCACACGAAGATCGGGCATGTACGAAGGGTCTCCTGAAGTCTGTTGCCATTGTACAGAGCGCCAGCAAGAACGATGCCTGGCAGCGGCCGACCATGGTCCAGACCACTCGCAGGTGTTTCCCACGGGCAGCCGCGCTATACTGCCGCGCCCTTTTTGTGCCGGCCTGACCTGCCGGTGCGCCTTGCAAGGCCTTTCGACGCGCTGGTCGGCTGTGTCGATGCCTTTACGAATGTTCCCGTCTTTAAGAGGAGCGCGCTGCATGACCGTGATCAAGCAAGACGACCTGATTCAGAGCGTTGCCGACGCCCTGCAATTCATCTCGTACTACCACCCCGTCGATTTCATCCAGGCGATGCACGAAGCCTATCTGCGTGAAGAATCGCCCGCTGCCCGCGACTCCATCGCCCAGATCCTGATCAACTCGCGCATGTGCGCCACCGGCCACCGCCCGATCTGCCAGGACACCGGTATCGTCACCGTGTTCGTGCGCGTTGGCATGGACGTGCGCTGGGACGGCGCGACCATGAGCCTGGACGACATGATCAACGAGGGCGTGCGCCGCGCCTACAATCTGCCGGAAAACGTCCTGCGCGCCTCCATCCTGGCCGACCCGGCCGGTGCCCGCAAGAACACCAAGGACAACACCCCGGCGGTGATCCACTACTCCATCGTGCCCGGCGACAAGGTCGAAGTCGACGTCGCAGCCAAGGGCGGCGGTTCGGAGAACAAGTCGAAGATGGCCATGCTCAACCCGTCCGACTCGATCGTCGACTGGGTGCTCAAGACCGTCCCGACCATGGGCGCTGGCTGGTGCCCGCCTGGCATGCTGGGCATCGGCATCGGCGGTACAGCAGAGAAAGCCGCAGTCATGGCCAAGGAAGTGCTCATGGAGTCGATCGACATCCATGAACTGAAAGCCCGTGGCCCGCAGAACCGCATCGAAGAGATCCGCCTGGAGCTGTTCGAGAAGGTCAACCAGCTGGGCATCGGCGCCCAGGGCCTGGGCGGCCTGACCACCGTGCTCGACGTCAAGATCATGGACTACCCGACCCACGCCGCTTCGCTGCCGGTGTGCATGATCCCCAACTGCGCCGCCACCCGTCACGCCCACTTCGTGCTCGACGGCTCCGGCCCGGCAGAGCTGGAAGCGCCGTCGCTGGATGCCTACCCGGAAATCGTCTGGGAAGCCGGCCCGAGCGCACGTCGCGTCAACCTCGACGAGATCACCCCGGAAGAAGTCGCCAGCTGGAAACCGGGCGAGACCATCCTGCTCAACGGCAAGATGCTCACCGGCCGCGACGCTGCGCACAAGCGCATGGTCGAAATGCTCAACCGTGGCGAAGAGCTGCCGGTGGATCTGAAAGGCCGCTTCATCTACTACGTCGGCCCGGTCGATCCGGTCGGTGACGAAGTGGTCGGCCCTGCCGGCCCAACCACTGCCACGCGCATGGACAAGTTCACCCGGCAGATCCTCGAGCAGACTGGCCTGCTGGGCATGATCGGCAAGTCCGAGCGCGGCCCGACCGCCATCGAGGCGATCAAGGACAACAAGGCCGTGTACCTGATGGCCGTTGGCGGCGCCGCCTACCTGGTGGCCCAGGCGATTCGCAAGTCCAAGGTCCTGGCGTTCGCCGAACTGGGCATGGAAGCGATCTACGAGTTCGACGTCAAGGACATGCCGGTCACCGTCGCGGTGGACAGCAATGGCGAGTCGGTACACATCACCGGCCCTGCGCTGTGGCAGAACAAGATTGCCCAGAGTCTGGCTGTTGAAGTGAAGTAAGACTGCTTTAATCCCAGGCTGAAACAGCAGCGCCCCGTTGGCGGGGCGGCCCCCCCCCAAAAAGAAAAGGGGTGGCCCCGACCCGGGGGCGGGCCGGTGCTCACATGGAAACCCCCCCAAATACGTTA